>NZ_MJLZ01000008.1 GCF_003666245.1 Brenneria alni
CTGTAATACTGTGCCGCTTCACTTTAACGAAAATAGTAAACTCGTTCCCTAAAGAGTTGATGATAATAATTCTACTCTTTATTATGACTTTATCATTGTTTCTTATGAATTTTGTTAATTCAAATTCATTTTATGTTATCCCTTCGGCTTTGCTTGGTCTTTCCTATGGTCTTGTTTACCCTCTTATTCAAAATGCTTCTGTGAGAAATGCGGATACTGAAAGTGAAAGAAAAAGGAACTTAACCTTGTTTAGCCTGTTTTACTTTATCGGAGTTTACGCTTTTCCTTATGTTTTTTCTTTGATTGTGACAAGATACGGGTTTTATTATTGATGACGGTTGGTTTAAGGGCCGCAACAACGATCTCAGTTCCCGCAGTAAACTAACCAATGAAAGCACGCTGGCCGTCACCATAACCTGACGGCCAGCAATCTTATTTGTACATTCGGTTACACGCCGAAACCAATCACTTACGGAACGCGCTTCACCTTTTCCCTATGCTCTCCTCACCGGCCCGGCTCAGGGTCCGAAACGTGAACAGGAAATGAGGAAATGATGATGAATAAAGTATTAGTGATGATCGCAGGTGCAGCTTTGGGTCTCTCCTCTGTAGCATTTGCCGCGGATACCGCCCCCACCACCCCGGTACAAACGGCTGCTACGGCAACAACGTCTGCGCCAGCTAAAGTTATCCACAATAAAAGACAGGTAAAAAAGACCAATACGACAGAGCAAAAAGCACAAGCGACCAAAAAGCATGTGAAAAAAGCTAAACCTGCCGACCAAAAAGCACAGGCAGCGAAAAAACACGTGAAAAAAGCAAAAACGGTAAAACCGGCCCCTACCACACCGGCGGCTTGATAAGCGTTTACCTGATGCAGGTGCGGCGGCATAGAGGGCAGGATAACAACAATGGCCAGATTTTGTCGTCAATGCTAAACACCCGGTCAACCGAGTGTGAGGTTGCTGACAAAGTCGCTTGTAAGCCTGCGATACACGGGCCTAGCGTACCGAGTGGCCATTATGGGACACATCCTTGTGTCCCACCCTGCGGGTCAGCATAAATGCTGTTCAAATTTTGCTCCCGGCAAATTTGTCGGCGGCTTACGCCGCCACCCCCCCTCAGTACGCTCTCCCTAATAAGGAACTTTGTTAATGGTCTGACACCCGGTCAACCGGATGTTTATTTCATGGGAGTTCGGATGATGCCGTATCGTTACTCATTTGAAATCATGCTATCCCTGGTACTCATCTGTGGGATCGTCACCCTGCTCTTTTTTCTATAACTCACAGGTCAGTCCCTCTTGAATGTTAAAAAACATTATCAGTCCTAACCTCTTCCCGGCAAAAATGCATCTATAGTTATTTCAGTTAACCTGGTTAACAAATTGCTGACTTTTAACCTAAGGCACTATATTACATGCGCATATCAGCCTGGTTGCTATGTTCATTGTTCTTTCCCCCTCCTTTCAGTTGGGCTGAAGACGCCGTTTCCGAAGCCGCAAAACAGCAGATCTTATTTTTTAACCACGATGATCGGGATAGCGTTCCTGACGCAACACAATGGCCGTGGCAAGCTATCGGGCAACTTGAAACCGCCAGCGGGAATCTGTGTACCGCAACGCTTATTTCCCCACACCTGGCGCTCACCGCCGGGCATTGCGTGTTGACGCCACCTGACGGCCAGATTGACCCGCCAGTCGAACTACGTTTTTTGCCAACAGAGACTGGCTGGGGGTATGAGACAAAAGAGGTTGAGGCACTGGTAAATAAGAAACTCAGTAAAAGGCTGGAAGCCGATGGCGAAGGCTGGATTATTCCCTCTGCCGCAGCGCAGTGGGATTATGCACTCATTCGATTAAAGCAGACTCCGCCGGGGATAGCACCGCTGCCCATATGGCAAAAGAGTCGTCAGGCGTTAATACAATCACTCGCGCAAAATGGACAGCGTATTACTCAGGCAGGCTACCCTGAAGATCATCAAAATACGCTTTACCGCCATCAGGACTGCCTTATTACGGGCTGGATTCATTCTGCGGTGTTATCGCATCAGTGCGACACCTTGCCCGGTGACAGCGGTTCGCCATTACTCCTGCACACAGCCTCCGGATGGGTATTAATTGGCATTCAAAGCTCTGCGCCCGCCGCCAGCAACCGTGACAAAGCAGATAATCGTGCGGTTTCCGTTACGGCGATCCGTCAGGCGCTGGAAGCATTGGCTAAGAAATCGAAATCGTTACTGCCAATGCCTTAGTTTGCCGCATCATCACACGGTACTTTAAGCATTAGATTATATTAATTGTATGATACTAATTACTACGAGAAAGGGGGAGCCAGCATGTTAAGACATTTAAACCAGGATGAAAAAAAGCGTATGCAAACGCTGGATTTATTACAACTAATTGATATATCTCAAGATAATATTCTTAATAAGATCACCTCGCTGACTTGCCAGTTACTAAATATGCCAACCGCGTTGGTGACGCTGAGTGGCTCACAGAAACAGCACGTCAGGGCAAAAACCAATTTTGCCTTGAAGGAAATGGAAAAAATAGGCTCATTCGATCAATTCACTGTGCAGACTGGCTGTTTTCTTATCTGTCAGGATGCATTGCAGGATGAAAGATTTAAAGATAGCCCTTACGTTTCTGGTGCGCCATATATTCGCTTTTATGCTGGAATTCCGCTCTTTACCGATGAAGGTTATGCCATCGGTACGCTGTGTGTCATTGATTATACGCCCCGCACTTTCAGCATGAGCCAATTGCATACGCTACAGAATTTGGCCACTGTCGCTATGTCATTGATTAAATACCGTAATGCCATAGGCTTAATCGATGCGGTCACCATGCTGCCAAACCGCCAGCGCTTAATAGAGGATATTAATCAAATGACTGATATCCATGAAAACTATCTGCTTATACTTATCGACAGCATTAATATTTCTTACGCTTACGAAATGGGGCGCGCACTTGGTATGCCGACAGTCGAAAGTGTGCTGAAAGATATTGGCATGTTTCTGCGCCTGACCTTTCATTCACATGAAAATATTTATTGTGTTGCCGTGGGCCGCTTTGCCTTGCTGGTCAAAACCGATAGAAAAGAGCAGGTTTTGGCTAAACTAATGACCTGTGCCGACCGCATTCCGGAAAGTATTACCAGCCATGTGCCATTAAAATTGGAATTATTTGTCGGCTATACGGAATTTCAGATTCCCGTGAATGACCCACAGCGCATACTGCGTGAGTCAATGAGCGCACTGCATGATGCCATTAAGAATAATATCCCTCAGAGTGCTTACCACGAAGATAGCGATAAGGCGCAACAAACAGCCTTTGCCCTACTCAACGAACTTTCCGATACATTGCAGCATAACAAACCTGGCCTGTATTTGGTTTATCAGCCCAAACTGAATATCAAGACCAGAAAAATCATTGGTGCGGAAGCACTTATTCGCTGGCATCATCCCGATCTGGGTGAAATTTTCCCCGACAGTTTTATTCCTTTGGCAGAGGGAACTACGCTGATGCGTCCGCTTACCGAGTGGGTCATTCAGCAAGCTGCTCAACAGGCAAAGCTCTGGCGACAGGCAGGAATATTATTTCCGATATCCATTAACATCGCCGCCAGTAATTTCGCTGAAGATAATTTTATTACCCGGCTGATTACCATCCTCAATAACCACGGGCTGACGACTTCTGATATTGAAATTGAATGTGTGGAAACGCAAAAAATAGTGGAAAGCTCTGAGACGCTCGCCACTATTGTGGAGTTAAAGCACCGGGGCTTCACTATTTCACTGGATGATTTTGGTACTGGTTATAGCAATTTGAGTTACCTGAAAAATATTCCGGCAAGCATAATAAAGCTGGATAGATCGCTGATCAAAGATATTGATACCGATAAAGATGGTCGAACTATCGTGGAATCGGTCATCAGCATGTTGCATAAACTTGATTATGATGTTCTGGCTGAAGGCGTTGAAAATAAGGAAACGCTGGATTACCTTGCCCAATTTGAATGTGATGAAGTTCAGGGCTATTATTTCTCGCGCCCGCTCTTGCCTGCGGATTTCACTATCTGGATGAATAAGCATGAAACCTGTTGACGTATTTCGTATGATTTTAACCTTCATAACGGGTTTGTTTTAATTCATCGTAATCACATTGCATATCTTCCCATCATTCACTACTACTTAAGTATCCCTTTCTCACTTAACGTTGCAGCGTAGTTAGCGGGGCTCACTTAACCGGCCTGACAAGCAGCGTTCCAATCTGCCCCAGGCAGATTTGTCACTCGAATCACTAATAAAGGCCGATGCATTTTTATGACCATTTTTGATGACCGACAAGACATGAATGATATCAGGCAAGCCATTACTCTGCTGGAAGCCCCTTCAATTACGATACAACTGGCGAATCTGGTTGGCGGGCCAATTGAGTGGAGCATGTCTAAACTGCCTAAGTGGGTAAAAAACAAGATACAGGATGTGGTTCAGGCCGCTTTGCACAAATCCGTTGATGCCGCGCTGTATACCCTGAATGACGACCCGAAAAGGGCATCATCGCCTAAAACACATAAGCTGGCGGCGGCCACTTCCGGAGCAGTCAGTGGTTTTTTTGGCGCGGCAGGATTAATCGTCGAGCTTCCCATCAGCACCACGATTATGATGCGCTCAGTCGCTGATATCGCCCGCAGTGAAGGTTTTTCGCTGGCCGATTTTTCCGTCAAGGCCGCCTGTGTTGAGGTTTTCGCGCTCGGCGGCCGCACCAAAAGCGATGATGCGGCAGATTCCGCCTATTATGCTTCCCGCACGGTACTGACCGACATTACCAAACATACCACGCGTGAATTAATCGACATAGCCAGTAAGAAGAGCGCGGAAAAAGCCTCGGCGAGGATCACATCCTCACAGGCAGGAAGAACGCTGGCAAAGCTGATTGATGCCGTGGCTACACGGCTGGGCATTACTATTACGGAAAAAATGGCTGCCCAAATCGTCCCGGTTATCGGTGCGGCAAGTGGTGCGGCAATTAATACGTTGTTCATCAACCATTATCAAAATATGGCGAAAGGCCACTTTATTATCAAACGTCTGGAACAAAAATATGGTGAAGATGAAATCAAGTCGGTTTATGTCCGGCTAAAAGATGAAATTAAACCAGCCGGGTCTGTCATTTAAATCTGAATCAGGACGTACTCCGAAAGCTATCGCTGCAAAATAGCTTTCCGAAACGGTAATATCCCTTTGACTAAAAATAGCGCCTTTCGATTGTAAGATTTTGGGTGTTTTTTATTGGTGATTTAATACCGGAACCCGTATCAGACTTCGATACAGAGGTTATTAGCGGAATCATCCAGGCCCATTAAACAACGCCCCTGACAGCAGGCCGGTTTTTTAATTCGTCTGACGGTAACACGGCATAACCAGGTTACCGTCACATCTATCCTCTCACATCATCATATTGATCTGTTGTTTGTTACCTGGGCCCCGGTCTTGCCTGATGCCCCAGACTAAACGAGCCTGAGTAGTCAAAAGCGTTATACGATTCGCTGCCACTGGTTCTGGCTGCACCGCTTGATTCGCCCCTCTCGTAAGTTGGATTAACGATATCCTCCGCATCTTTTTTGATTTCATTTAGTTCATGCCAGGACTCAATCAGTGGAGCTGTTCTCCTATCACAGAGTTGAAGCTGTAAGTCAATGGCTCTCCGCCTCAATTGATCCGTCGCCGGGGTTCTGAGTCTCTTATCCAGATCTTGCATCTGAGAGACTAATCTAGAACATTCCTTATACAACTGTTTCCGCTCCTCCTGTTTCGCCTGATTGTTTCGGGGCTGCGCTGTTGCTCTGGTTGGTGTATTATCCGGCGACGGAGGGCTGTTTGGTCGTAAACATCTCATAACTCTCTCCTGTTTTTATTAAGAAAAAGGTATCCATATCCACAGCAAAGCGCCTCCTCAGTGCAGTCTACCCAATAGATTTCAGGCGGCAACTGAGCGAATCCCCAGGAGCTTACAGTAGCAAGTGACTAGGGGGAGTGAGGGAAGCCAACACACCTGCAACTTGAAAGATGACGGGTATACATTGAATCAGCGGGTAATCATGCCTGAACCTATGAATATGGATTTATCATTAACCTCACTTAATATGTGGACTCAGGCTCTGTTTAGTTGCCAAACCAACAATATTTTTTATCCCCGCCCCTAAAAAGCCAACCTGAAACCTATTGGCGAGAGAAAATAATCACGATGCAACCTGTTCCATCGCCTGCAATATCCGCTTGTCCGAGATCGGAAATGGGGTTCCCAACTGTTGGGCGAAATAGCTCACCCGCAGTTCTTCAATCATCCAGCGAACCGCTTTCACCTCATCGTCGTCACGGCGCTCGGCTGGCAGTTTATTCCACCACTGCCGCCACGCCTGCTGCACGTGTTCCACCTTCAGCATTTGCGCCCGATCGCGGTGTACATCCTGCGCCAATTTTTCCAGCCGACGATCAATGGCCTGTAAATAACGCATTACATCCGGCAACCGCTGCCAGCCATTGGCGGTGACAAAACCCCGGAACACCAAACCACCGAGCTGGCTTTTAATATCGCTTAACGCTAACGCCATCGCCATATCCACCCGGCCTTTCAGTCGTTTATTGATGGCAAACACCGCCGTCAGGATCTGCTCTACCTGCCTGGCAATATCGACAACCGACGCATTGAGTTCTGCCCGCACTTTTTCATGCAGGCGCCGGAACGCCTCCTCCTGCCAAACGGGGCCGCAAAACTCGGAAATCAGCTTATCTACCGCGCAGGCAATGCAGTCATCAATCAGATCGAGTACTTTGCCGTAAGGGTTAAAATAGAGACCCAGTTTCGCCTTATTTGGCAACTTCTCATGCAGATACTTAATCGGTGACGGAATATTCAACAATAGTAAACGCCGTAGACCCTGTCGCATAACCTGCTGTTGCTGATGCGGCGTATCAAATAAACGGATCGCCACGCTGTCTTTTTCATCCACCAATGCCGGATAGGCCTTCACTGAATAGCCGCCGCGTTTCTGCTCATAGCAGTCCGGCAGGGAGCCGAAACTCCAGACATGTAAACCGCGCTGTTCCAGCCCACTGTCGGCCACCGCCGATAACGTCTGCTGCACGTTGTCTTTAAGCCGCTCTTTCAGCGCATTGAGATCTTTACCTTCCCGCAGGGTACGGTTTTTCTCATCCAGCACCCGGAATGTGATTTTAAGATGATCGGGAACCTGTTCCCACTGCCATTCATCACGCGGCACCGTGACGCCGGTCATCAACCGTAATTCCCGCTCTAATGCGTCCAATAGCCCTCTTTCCAGCGGCGTGGCCCGTGCCAGAAACGCTTCAGCATAATTGGGCGCCGGCACAAAATTACGGCGCATCGGTTTAGGTAATGATTTGATCAACGCAATAATCAGTTCACGACGCACGCCGGGTATCTGCCATTCAAACCCCGCTTCCCGTACCTGATTAAGAATAGGCAGCGGGATATGCACCGTTACGCCATCAGCATCCGTTCCCGGTTCAAACTGATATGACAGACGCAGTTTCAGGTTCCCCTGATGCCAGAAATTGGGATAATCCAACGCACTGACGTTATCTGCGCCGTCCTTAATCAGCATACTTTTTTCAAAGTTCAGCAGATCGGCATCCTGACGGCTGGCGGTTTTCCACCAGTTATCAAAATGACGGGCAGAAATAATATCGTGCGGCAAACGCTGATCGTAGAATGCGAATAGCGTTTCATCGTCCACCAGAATGTCACGGCGGCGGGATTTATTTTCCAGTTCCTCAACTTCGGCCAGCAGCTTCAGATTGGCGCGGAAAAAGGCGTGCTGCGTTTGCCAGTCACCTTCCACCAGCGCATGGCGAATAAAAAGCTCACGCGCCAGTACCGGGTCTACCTGGCTGTAATTCACCTTGCGCGCCGCCACAATCGGCAGGCCGAACAGGGTG
Organism: Brenneria alni; assembly: GCF_003666245.1. Taxonomy (GTDB): domain Bacteria; phylum Pseudomonadota; class Gammaproteobacteria; order Enterobacterales; family Enterobacteriaceae; genus Brenneria; species Brenneria alni. The sequence goes on from NZ_MJLZ01000008.1 coordinate 7,984, forward strand.
ACTTTTTCCTGCGCCATCACCGTACCCTGCGCTTTTTCCCAGTGAGGATCGCTGTAACTGCGCTTAATCAGGTGCTGGGCCAGCGGCTCAACCCATTCAGGATCGATGCGGGCGGCAATACGCCCCCATAGCCGGCTGGTTTCCACCAGTTCGGCAACCATCGTCCATTTCGGTGGTTTTTTAAATAAACCGGAACCGGGGAAAATCGCAAAACGGGCATTGCGCGCCCCACTGAACTCTTGCTTTTCAATATCTTTCTGGCCGATATGCGACAGCAATCCGGTCAGCAATGCGCAGTGGATGCTGCGATAATCGGCAGGCTCGCTGTTAACCGGCAGCCCCAACTCTTTCACCACCTGACGCAGTTGGGTGTAGATATCCTGCCACTCGCGCACCCGCAGGTAATTCAGGTAATCAGTGCGGCATAACCGACGGAACTGACTGGATGACAAGGCTTTTTGCTGTTCATGCAGATAGTCCCACAAATTGACGAACGCCATAAAATCGGACTCTTTGTCGGCAAAACGCCGATGCTTTTCATCCGATGCCTGTTTTTTATCCATTGGCCGTTCTCGCGGGTCCTGAATGGACAGCGCCGCGGTAATCACCATCACCTCGCGCACGCAACCGGAGTGACGCGCCTCCAGCACCATGCGCGCCAGGCGCGGATCGATAGGCAACTGAGCCAGTTGCCGTCCCATAGGCGTTAACTGATAGTGACCATTTTCTGCCAGTTGGATGGCACTCAGTTCTTCCAGCAGCCGTACACCATCCTGAATATTGCGCTTATCCGGCGCTTCCACAAACGGGAACGCCGCAATATCGCCTAACCCCAGCGCCGTCATTTGCAGAATGACGGACGCCAAATTGGTACGCAGAATTTCAGGATCGGTAAACTCAGGGCGGGACAAAAAATCCTGCTCGGAATACAGCCGGATACACACCCCGGCGGCGACACGTCCACAGCGTCCTTTGCGCTGATTGGCCGACGCCTGCGAAATGGCTTCAATCGGCAAACGCTGTACTTTGGTGCGGAAACTGTAACGGCTGATACGTGCGGTGCCGGGATCGATAACATAGCGGATACCCGGTACAGTCAGCGAGGTTTCCGCCACGTTGGTCGCCAGTACGATGCGGCGACCGTGGTGCGACTGAAATACCCGGTTCTGTTCCTGATTCGACAAGCGGGCATATAGCGGCAGGATCTCGGTGTGGGGTAAATCCAACCTGGCCAGGGCATCCGCTGTATCGCGGATTTCCCGCTCACCGCTCATAAAGATCAGGATATCGCCCGGCCCTTCGCGCCCCAGCTCCTCCACTGCATCAAAAATAGCCTGTAGCTGATCGCGGTCGCTGTCTTCAGCATCCTCCACCACCTGACGATAACGTACATCAACCGGGTAAGTGCGCCCGGAAACCTCAATGATGGGCGCATGATCAAAATGGCGCGAAAAACGCTGGGGATCGATGGTGGCAGAGGTGATAATCACTTTTAAATCAGGACGTTTTGGCAACAATTGACGCAAATAGCCCAGAATAAAATCGATATTCAAACTGCGCTCGTGCGCCTCATCGATAATCAGGGTGTCGTACTGCATCAACAGGCGATCCTGCTGAATTTCCGCCAGCAGAATACCGTCGGTCATCAGCTTCACCAACGTGTTGTCACCCACCTGATCATTAAAGCGAACCTTGTAACCCACGCACCCGCCCAGCGGCGTATCCAATTCCGCCGCAATGCGATCGGCTACCGTTCTGGCGGCCAGCCGGCGCGGCTGGGTATGGCCGATCAGCCCACGGACGCCCCGCCCTAATTCCAGACAGATCTTCGGTAGCTGTGTGGTCTTACCCGAACCGGTTTCCCCGGCGACGATGATCACCTGATGGTCGCACAGCGCCTTGAGGATATCGTCTTTTTTCTGGCTGACCGGCAGTTGTTCAGGGTAATTGATCGACGGGCAGCTCGCACGCCGGTTTTCCACTTTCTGGCGGGCAACGGCGATCTCACCTTCAATGTCTTGTGCGATAGCGGTTTGCGCCTGTGGGTTGCCAACTTTCGCTGCCCCTTGTAAACGACGGCGCAGACGTTGCTGATCGCGGAGCATTAACTCATTTAACTGCGAAGATAATGCGTTGAGAGGTGATTTCACGTTGCTATTCCTTAATACTTTTTGCTATGGCGGAATGTCGGCACGCCCTTATTTTTCGGCGGGCATGGTAGCACATCGACGGTCGCGGCTCTAACCAGCGATACCGAATCCTTGTTCAATAAAATCGAACAATGTGCTCGAAATATTGCACTTTCAACCGACTTATCAGGCGAATAAGATGTGACTCATCAGGGGGGCGACTCATCAATCTGTCCCAATCTCAATAAATAAGGAATTGGCATGAGCAAAGTATTGGTTCTGAAATCAAGCATCCTGGCAGATTTTTCTCAGTCAAATCAACTGGCTGACTACTTCAGTTCGCAATGGACGTCTGCCCATCCCGGCGATAGCGTTACCGTTCGTGATTTAGCCGCACAGCCTATTCCGGTTCTTGATGGCGAATTAGTCGCGGCGCTGCGCCCCTCTGATGCGCCGCTGACACCGCGTCAGCAGGAAGCATTAAGCCTGTCTGATGAGCTGATTGCAGAATTGCAGGCGCATGACGTTATTGCGATTGCCGCCCCCATGTACAACTTTAACATTCCGACGCAGTTGAAAAACTATTTTGACCTGATTGCCCGCGCCGGGGTGACATTCCGCTATACCGAGCAAGGCCCTGAAGGTCTGGTTAAAGGCAAGCGCGCTATCGTGCTCACCAGCCGCGGCGGTATTCATAAAGGTACGCCAAGTGACCTGCTGGAACCCTATCTGCGGCTGTTCCTGGGTTTCATTGGTATTACCGATGTTGAATTTGTTTTTGCCGAAGGCATTGCTTACGGCCCGGATATGGCGAAAAAAGCCGCTGAAGACGCTAAAACAAAGTTATCTCAGTTGGCTGCCGCTTAACCTAAAAGAGTCATCATTACTACCTTGGTATTAATTTTTGTGTCTGGCTGTTTATTGCGCGCCCTGCGGCGCGCTTTTCTTTATCGCTTCACCTGTCGCGTTTTCTGATTTTTCCAGCAGTTGTGTAGCATCTTTATCCGCCTTGATATAAATCTCATGATCGATTTTGACATTCATATTGATGGTTATCGGCTCTTTGGACGCGGCCACTTCTATTCGCGGTACACATCCTGCCAGTAAAAACACAGCGCCGAGCGTTGCCTTCGATGCATACAGATTTTTCATCATCCTATCCTGCCTTTATTCATTCGCCTGCTGCTCCAGCGTATCCTGCAAATTATCGCCAAAACGTAAACTGCGCCATAGCTGGAAGATATTCTCCTGATGACTGTAATTGAGTATCACCTGCGTGTCGGCACTGAGTGTAGGATTTTTCCCCTGAATCTGCGAGGTAAGCGATAACGTCCCCTGATTATTCAGCTCAACCGTTGCATAGGAACGGCCAATTTCCAGATAACGCAGCCAGTTGATTGCCGCTCCGCTGGCCATATTTTTACCTTCGAGATCATCGGCCATTTGTTTGTCCAGCCGCAACGTCAGGAAGCGATCGTTGCTAAACCGACCGCCCTGAATCAACATTTGCCGGTGGTTAAAATTCAGCGGTAATACCCCGCTCACCCGTCCAGATATCGCAAGTTGTTTCAATTTCAATAACGTCAACAGTTCGCTGAGTTCCACGCTTTCCACATTTAATAATGCCGCCTCCCGCTGTGGCCAGCGCAATGCGGAAAGGCTGATATGCCCGCGTAATACATCCATACTGGCCTGCGACATCGTCAGTGGCTGTCTTTCGCTGTAAGGATAAAACCCATGCAGATCGACACGGATATTGGTCATGGTGAACAGGTTATCCAGGCTCTCAATGCGCAGCGTGGCTGGCTGTTTCACGCCTAATTGCCAATGTTGATCCTGAAGACGATAAGGAAGAATAAAGTTAACCCCGCTGACCTCACCGTCCTGCAACCACAGGCCGCCATTTTTCACTACCCAGTGTCCGCCTGCGCGGAAGCCTTCCCCGCGGGCCGCAGAAAAAGCCGATTGGGCGTAAAACTGCCCGGCACGGATATTCATTTTCAATCGGGGAGACAGTAGCGGCTGAAATACTTTCAACGGTTGTTGCGGCCACCATGCGCCACCCCGCAGGCGCTCCCCATCCCAGCGTCCGCGCAGCGCAACCGGGCCAATATCCTGCGCCCGCAGTTGTCCTTGCCATAGAAAATCGCCGGGATCGCGCCCTTGCAGCTTAAGCGTCAACAGTGACGGCGGAAGATAACCACCGTTACTGAAATCCACCTGTTGCGCCGCAAGCTGTAAGGCCCCCTGAAAATTTGCCCCCGATCGGTCACGCTGCCAGCGCACGGGTTCGGCGATCGAAAGCCGTGGCCGATGCACCCTCACTAACCCATAGCGCAGTTGATCCAGCCCGCTGGAAAGCTGGTCGATCTCAATAAGGGTATCCTGCCAGCGACCACGGCCGGCAACATCCCATTTCCCTTTTAGTGGCGGCAGTTGTCCACTGCCCCAGTAGCGCCATTGCCACTGTCCTTTATCCGGCCAGAAGTCTTGCGCCTTGCCATCAAGATGCAGATTAAATCGCCCCCAATAGACGTCCCGCGCTTTAACAATTGCCTGTAAACGACCATTAACCCCCGTGGCGCCGACCCGTAACCCGGCCAACGGCCAGCGGGCTTCTTCAAGCCGTAGCTGTGGCGTCAGCCTTCCCCAGGCCCGTAACAACGCGCCCGGTAAAATAGACAATTCAGGATTTAACACCGAGCCTTGGATCATGCCCGGGAGTGATGCCGTCAACGAAACATCCGACAGGTTAGCCTGGCCGGTCAACTGGAATCGCAACGCGCTGTTTATCAGCCCCAGATTGCCCGGCCCCAATACCAGCACCGCGTTGGCTTTACCGTTATGCCCCTGCGTTAACATGTTCATACGCGCATCAATACGGGTTTTATCCAGCCCATTGCGCCAGTTTTGCAGTGTGATGGATACCTGTCCGGAGAGGGGTTGCGTGGCATAAGGCCAGCGCCAGAAACCATCATTCACCTGAATGGTTTCGTCAGTTAGCCGCCACGGTAACGACACCAAAGGTTGGTTGTCGCCGTCTGCATTCAGCGAAAATTCACCCTGCTTGCCTTGCCAGCGTAATAGCACAGAGAGAGGTTCCTGGGTTTGCCCGCTATCAAGATGACCTGTTAATCTTCCCTGTACGGGTGGCTGCGACAACGTATCAGCCAAATCCATCTCCCCGCTGACCTGTAACCGGGAATAACCTGCCGGGGTAGCCAACATACCGTCTCGCAATACCAGGTGCTGATTTTTCAATTCGGCCTGAAAAGCCAGCTGATCGCCCTGATAATGGAGTATTTGTTGCCTGTGACCATCGGTACTTAACTGCACCTGCCCGGCATAATCCTGCCAGGGTTGCAGGATAAATTGATCGATGGTGATATCTGCCGCAGGCAGACGCTGTTGCCACTGAGAGAGTTGCGCGGGTGCAGCGTGATTATTTGCAGGCAATAGCGACAGACAGTCGCTATCCAGCGTAACGACGTCCATACCGACACGCCACCGGCCTGACTGTCGATGCAGCGAGATGTCACGCACATTAAGCAACGGACAGTCACCCACCTTCAGACTAAAACCATCACTTTGCAGCCCCCGATTATGCCAGCCTGGAGAGGAATGCAGCGTGAAGCTAATCTGTGGCGGCAGCCAGAGAGCCAGCAGCCGTGGTAACCACCGGGGCAGTGTCCACCATGATACGACCAACAACAGAAGTACCAGTACCAAGCCTATAAGTGAGTATTTTTTAATCATTAGTGGATGTTAAGGATCCTATTCAGGCCAGAGAGCATGTGGCGCACCGTTCTATTATTATGGATGAATTATTTATCCTTACTTCATATTCTCAAGCTGTTATTGTTAGTCGGGCAACAGTTTGTCTGTTCAGTATTTTCTGATAGCTTAACCTAAGTATTTTGCGGAGAAACACGCTATGAAACTGGCAGTTTACAGTACCAAACAATATGACCGTAAATATTTAGAGCAGGTCAACCAGCAGTTTGGCTATCAGATAGAGTTTTTTGATTTCATGCTGACGGCACGCACCGCGAAAACAGCGGACGGCTGCCAGGCGGTGTGCATTTTTGTTAACGATGACGGCAGTCGTAACGTGTTGACCGAACTGGCGCAACTCGGCGTAAAAACGGTGGCGCTGCGCTGCGCCGGTTTCAATAACGTCGATCTCGATGCCGCCAAACAACTGGGGATAAAAGTGGTTCGGGTTCCGGCTTATTCACCGGAAGCGGTTGCCGAACATGCTGTCGGAATGATGCTGTGCCTTAACCGTCGCATTCATCGCGCTTATCAACGTACCCGTGATGCGAATTTTTCACTGGAAGGGTTGATTGGCTTCAATATGCACAACCGAACCGCCGGTATTATCGGCACCGGGAAAATCGGTATCGCGGCGATGCGTATCCTTAAAGGATTTGGTATGCGCCTGCTGGCGTTTGATCCCTACCCTAATCCTCAGGCGCTTGAACTGGGCGCTGATTATGTGGATCTGAAAACCCTTTACGCCCGTTCGGATGTGATTTCACTACACTGCCCGCTGACGCCGGAAAACCATCATCTACTTAATCAGGCCGCCTTTTCACAGATGAAAACCGGGGTAATGATCGTCAATACCAGCCGGGGGGGATTAATTGATTCACAGGCGGCCATTGATGCGCTGAAACAGCAGAAGATCGGGGCGCTGGGCATGGACGTCTATGAGAACGAACGCGACCTGTTTTTTGCCGATAAATCTAACGACGTTATTCAGGACGATGTTTTCCGTCGTTTGTCTGCCTGTCATAACGTGTTGTTTACCGGGCATCAGGCATTCCTGACCGAAGAAGCCCTGACCAGTATTTCACAAACCACGCTGCAAAACCTGCATCAGATAAGCCGGGATGAAGACTGCCCTAATCTATTGAATCCCTAAGCCAATATCGCTCTCCCTGCGGCAGTCTAGTGCTTACGCAGGGATCAGCCGGCCGGACAGGTCCCATTCATCAATGACCGTTCATCACAACGTTTGCCATTGGCCAGTTGGCAGGTTCCCACATTGGCGCCATTTAATTGTCTGGATAACGCCATCGTTCCCCCCATTAATGAACAGCTAACATCAGCAGGCGAATTGCTTTTTAACAACGCAACAGCATTATCGTTATAAAATGCACGATCCTGCTGATTTACGGCAGTGGTTTTTTCACTATTGCTGCAACCAGATAGTACGAGGACAACCACAGTGAATAACCATTGATACACTTTCATTCTCTGGCTCCGGTACGTTTGCAATAACGGGAAGGGTTAATTAATTTGCACTACTTTATTTACCACAGCTTATTTCACCGTCACACTGATAAATCACCGTATGCGGCATAAGATCAAAGAATAGCGTCGGGATAAAGGCGCGGCGAGCAAGAAAAGGTAAAATACCGCCGAATACGATAAATCCTTCTGGTATTCAACCGCGCAATCCGTACCATACTGACGATAACCTGCGCCGCGCATTTCATGCAGCGGCGTTCGCTTTGTTCACTGTTAATTGTGCTTACAGTAAGAGATGCCCGTGGTCAGTCAAAAACAACAATACAATCTCAACAAGCCTCACTCCCAAATATAAATAATTGAAAATATTATATTTTGTTTATATTTCAGAGTGTTGACTAATAATTCTCATCACCATAAGTTACCTTGTGCACCCCAAAAAATGCCCCTTTTTTGCCCTTTCCCCTTTATTTTGCCCCTAAATTTGCCCCTAAAATTAAGGATATTTATGTCATCCACCGCCTTCATCATCTGCCTGATTCTGGCTGCCGTTATGATCACCATTCACCCAGTGTTTTCAGTCCCGTTCATCATCGCCGCTTTTCTGATAACCGGTAAGTGTCGAATGGATCTGAATAGCAACACCAGCATTATCCTGGGCGTAACCGGTTTTCTGCTTTTTCTGACACTTATCATGTGCATCAGAAGCTGGTTACGATAGAATATCTTCGCAAAGCAATTGATTTATAAATAATATATAGGGAAATTAATATGAAATACCTTTTACTCATTCCTGTTCTTTTATTGACTACCGCATGCACAACTGTCTATAACCCGGCCACCTGTTGGGGAAGAATAGAAATAGGGAGGCATGTCTACGATCAGCCTATATATGAGCAGCGAGACGGTTTTTATGAAAAAGAATACCTTGTAGGTGATGCTTTTAAATATACATGGGTTGAGAAACATGAGTTCAAAGACTTGTCTGACTGCGAGGGTAAGTTTAATTAGCCTGACCATGCCGAATTCCGCCAGGGATGTAAAATCCCTGGTTTGGTCATGATTCATCCTGTGTTTTCGTCTCTTTTGTTAACACCGCGCTACTGATAACCGGTACATGCCGAATGATTCTGGATAGCAACACCAGTTTCATCCTCGTCATTACCGGTTTAATGACACCACCTGGACACTCGATAATTTATTACAGGTCGCTTCTTAGTGTTCAGTCAAAATACGGGTTAACCCGTTCCACTGCCAGTTGAACCAGCTTGTTCCTCTTTGCCATCAGGCGATCAATCCTTTCCCTCTTCTGCTCAGACGTTAAGATGCGGTCAGCGCGGGTAAGCTCAATCTGAGCATTGAGTTGTTTCACCTGCTTCTGCGTCGCCGTCAGCGCCCTGCGTTGCGACAGTTTCCCCTTGTTTTCCTGCAACAACTCATTGGCATTATCCTGGCGCCCCTGTTTTCGGTAATCATTAATCGTGCTGTTGATCTGGTTAGCCTGAGTCATCATCCGGTAAAAGTCTTCGGTGAACTGTGTGGACTTGGCCGGATCAGAACCGCGAGCGAATGCTTTAATGACGGGCATTTCGTCAAGGCGCAGTGAGGGTGACTCGCCGCTATCTCCCAAATTACGCATTACAATGTTTGTCGCCCCAAGTATGTAGGCTCCCAACGTACCGGTATAACCGGTAATGATGTGATCCAGCATCTTAGGTGACAAATTAGTGGCTTCTCCAATCTCGCGCATAAGCAGACTGGTTTGGTCGTTATAGCGAGCCCCGGCAATCAGGTTGCTATCTGCCATGTTCTCAATCGGCCCGCCTTTGAAGAAGTCATAATTGACATAGGCTTCCGCGATCGGCATAGCAACTTGCGGAATTGGGTTAAACGCCATCGTTTCAATGAAATTATGGGCTACCAACTTGCCGAATTTGGCCGGACTGTCCTTACTACCCAAAGCGCGAACAAAGCGCTCCGGTATCGTCGCGGAAAGCAAACCTAACTCGAATGGCTTCGGGACTCGCCAGTGTTGATCGCCTGTCCAGAAATGCCAGTAGGTATCCTTATCCCAATCGGGCAACTCCTCGTACTCTTTTCGATCCCAGTTAAGCGCCAACAATGCCAGTGACGCGGCCATAATGTAGCTGCTGCGCTTTAACACCTCTTGAGGATTATCTTTTATTGCCCGACTCAGTTTGCTTAACCCCTGCATCCTGGCATTAAAGAATGGCAACATATCGCTGAGGTTAATCATTAAATTGCTGGCCCCCATCATGCTGAAGTCCATCAAATCGCGGGATTCAAACGCTGCCTGCGCCCTGCTCTTGCCTGCTTTAATCGCGGCGTCATAAGTGGCAATGCGGTTGGCATTCTCGGCCCCTTCACTGACCTTCTTGTATTTTTCCATCGCCCAGCCGACCTTATCCATCGCCTCTTTACTACTTCGCACAATGGACGATTCAAATTCACGAATCTGGCTATCGTTATATCCCTTACGGCGTAGAACTTTGCGAATACTGGAGGCGGTGCCAGCCGGATCATACACATTGGAGTAACCACCGCCGAATGTCGCGCCGGCGAACATCATATCCACCAGCGTGTCGTCTGTGCTCATGGCTTTTTTCAGACCTTTCAACGAATCTAGGCCAAGCCTGAAGCCATCCTTGTTAATGGCCCATGAATGAATAGCATCACGAACAAAGTTGCGGATGATAAAATCCGGCATAGCCGTGGTGCCGATGGTTAGTACCCGTTTGGCCTGCCGTGCTGCTCTCATAAACAGTGAATTGCTGCGCTCCAGGTCAATCATGGTGAAAGCACGGTACAAATCCGGGTCATTGATGCGGGCAAGCTGCTCTTTACCGTCAACGAAAACCTTTACCGTGTCTTTCTTCAGGCGCTGATAGTCGATCTGGTTGGGATTCTCGATAATGTCGATTACCCCGGTATCCCCCAGATTGACGACCGAACGGCGCATGGCCTCATTCTTCATTGAAGCATCAACAGATTTCGCAACATAGTTAAACAGGTTTTCAATCGGGTCTTTAATGGTGAGATCAGAGCCTTTCAGCTTGCGGATCGTGCTGCTCTGATTGGCAATTCCGCGTGTCGTCCAGGGGCCATGCGTTTCACCGTTTTCGGCCTCACGATAGTAAGGTAAATACCAGGCATCCTCCCACATGGCCCGACTTTCTGGATCTATCAGCCCCATATCCTGCTGCAAGTCGATAATGGACTTGATGAACGCATCGTATTTTTTCTTCTGCTCCGCAAACAATTTTTCATTGCCGCGATTCAGAGACTTCATGTAGGTAATTTCATCAGCGGTGAAGTTATTTTCCCTGCCCTCCGCCATCAGGCGTTCGGAGCGGTGGCCAGCGATCCATTTGAGGAAATTTTCTCGATGGTTGCCGAGCCCATCCAGAATGCCTATAAGTGAGTCAGCTTTTCCGGTGCCGGGGATACGTTCAGTAATGCCCTCGGTTTTGTTGTAACGCACCAGACCATGTTCCAGAACAGCAGCGGTCACCGATCTAGATCCCGCAGACATACGCGCCGCCGTGTAGCCGGAAACAGTCGCATCTGATTTACCGACCGCATCCTCGGCATATTTTAGCGGCGCCAGGCCGTCAAAGGTTTTGGTATTCAACTTGCGGAAGGTTTCTTGCCACCATTGTTTAAGCTCCGTCTTATCCTTGTCGGTCGCTATCTGATAGAAGTCTTTGGCTTTATCAAACCAGCCTTTTTCGACGTTGAAGCCCATTTTCCGGGAGGTTTCAGCATCCATTGCAGGATTACCGGAGCGTGAATAGAGCGTCTTGTTCTTGCGGATATCGTCGGAAGAGAGTATATTTTGACCTGATTCTGCGGGGTCGCCCTCCTTGGGCAATTGGAGCCCCTGCGAGTATCGGCGACTGGCAGAATCGGAACCCTGGTAAGAACGCTCCTCCTTGGGCAATTGGAGCCCTATGGATAGAGGGTTACCAGGGTTTTCTTTTTCCCGGCGATATAGCGCCAGACCTTCCCGTTCCATCGTGTTAATTTTCTTCCCTTCTTCGGTTCCGTAAACAGACGCAATACGATTGATCTCCATATGCTGACGCACCGCATTCATGTGGACGGCAGACAGCACGGGATCGCCATTGGCGTCATTGGCTTCCAGTAGTACCACTACCGCATTATCTTCTGTGCGCGAACGATAAACCGCCACTGGGTCATGCATCAATTCCGGCAGACGCTCTATCACGCCCATCGGCACGTCGTGCTTAACACCGTTGGTAGCCTTACGCACGGTGTCGCGAGTGATCACCATATCCAAATTCGGTGCGCCTAATGCCCGCAATACCGGCGGCGTCCGCCCGATAGTAACTGGCGTGTCTGCGGAGCGGAGCGATCGCATAGCTTTACCCAAATTCTCGCGGAACTGTTCCGCTTCCGCCGGCAGCGGTTTGAGCGGATCAACGTTATCGTTGCTCTGGGAATAAAGCGCATCAGTACGTGAGAAGGTGTTATCAAACTCGCGGGTGCCAGGCTGCTCGTTAGCATACATGGCCGTCTTCTGGAACCGTCCAGTGATGGTGCGCAGGATATTGCGGATCTCCGCTGGCGTGATATCCATCGGATTCAGTATCCCTGCTTTGCGCAGCGCATTGGTCAACAACGTAACAAATCGATCCCACACGCCACCCAACTTTGTTAACTCGGCGCGTTCGGCCATATGCGCCAGAAACTCGTTAGCCTGCGTTTCCAGTGATTCCTGTCCGTAAGATTGTTCTACCTGGCGCCAGACACCCTGAATGGTGTTGTTTTTGCTGTCGCGTGTCTGGTGAAGCACCCGCATTATGCGATCGTACTCCACATCGCCGATAACCGAGGCCAGACCATGATGGGCGATAATTTCATGTCGCAATTTGGCGCGCAGTTCGCGGGGATTAGCGATATTGTCGGCGATGACAATCACCCGACTGAGTTCCGGCTGATAGATGGCATGAACTGTGCCGAACTCTTCAGGAATACCGTTCGGCATCATGGCAGCGGCTTCTGCCTGTGTCTGTACCGCTTTAACCTTGATCTTGGCGGCACCGTTAAGATTGGAAACGAAAAGATCCGACGCCAGTTGTACACGGTTTCGCGTCATACCTTGAGCGGGTTTGCCGCCGTCTTTGCTAAAGCTGCCATCGTGAATGATGTTGCCGCCGCCAATATCGGTGGCAGAAACAACAACGCCTCCGGGCTTGGAGGCGTTTTGCTGCTGATCGCTATCTCGTCGGAACTGATCCTGATCGGTTTTCGGGAACGTTTGTTGCTGTCGCCGTCCGCTGCGAATACCGGCGGCTACCGCGTCAACGGCATCATAAAGTTCGCTGATTTTCATCGGGCCTTTAACCAGACCGCTACGGCGTAGAGCCATCTGGAAAGCATGCAGGACTTCGGAGGGAATAATCCGACGACGAGTGCGAGCATTGCGTTCGGCGCGCTCCAGTTCGGCTGCGTGAGCGAAAACCTCTTCTGCCTGAATGGATTCCTGCCGATCGCCGTAATTCTGTCTTACTTGTTCCCAGAGTGATCGGAATTTAGGGTCTTCACGCGTTTTGAGAAGCGAATCAAGAACCAGTCTTTTATCCGCTGGCTTAAAGGTGTTGATTCCAAAGTGGCCAAGCACTTCGTGACGGAGTGTTGCTCGTCCGTCCGCCGTGTCACGAATGCTGGCAGCGTTAAGTACGATCCTTCCTTTTCCGGCGGCATGATACGCACCCGGGATTCTTCCGATATTTTCTCGCGTTGCTTGCGGACCATAGGCATCTTCCTGTCGAGCATACACCCGGATATCAAGCGGAATGTTGCCATTGTACTCACTCTGGAAATCATCGGCAATGCGACGAGCTTCTTCTACGGTCAGACCGTCTTTGCGATCGTTCTGGCGCGAGTAGAGTGTACCGGAGTTTTTCTTAGACGAGCGTTTGGCAACCAGATGTGCGGCAAAATCATGCTCCGTTTTTGTCACGTTATAGAGATCGCCATCATCAGAAACAATCCGGTATAACGTTTTGCTCTTCCCGTCACCAGACGTCCTTTGCTTGGTTTCCGGGCGCCAGCCGCGTCCAATCAATCTCTGAACAACCTCCGCCCTTGTCAATGGGCGGTCAAATTCAGGGTAATTCACTATTTCCAGTAACGCTTTGTCCGCCTTCCCGCGCTGCATGGGAGTGAAATTCTGCGCACCAAGAAACTCGTTAATTGGCGCACGCTTCTCGGCCTCCACCGCCTCCCTCTCTTTGTGATCCGCTACACGTTTGCCTCTGGATACCGCGTTGCGTTCATCCCGATCAGCCAACCGGTCAGCGTAGGATACCGCCTCTTCACGCGTTTCAAAGAGTCTTGGCGCCATCTTAATCGGACTATTTGGTTCCGCCTGAACTGCCCATGCCTTCACCGGCTCGCCGGTGTCTCGGCGCGTCGCGTCTACCGGGAAAAGAGGATAGCCACGGTGATTTATCTCACTGCTATCCGTGATTTCTGATTGAGCGGTGCTGTCCGCCTCGGTTGGGTTCGGTGCTTTCGGTGGCAGACGCACACCGTAACCATCCCCAACAGGCTCCACTGTAGCCCCCGGCATTTTCGCCCAGCGGGAAGCAAGGGCAACTCGTTCACTGGAATAGGGCTTGTTGCCTGCGAACAATTTCAACTGACCGACCAGTTCTCCTCGAGCATAGGCTTCGGTTTGCGCATCGACCGGTACGCCGGCGACACGGTGGCGTTGATCTGGCAGGCCATCAGGCTTGTCACTATTAGCCCCCATCGCTTCTGTAAATTCCCGTGTCTGCCGCTGGGCGCGCGTCTCGCCCTGGCTGAATTGCGGCGGCTGGCTGGCCTGTCCCTCGTCGATCGTCGGCGCACCGGCGAAGATGATATTTTTATCTTCAATGGCATTTGACGGTACAGTTTCTCCTTCAAAAGTCCGCGAGGCTCGGCCAACTTCTTTACCGCCAGTCTGGCTACGCTCTGCCGGGATGTACTCTTCACCTCGCACCTGGCGGCCAGCGTCAAACTGCGGCCCCGGCCCGACTTGCGTTTCATCACCAACCGGCAGGCGAACTTCACCCGGCATGGCGATCACTGACGTTTGACCTGGTGCGGGAAGGCGAGGTTGACGTGATGCCCTGATTTTTTCAGCCTGATCCAAAATGGCTTGTTCTTCCTGCGTGTACCCCTGATCACCCTGTTCTATCTGCTGGCGAATTAACTCGTCGGCGGTTGGTGCGGGCTGATGTTCACTGAGCGTACGCTGCACTTCACTATCTTCCGCAAATCCCTGCACTCGAGGATCCTGACGAAGATATGCGGGCGTGTCGCGGAATTCATCAATACGACTTTGCGGCGTACCAGTAACATTCTCTGGATTGAATTGCGGCGCATCAGCCCCACTGGTAACCGATATAACCGGCTCTCCATCGCGCCACTCGCCTTGGTATCCCGGCGGCGGGCCGTCTTCTCCCAACTTTGCCACCGGGATGCCCGAACCACTGCCGGTTTCATTACCCGAGTTCTGCCATTCAGGTACGTCCACTTTGAGCCCGCCAACATCCATCCGCCGGGCCAACGCGGATTGGGCGGCCTGAAGTTGTTCCTGCTCGTCGGAGGTTAGTTCTTCCTTCTGGTTCAGGTTCTGGAAAGCAGTCAACAGATCGCCGTCCAGCATCTGCCCGTACTGTTTTTCCAGTTGCTTTTGCTTGTCCTGGCGCTGTTGCTCGGCTACAGGATCGGTAGACTGCTGTTCAGTCGCCCCTTTTCTTCCACGCATTCCACCGACGGCGCCAAATCCCCCACCCATGCCTGCGCCAACCACGGCATTATTAAGGCCGGTTTTCAGCACGTCTGTCATGGGGTCGATATTCTGTCCGGCTGTGTCGATCAACTGTTCATTCTGAACGTAGCGCTGCGTCGCGCCCTGAGCGAACTCCGTCGAGCCTTCAGCAGTAGCGCCCTTCGCCATACCTGAGAGAATTCCTCGCGCCGCCGCTCTTTTTGTGACGAGCGATATCAATGTGTGGTCGCCCAGCATTGCCGCGCCGATATTAACCGCTAATGCTTTAGGATCGAACGTAGCGGCATTTGCCGCCTTTTCCGCCACCATACTGCGAGCCATCGTCAGTTTTTGCGTATCATCCATATTGGAGTAGTTCGGATCAGTATCAATATCACTGAACGCCTGCTGGAAGGTGGTGCTGCTCATCAGTTCATCGAAAGATAGCGCATTGATCTCGTTGCGCATATCGATGCCACCCTGCCCCTGCTCGGTAGCAGCTTGCGAACCAACGAATGTACCTTTCCCCGCGGCTGCGGCGGCACGATCCGCCGTCGCCTTGGCAACTTGTCGCGCAGATTCTTCCGGCAATTTTTGACGCAGTTTATTGAATGCCGCCTTCTCGACCATTTCCCGCACAGCGGCCGATCCCAGCCTTGCGGCACCCGCACTGGTGAACATAGTGGCCATACTGGGAATTGCGTTCTGCATCCATGCACTGGGGTTGAATAACCCCTCGCCTGCACTGATACCGGTAATATTACCGTCTTTATCACGGTCAATGGTTGCAAAATCCTGAGCGGCAGCCTGTTTCGCCCCCTCGGTGCGTGAATCCAAGATGGATTGCGCTGCGCTTCCGGCCAGTTCGCCAGCGCCCTGAATAGCGGCGGTGCCAGCACGCGACAGAGGATTGCCGTTGTTCTGGCGCATGACGCTCATCATTTGATCGTCGATGCCCCACGGGTTGGGATTTTCCTCCGCCCCCTCCGTAGTAGCAGCATCAAGGATTTGATCTCCGGCTTTGAATATCTGTCCAACGCCAGCCACCATGTTGAGAGGCGCGGCAGCGAGAGCCTTAAAGTCGTCGCCCCAGGTTGATTTGGGACGTTCGTGCGGCGCCTTATTCCAATTTTCAAGCGTGAAGTCTTGGGGATCATATGCGGGAACTTCACCGGGCTGCTGAATATTCAACCCCTGCCGGTTGTCGTTCGCTCGCTGCGCTTCCGGGCGAAGTTGTTGCGGGTCATTAGCCATTGCGACTCCAAAATTTAGGCATAAAAAAACCGCCGAAGCGGATTATTTGGGAAGATAGATTGAGGCGAAAGATGCTCACTGCTCTAGACCAGGCACCAGTAATTGAATCTCCGATGCCATGCGTTCGCGAACTGTATGCAGGATTTGCTTTCGGCCTCCAACACCCCACTGATTCATCCGGCGAGCGCAGGCGCTGATCTCTTTTTTTTCAGTGTCAATCAGCAGATCAAGACGATTAAGGCGATTCATCGCGGAAATGCCGCTAAGTACCGCCTCTCTGAATGTTTCGTATACACGGATTTCAAAGCGGGGATTAAGCCAAGCAGCATAACGAATGGCGACAAGTTCATGCCCCCAAGACCCTTGCTCGTTGCCTCCTTTAATGGTTTTTACCGATGCGATTTTCTTCGCATCGCTCAATTCACGAACAAATGCTTTGATTTGCTTTGTCTTGAGAAACTCGCCGGGTCTTTGGGATTCTGTTGCCTGCCCGTTCGCTACTGCTGCGGCATGGAGATCATTAAGGCTATAACGTCCCGCTTCATCAACACGAACGGAAACGCCGTTTACTGCTACGGTTGGATATTTCATAACGTTTACCTTGCTTTGAAATGAACCTTTGCCGCACAGGAAATCAGCCCGTCGAGGCTCGCCAGCACTAACTGACCTCCTCAAAGGCTCATTCCAAAGGGTTGGGTTCGACGTGAGTGAATGCGCGGGCGGTGCGCATAAAAAAACCGAGTCAGCTTTTTAGGGCGTAACTCGGTATCTTTGGGGAATTTAGCGCTTATCGACGATGATGGGAAGAGGTTTATCCCCGCGAGTGCGGGGAACACTTATCCTTCTCGTTTCCTCGCCCCAGCTTCCACTTGATGAACGAGAATAGACAGATGGGCCAGTATACTTTCAGCCTCGAAATCGTCCGGGCGCGCAGGTCCGATCCTGCCCTGACACACGAACGAGTTGATGATGATCGCAGCATCTTCCAATGTATTGATGGAAGTACCATCAATACCGTCAATATTCCCAGAATCTTCGTCGCGCATTTGTTTCTCCAGTTTAAAGAACACAGGCCCTATGTTACCGGCATCTACACTAGCCCCGATTTCTCTCCAGTCCGCGCCGCACAGTGTTGACGATGGCGCAGGAGTCCCGGATGCGATCCATTAGCTCGTAGGCCAGCGGTGAGCGCACGGCTTTCAGCGCCGGGTAAAGTTCACTGCCCCACACCCGCCAGATATATTCGATATGCCCGCAAGCAATTCCGATGTTGTGTATTTCCATGCTTAGATCCACGGATGGTTCTGGCGTGGGCAGGAAGACGGGCGGCATGAGTTCGCCTTCCAGCGGTACGCGCGCCGCCAGCGACAGAGCCTCCGCAAACTGGCTTTCCTCAATTTCCTTGTAACTGACGCCAAAGTGGGATTTCAACGCTGACCACATCGTAATCATCGCTTTAGCTTGGCGATCTTTTGGTAAGGCCTTGCCGCGATTCATCACCAACTGCTTGATGGCCTCCTGCTGTTCGAAGGTAATTTTACCGAGTAAAGCTTTCTTGGTTTTGCTGTATACGCCGTTCTTACGAATGGATGGCAGTACTTCAGCCGTCACCCATTTACGAAACTTATGAGGAACAGAACCTGGTTTAATGGCATCGCGGCAGCGAAGAACCAGTGTATACATGCCAGACTCGGATACAGTTGCTACTTCTTGGTTTCCTCCAAGGGTGTAAGTTAAAGTTACACCCTTTTCATCTTTATCAAGCGCGGTAAGAGCTTTCCGTGAGTTGGTGAGAGAAAGAGCATCACAAACATCCTTCGCAACGAACCACGGCTCGCCGCCTTTGTTTATGACACGGATCTCTTTCTCGCCAAATGTAAAAGTGGTGAGTTCTCCAGCGATCATGGGGACTGTGCTTGTTGCGCTGTTTGCTGTTACACTATTCATGTCTATTTCCTTGTGGGGATTGGACAAATCAGAAGCCCTGGCTATTTCGAGTAGTCAGGGCTTCGCCATTTTTATTCAAATGCTCGACAAGAACCTGAATAATTTCAGAGTTCATCGAACGTCCATTACGCGCTGCAATGCGCTTTAATCCATCTTTAACTTGTTGAGGAATCCGGAGATTCGTCTGTGGCATTGCCCTAGTCGGCATCATGTTCACCTCTGCGCCTCAGTGATAGTACGGTACTACGACTTGAACTGTAGTATTACCGAACTATCATGTCAATATGATTTTTTGAGGCTAACAAATGGCTAGAACAGATCCACAATTCAACGTTAGGATGCCAGCTGAACTAAAGGAAAAATTAGTTCGTATGGCCGAATCCCGTAACCGCTCGATAAATGCGGAAATCATCAGCGCCATTGAAGCTGCGGTACAATTACATGAGTTGACGGAAGGGCTACACGGGACTGAGTACATTACAACCACCATAACTGTCAAAGATCCCCGCGTTATAGAGCAGCCAGATCCTGCTCACTCATCGGAAGATTTTCTCCGGCTCATGCTTGAAAAGCTCAATGACATTGAAAAGAAAATAGACAATAAGGAATAGACATGTATTCCATGAAAAAATTTTTACTTTTATCTTGTTTTTTTATACCTCAAGCTACACTGGCCGAAACCTATGAGATTTCAGTAACAAGAGATTCAAGCAACGTTTATCGCATTGATGGGAAAAACTCTATCATTCATACTAAATATTGTTATGTATATGCTTATTCTGAAAATGCCTATCTTCGTACCGATGGGTATAACAATCAGTTAATATTCATAGATAGCAAAGATTCATGCGATGTGTCAGGAGTTTATGGGGAAAATGAAATAAAAAATGGATCATACGAAGTAAAAGTCAGCCGTGAAGATGATGACTGGTATAATATATGGGGAACTGACCACTTCATAAAAACATCAATGTGTCTTAATCTTGCGTTAATGGACGATGCCATACTAAGAATAAATGGCATGCGTGGAGATCTTATTTTTAACAATGGCAGCCAATGCCAAGCAGAGAATATATATTCTAAAATAAAACTTTAAAAAGGAATTTCAAAATGGCTAACTTATTTAAACTATACACACTTCTTTCATCTGCGCTAATTTTATCCTCTTGCGCATCAAACCCACGCATAGAATATCTATCAGGAGAACAACGCAGTAAAGCTATCAATATGGCTGTATATAAAAACAACCCTTTCTCTGATGCCACCATAATAAAAACTGTAGACGGATTATCCTGTAACCGGAACAAATATCAAGCACAGGATATTTCTGAATCAGAGGCTATGGACGGGGTAAAAATAAAAGCGGCGATGCTAAATGCTGATGCCGTCGTAAATACTATTTGCCAGAAAAATTCAGATACTGACTGGATAAATAATTGTTGGGCATCAGTGAAATGTATCGGTGATGCTGTCACTGTGCCCCAAAATTAAGAATTACTGTCCGGTGTAGTAAGGTGGTGCCACTGGCTGCCGAGACTGAGCGCGCTCACGCAATTTCTGGGCTGTGTCGGCATCCTTCGCCTGGGTATCCCGTTTTTGTGCTTCGGCATACTTCGCGTCAAGATGCTCCTTAGACAGGTTATAGCCTGGAGTGGAAGCCGCGGCGGCGGCAAGCTGTTTAGCATAGGCGATCTTGCCCGGATCACCTGCGGCCCATTGCTGCAACACCGGCGTAGTCCGATCTTCTGGCTGCTGACCATGGGCTTGTTTAACCTGATCAAGCAGTTGGTCATACTGAGCATTGATGGTTACAGCGTTGTCTGGATCTTTAGCAATCGCTTTATATCTTTCTTTTTCAACATCAAGCAGATCTTTACGCAGCCCTTTCGCTTCTTCACGCACGGTAGCCTTATCTGGCGGGTTAACCATGTTATTGATGAACTGTGCACGGTTGCCATCATTTAGCTGGACGACCATCTGTCCGTAACCGCGAACCTCATCCATCAAGCGTGTGACAGGGATCGGCGCTATCGTATCCTGCGGATCAGAAGAACCATATCGGGTCATTGGCTTGAGCGCTGTCGAACCATCGCTGTACGTGACTTTCAGAGTTGGGATTACGCGCTGACCATCTTCAGTCAGACCAATGTGAGCAAGCTCTTTACCCTTGATGGTTAAACCAGTAGCCGGATCTTTGTCGCCAATACCGCGTTGAATATGCGGCGATAATACTTCATTGACGGCGCTGATCGCTGCTGGGTCGTTGTAATCCATATCACCATTAATAACCGCTGGCATAACCCGGTTGATTTCCATTACGTTCTTGATGGCTTTTTCGCCAAAGAAGCGTTTGGGGTGAAGGGAATTATCCGTTGAAATCAGCTTGTAGAGGTCTGGATCGATGTTTCCCGTTTTTTCAAGCTGGTCATAGAACATTTTGATGGTAGGCATTTCATCTTTAAGCCGCTGCTGGCGCTTCTGCTCAGAACGTTGATAGGCCAACTCTTCGCGCCGCAACTTTACCCCTTCGGCTTGCATGGCGTAGGTGCGATCTGAATTTCGCTTATTCAGTTCAAACTCGGTCTGCCACTGCCCATCCCCCACCCTGTAACGCTCTGCCTGCGTTTCCCGATCTTTGGTGTCGGACTCTTTACGGTAATCAAACGTCTCTCGCTCAAAGTCATAGGCACGATCCGCGTTTTTCTGTTGCTGCTCCAACGACCAGCGCCGCAGTTCCGATTCTTCACGCCGACTGATAGCTGAATCAACCGTGTTAAACCCGGCCAGAAACCCATCAGCCAATCCTCTTACATCCGCCATAAATCCTCCGATTAAGAAAACAGTGATCCGGCCAATAGCCCAACGGCGGCACCGATGCCCATACCGATAGGGCCAGCCCATGATCCATAGGTCGCCCCCATCGCTGCCGATGAAGCCCCAATGGATGCACCAGCCGCCGCCCCCATCCCCGCGCCCATTCCCATCGTCTGGTTCTTCATCATCTTCTGCTGCGCTTTCAGTTGCTCGTTGGCCGCCTCGCGCTGCTGTTCAGCTTCCGACGCCTGCTGCATGCCAGACATTGCCTGTTGGCGCGTTTGCGCCGCGATATCGATTAACCCATATCCCGCCATAAATGCCTCATTTAGCCTGCACGTGGCCTTTTTTAACCAATGCGAGGCCTAGCCTCTTGGAGAACTCGTCCATGCCCATAGCGGTGAGAGTTTCCTCTATATCCCCCCTCGCCAAATCTTTATCAAGCCCCGTGATTTCCGTGCCTTTCACCTGTTTATTCGTCGATTTTTTTTTCAACACATCAATCAGTCCGTAGTTATTAGCCATTATGAATCATTCCCAATATCAAGAAGACTGCGCAGAGACGTGGAGCCACCAGTGAGAATGGATAATTGCCGATCAGTTTCCGCATCACGAACGCCATTTTTTGCACCCGCAGTTGCGAGGGCTGATTTCAGCCCCAGGCTGTTGTCTTCGCTATTGGCTTGTTGCGCTGCGCCATAACGGGCCTGCTGATTGGCCGCACCGACGGTCGAAGTGTTCAGTGCCTGTTGCTGGGTTGAACCCACTCGCGCCAACTCGTTATTCATCATCTCCCCACTGGTAGAGTAATCCATTAACTCTTGTAGTTTGGGATAATAGCGGTCTACCCAGTCGGCATACTGCTGCCGGGTGATGTTGGCAAAAGTGTCCGAAGCCACGCCCATGATTCACCTCAATATTTCAAGTTGGAATAGTTGTTGCTATTCCATGAATTGTTTCCACTAAGCCCGCCATATACGCCGCTGGAACCGCTGCTGGGTGTCGAAGTTTGCAGGTCGGATAATCCGTAACTGGTCAGCGCACCGCCCACCGCTCCAACCAATTGCTGATTAGCCGCCTGTTTTGACAGTGAGCTCTGTGCGTCAGAAATGGCTTTCTGTTGTGACGCAGAAGCTATCCCCTGATAGCCTTGTAGCGCCTCCGCTTTCTGCCCTGCGCCGATCGCCTGTGCATCTTGCAACCCGGCAATATATTTATTTTGCTGGTCCGTCTGAGACCGGGCCGTCGCGTCAATTGTGCCCGTCACCTGATCCTCAGCTATATCGCTCAACGCCGACTGGAATTTGCCGCTGCTCGGATCAACACCTGCAGACGTCAGATTATCGGCGGTCTGCTGTCTTGCCTGGCTAAACGCCTGCTGGTATCCCAGATTGACGTCACCGGCAATGTCGGTGTAGTTCTGTTCACCATTCAGTGAGTCCACCTTATCCATGAATAGGTTTTCGTAAGGCTTTAACTCGTTCTGATACAAATCCCATTGCTGCCGTGCCACCTCTGCCGCCGCTTTTTGCTGCGTGGTTTCTTGAACTTCACTGCTACCGCCTCCTCCACCGCCCATATCTCACCTCACATCGGTATTTTGAATTTCATTAACGCGCCTTCATCGGCCAGCCGTTCCCAGCCGAGGCGCTGCGCCACCCTGATAAACCCTTTCCGTGCCGTACTGAATTCAACCCAACGACCGCCAATCATGCGTGTTAGCGTCTTTACTTCTTCCAGATAGCGGGAAATACTTCCCGGTTCAGTGCTGGCCGCCAGCCAGATAAAAATATATGGAATGCCGTCACGCGATTTTGGAGCCAGAACGATTCGTCCGTGCTCGGTTCCAAAGCAAAACGCCTGCTTTTTACGGCAGGCGTCTTGGATTTTATTAATTAACTCAGGATCGTTTGTATCTGAAATCACACGGTCAGTTAATGTTTTAATATTCATGTAATTAATATCCAGTCACATCCACAATCATATATTGTGAATCCGAGCTATTTCTTGTTGCATTAGCGCCACCACTTATATAGTTCAACGATTGATACATATCAACATGCCGGGAGATTTTATCAGCTGAAACTTTTATCCCATCATAGTACCACGTTAAATCCAACTCACCCCCATTCACACGTGAAGTGTAACAATAGCTAATTTTATTAGTCACTACCGCAAGTTTTTTATTCATGTCAGTATCGATAACCACATCAGCAGGAAGTCTACCAAATTCATCATGTTGGTATGTTGGGTAATTCTGTATAGAGTGAACTCTCAAATACTTTTTATCACTGTCGAACGTAACATAACCGTCCTTATTTCTAATAATAAGAAGGCCTGTTCCGGTTTTTGTGAGTTCCCCCGCATCAAATATGAAGTAGTTGCCAGAAAAATTGGGATTATCCCCCGATGCATCCACGAAAATTACGATATATGTATATATATTGTTTATTTTTTTTACTGAAAGTAATGATGCATGATGAGTAGAGCAAGATACAGCCAGAACGGGTGGCAGGTCTGATTTTGCAGAATATGTAATTAATGCTATCCATCCAACCTCAACATCCCATTGAGCAGAGAGCGTCCCTTTTTGAGCTAAGTATAAGTTGAAAACCTCAGAGTCAATCAACGTTACTCCATCATCGTTTGTTACTCTAATGAACGCCATAACTAATATATCCCGTACACACAAAAGCAACGTACATCTCTGACCGTACTTACGGTAATATTATTACCGTCAATTACTGCTGCCGGTGGCGTGCTCCACACACCAATATCGAATTGTATTTGTTCCGCAGATGCTGACACCCATAATCGCCCACCATAGACGTTAGGGATCGTAACTGTTTTAGATGAGCTTGGCTCTACAGTAAAATAGCCGAGTGTCTTTGTTATACTATTAGATAAATCGAGAATAACTGTTCCACTCTCATCTCTAATAATAAAATTAGCCATTATAAGCCTATCTCTATTCTATTTATGTTGTTTTCGTCCCTTAGAATAATTTCGTTATTAGTAATATTAAGGCCAACATTATCTGTATTAGACTTAATACTGATCTGCCCTGCTGCCGAAATACTAACCAATTGCCCAAATGTCGCATTCCCCAGTTCATCAACCGTAAATCCGCCACTTTCTATCTTAGCGGTTTTGATATACGGAGAAACAATTTCAATCCCGACTTTGACGCTATCTGCCATAATAGTTTGCGCCGCCAGAATTTTAATCACTGCTTCTTTTGCTACAAGTTCATCGAGCACCACTTTTCCATCAACCACTGCAAATGGAATGGCGTATGTACCATCATCGTTCGGGTTGTTGGGGTCGAATATGAAAACTTGACCAGCGGCGATTGCTACCTGGCTGATGGTGTTTCCGTTGCTGTCCGTTGACGCCACGATCCCGATCCCGGCAGTGATATCCCCTGCTTGCGCCCTGGTGCTCCACATTGCCTTAACACCGTCAAGATCTGCTATCGCCTGCGTGTTAGTCTGTACCGCCGATGCATTCTCTTCTATTTTCCCGCTCATTTCTTCAATCAATGGCGAATTATTTAACTGTTCATTGATTACATCAATAATTGATGTTGGGTCAGCATGGGTTTCAGCATAGGTCCCAGACGAATCGTTATAGGGACCGGGTTTACCCAGAGAATTAACGTGGCGGATCCAGTAATACCCCTTCCATTCCGGATCGACCGGATCGCCATATACTCCCGCCGCTGTCGATGCAATAAGTACGGCGTTCGCCAGATTATCTTCCGGGCTACGATAAATTTCTGTCAGCGATCGCCCCGAATACTGCGGCATATCCCATTCCAGCAGGACGTGGGCAAAACCGCCCGTTGCCTTAAAATTGGTTGGCTTTGTTGGGGTCTGCACCTTGCCGTTTGATGATTCGCCGCTGCCACCGGTGCTCGGCGTCAACTTCAGTTTGCCACCCAGCGTCCGCAGGTTTGCCAGTCCCAGACTTGCCAAGTCGGCATAGGTTACCGCCCTGCTGCTGCCGTCGCCGCGCTGGCCGGTCAACGTCTCGATATTGTCCGCGACCGCATCCACGCCGCGCCCAGATCGCCACTTGCTGCTCATGCTGGCATCTCCTGCATTGATGTGGCCAGCGTGATGCGATCTATCTGGGCACTGCCGTATACCCCAATTTGCCAACGCTTGCCACGCAGCGGCGGGAGTTTTAATAGCGACTCACGAATACTTCCAGGTGGCAGGTGAAGAACTGATTTACCATCAGCATGTAGAATGACGCCAATCTGCGACAGCGCCCCGCTCATTATTCGAAGACAAGAAAATGCGGTATTCGATGGAGCAAGATAGATCTTCGACCGCCAACGGCAATTAACCGGCAACGCGCCATCGCCCAGCGTATAAAGTTGCTTTCCTTTGACGATATACAGCGTATCCCCTGACTCATCGTTGTAGGCAGCGTCGAACGTGGTGGTAATGCGCCGGATATCCATGCTGACCGGATCGAAAATAAACCCAGCGACACCTGTATCAATGTCATAAAGTGCCAGATATTCATTTTCTACCCGCCATGCACGGATAGTTGACGGATTAAAATCCCTGCGCCATTGCTTTGCTTCAATGATATTCGCTGTGGCAATTTCAGCGGCACCTGCGGCACTGACGGATACCAATCCATTGGGTGAGGCATACAGCGCAAACCCATCCATCGTGACCATGCTTTGCCGGGACACACAGGACAAAGCTATAATCGGGTGATTGGAAGTGATATTGGATGGTGTGATACCAGAAAAAATGTATGGAATACCTTTTGTTCCGACAACCAGTGTAGTACCGACAGGGGTGATAGCGACGATCTCATCCTGCGTCGTCTGCTTGTTCGAGTCCTTCCATGCGTACGGTAGGTAAGCCTCACTGAACATCACCTGGTTACCCATAAACCCGGCAGCAATACCATTGCTCATCATACACAGGCCAATCATGCCATCGGGAGGCATGAAATAATCGTAGGTTTCCAGCGACGCGCTCAGTTCAGCATTGGTCAGATCGTCAACAAATGAGGCAACGGCAATCTCCAGTTCTGCCACCAGCAGATAATCGGCAGATTCGGTACTGGTTGCCGAGCGATAAATGCGTCGATGGGTGATATTGTTATTCTGCGCTCCGGGCGGTTGTAACGTCAGCGTGACGGTGCTGTTGGGGTAAACAATGGTTATCTCCGCCGATGCGGGGCCGGGAGGACCTTCTTCACCATACGCCGTAACATAGGTTTCGGTGTAATAGCGGGTTTCATCGTCCGTCGCGTCGTCCTCGTCTGCATCCTCCGGCGGCGTGATATCACCGATAACAATTGGATTGGCCGGTGCAGGAATGCCGAGACGGTAGTATGCCGCCGGGTAATTGCCATTGCCTGCCGTCGCAATTTGAGCGCCTGTAACCTTCGGAAATTCACCGTCTGTGTAATACACGCGCCCATAGTCATCGTTGGCGACCGGGCTGCGAATGGCGTCAACAATCTTATTCCAGGCAAACCAGAAATTGTCCCGATAGTGGAAAATGGTTTGCGGCGCGATAGGGAATGCCTTTTCCCGATCTTTATCGTCTTGCATCGGAGTGATAACGCCGTGCCGGAAATGGCAGCCCTGCGCCAATGTTGCATTGGATTCAGGCAATATGTGCCCAACGACACGCGGCATCTCGCCACGCATCGTGGTGATATCAATTGTCGCCATGAGTATCCTGAGACGGTATAAAAAAGGAATAAAAAAAGCCCCGCTGTTTAAGGCGAGACTTGGTATCTTTCTGGAATTTAGCGCGTATTATTGATGGGCGCAATATCAACGGTTAAATGAAATGAACACTATCGATTATCACGGAACGACGATCTGCGTACTCGACGAGAACGACATGCTAATGGAATGTCCTGCAGGTTCTTACGCAGTGATAGAAGACTTTGGGTTTTATGTCGTTGTGCGTGTCGGAGATAAAGAGGCACCAGCAATTCATACAGACCTTGTGCCGACGCTTGAAGATGCACTCGACATTATCGCCGAGCAACATGCGTTTTTTGCGTAATTGATCGGTTATAGCGATCAATTCACTGGCAGTGCATCATCAGTTGCAGACGTTTCCAATTCTGGCATCTGAACACGCACATCGATCCAGCGGCTGGCGGGAATATCGATTGGCTGGCCGTTCTCAACACCATCAATGTTATTTCGTGCAAATTCTGGTGCATCAGGGTGAGTACGATGATATGTACTGATGATTATTGAGCCGTCCGCTTCGATTGATGTGTCGGCCCAGATAAGCGGCTGTTTGTTAATATCGAGAGGTATCTCAATCCCGCCGTCAATTCCTCCCCACGCCGGATCAGAATTAAATCCCAAGCATCCGGAAATACGATATTCACCAATTCCTATTTTCTCTGCTGTTACACCAGCCGCTTCATCATTCGTTTCAATAGAACCGTCACTGAATAATTTAATGATTGGTGATGCTGTTTTCCAAAACCCGTTGGTGTCTGCCACAATCCCCGACCCATTAATTTTGGGGCTGCCGGTAAGATTAGGGCTTGTCAACGACTTGTTTGTCAATGTCTCTGTACGCGTCAATGTTGCCACGCTCGTCGTTGTGTCGAGGGGTATAGCCAGCGTGATCTGACCTGTACTATCACCGCGATCAGACCGGCAATATATGCGCATTTGCGTGGCATTATCAACGTAGACGCCCTTCCAACGCCCGACAGTCCCCGCAGCTATATTTGTCGCTGTAAGTTCAACGCCGGGGTAACTCGCTACTTCTACACGCACGTTCGATGTAAACGTTTTATCGCCAGCAATGGTCTGAGCGACACCCGATGTGACAATCGGAGAACTATTTGCTAATACACTACCCGCCAATAGATTTAAAGTGCCCCCGTTGTTAGCACCTGAGCCGCCTGTACATTGAATCCGCGCATCACGGTCAACAACTGTTGTGCCAGAGTTAAAGTCAATATGTGGCGAACTAGCAACGCCGTCAACACGCCCAATTTTTAGCTTTTGTGAACCGGTAGTGCCTAAAAGCTGGAATGATTCTGCACTAAAAGTCTTGGCACCAGTGATCGTTTGAGAACCATCCAGCATTACTGCTGTGCCTGATGTGGCAACAGCTATACCGTTAAGCGTAAACGACCCCGCTACAACGTTAAGCGTGCCTGTTCCCACGGTAGATGTAGTGCCTCCGCTAGCGATAAGCCGCGCCCCATACACCGCGACACCAGTACTATAAAAATCAACGTACGGAGTGCCTGTCGTTCCATCTGTGCGGCCTATAGCTACACCGCTTTGACCGTCAGTCCGTGCCACCGTGACATTCTGAGTAAACACTTTTTGCCCGGCTATGGTCTGCGCGGTATCAACAGTCACAGCTCCCAAAAGAGTATTCTGCGCGTTCGCTGCGGCAGCCTCTGCGGCGGTTTTAGCAGCCATTGCGGTATTGGCGTCAGCGGTTGCAGATGCGCTGGCATTCTGTGCCGCAGTGACGGCGGCGCCGAGGTTCTGGGCGTACTGTGCGGCGGTGTTTTTTGCCTCAGTTGCCGTGGCTGCCGATGTTTGTGCGCTATTATCAAGGTTCTGCATTGTTGCCAGTTTAGCGGCAACCTCGGTCTGAATATCCCGAAAATAAACAATGATGGACGGCGTTACTGCTTGTTCTAATACCTGTTGTTCCAATAATTCATTGATCGTGGCTGGTTCGGTATTTTCATTGACAGAAACTGAACCATACAGGGTGTTATGTCCACCGCTTTGAATAGAAATGGAGTATTCGCAAATTTCCAACGGGATCGAGTAACTACCATCCTGATTGGTAGTCGCTGATACAGAAAACCCGTTTAATACAGACGGTCCATTCGTTAGCGCACTGAAGGTAATTTCTGCGTTGGCTACGGGCTGGCCTGCCGGGTTAATTAATATACCAGAGATTAAAACACTCACGCCTGCGTACTCCCGTTGTATTGCGCCTGTTTTTTCTGTCCGGCAGCGGTATCAGTTTGGGTTTTAACGCCAAGCAGGTCGACAAAGGTTTGATAATGCTGAGAGGCAAACGCCGCGTTATTTCCGTTCTCACTGTCTTTACTGAAAGCACGAAATATAATCCACTCCAGTACAGGATTTACATACAGATCATCAATCGGAAATTCCCGAACATTAATCGGGCCAAGATCGGAAATACTGGCCGGAGCAGGCAAACGGGCCACGTTAACTTCAAGCTGAACCCCAGCAAGCGCACCAGGGAAGACAAAGAATGTTTGCGGTGTTTGCTCGTCATAACAGTAACGCTCAATTGGCCCGGTCATTGAATGCCAGTCTGGATACTGGTAATCCAGCGCATCACGCGGAAATGGCTGAATTGCGCGCCCACCAATTACCCGCGTTATTTCCAGTAAACGGATAGCCCCATCAGGGATTTGCTGCCGCGTTCCGGGAGCACAATCAAATATTTCAATAGACGATCCGGCATCTGGTCGCATGATAATGACAGCGTTAATGGCGTCATTAAAATAGTCCAGCAGTTCGGATTTGGGCCAGCGCAGCCATAGAGAATCCATCAGCAGGGTGTTGGCCCGGCCAATAATGTCATTGATCGTTGTCATCAGTAGAATTCGTGTCGGCGTACCGGGTTGTGGAACCCGGTTATTGGGGAATTATTAAGGGCATCACGATAGGCACGGCGGTAGCCATCAGTGAATAACGCTCGGAAATAGGCCGCTCGCTGCGGATCACTCCACGGCCTGCCGGGCATCAGGTATAAATCATCCAGCGCGCCTGCGGCAATCACATCAATGTAATCATCGGCCAGTGCGTCGGGGACTTCACTGGCGTTGCGCCGGGGTTCAACAGCAAAGAGGATTTCCACCCGTCCGAATGCACGGTTAAACGAGATATGGTTGGCGGATATCACGGCAAAGTCGATACCAGCCAGCAGTTCGCGTCCTGACGCATCGGCATTGTTCAGGCGCTCGCTGTAATCTTTCACCTGGAGGCGCTTGACGCATTTCACCTGATTATTTTCCGTCAGCGCATGCGTGGCGCCAGCGGCCACATTTTCAAGCGTCAACGTGTCACGACAAAACAGCGATTCACGGCAGAACGTGATAGCAGCCTCAAGCGCAGATTGCCGCATCATCAAATCTAACGGGCCGCTGATATGCTTGCGGATCACAGGCAGAAACACGTCAAGCGCAGCCATTATTCCACCCCGGATTTCGCTTTAATGGCTTCACGGACACGCACGCGGAACGCATCGACTTTTTCTTGCGCGCCTTGCTTTACCTCCAAATCTTCCGACTCAACCAGCGTTGCCAGTTGCACCGATGTCAGCTTCGCCAGATCAATATCATCATTACCAATCTTCACCACAAAGCTGCTCGCCGCCGCCAGCGCCTGCAATCGCGCCAGTTCGTCGGCTTCGGCTCTCGCTTTAGCTTCTTCGCTATCCGCTTTCTGTTCCAGTACGGATTCAACTTCGCTTGCCCGGACAAAGACGGTCGGGAAATCCAGTAACTGATGCGCGATAGCACTTTCAACATCAACGGGCTGAAGACGAGGAAATACCAGCCGGGAGCCGGTTAACGTATCCCGCTTTTTGTCCTTCGGCCCGATGTAAACAACGGAAATTGTTTCTGCCATTTTTCAGGTTCCTTAACAAAGAAAACCCGCCGCAGCGGGTGAGGTTGCTGACAAAGTAGCCTGTAAGCCTGAGATACACGGGCCTACCGTACCGAGGGGCGCTCCGGCGGCTTACGCCGCTACGACCCCTCAGCACGCTTTCCCTAATAAGGAACTTTGTCAATGGTCTGACCCGCCGCAGCGGGTGTATATGGAGATGAGGCTGATTAGTAGCCGACGGCGACATACTTCACGTTAACCACCAACCGCCCGGTTGCCGCACCGCCAGCAATGACAGCGGTAATTTTCTCGCCAGCGGTGACGGTACTGTATGGCGAAACCGGTACACTCCTGGCTACGGCTGCCGCATGACTGGCGGCGGCAACCAGCGTCTGATCGCCGCTTTTAATCGTCACGGTGACGTCGGCCCCCAGCGCTTCGCTGACCACATCAACAGAATAAATACGCATACCGATCGGCATTTCCAGCAATTCAACCACATCGCCGATTGCCGCCGCTGATAACGTAACGCTGCTCTCCGCAATGGACAGATTGCCCTGCGGCCCTTGATACACCGCATCCCGAATGGATGGCGCTTGAATAATTGCCATAGAATTTTCTCCGAATAAAACAGAAAGCAGGCCGAAGCCTGCCGTTAAGGGATGGGATTAGCGACCAGTGGTGATCGCCGAGTCAACAACGATAATGCCGTGGTCATTCAGGCGGCCATCTTTCTGTTTGAACTGGATCTTCTTCAGACCGTTCACCCAGCGAATCGACACTTCCGTACCGTTGCCGTGATCGACCTTCTCTTCGTGATAACCGAAGTGGCCGCCGCCTTCACCGGAACCATAAGCATTCGCCAGCGCCTGGCCGCCCAGCAGCAATGCGCGGTCAATGGTCGTACCGGCTTCTTTCTGGGATACCGTGGCCGCCAAATCATTATTAGACACGTCTACCACGGAGCCCGCATTAAAGCGGATCGGCATTCCGGTGTATTTACGCACCAGGATATTTCGCCACATCGCGCATTCGCCCTTAAACAACGGATGATCAAAGCCTTTAGAGCGTTGAATAGCGCGGGACAGCATCGCCTGCCAGTCCTTGCCAGAGGTAGAGGTGTACCAGTCATTCCACTGGCGCGGCGTCACGTTCAGGACGAAGTAAGGATCCTCGTTCGCCATTTCGTCTTTCGACATTTTGACCGGCTGAAGCGGATGCGCCATTTCATCAATGAACAATGACAGGTTATCCACTACCGACAGCGAGAACAGATCGGCTGCGTCCAGACCTTCAAACGTGGTCGCGTCACCGGCATAGAAGTGGCGGTCGTAGGTGGGCGGCAGTACATCATTAATCATGATTTTGCCGAACTCATGGTGACTGGCCAGCGGCAGGATGGTGTCATCAGCAATGAAGTCACCGCGGGCGCCAGCCAGATGAACAGTACCGCACTGATCTTGGAGGTCATTGAAGTACGTCCCCAGCAGAGTACGTGCGGTTTTGTTCAGGTTATGCTTGAAGCGCTGCTCTGACATTTTGCCGCCAGCATCCACCAGGTGACGGCCCTGATTGATCTTTAACGAGAAATCGGCGAATGCCAGATTTTCACCTCGGCCTGCCAGCTTCTCATCGCCCATCGTCGGACGCTTGGACAGCTTATGGACGATCTGCATATCCACTTCATCGCCTTTGTTCTTTTGCAGATCGGTGATGCGCACTACCGGCGCGGTGTAACTGGTTTGTTTAACGCCTTTTTTATCCGGCGTAACAGCTTTCGGCGCTTCCTGCTGTTCCGTCATGATGTTGACGAAAGAGCGATTGCGATTGGCTGCAGTAAACAGCGCAACCTGCATCAACTTATTCGCCTGGGCAGTGGTAATTGTCGTCATATTGACTCCCTAAAAATGAAAAACCCGCACGCGGCGGGTTATGAGTTAACAGTTTTCAATCAGATGACTTGTTCTAACAACGCCTCAATCTGTGCGTCTGTCATACCCGCAAACATGGCCTGTAACTGTTCAGGATCGGCATTCGCCGCCTGTTCGAGTGGTGACGCGGCGCTGCTGCTGGTTGTTGAACCGACATCTGACGGCGAGGCGGGTAATTGCGCAGCCGCTGTTGCCAGTGCGGCGGCGGCTTTTTTCTGAATCTCTTCGGCTGTCGGCTGTTTGGCATCCTGCGGAGGTGCACTCTCCACAGCTTCACCGTATGCAGCGCGAGTACGTTTAGCGACTTCGCCAAATCGTTCAGCGAGTGGTTTGCCTTTCCATACGGGGTCATTTTTGAGTGTTTCATCAATGTGAACGGCTAGCGTAAAGCGATCCGGATCGCCGGTCTGCCAGGCTTTCAAATCCGGCGTTGCGTCGAGAGCGGACATAACAGGGTCAGCACCGGAGGACTGCTGCGCCGCTGGCGCTGCCGGTTGCTGTTCCTGCAGGTACTCCACTTTCTGCACCAGCGCATCCAACACGCCAGCAAGTTCAGGAAATGAATCACGCACACCATCTATCTGCTCCGGCGTAATCTGGGTTTTTTCGGGTAACTGTGCAGGCTGTAATCCGGCTGCGTTGATTTGGCGCGTGAGCACGTCAAGCTGACGCTTCGTTTCCGCCAGTTCAGCGGCGGTGCGCTGACTGGATTGTGCCAGACGTTGCTTATCGGCGCGTTCCGCTTCCAGCACGCCATACGGAATGACATGTTTACCATCGCGGCTCAGAATGCCTTTAGGCAAACTATCCCCTTCCGGCCCGGCTGTTTCAGCCCCGGTCTGTTGAGTACCAACCTGTTGTTCAGCAGTTACGTCCGGCGTCGACGTATTGGTATCGCCCTTGTTTTCCTGCTGCGTTAATGGGTTGGTTTTCGCTGCCAGATCGCCAGCGTTTACAGTCGTATCTGCGGCGGACGTATCAGAAACCTCCACGTCACCGATGCTATCCAGCAATGCTTCCAGTTCTTCCGGGGTTTCGTTACCTGTTAAATTCTCAATATCGATGCTCACGTTATGACTCCTGCACGTCTATTTGTCGGATAGATCCGAAAGGGTTGAGGCGTATCGCTGCCCATGCGAATAAGCGCGCTGTTGCCAAAGCGCTTATCGGCACAAACAAAAACGCCCTCCGAAGAGGGCGAGGACGGACCAACAACAAGGGATAATCAGGCATAAAAAAACCGGAGCAGCTTTTAAGGCATACTCCGGTATCTTTCTGGAATTTAGCGCGTATTTATTTTTAGTGCAATACCTACACTGCAATCGCGTCTACCTGAGCCTGAATGCTCTGCATCATCTGTGATTTCAATGCCTCCACCTCCATATTCATGTTCTCCATATCCTGCAAAATTCGTCCGGTTTCCGCCTGCGTCTTTGCATCACCAAAGCGCTGGCTGTTGGTTAACGCCTGTTCGCGTTGCGCCGCTGCCGCTATACGTTGTGCCTCGGCTTCCAGCTTCGCCACCTTCCCTGCAATCTCGCGCATTGCCAGTTCTTGCTGTTGCATCTGCAATTGTTGCTGTTGCTGGGCGGCCTGTTGCTCTTCCGGCGTCATTTCATCTGGCGCTTTCGGCGTGCCCAATGCGCTGCGGATCCGTTCGATAAACTCGGCTTTCTTCGGTACATCCAGCAGTTCTACCCACATATCCAACACGGTAGCCTGTACCTGCGGCGGCAGGCCGGTGATAACCTGAGACATACGTTCAGCCAATTGTGATTTATAAGCTGGCGTTTGCTGAATCGGCGCCAGCGCAATATGCGCCCGTAGCCGGGAAACATCGTTATTCATGCCGCCATCGGATTCTTCATTGATGGTGACGGACTTGCGGCGGCGCGGATCGTCGCGATTAATTACCACGGCATAATTGCGGCGGCGTTTGAGGTCGTCCAGCAGATAGGAAAGCAGCAGTTGCCCAACCTGCTGGCAGGCAAACTGATAGTTATCGTTGATTTCCGCCAGCGTGGTCGCGCCCTGCTCAACCAGATTGCTGATTGCTACGCCGGAAGATGCATTTGACTCCTGCCCCAGAAAAGCGGAGTACACGCCCATGCCGTCCTGGATCAACTTCATGCTTTCCTGCATGACCTGAAACTGTTGCTGGGCCACCTGAAAATCCTGCTCAATTTTCAGCGCATCAGAGGCAGTAGTTTTGTTGGCTCGTTTGGGATTGAGATTGATCACCCCGTCCGGGCGCTCCGCTTCCTCGACCAACTGCTTGTCTGTCATATTGGTCGCGTCTTCATCTTTGATAATCCGCTTGGCCTGCAACAACCAGGTTAATTTAATCCGGCGGAAATTCACTTCATCCTGAGCGGGGATAGCACGGCAGGCGAGCCCATAGGGTGCGCCCGTTTTATCTTTGCGATACCCCCAGAACGGCACCAGCGGGAACATGCCCTGTGGCGCTTCACACGGACGGTCGGCAATAAAATGCGGCCCGACATACCACGCTTCACGAATACGGCTTACTCGCGCCATCGACACGGATACTCTGCCCGTCGCCAGCGCCACTGCGTGCATCACATTATTTTTATCGAACTGGATAATCCGTCCATTCGATAGCTCCATTACCGGCAAACGTTGATAGGTGCGGTAATAAACCACCTGCAACAGAACTCTCTTGCGATTCGATGATATCCATTCGCTATCCTGACGGCTCCATGAGTGATACTCCTCATAGCCGCTGATCAGGTTGGATTCCTGCCCTTCAGCCAGATCGGACTCAACAAACCCTTTCCACTCATGCACCGAGTAATCAATCACATCCGCTTTATGCGGGAACGTACCTTTTACCTCATCAACATCCATCCAGCGCTTGCGCATCAGCCAACGGCAATCGCTTAGATCCGCCTCACGGCTGAACCAGTCCCAGAACACTTCGTTACGATGAACCGTGCTGACCTTATAACGGTTGCCGAACGGATCGCTGTTCCGGCGCACCTCAACCCATGACAGTCCGGCTTTAATCTGATCGGCGTAGGCATCACTGCGAGCCTTGTTCAGCCCTGACAATCGGCAGGCATCAGAGAACTCGGCATTCACCGCCTCGGCCAGTTGTTCCATTTCTTCATTAGGATCGTCAGCAATGACCATCAAATCGGTACGGGTCTTGGCCTCCATCCCCAGCACGCCGTCAATGGTCGGCGCAATCAGGTTATGCATGGTCAGCGGCTGCCCACGCTCACGCAGCTTCGCCACCAACTCCGGCGCCAGTTGATCACCATCGTAATAAGCACAGGCGGTATTGGCTGTGGTGCGCCAGTCTGGTTGAGCGTCAATATCCGATGAAATATCCAGTAGTTGACGCTGTGTGAAGCGATCGCGATTATCCTGCTGCTGTGGCCGGGCCTCAGCTTCAATAATGGCTGTATTCATCAATGTGACATCCAGTGAGAGGGTTTAGATCGGTCGATAGGTTTGGGTTTCGGACGCGCCGGCATACGGGCGCGCATTTCCTGTGCGATGGCGTAGCTCATGACCTGATCGTCAAAACAGCCGGTTTGCGCATTCATCCGGCCTTTCGGGTCATAAACATAGGTGTTCAGTTCATTGATGGTGCCGATCCAGCGAATGCCAGACACGTTTTCACGTAACAGGGTTTTCAATCCCTCAACCACAATCGGCTTACTCTGCTTCGTGGTGAGCCAGCCGAGTTTAGGCGTCTCATCATCGTTATCGCGATCAAGGTATTGCTCGGCGTAAATAGCGCGCACCGGATAAATATCACGCAGCTTCTGCAATACTGCATGACCATGATTGTTACGTTCCGGGCCAATGAAGGCGGTGTTATACCAGGTGCCGATATGCGCCAGCAGTTGAGCGAACAACTCCGCATCCAGATGACCGAACCAGTGCGCCATCTGTTCGCCGTTAGATTTTTTCACCACGTCAAATGATGATCGGTCGCCGTTTTCCAGCCCCTCTGCAATGTCCGCGCCAATGGCGTAATCTTCATCAGGATCCGGCAGTTCCCAAACCAGCAGATGATTTTGTAACGTGCGCTGAAGCTCTTCTTTGTCGCCCCCGCGCAACGCCTGAACTTTTAAGCGCTGGCCTGTAACCGGTTCCACATCATAAACAATCGCCGGAGGCTTACACTTCCCTTCGGCTTTCATTACGTTAATCGCCGGGAACACGCGGCGGCCAGAGGTCAGAAAGGCTTCCTGCGGCGTGGAAGGAAATTCCTGTTTCATTTCCTCGCCCTGCTCAACCTCTTTGCGGATATACCATTGCTTTTGCTCATCACTCAGCGTGACGTGCATGGTTTCTTCTACCGCCGCGAAGTACTCCTGATGGTATTTGCTCAGGCGCAGGCCACCTGCCGGAACAGGCGCAACATATTTCGGATCGTCAAACCACGGATAGAAATGAAACTTATAATCCTGCATCGTCAACTCAATGCCGGACTGCGCCAATTCTAAAGCGCGGGTGCTCATGGTATGAAAATCGCCGCCAACGCCTTCCGCTGTGGACTCATCGAACACAATACAACCATCATGTACCGCGTTCAGCGTACCGGTACGCACCTCTTTGGCCTTCGCAGGATACTTGGCGCAGATTTTACCGTGCTCGGAAATATGCAGCCGTTGAACCGTGCCGGAGCGGAAGGACGTCGCCACCTGAATACTGGAACCATGCGAAAACAGGATGTAACCGCCGTTGGCACCGCTGCGCCGCTCATTGATCTTGAATGTCGAACGCAACCAACCCGGCAGATTGTCAAAAGGTATCGATATCTTGGTACGGAAAATTTCACCGGCGGCAACTTTGTCCTGCGCGATGATCCCGCATTTCAAGTTCTTGTTGAACAGCGCCTGGTCAAGCAGATAGATATCAATCGCGGTGGAAAATCCCAACTGGCGCGCCTTGAGAATGATGTTTCGGTAATGCATGTTCTGGAACAGCCGACGCTGCGCCGGACGCATCCTAAACGTGACCAGTTGGCCTTTCTCGTTCTCAATCTTATACAGATTGTTGAGCCGCCACCACGGATTGCTCAGTTTGGACAAAACAAAAAGGCGCTGCTGCGCCTCGGTCATACTGTCCAGTTCGTCTTCAACCAAACCGGCATCGTAATGCGGTGTTGTCATTGCGCCAGCATTCCATCATCCGGCATTGAGTGAATATCACGCACAACATCCGTAAGCGGCGTGGTTACATCTTTGCTTTCCGCCGTCAGTTTTTCCGTTTCCGCTTTCAACTTGGCGGTGGCCGCCTTGATGCGGTAGGTGTCGGCAGTCAGCCGGGGAACATTCACCGCATCAAGCTGCAATTTACTCAGGCTGTTTTCCAGCGATTCGATACGGGCAATGTTGCGATCAAGCCCCTGCTCGGCTTTGAGCATTTTGTCATACAGATCGATACGGGTTTCAACGTCCGGCGCGTTCTGTAAATCCTCCATTATTTTGTTCAACGTCTTGGTGACAGACAGTGCGCGGGCGCGGGTGAAAATTAGTTCGTCGCGCAGATCGGATTCTTTGGCGGCGTCGAAAAGTTCGTCGGCGTGGAGGTATTGGGCGTAGGCGCCGTGCTTTGTAGCGTATTGATGACCTTTCACAAACGGGCTGACAACATTGGGATTGCCGGGGTTGCCTTCCGTGAAGCGCCCTTTTTCATCCCGCCCGTTTAATCCCGCTTCTGGCCTTGAGGCGTCGGCACCGTCGTCGAACGCGTCCGTCGATTCATCTTCATCGTCCCGTTGTACATTCCCGCCTTTTGCGCATTTCTGCGCACTTTTACCTTTCTGCGCACTGTGCGCAGTTTTGCGCACTTTCTTCTGCGCAGAACGGGGCTTGATGTACCGACGTGCCGACTGATAGTTAAGACCATGTTCCTCACACCACTGTTGGGCGGTGATACCAGTCTCCGCATTATCAGCCAGAAAAGCTGCCAGCAATGCATCCCAATCGTGTTTTGCCATAACGTCCTACTGAATAAACATTATCGAACCACCTCTGGGAAGTGGCTCTGTAATGCCTTACTCCGAGCATTCCGGTTGAGGTTCGAACGCCAAGTCGATATTCCCTTTGCGGCTGCCAAAATTTCTAATGTGCTGGCCACCAACCGACCGCGCTCATCTCTGCGAGCAGCAGACATTAGGGCGCTGGATATTAGTTCGCGTTGTCTCATGCAAATCCTCAGTTAATGATTTGCACATACTGTATATAAACACAGCAACAGGAGCATCTCTACTTTAGTCCAGCTATTGCAATGCTCGGTTTGATTCCTCAGCCCCTCTTATGCCAGCCAATTGTGTGTTTGCTTGTTCAATGGCAGTCAGTAACGGGTCAATCCAATAAACCGCCTGCCCATACGTCAATCGGCAGTCGGAGGCAACGGCACCAGAACCGGCTGTGTCAGTTCCGCCGGCAGTGGCGTGCATTGCGCTGGCACGTAAACGGTGCGCGTAGTCGAGCAACCGACCAGCGACATCATCAGGCACGCACTGGCGGCCAGCCGGGTCTTTCTTGATGATCGTCCGGTAGATAATTTGTTTTTCATCGGATTGACCTTTGATGTTGATTGCGTACTGATTGGCTTGCCTTGCGATTTCGTTATAGCGCTGAAACTGGAACGCCTGTCCTGCGATGATCGACTGCTGACTGGCGCTGACATCATCGGCTTGGGCTTTATCGCGCTCCGCAATATCCGCATCCCAGCGCAATCCCTGCACATACCACCCGGCGCCGAACGCAGCCGCCAGCGCGCCGCCGATCAGCAGCAGCTTAGTTTTCGTGGATAGCATGGTTTACCTGTTAAAAAGTGAAGGGATTGATGATGGCGAGTGATTCAGATTTTGCGTAGCGTTATCAAATCACGGTTAATTTGAACATTTAATAACCAAACCGGAACGATATTCAAAAGTTTAAGCAAAGTGCCTTTTCTTTCTCGCGCCGAGTAACCAGTCCCGCCAGGATTTCTTTTCCTGCATAAATCCATCGCGGCAATTGATTGCAGGCCGCCGTGTACGCCTGGTTAATCAAGTGGCGATACATCGTAGACCTAAGAAATTTCGTGCATCCGACATTAAAAATAAAACTCCCAATCCCATCGAATACACCTTGCGGCAATTGCTTTCCCAGCTTTCGCTCTACATTGGCCTCAATACAGTTCTGTGCATCCAGTTGATCTTCAGCAAACCACTGCGCGATTTGCTGATCGCTGGCCTGAGCAACCATACCCGAACCTTTCCCTGTGTGGCCGATGCCTTGCGTAACGATTTTTGCCGGACACAAATACGGATCCCGACGGCAACCTTCGGCATTGCCCATCACTTCCATTGCAGCCTGGCTGAAGCGTAAGCTGTTTCCGGTCGCAGATTTATACTGTTCAGCGTTGTTCAGTACAATGCCAATAATCACGCTAACGGAACAGACAATGGCAGCCGCGATTTTACGTTCAGCCATTCTTATTCCCCAGCCTTCAGATTAAATTCCTTGCGTTTGTAGTACCAATTCAACGCAAACGTACCGATGGTGCATACCATGCCGACGATGATTGCCCAATCACTCAGCGTTAATACTGAAATAGCGTCAAATAACTGCCACGATGGTTGATTAGTTACCGATGAATATGCCTTTTCTGATACGCCTGCGCCCGTTAAAGCGGTCCCGGTTCCATATGACAACTTGCTATATATCGAGCTCATTCGCCTCATAGCCTCACCCCCGATTGTTCGGATGGCGCTGTGGTAGGAAATAAAAAAACCTGCTGGGCGAACCATGCAGGCTTGAGGACTGACCAATAAAAAACCGGAGCAGCTTTTAAGGCATACTCCGGTATCTTTGGGGAATTTAGCGCGTATAGAGATTCAGGTCAATTGGGTTTATATCACGTCTTCTATTTCATTATGAATTTGATTGCTCAGAACATTAGCCGCTTGGGATTCTTCGATATACAACCATCGCATACACCGCTTCACCAGATCCAGATACTCCGACCATTCGCCCGCCGGTATCACAGCCCCTGTGATAGCCATAGATTTTCGCAGATGCTCAAACGTTGCCGTAATCCGGCCATGTCCGCCACATTCATTACACAACACAACGGCTGGCCGTAACGTTTTCCCAGTGCCGTTACAGCGTGGACAAACATTGCTCTGCGCAGCCTGATGCTCAGACCATGTGCGTAATACCGCACGCTCGACTTCAACTCTTGCTAATAATTGATCTATCTGCTGGCCGATACGTTGATACTCATCATCGCTGACACGATCCCGACCGCGCAGCTTTTCCAGTTGCTTGATTTCAGCCTGAAGCGCATCGGTATTCTTACGTGTTTGTGATGATCGGATGCCATATCTGCGCAGTAACTTAGCAATGTGGTCGATTTGCGCAGGTAAATTCCGCTCCAGCACCATGCTTAACGCAAGTTGGCAGGCGGTGATCGCCAATTCTGGATGAGGCCGGGCATTTACCCAATTTGTAATAGCAGCCCGAATACGCTGTTCTGCATGGCTATCGTGCCGATACTTTGCCATCAGTAGATCGAAACCAACAGAATGATGGTGTTGTGCTGCGGCGAACGCCCCCAATATCTGCTCTTTGGTGAGGATTGCACGTCCGCGCCCCACATTCAGTGATTCAATGCTCATGCAGCGCGGATCGTGCATTTTGACAAGTTGTTCTATGGCTATGGTCATTTGGTCAGTCCCGGCGATGGTCATGGGACTGATTCTATGTAGTTGCCCCCTATATTGCAAAAACCGCAACGATCATTCTAACCATATCATTTATTGCAAAAATGCCCCATCACACCCGCACCAACCTCTCTCGACTCACTTTACCTTCAACAAATCCCGTCGGCTGGTAACCGAGGTCGGTAGCAATGCCGTTGGCGATGGACCGAAACGTATTCCCACGCCCTTTCAATTCAACACAACCGCCGAAAACGGTATCGTAGACACGCACCTGCACCAGGTAACGATATTCATCGGTCGCTGGAAGGTC
The DNA here is from genome assembly GCF_003666245.1 of Brenneria alni. Lineage (GTDB taxonomy): Bacteria > Pseudomonadota > Gammaproteobacteria > Enterobacterales > Enterobacteriaceae > Brenneria > Brenneria alni. The sequence goes on from NZ_MJLZ01000008.1 coordinate 49,761, forward strand.
CGACAAATTAACTGAGGGACTGTGATTAGCATGTTGGTCGCTGGATCTCTGGCTGATTTTTTCAACCTCACGATCCAGAACATCCAACACCCATTTGCGGAATTCTTTGGCTACCGGTGTGCGGGCGAACATGGCGATCAGGTGGGCACCACGTAGGGAGAAGATGCGTGCTGTTTTTTGGAGGTTTCCCGAGACCGTCAATTTGACCGTCTCGGACATCTGTGGTGAAAACTCGTCGCTATTGCGTGCATAGACGCGGCTAATGGCGTTGTCGTTTTTGTATCCCAACGCATGGGCGATGTCGGCAGCAGAAAGCCAAGTTTGGTTATTGCGAATGATGACGTCGAATTGATGATCGTGGAATGTGAGTTGATCAGCCATGATAACCTCCTGATATGTTTTCAGTTTGCGGCCATCAGTTAGTAGCTGGTGGCCGGGTGTCAACTAGAGCCATATCAGAAGCTCCGGGCATATTTCCCTTGCGGGTATTGTATTACGCCTCTCCACCCGGCCTTTGGGTGCGATTATGCCGAATTGCAGGCATAAAAAAGCCGCAAAGCTATCGGGTGCGGGTGACCGCTGATATGTTCTAGTGCAGTCACTATGCGATAGCTGGTGCGGCGTTGTCAAGGTTGTGGGTACTACTTCTTGTTCTTGCACGGAAAAGCCTGAGACAACGCCAGCACCGACAGATCCAAGGCTGATTTGCTCCGGCTTTCTGGGTGACTCATCACATACTTTCCAACGACATCACTCACTTGACTAACAGTAAAATTCCCGGTTGACGGGATACAAAAAAGATACCCATTACCAAACTCGAACACACCAGCCACGTACCCTATAAGTTGGCGCCTATTAAGATAGTCACTGTCAGTTGCCGTTCCTAATACGACTCTATTGTGGGATTCTGCCCACTGATTTAATTCGTTTCCGTCATAGAACCCAGCACCAGCCGAAAAAGACATTCCCAGCAGCCCCACCAGCAATAACCTTTTCATACCATCCCCAGAGAAGAGAAATAATCCTCAAGATACACCGGGTTACGGCATGAAATCCACATCAAGACAGGTATTCCTCTATCTCCGCCCGCGCCGCATCAAATCCATAACAGATCTCGGCTCGGTAGCCAGCAGAACGCATCAATTCTTGCCACTCCAATTGTCCGGGCGTGGGCTTGCCGCCAGCGGCTTTCATTTCAATCCATAGTCCGGCATACCCGCCGCACGGCAGCGCCAGCAACAAATCGCTGACGCCAGCACGCATGCCCAACCGTTTAGCGTCAGCCGCCGCCTTCGGCCCGCGCTTTCCTTCATTGGGGATATGAATCAGGTAGCGCCCCGGACGGATGCCGTTGACTGTGGCCATAGCCGCCCATTTAATCAGCGCCGCCTGCTCTTCCAGTTCCGGCTGATGGTAAACCTTTCGTGTCCTGCCGCCGCGCATTTCCAGTTTTGCCCGCGTTCCTATGGCATCCAGCGCGTCGATTGAATTACGCAAACTTGCCTCCTTTCGCCGCCAGCATCTCTTCTTCGAACCAGATACGCCAGGTAGCATGCAGCGCGGCCAGATAAGTTTCCTCCTTTTCGCCGGGGCGCCAGTCATACGGCACACGTCCGTCGATCACGTCGTGGCACGCGGAGCACCCAAACACGGCAAAGAAATCATCTGACTTATACGCCATTCCGTGCGTTGTACTGGGCAGATGGCACAATACGGTGGTTTCCCGGTGGCAATTACAGACGCCAGGGATCTGGAGGGTACAAACGCGACTGCGCGCTGAGTCGCACAGGATCTTCGCACGATAGGCCGGTGATTTAAGCATCGTTCTTCCCTTTAATAGCTTCAATATCACCCACCCGCTTCAACACAAATTGCAGCTCCTGATTAGCAGAGTGAATCTGCCCATTAATCTCAGCGAGCCGATTCTGAGCATTTCGCACTCGCCCTTTGCAATTAGCCTCTTCGCGCTTCAACTTCTCCAGCCCCTCTCGGTGCGATTTAATTTCCATTCGCAGCGAACGCAATTCCCATTCAACTTTTGTTTCCTGCTTCGCCAGCGCCAGCAGATGATCGAACGGCTCCAGCACTGCGCCGCACAGACGACATTTCACCGAACGTTCATGTTCAGAGACGATAACCCGCTCATGCCGGCACGTTCTCCCCTCCGGCTTCGGCGCCTCAACAAAATTCCGCATTTCTTTGATGTCGGCGTTGTCATCAAAGCGTTTGGTAAACTGCAAAACGTTGTCGCTGTCGTCTGGAAAATCCACATTATCGGTCATTGGTCAGCCCTCAAAAATTCATCAACTGGTTAACGGCGTTTTCCATTTCTGCTTCATCAGAGAAATACTGGCTTAACGTCTCATTCCAGATAACGCCGAAAACGCCACGGTAAACCTTGCCGAACTTTTCTTGCCCCATGTTGGCAAACGCGATACTCCAACGCTGTTTCAACGTGCCGCCGTCTGGGTTCGGAGCCAGATCGTAAAATCCGGCTTTGATCATGACGTGGTTTAGATAAGCGTCTTCGGTTTTCACTGCTTCAGCATCAAAGCGTAGCTGGCGCTGTGCAGTAACTTCCCCCAATACCTCATTGGCAATCTCTTTGGTCACATTGTTATACAAAGAGTCATCACCGGCGGCCTGCGCCAATCTTTGGGCTACCTTATGGGCAATCCACTCTTCCGATCTGCTGACAAACGACCATGCAGGCTCCCAATAGGCAAAACCTAGCTCGAGCAATTTCCAGAATTTGCGGTGATGTTTAATGTTGCGCCGGTCGCCGAGAGGCGTTAGTGAGATGGGAGTGCCAATTGGCACCCCTTTCATTACTTCGCGGTCATGATCGGTACAATATTTAATGCCGCCGCCAGGCAGCAGCACGCCCAGCGCTTCGGTTTTGTGCTTTTTCGGGGATTTGCTGCGAGTTGCGGTGGTCATGATTCCTCCCCAGTCCTGCACTTTTCGAACCAGAAAACGACAGGGGCGCCAGTCGGCTTAACAAGACCAAATATCTCAGCGGTTCGATAGCTACGCGATGCCCTGCGAGTCACATCAACCTGTGTTGCTATCCGTTCCCTGAATAACTCCACCGAGCAACTTGCTTTGTACAGATTGCATGGAATGCAGGCGGGATAAAGATTTTCCAACGTGTTATTTTCCGGTCTTTCCATCGCGTAATTTTTGCTGATATTTCGCAATACTGGTTCGACGTGATCGACATGAAAACGACCAGTTAAAGATTCCCCGCAGTAAGCACAGTGTCCACCAAACTTCATACGCACGAATTCACGCTGTTTTTTTGTGAGTTTCATGCAGCCACCTCCTGCCGTTCTACACACAGTTCCGGCAAATTAGCCCGTACCAGCGCTTCGGCAAACGGTGGCGGCACAGCATTACCACAACGTGCCACCTGCTTATCTTTCGCGTATTTCACTCCCCGATAATCCTGATCGATAATGTACCAATCGGGGAACCCCTGGGCGGCATACAGTTCATGCGGTTGCAACATGCGCATGCCGATATCCACTATTTGATAATCAATACCCTCGACAGTAACCAGGCCAAAGCGATCGCGACTGGTGACAGTGTGCAGCGGATCATCGATGTTTAGCCCTTCCTTCTCGTTGCCGTAATACTTAAGCAAAAAAGCGCGTACTTCCCCAATGTGCAGACCTCCGGCGGTAATAGTCGGCATTGGCTCAGTTACGGGTTGTCCGTCTTTGCATGTGCCACGAAACTTAACCAAATGAGACGACACCAGAGCATGATGATTACCTGTTGTAACCGTAAGAGTAGGTGCGTCGACTGCGCCACCCGGATGCCCGGTATTATTCACCAATAGATGGGCCGCGACGACAGCATGATGATCGGTCGTCGTAACAGTATGTGTTGGCTTATCTAGAGGTACGCCGGGGCCGATATAGTTCCCGCCAAAGTGTTTCGCTAAAAACGCAGAAACCAGTTGGCTTTTTCCGCCAGCGCCCGCAGTGATCGTCCCGTTTGGCTCGTCGACACCGTGGGCTACACTGTTTCCGAACTGGCGGGCAATAACCGGGGCCACCAATAAATGTTCATTTTTACTGGTGATAGTCGTCAGCGGATCCTGCGCGTCGTATGCCATGCGGTCGCCGCCAAAACCTGTCTGACCGATTCGCGCAATAACTGGCGCGATAAGACAGGAATGATTGGTATTGCAGAGCGTATGCATCGGCTGTTCGACCGAACGCGGTTTGGCTGAATACTTTGGCCCACCAGCGCCAGCAATGAACGGTGCCAGTTTCGCTTCAACCATACCCAGAGCGTGGCCGTTCCCACCAGGACGATTGGACGAACCAGCAGTAACTGTTGGCATGGGGTTCGCCACTTCTTGCCCGGTCGCACCAGTACGGAATTTCGTTAAATGAGGTGTAACAACAGCAAAGCCATGCGTACGGGTAATCGTCTGCAATGGTTCATCCAGCGGCTGGCCGCGAAAGCAATCGTATTTCGTCTGATTGCTGGTGTGGTTGCACTTCACAATAAACGGCGTCGGGTTATCGAGCACGAATCGCTGAATACCGCGGGCGATACGCTTCAATGTATTTTCCGCCAGCGGGCGTTTGCGCTCGAAAATCGACGGGCAAGGAATTGACCAATCGATACACTCCGCCGCAGTTCGCCACGGTTTCAACTTACCCGCCTGCACTGCTGGGGATTTTGGATCGCCATGCGTTGCCTCCGGCCATGTAACCGGATTACCGTCGCAACGCATCACCATAAAAAAGCGTTTGCGAATCGTCGGTGCGCCGTAGTCGCAGGATCGCAGTTCGCGATAATCGACGTAATACCCCAACCCGCGCACCAACTCCTGAGCCTGTTCGCTGCTGGGTGCGATCTCCAGAAACTCGCACACCTCGGCCAGCGCCGGGTGATCCGCCTGAATGCCACTCGACAGTATACCGACGAATGCCGCGAACGTTTCCCCGGCGCGCGCCGGATCCGGACGTTGTGTGCCATCGGCATCGGTCAGTAGCGGCCCCCAGGTCTTAAACTCTTCAACGTTCTCAAGCATCATCACTCGCGGGCGGGTAGCCAGCGCCCAACGCAGAACGATCCACGCCAGCCCGCGAATTTCTTTTTTAACGGGCTTCGAGCCTTTGGCCTTTGAGAAATGTCGGCAGTCAGGCGAAAACCACGCCAACCCCACCGGTTTCCCTGCGCTGGCAGCGATCGGATCGATATCGAAAACACTCTCGCAGTAATGCAATGTGTCCGGGTGGTTCGTGCTATGCATGGCGATCGCGTTCGGATCATGGTTAATCGCAATATCCACGCTACGCCCGATCGCCATCTCAATGCCCGTTGAAGCCCCGCCGCCGCCGGCAAAATTATCGACGATGATTTCCCTCATGATGCCGCTCCTTCTTCTGCGGTTACGAACGAGCCCATTTTCTCAGTCAGGGAAGTGGCGATAGTGATAATCTCTGAATCCAGTACCCTATCCAGGCGCAATCGGTTGATGTGGTTGCGGAGTTTGTTTTGCAGTCTTGCGGACAACATTTCCGTTGCCGGGATCTGCTCGAACAAAAAATTGACTTCAGACGGCCAGACGGTGTTGCCGGTGTCCGGCACTGGAATAATTTCTGGAATATTTTGGGGTTGGTTTCGTTGCACCAGCCGGGCAGCCTCACGGCGAATCTGCGCCAGAAATGCCTCTCCCTGCGCCAGCAACCGATCGCGCTCAACATACGCCATTGCCGAGCCGCGCCATGTCTTGTCGAACACGGCAATCGCTGCGGCGAATCCGGCAGAACTGGCAATCTGTTTTGCGTCTTTCGGGATAAACCATGCTGGTAGTTCGAACCCGATGCGCCCACGAATGAACGCGATATGATCCGCCTGCTCCGGCCACCACACTTCGGACGTAGCCGCTTTGATGAGAAACACGTACCGCCCGCCGCGCTCCCGCTGCTGGGCTGCGTAGTCCATGATGTGCCGCATGCCGGTGATATACTGACCATCGTGCTGACTGGCACGGCTGTACGGAGGATTAGCGAATGCCGCACCGTTCAAATTAGCCAGACGCGCGGACCAGTCCTGAGCCAGCGCATTATCACGCGCCGTGTAATAGGACTGGCATTTTGCATTGTCCGGTTCCGAGAACAGATCCAGCACAAGCGGACCAAAAGCAGCGTTAATACCCCAGAACAATGCATCGGGCGTCTGCCACTGATCGCCAACGTGCTTCAGTTCGTGATCCGGCTGACGTTTGTAGCTGTCCAACGCCAGAACGTATTCAGACTGTGAAAAGTCGGTCATTCCACACCCTCCCCGGCCAACACTTTACGAATGCCGTCCTGCTCGGGCGCGGAGATTACGCCTTCACTCTCCAGTGCTTCGATAAGTCTGGCCGCTCGGTTGTAACCGATACGGAAATGGCGTTGTAGCTGGGAAATTGAGGCTTCTGTTTTGCCTGCGAGAAATTTAACAACATCAGCATAGAGCGGGTCTTTATCCAGATCGTCGCTATCGGCGGTAATAACCGTCATCGCATCACTACGTTTAGACTCCCCGCCCAGCGCCACCACCAGTTCACGGAGCAGCGCGGCCAGTTCCCCGGTCAGCAGCACAAAATCAGCATCGAAACGTGCGACTTCATCTTCGCGATCGATATCGTCATTCTGCTCCCGCAGCACATCGGAAAATTTCAGCTTTTTCAGGCTACCGTCATCGCCCAAAACGAACGAGATCCGCTCCCGCCACTCCAGCTCCAACTTGGTGACCAGCTTTCCGGCACGGATGTGATTGGTAATTTCGTCAGCGGTCAGATCTTGGTGTTTGCTGCGCAGTACGCCGCCCTCTTCCAGAACCCCTTTCAATTCAGCCTCATCCTGTAACGCAAACCCAACTGGTGCGGCGCCGTTTCGTACCCACTCGGTCAGCGTCAGCTCGATCGGCGTATCCAGTGTCAACGGCACCACCGGCAACGAGCCGAGGCTTTTACGCAGCAGCGCCAGCGCGTCTTCGGCTTTTTTGCCGCTGGCGGCATCCACAACGATTAACCCGGCCCCTGAGTTAATCCAGACGTTGGTGGTATGGTACTTACTGAACGCCCGCGGCAGCAGCGTCTGAATAACTTCGTCTTTCAGCGCGTCTTTTTCCGTCTTTTTCATACGACGACGCTGTTCGGCTTCCAGCTTTTCCACTTTGGCCGCCATCTCGCGCGCAATCACCGGCGTTGGCAAAATTTTCTCTTCACGCTGCAACGTGAGAAGAATCTGCCTGTTAGCCTGGTATGCCAGCACATCAAGCAGCGGATCTATCGGCGAAACCCAGCCGGTTTTTGCCCGGTCATGGCTGCCGCATGGCGTGAATGCGAACGCCGTCAACTTCTGTTCCAGATCAACCCAGTCCAGCTCTCGCGACAGGCGATAAATCAGTGCATTTTTGAAAGTGATGCTCATTGGTCAGTCCTCATGTGGTCGTTATATTTTTCCGGGCATTACGCTGCCGGAGCGCGTCTAACCAGGCTTTGCCTTTTGCCTCGGTCTCAGGCGTGGACAAGCCCTTTTCTGCCACCGTTGGCGGTGGACGTTTTAAGTTTGGGATCTGCACTTTGGGTGCCGGGATTGGCTGCCCAGATAAAATTTTCTTACCCCATTTGCTCAACTGCCGTTCTGCGAACTTCAGCAATTCGCCGTCGGTGTGGTTGTACTGATACATCGCCTGCCGCATGTCGGTGACGATCCAGTACATAACCGGATGGCTCCACGGAAACTCCTCGGCGGACGAGAATTGCCCGCGATTTTTGCTGTAACGCCGAAACTCCGCCATCACGTCTTCTGCGCTAGGCAATCCGGCGAGTTGGGTCGCCCCCTCCCTGCACCAGACAACAAACTGGCCTGGCGATGGCAGGAACGGAGACTCACTTATCCTGGCCCGTTGCAAGCCCACGTCGATCACCAACTTCGAATTGATGCCGTTTTCCGCGAATGCGCGCGTCCACTGCTGGCGTAACTCATCAAGTTCTGCCTGCGTTTTGATGTGAGCGCTGATCGCTGGGAAAATTACCCGTAACTGGCGAAACAGGTTGTTAAACAGGCTTCGAACATTGTCGTCCGGTTCAAAGCAGATCGCCGGTTGCACAGGGGATGACATGCTGGCCAGCGCGGCGCCGTTGTGGGCATCGATGTGTTTTTTCAATGACCGGAGAGATTTCATATCAGCCCCCCTAACCCATCAGCCCAATCGGTGTTATCCCAATCCAGTGTCTCGCGCTGCGGTTTGCCGCCCCGACTTTGCTGCTGGGCTTTCAGCGTTCCCCACTGCTTGCGCAGTTTCTTTGGGCTTAGGATGTTGCTGCCCCAGAACGGATCAGCGTTGGCCCATCGGAACAATTCGCAGATCTCCCGGTGGTCGCGATTATCCTGTTCGCGCATTAGGCGGATCGTATTGGCCCACTCGGCCCAGTTGGGTGTTTTTGCCGATGCGTCCACCACTAGTATTTTTTTGTACATCCAGCGAACGGCTGTCAGGTCATCAGCGGTCCCCCATGACTTCCCGTTCGGGGTATACACCGATGCATCTGGGTGGCGACTTAGAAAACCATCAGGGGCTGATGCCGTTTCGTCGGTGTTGGTGAATTCGTCAGAATTCGGCAACGAAGAAGATCTTTTATTCTTGTTATTACCTTCTTGTTCATGGTGTGCGGTTATTTGTGCGGTCGTATGTGCGGCTATTTGTGCGGCACCACCACCGGAAGCCGCGCCATTACTGGCTTCGTCATGTGCGGTTATTTGTGCGGTCGTATGTGCGGTTATTTGTGCGGGTGAATTGTCTATTTTTTCGGCATATTCTGCGTAATTCAGGACTGTAATTACCCGCCCTTTCTTCTGCTCGCCTTCAATAGAAATCATCCCTTCCTTTACAAAAAAAGCCAACATACGCTCGACCGCATCGCGGCTGGTTGCCTTACCTTTCCTGTCACACAATGACAGCCCTAAATCCGCAGCCGTTGTCACCAGTTGACCGGACTGTAACTGCCATTCATGCCCTTTAAACTGCGCCGTATATGGCAGCCTGGCTGCGCTCATCAGAATATTTTCCCACAACGTGCGCAGGTAAACGTCTTTTGCCCATGGTTTTTTCATGATGCTCCGATACAGCGGGATGTAACCACTCTTCTGGTTTTTCATCCTGTTGCTCCCGACTTGCTCCCCGGTATAACGGACGGGGAATTGGATAACTTCTGCCGTGTTCATGGTCATTCCCCTTTCAGAGTTTCCGGCCTCAATGCCATCACCACCCTGCCGTTTTCACATAGCCAGACATCCGTGGGGAACATCACGGGATAACCGCCATGCAGTCGCGGATCAGTAATGCGTTCAGATGCCCGGCAGTAACGAAACGGCGTGACAGTTTTACCGACGTGATCGCCAGACATGACCCGACAAGGTTTCCAAGCGCGGATTTTTGATTTACGCATGGTCGTCTTTAACCTCAGTAACATATTGCTTTACGTAAGAAACCGGACGCGCACAGAGATACTCATAACCTGGACGCGTAAAAATCACGCGCTGCGTAGCCGGTTCATATCCAGTGACATGCACGATCACGCCGTTCTTGTCGCGAAATCGGCGATCAAGAGGTTTGATGTATTCCGTCATGTTGGGCCGCCTTTACTGTTTCTAAGAAGCTTTGCTGGCGGGAATAAAACGCGGTCACCGTGCCAGACAAAGCCCCTGTGATTGCCAAACGCCGGGTTTCATCCCCGGCAACACCCAGCTTCTCACCAACAATGCTGGATATCAGATCAACGCTCTGTGTCTGGTTCATCGCGTAGTCCCTCCCGGTGCCGGCGGCAACCAATCGGGGATCGGTAATCCAGCAGCTTTTAGCTCGGCATGGACGTGGGCCAGCATTTCCGGTGATTCGGCGAACATCGCCAGAAACCCCCGGATAGCGGCAGTATTGGTTTCAACTGCGGGATTGGATGACATGGCGCCGGCAACGCTTTTGATGGTTGCGGCTTCGCTTTCAGTCCAGCGGGTTTTGATCTGGTCTTCACGCACAACGTGAAACGGCAATCCAGCCTTACCCACTTTCTTGCGGGAAAGTAATTCTTTGCGAACGCCAGAAGCGATCGCGGCCCCTGCCGTTGGCCCGGCAGGTTGATGTATTGTGGTCATTGGTCAGTCCTTAGTTTTACTGTTCTTTTTGAGCATTACTCACCTGGTCAGGGTGAGGAAACAGGTGAGGTAAATCAGGGCGTAACTGATACCCTTTCACCACACCATTAGTTGCGTTAACAACTGCTTGTACATTTTCTGGCGCCACTTTCGCCTTGTTGTACAGCCACTTTTGTACGGCGGCCTGAGTCAGCCCACAGGCTTTACCCAGTTTCCGTTGTGATCCGACAACTGCAATAGCGGTTTTAATGACTTCGTTCATAAAACCTCCGTGAGTTCGACCACATATTACAACTATAGTTTTTGAAAAGTCAAAACCATATTCGTTTGATGAATGACAACCGAGGTTGTAGATTGAGAGAATGAAAACGACACTCGCAGAAAGACTTAAAAAAGCCAGAACGTCGCAGGGACTTAGCCAAAAAGCCCTTGGCGATATCATTGGCGTATCTCAGGCTGCCATACAAAAGATTGAAGTGGGTAAAGCCTCACAAACAACGAAAATTTTTGATCTTTCCACTGCCTTAAATATTCGCCCCGAATGGCTGGCAAGCGGTGAAGGACCGATGCGTGCAGAAGGTTCCACATCACAGCCAGAATCGTCCATTCCACCGGAGTCAGAATGGGGTACTGTGGCAGTTTGGGACAACACAACAGCATTATCAAAGGAAGAAGTAGAGGTGCCATTTTTAAAAGACATCGAATTTGCCTGCGGTGATGGAAGAATTCACAGTGAAGATCACAACGGATTCAAACTGAGGTTTTCCAAATCAACACTGCGGAAAGTTGGGGCCAATACTGACGGCTCTGGCGTTCTGTGCTTCCCCGCCACTGGCGACAGCATGGAACCTATCATTCCACATGGAACAACGGTTGCCGTTGATACGAATAACAAACGTATTATTGATGGCAAACTATACGCCATTGCTCAGGAAGGCGGCGGCAACGACAAGTTGAAGCGGATTAAGCAGATATACCGCAAGCCTGGAGGAAAACTGGTGATACACAGCTTCAACCGGGATGAAGATGAAGAAGCCTATGAATCAGAGGTTGAGATTATTGGGCGGGTGTTCTGGTATTCGGTGTTGTTGTAAATAGTAGAAAAAGATGAAGTATGATAACACCTAAAAGAAGTACATTAGAGGTAGGTATAAGTCAGTAAATTAATAATCTTTTATGCTCGCAGCGATGGGGCGCTAAATGCCTGAAAATGATATTTTTGTTGATGAGATAATTAGGCGTATCGAAGATTGCGCTACGCGGCCGTTCCTGTGTCGTTGTGATGATGGAAACCTCTATGTGGTCAAGGGATGGCCGGGCGTTCCAAACAATCAACTGATTGCTGAATGGGTTGCCGCTAACCTGGCAAAAAAACTTAATTTGTCCATACCGGATTTTTCTCTTGTCTATGTTAGCGCCGAGTTAACAGAATATGTTCCTGACTGGAAAAGCGATCTGGGTGAAGGCTACGCTTTTGGTATGCAATACATTGATGGAGTGTCGCCACTGACCTATCAGCAAGCCCATCATAATGTTGATTTGCAATCGCAAAAAGATATATATCTCTTTGATAGATGGATAGTTAATGCTGATAGAACCCTTACTCAGATGGGCGGCAATGTCAATATCATATTTGATTACTTAAAAAACAGACATTACCTTATTGACCATAACCTGGCCTTCGATCATCATCCAGGTGACGTCTTTGACTACCACGTCTACGGCCCTAAAAACAGAGAGTGGCACTATGACATAGTGGACAAACTGGAAGGTCTAGATAAGATTAGTGATTTTCAAGTAACTTTGGATGCAGCTATCAACACAATTCCTGAATATTGGATTACTGATGACACCAACGAATTTGTGGAATTGATGCGTAATCTCTTGTCCAGAGGAAGAGATAAGCAATTTTGGAGTGATCTCACATGACACCATGTTTGTATAGCATAGTACGCTATGCACCGTTTGCGGAAACTGAAGAGTTTGCCAATATCGGTGTGGTTTTGTGTGCGGTGAAGAAAAAAGAGCTATTTTTTTTGCTAACCCAAAGCAACGATTCTCGTATTAATGCCTTTTTTCGTGACGATACCATTTTCCCTTTGGCAAAAGATGCTATCAATCGAGAGTTGAAACTAGCTCAAACGCTAACGCCTACAATTAAAACGGTTGAGAATGTTTCTTACTTTTTTAATAACCTAACAGCAAAAAAAGAATCTATTTTTCACTTCAGTAGCGTCAGAAGTATTTTAACACGTGATCCGCAGCAGGAAGTAAAATTGCTCTATGATCGTTTTATCAATCACTGTGACTACAATAAAGAGCGCCGGGAAGAAATACTTACAAGGGAATTAAAAAATAGACTGAATTCTTATGATGAGCTAAAAAATATTTTTAAAAAAGAAGTGATTGGTGGTGATCTAACCCGATTTACGATGCCGTTCGTTGCCAAGAAAGATGAAGATATCCTGTGCGCCATCAAACCACTGGCTTTTGTTCAAAAAGAGCCAGGGAAAATGATGGAGCACTGCGACTCTTGGGTCGCCAGGGTTGTCAGAGCTGCGAATGAAAATTTGCTGAACTTATCGAACATACTGTTCACGATTGATGGACAAAAAAATCCAACAAATTCCGAGTCTAAAGCAATGGACGAGATACGCCGGACGTTTGATAGAAACAACATTATTCATCTTAAACACGATGATGAATCGGCTATCGTGTCTTTTGCAAAAGCTGCGTTGTAAGTAACCTCTTTACATCCCGCCCCGGCGGGATTTTTTACCTGATAAATCATCAGCTACTTTTCAAAATCGAAATCAACATCGACACCAAGTAAAGCCCATCCCACATTGAGAGTACCCCGATAATCAAGCAAAAAAGCGCGAGCATCCTCAGCAAAAGGGCCTTCACTCTACCGAATAGCTCCCGAGCAAGTCGCCAGAAACCAAACCCAATGTTTGTAGTGTAGAGCCCATAAAAGAAAGTCAGCCCTGCGGCAACACTTACCCCAAAGACACCACCAAAATTCAACATAAAGGCATAGTTGACTACAGCGAGAAGAAGCGCTGCCACAAGGTGTCCAAAGGTTGTACTTACCCCGTAATCTCCTCTCGATAATTTTAATAACCAATTGTTATTTTTAATATTTTTCGAACGTGAGGTCATCGTTTTTCTTCCTTAAACACTAATCCAATCAATCCATGTAGATAAATCTTATACCACCAATCAAAAGAAAAATAAATTACTTATAAAAACAACCACATATATAATTAAAACCAACAAAAACAACTTTGGTATTGACATTAAAAACAACTAAAGTTTTAATAAGCTCATCCCAACCGGGATCGCTCTTTAACAGTCAGGTTAAGTTTCACACATCAACGGTCCGCATGTACCGGTGAGACGGCTACGGCTAAACCATGCTTATCACCAGTGCGCTCTTGTGAGGGCGTAGCGGTGATAACTGTAGAGGACTGACCAATGACCAAACCACGTAAAAAACGCTCTGCAATTGCAAAGCAACGCATGGAACACATTCAGCGCATCGCCCAACGCAAAAGCGACCGCATAGCAAAAGCTGTTCTGGTTACTGTTCGCTGTAAACCAATGCCTGATCTCCCTGCTCCCCGCAAAAAATCGCGTTCTGGCAAGCCCAATGACGGCAGTGATCCTGATCGCTACGTTGGATACTCAGCAGCCGGACGGCAGAAAATGCGCGGAAGCAGTACCATTCCCCGCGGCGTTTACTGAACAAAATAAAATCAAGCTCACTACGGTGGGCTTTTTTTTCGCCCAAAGCGAATTTTACGCCTCACCAGGCAAAACGCAGGTCACCTTCGGGTGGCCTTTTTTATTGCTCTTAAAAAGGTAAAAACCATGTCCAACATTGCACTAACCCCCGTTAAATCATCACAGATCCACAGCATCGGCCACGACCCGGCAACCAACACGCTGGCCATTCGTTTCAACGGTCGCAATAACGCGCCGGGAAGCCTTTATCACTACAGCAATGTGAGCAGCGAAGACTTTGCAGCGTTCTCCGGCGCCGAGTCCGTTGGCTCCCATTTCTATCGCAACATCAAGCCCAATACGGACAAATTCCCGTACCAGCGCATCAATGAGGAGAAGTCAGAAGCGTAACCAGTAGGTTTTCACCATGCGCCTGTGTCGGGCGCATGAGTAAGCCCATTGGCACAGTGAGGTCATATGTACGAGTACAACTATCAGCGGATGCAGGAGGAACGCAGGGAACAGTACGAACGCAGACTGCCACACGATCCGGTTGAGCAGGCGGTGCTGGCTGAGCGTATCGAATACCTACGGCGCAATGCGCATCTGTTTAATCGGATGAAACAGATCATCGCGGCTGAATGCGTGGTGGCCGGCAACGATGAAAGGCCAGTTCACAGGCTGGTTGAATCCCCAGAAATGGAAGAGCTTTTGGACGAATTTCAGAAAAAGATATTTGCCATGACGGTTAAGGCCGAACGCATCAACGAATTAGAGAGAAAAGCCCCAGCTTTCGCCGGGGCTATCCCGGTCAGCGGCGACCAAACCGCATGACCATAAGGACTGACCAATGACCATAAAGATCATCAGCAGTTGATCGGGGACCAACCCGATCGCTAAGGAGTATACCGTGTCCGTAAAACATATCCAGTACCAACACCGCGTTGGCAGCCACAACATCCACCACTATCCGGAGCAAAAGCACGGCCTGACGTTCGTCATTGTCGTTACGGTTGCCGCGTTTGCCGCCTTGGCATTATTTCTTTGATAAGGACTGACCAATGACTTTTCATGATTCTCAAGCCCTGGCAGTACGCCAGGATTTCGGAGGCGTCAGCAACACCCTGACGGCTCTGGAAACTTCCGCCACCGCGGTAGCTGCGCAAGCCAAAGCGATGGTTGAGGCCCGCTATATCATGGCACTGCGCCGCCCCCGCCAATGGGATCAGGTGCGCCAAGACCTGCTGAAGGAATGCCGGCGCCCCAGCTTCGCCAATAACAAAAGCGCCTACTACCGAAAACCCATCGGTAACGGCGTGGAGGGGCTGGGCATCCGCTTCGTCGAGGTGGCGCTACGCTGTATGACGAACGTGCTGGTGGAAACCAGCATGATTTTCGAGGACGAGAACAAGGAAATCCATCGCGTCTCCGTGACCGATTTGGAATCCAACCTCACCTATCCGCTGGACGTGCGCGTAACCAAGACCGTCGAACGCTCGAAACCCAACGACGACGGCAGTTACATCAGCGTACGCAAGAACAGCTACAACAAGAACGTCTATACGGTCCCAGCCACAGACGATGACTTATTGAACAAACGCGCCGCGCAAATTTCAAAGGCCATCCGCACGCTAGGCCTGCGCATCATTCCAGGCGATCTTCAAGACGAAGCAGAGTCCATCATCAAGGCCATCCGATTAGATGAGGCTGCACGCGACCCCGACACCGAGCGCAAGCGCATCGCCGACGCCTTCGGCGAAATCGGCGTTAAGGCTGCTGATCTGGCCGAATATCTGGGCCACAGCCTTGACACTTGCTCTCCCGCCGAATTGGTCAACCTGCGAGGTATTTATGGTGCCATCCGAGACGGCGAATCGTCGTGGAAATCCGTCATGGAGAACAAGGCTGAACAGCAGACCACCGGAAGGAACGCCAATGCGAGCAGTGCCGGCAGTGGCTCGAAAGGCGACTCTCTGCCGGCATGCAGCGATGAAGCCTTTGGGAAGAAGAAAGCCGGGTGGCGCAAGGTTATTGAGGGCGGTAAGTCGGTGAACGACCTGATCGCAATGATTCAGACCAAGGAACTGCTCACCGACGACCAGAAAATGGAAATCGCATCGTGGGCCAATAGCGGGAGCAACCAATAATGAAGATCCATGAACTTATCCAAGGCTGTGACGAATGGGCGGCTTTCCGACTGACCCACCACGGCGCAAGCGAAGCCGCCGCGATGCTGGGCCTGTCAAAGAAAGCGACACGCTCCGAGTTGCTGCGCATCAAGCACACCAGTACACCGAAGGAGTTCTCCGACTGGGTGCAGACTAATATCCTTGATTATGGACACCAGGTCGAAGCGCTTGCCCGACCGCTGGTCGAAGAAATCATCGGTGAAGACCTCTACCCAGTGACGTGCTCGAATGAAGACGAAGGTGGACACTTGTCGGCGTCGTGCGATGGACTGACGATGCTCTACGACACCGCATTCGAGCACAAGCAGTGGGCGGCGGAGTTGGCCGCATCCGTGAGAGACGGAGTGTTGCCAGAAGAACACATGCCACAATGCCAGCAGATCATGATGATTACGGGCGCACGGCGCGTCATCTTCACCGTCTCCGATGGCACACCGGAGAAACTCGTATGGATGGAGGTGCTACCGGACGCGGAATGGTTTGATCGCATCAGTGCTGGCTGGGCGCAATTTGACCGAGACCTGGCTAACTATGAGCTGCCAGAAATCAAGCTGGCCGTGGTCGCCGAAGCAGTACAGGATCTGCCAGCGGTATCAGTACAGGTCAACGGGCAAATCGAAGTTCGCGAAAACTTCAAGATTTTCGAGGTCGCACTGCGCGACTTCCTTGAAAACAAGCTGATCCGCGAACCACAAACCGACCAGGACTTCGCCGACCTTGACCTGCAAATAAAGGCGATGAAAAAGGCGGAAGATACCCTGAACGCCGCCGAAGCGATGATGCTGGCGCAAATCCAGAGCGTTGATGAAGCGAAACGCCAGAAAGATATGCTTGCCAAGCTGGTACGCGATAATCGGCTTATGGCCGAAAAGTTGCTTGCCAGTGAGAAAGAGCGCCGGCGGGCCGAGAAAGTCGTCGCGGCACGTAAGGCATTTGCCGATCACGTCGCCGAGTTACAGCGCGAAATTAGCGGTGTACGCCTTGATATCGCCGCCCCGGATTTTGCAGGCGCCATCAAGGGACTGAAAACCATGTCGAGCATTCAGGACAAGATCGACACTGCGCTGGCGAATGGTAAGATCGCTGCTGACCAACTGGCTGCCGACTTGCGCACGAAGTTGGCCTGGATTGATGCCAATGCCGCCGAATACCGTGCTCTACTGGCCGACCTGCAACAACTGGCCGCTAAACCGTTCGATGATTTCAAACTAGCTGTAACAGCGCGCATCGATGCACACAAGAAAGCGGAACAAGCCCGCCTGGAAGCCGAACGCGAGCGTATCCGCCGGGAAGAAGCTACTCGACTGGAGGCGGAACAGCAACAGCGGCAGGAACAGCCGTCCACTCGCGAAACCGAAAGCGTGGCAACCACCGCGCCGCAGTTGCTCGCAGCGGCAGTAAGAAATATCTCGCAGCCAGCGCCGGATGCTGCGCCTACGCTACGCCTGGGGCAAATCAACGCTCATCTGGCGCCTATCACCCTGACAGCCGACGGCTTGGCGCGCCTGGGCATTACGCATGCCACCACGGATAAATCCGCGAAACTCTACCACGAAAGCGATTTTTCACTCATCTGCGACGCTTTGCTGCGACATATTCAGACTGTTCAGGCTACGAACAACTAAGCCCCTCACCATTCAGGAAACACCTTATGACCACCACCACAACCGTCGCTGACGTGTTGGAATCCTCCCTGCGCCCCGTTCGGGCGCAACTCGACTTGGCGACATCGCAGACCACCGGCATTGCCCAGCGTTCCGTTGAAAGTGCAGGTGTTTTATTAAATCAAGCACAGGCCCTGTGCATTGAGCAGATCAATGCGGAAACCGACGAATACAACACGCTATTAGATCGTTTGGAAACAGCAGAAAACGCGCTGACAACCAAAGAATTGGCGCTGACGCAGGTTCAGGAGCGAATTGATAACGCAGAACTGACGGCGGCAGAGGCTACCGCTGAACGCGACAGCATCACCGCCAAATACAAACTGGCGCTATCCGACCAGCGGGTTCTGGCTGAAGAAGTAAACCGGCTGAAGTCACTTAACCCTGAACGGTTAAAAGCTCAACTGGTTCGGGTAAAAACCGATCTGGAAGATAGCCGCACCCTGCGCAATCAGCAACTGGCCGAAATCCGGCGCGTTAAGAAAGAGCTGGCCGATAAAACCAGCAAATTAGCCAGCATGGTCCAAATTAACGATGAGTTGAGCAACCAAGTTGCTGACCTGAGAGCCCGACTGCAACGCACCGATGGCGACGTGGCGCCGCGCTACTGGCAGGCCAGCAACGGAGTACAGTTTTATTTCTACACCTTCCAGTGGGGATTACAGCTCTACTCCCCTGAATACGACGTTAAGATCCTGAACGACATTGACTGGCATCTGGAGATCCGCAGCACTATCGGCATCTGCATGATTGTGTCTGTTACTGAATGGGCCATTCCTGTCTATCCCACCGTAGAAAACTTTAAGGAAGCGTGGCCGCACGGTTTAAATGAGGCGGTGACGACGCGCATCCGTGAACTACTGGAAGAGACTCACCCTCAACTGGTACGCCGGGCGGAATGGGCAGAATCCATGCTGACGGAAACCCTGCCGCTGAAAGAACAACACCTCGAACTACTCAGCGCTTCCGGCATCCATTCTCTTTTTGACGTCGTGCGCCGTACCCCGGAAAGGCTGGCAGAGCGTGTTAAAGGCTTCGGGATCGCCACGGCGCGCCAGGTTAACGCCAAGTGCATGAGTCTGGTGAAAGACTGGGAAAAAACTCAAAAAAACAGCGAGGCGGCCTGATATGGAAGAAGAATTGCACCCTGTAGCCGTCCTGTTCAAAGCAGAAGACGACCACTGCGACTGGACGCACGTCATTATCCATCGCATGCGCGCCCGGTCATCCATACACACCGGCAAACCTTACAAACCGGAGCCAAAGCCTGTCTATGTTGGCAGTCGGTTCCCCGCGGTATCGCCTGTTGCGCCGCGTATCGGTGCCCGACGATGTTACTCAGCCAATATCATGCTGTCGGTTTACCAACTCCACCGCCGAGGCATCAACGAAAACGTGATCGCCAAAGATACCAGCATTCCTGTCGGTGATATCCGCAAGCTGCTGACGCATAAAACGCAGACCCAGCGCAAGCAATGGCAACTGGCCCAGCAATTACCGCTGCCGTCAAAGGCGGTGATTCTGGCACGGCTGGGTAAGGAGGCTTGATGAAAGAGCGTGGAATTATTTTCAATGCTGAGATGGTGCAGGCGATTTTGTCCGGGCAGAAGACGCAAACACGGCGCATCGTGAAGCCGCAGCCATTTGATCGAAGTTGGTCACGTCACGACCATCAAATCGAAATCGTATCAGGCCGTGCAGAACGAGGTGACGAAATCGACGGTTTGCTGGCTTACACCAAAAGCAGCGGCGGCACATGGAGTGCCAAATGCCCGTTCGGCCAACCCGGCGATCGGCTGTGGGTGCGGGAGACGTGCCAGGCTAAAGAGTTGGAATCTGGTCTGGACGTGGTTTGCTATCCAGCAGATGAAACTGAGATTCCCATCAAGGCCCATCCTCTTGATTCAGGGAATTGGATTGACCTTTATCGCTACCGCAGCGGTGAAGGGAAGTTAGTTCCGTCAATCCACATGCCGCGCTGGGCGTCCCGCATCACGCTGGAAATTACCGATGTTCGCGTTGAGAAACTTAAGCACATCCCGCGTGATGGGATTATTGCTGAGGGATATCCAACTGAACGCGCCATTAATGGTGGTGAATATGATCCATTTCTTTGGTATCGGGATTTATGGGAATCGCTTTACGGCGTAGGAAGCTGGCAGGCTAATCCATACGTTTGGTGTATATCCTTTGCGAGGCTTAATTCATGAAAATATGCTCAAGGTGCCATATTTAAAAAAGTGAAAATGATTTTTATGCAGACAAAAGAACTACATCAGGGCTTAAATCGCAATGCAAACCATGCCATATGGAATCCGCAATAAGAACAAGGGACAGGGATCGTGCCAGGGATTCAAACAAGAATTATATGAGAAGAGCGAGATTAAAATCCCCAGAAAAATTCCGAGAGAGAGAAAGAACGCACAGCGCCAAGCGGCCTAAAGATCAGAGGTATAAGTCTAGGTGTTTGCTAAACATCGCCGTTCGATGCGGGAAAGTTATTAAACCCTCCCTATGTGTTGCATGCGGGGAAAAAAAAGAAACTGACAGCCCACCACCATGATTATTTAAAGCCACTCGATGTAACTTGGCTCTGTTATTCCTGCCACGCAAAAGAACATAGAAATGAAATTAACTAAATTGGCATGAGTAATCGAATTTAAACATACCAAATAAGCAATAAGGACTGACCAATGACCAATACAACGACCAAAGCAACCCCCAGTGTAAATGCCACAAGTCTGGCAACCGATATTGCTGCTCATTGCATCGCATTCGAGCAATCGCCTGAATATGCGGAAATGATCCGCAGTCACGTCGCTAAGTTGTACGAAAAGGCTATCGAAGACACCTTCCGCTGGGGCACATTTCCCGATGCTATTAAAAAGGCGCTGGAAGAAGCATTGCCAGGTAACATCTCAAAAATAGTGGATCTCCCCCGTTATAACCTTCTTATGGCAAAAGAACTTGCGACTCAGTGGAAACAAGACGCGGTTTCAGACCAACTTGTTACAGCCATGCGCGATAAAGTCACCACGTTTATTAGCGACCATCAGATTCCCAAATTCATTAAAGCATCCGACTTATGGGCTGCGTTCATTGAAGACCATCAGGAAGAAGCCGCTCAAAATGGCTGGCAGCGGCCTGAAGTGCTGATGGAATACAGTGAATACGGCGGATTTCGCGTAGGTTTAGAGAAAGAACCGTTTGAAGAACGGAGTTGGTCGAACGCCAAACGTAAAACGCATCCATTTGAGTTTTGTGACAATCTCTATTTCTCCCAGGCCGTCGAGTATGAAGACGATAAGAAAAAAGAGGTTACTCATGATGGTCATAAGTGTTACAGCTTGTATTCAGGTAAATGTGACGGCGATACTCTCGGCAAGAAAGTTATCGCCTTCCACAGTCGTTTTGAAAAACTGGTTGCAGCACTTTACTACGGCGACAGTCTGTTAGCACTCGATCAGGATGACGCCGACGAGGTGTATTACCCCGGTGATTACTGATCACTGTCAGTCTGCATTGAATTTCACCGCATCCGTTCTGTGATGCGGTCATTCCCTTTTCCAACTAATACCGAAGGAGGCCACCTTGTTCGGTCTATTTCTCTACGTCTGTTACACGTTCCAGCCCTGCCAATACGAACCGCAAGGCTGGATATATCCCGATCGACAAAATTGTGAAGCTGATATTCGGGCGCAAAAATTGCCCAGCGCCTACGAATGTCTACCTGTGGACGCTGTTATGGCAGTCAAGGAGGTTAATTAGCATGACAGATTTAACGAAAGGTTGGCGCTGCTTTCATTGTGGCGAGTATTTTGACGAGCATCAGGCACACCTCGCAAAACTGCATTTCGGCCAGGAACAAAACGCGGTTCCTCGCTGCAAGGATTCACTGGAAAAGCTGTCAGTGATGACGACCGCGTTCATGAACTTGCAGCGCATTTCTGAGGTTTATCGAACTGCATATGAAGAGTCGAAAGACCGCATCGTAGAACTGCAAAAGCAGGAACCGGTTGCTGAAATTAAATGCATGGAGGACCTGTCCCTACAGGTGGTAAATGTAAGTGATGGGTTTTCATTGGGCCGCTATCCGGTATACGCCGCGCCCGTTCCACCAGCGGTGCCGGATCAGAAAACTCGGCAAGACTACAAGATTAGCCCCAGCGGATTAATAAACGTTTTCGATCACGGTCATCTTGAGGGATGGAATGCATGCCGCGCAGCGATGCTCCAGTTGTCCGGTAATGCCGAACCTGTAAGCAAGCTAAATCCATTGCCGAAAAACAAGCCATGCACCGACGCACCAGAAAAAATCTGGTTGCAAACGGCTGGGGAATGGCCGGCTGGCGGGGTCGTCGGAGACATGACATGGTGCGATGACAGCCAGCATCCTGATGACACGTTGTATATCCGGGCTGATTTTGTCGGCAACTCTCCGGTAATACCGGATGGTTGGGTACTGGTGCCAGCGAAAGCAACTTATGCAATGATTAGAGCCGCTGGTCGAGCAGCAAGGGGATATATGGAAGAGTTTGGGGGCAATAATCCGTCTGTAATTTATTCCGCCATGCTCGCCGCAGCTCCACAGCCAAGCAAAACCACTGATTAACCCACTTACAGCCCTGCGCTATACTCTTCGCTAGGAGGATAGCCATGTCATACAATCTCGGTGATTTACCACAGGAAGAGCGCGACAAAGTCAATATTGACATTGCCGCCAGCGGCGTTGCGTACAAAGAGCGAATGAATATGCCTGTTATTCCGGCCCAGGTCGAAGCTGAACAGCCGGAGAAACACCGTGCATATTTCAGGGAACGCCTGGCGCACTATAGGGAAGTTAGCAAAACGCTTCCGAATGCCAACGACCCTGTATATCAGAAGATGGCCGAAGCCAATAAGAAGTAACCAACATCAATCAAATTGAACCCGCCAAGTGCGGGTTTTTTATTGCCAAAATTAAGGAGAAAAATATGCTTCAATCATGGTCAGTTCCATTTCCTGAATCGCAAACTGAATATAACGGCTATCCCGTCTACTGGCGATACATTGAAATTGTTGAAGAGGATGGAATTAAAGTCTCTTCTGAACAATACATCGCTTTCCATCAAACTGAATGCTACACCTTTTTATGCCCTGCTCATTGGGCGAAGGATTACGATATCGATCGGGATAAGGGGAAATGGCTCGACGGATGGAAAAAGAAAAATATGCGGTATGCGATCAAGAAGGTTGCAAAATCGGCAGAGCGTTCTTTTGCCTTTCCATCACAGCAATTGGCGTTAGAAAGCCTGTTACGTCGAAAGAAATATCATTTGGCACGGTTAAGGCAGGATATTGCAATTATCACCACCGTTGTCGAGGAAATGAAAAAGTTGGATCTTTCATCCCCACAGATCGAATACAACTTCGGACATAACGCCGAAACAGAAAGCTGGACCTTCTACTAACCAAAGCCCCTTCCCTACCCACACCAAACGACCAGAATAAGGGCGTGTCATTGGCACGCCCTTTTTATGAGGACTGACCATGACCAGAAAACCGATTGTCTTTGATCATGAATGGATTGTTGAAGACGCACTGAAAGAGAAGACAGGGCTGGATGAACGACAGATAGAACGATATCGACAAGGCTGCTGGATTGAAGGCGTCCATTTCAAGCGCGTATCGCCATCCGGTGAAAAAACGCAGCGCGGTATTACCTGGTATAACCACCCTGCAATAAATCAGTTTATCCAAGAGGCATAAATGGCAAAACTTCCCACTGGGGTTGAAATAAGAAGCGGCAGTATCTGCATCTGGTTTATGTACCGTGGTGAACGTTGCAGGGAGATTCTGACAGGATGGATTAATACGCCATCTAATATTAAAAAAGCGGGTAATCTACGTACTATTATTGTTAGTGAAATTAATCTTGGGGAATTTGATTATGCAAAACGGTTCCCTAATTCCACCAAAGCAAAAAGAAACTCCACCGCAAAAATCTCAACGTTTGGTGAGTTAACCAGTACATGGCTGAAAAACCGTGAAATAGAACTGACAGCAAATACCTTACGAAAAACAGGATCTCAGTTAAATACGTTGCTTCATATTATAGGCGAACATACACCCATTACCGATATTAGCCAAAATGATATCCTGAACTATCGTTACCAGTTACTTCACGGAGAAACACATTATAACGTATCTGTTCGTGGCAATAAGGAGGGGCGAAGTGTCAGAACTGTCGATAACTATGTTTCCCTGCTCTGTTCCCTGCTGCGCTTTGCACATCGTTCTGGCTTCATATCAGGTAGACCATTTGAAGGCATAAAGAAACTTCAAAAGAGCCGACCCCGTCCCGATCCATTACTTAAACATGAGTTCACGCAACTTATAAAGCATTTGTCAGGACAGAACAAAAATCTGTGGCAATTAGCGGTCTATACAGGCTTGCGGCATGGTGAGCTTGCAGCATTAGCCTGGGAGGATATCGATCTAAATTCGGGCGTTATGCATGTATCCCGTAATTTGACAGCTATTGGACACTTTGGCCCACCCAAAACCCAGGCTGGCATTCGTACTGTTACATTGCTTAAACCGGCTTTTGAAGCGCTCAAGTCTCAAATGGAAATCACAGGGAGCCGTCAACCGGGTGAAATCGTCTATCACCACAGGGAGTATGGTTTAACAGAGATTCAGAATTTACGTTTCGTCTTTCTACCACGAGTGAGAAAAGGCGAACAAAAAATCAGTTACTCTCTCTCATCCATCGGGCAATTATGGAACACGGCTGTAAAACGATCTGGCATTCGCCGCCGTAATCCGTACCATACGCGCCATACTTATGCTTGCTGGTTACTATCGGCAGGAGCAAACCCTTCGTTTATTGCGAACCAAATGGGGCATGAGAACGCGCAAATGGTGTATGAAATCTACGGAAAATGGATTGAGGACATGAATGAAGATCAGGTTGGCATGCTGAATCGGAAACTCGCGCTGTGAAGTGGTTTGCCCCTTTGGTGCCCCTTTTGGGTATAGGAATAAATTAAAATGTTAGAAAAACAAGAACTTAAACAAAAACAACAATACAATCTCAACAAGCTTCAAAAACGCCTGCGTCGTCATGTCGGTGAGGCTATTGCTGACTTCAACATGATTGAAGAAGGTGACCGCATTATGGTTTGCCTGTCCGGCGGAAAAGACAGCTTCACCATGCTGGAAATTCTCCGTAACCTGCAACAGAGCGCGCCGGTTAACTTTTCGCTGGTTGCCGTCAATCTTGACCAAAAGCAGCCCGGTTTTCCTGAACAGGTATTACCGCAATACCTTGATAATATCGGCATTGAATACAAGATCGTAGAAGAGAACACCTACGGTATCGTTAAAGAAAAAATACCGGCAGGCAAAACCACCTGTTCACTGTGTTCACGTCTGCGGCGCGGTATTCTGTATCGCACCGCCACGGAATTGGGTGCCACCAAGATCGCCCTCGGCCATCACCGCGACGACATTCTGCAAACACTGTTTCTGAACATGTTCTATGGGGGGAAACTGAAAGGGATGCCGCCCAAGCTGATGAGCGATGATGGTAAACATGTAGTTATCCGTCCGCTGGCCTATTGTCGTGAAAAAGACATTGAGCGCTTTGCCGAGGCCCGCCAGTATCCCATTATTCCGTGTAATCTATGCGGCTCTCAGCCTAATCTACAGCGCCAGGTGATCAAGGACATGCTGCGTGATTGGGATAAACGCTATCCCGGGCGTATCGAAACCATGTTCAGTGCGATGCAGAATGTGGTTCCTTCCCACCTTGCCGACCATGCGCTGTTTGATTTCAAAAGCATCCGCCACGGTAGTGAAGTGATTGATGGCGGCGATCTGGCGTTTGATCGTGAAGACATTCCACTCACGCCTGCTGGCTGGCAGCCGGAAGACGACGATGAGGCTCTGCCACGGACAAGATTAGACGTACTGGAAATCAAATAGCGTGTTCTCAAGCTGTTGACAAAAAAATGCCGACGAAATCGTCGGCATGGTGTGAATCAATTGTGCTATGCAGTAATTCAAAATAAGGAAGTAAGACAATATGGAGCGCAACGCCCATCGCTTGACGTTGCATTCACCTGCGTCAGTGATAATGCCGGACAACCTTGCAAAAAATGTTGATATTGCTCAATTTAGGCGTTTATTTTAAAGCCTCTGCAAGAGGTTGTGATGCGCTACGCAATAACCATTAATAGGTGCTTATAACCATTTACTACGTTTTAACCACCAGGCAACGCCCCCAACCAATCCTACCAACATCAGGCAAAAAGTTGCGAACCCCAGGCGTGAATCACCGCCGGGTATCCCTCCCAGATTGACGCCAAATAACCCGGTTAAAAATGTGGTGGGCAGAAAAACCATCGCCAGAAGCGACATGGTATAAGTTCGCCTATTCATGGCATCCGTCATTAGTGTGGTGACTTCATCGGATAATACGGTCGTGCGTGCAATGCTGGCATCCAGATCCTCCAGCCCCCTCCCTAACCTGTCGGATATTTCCTGCATTCTGCGCCGGTCATCATCCTGCATCCAGGGCAGTTTTTCTCCGGAAAGACGCGAAAAAACATCACGCTGCGGCGTCATATAACGCCGCAAAACAATTAATTGTTTGCGGATTAGCGCCAGTTCGCCTTGCTGCGGGATCTTTTGCTCCAGCAGATCTTCTTCCAGATCGACGATTTTTTCATGTAAATCATCGACAAAATCGCTGGTGTGATCGGTCAGTGATTCGGCGATGGAAACCAACCAGCTCCCGCAATCCGTCGGGCCGTGGCCTTCTTTAAGCTCGGTCAGCACTTCATCAATCGCCAAAACCTTACGGCGCCGGGTAGAGATGATCAGCTTGTCGGTAATAAATATCCGGATGGCAACCAGTTGGTCAGGGCGCGCATTCTCATTCCAATTGATACTGCGCATCGTAATCATTGTGCCATCACCCAGCCGGGTAACTCTGGGACGCATACTTTCACCCGATAACGCGTCGCGTACGCTGTCCGGCACCAGGCTGGTTTCACTTAGCCAGTGCGCACTGGCAGGCTGTGTGGAGTCGAGGTGCAGCCAGCAAGGTTTAGTACTATTTACCACGTCATGATCGCCTATTGGTGCGATCCCGCCCTTGCCATCCAACTGATACGCATGAACAGCGCCGCTATGCTGTAGTTCTTTTCCTGCAAAGGATCCCACATTTGCCTCCAGCGAGGGTTCATTACGCCTCATATAAATCAATGTTTGACGATATACAGCATGTGGCTATATGCCACGTCCTCAGGGTTGGCGATCGGATAGCCTTTTACCCAGGGTTTAATCAGACGCCCGTTAGTGTATTGATAGATCGACGCAATAGGCGCCTCTTCCATCAAAATTTGCTCCGCCCGGTTGTAATCGGCATTCAAGGCCTGAGCGTTGGTTTGATTACCCGCTTCTTTCATTAAACGGTCATAGTCGGCATTTTTAAATCGTGCGATGTTGCCACTGTGCTGTGAGGTTAATAACGACAAAAAGGTGGACGCTTCATTGTAATCCCCTACCCAGGAAGCCCGCACCACGTCAAAATTACCGCTGTTACGGCTATCAATATACGTTTGCCACTCCTGATTGGTTAAACGCACATCAACCCCTAATTTTGTTTTCCACATCGATGCAACCGCAATGGCTATTTTCTGGTGGCTTTCCGAGGTGTTATACAGCAACGATAGCTTAAGCGGTTTGCCGGGGCCGTACCCCGCAGCAGATATCAACGCTTTTGCCTGCGCATCCAATTCGGCCTGGGAATATTGCTGCAACAGACTCTCTGTCGGTTCAAATCCGGCGGTCACATCCGGCGTAAAGTGATAAGCCGGTTTTTCACCGGTTCCCAACACTTTTTCCGCAATGACTTTGCGGTCAATCGCGTAAGAAAGCGCTTTCCGTACCCGAACATCGTTGGTTGGCGGCCGCTGGGTGTTAAATGCGTAGTAATAGGTTCCCAGTTGTTCAGGCGTATAGACCTGACCAGGCAACGCTTTCAACAGCTTCTGGTACATATTTTTGGGAAACGATTCAGTAATGTCGATATCGCCGGATAAATAACGTTTTGTCGCGTTCGATTCCTGATTAATCGGAACGAAAGTCACTTTCGTCAACCGGGTATTTGCGTGATCCCAATAATATTCATTAGCCGCCAGCACCAGTTTTTCGTTTACCACCCGCTGTTGCAGTTTAAATGCGCCGTTCCCCACCAGATTGCCGGGTTTTGTCCAGTCGTCACCGTATTTTTCCACCGTGGCCTGATGAACCGGAAACAGGCTGAAATTTGCCAGCAGGCTGACAAAATAGGGCACGGGTTTATTGAGTTGTACTTTCAGCGTATGGTCATCAACCGCAGTTACCCCCAGCTTATCCGTCGGCATTTGACCATTGATAATCTGTTCGGCATTCATCATTCCCGCCAGACGGGCAAACCAGGCAAAAGGCGAGGTATTTTCCGGCGCAACCAGACGACGCCAACTGTATACAAAATCCTTTGCCGTAACCGGATCGCCGTTTGACCAGCGAGCATCATTGCGTAAGGTAAACGTGAAGGTGCGGTTATCGTTGGTTTGCCAGCCTTGCGCCACGCCCGGCACAATGTTGCCATTCGCATCCTGATTAACCAGCCCCTCAAACAGATCCCGCGAGACCTGCGCTTCCGGCAGCCCTACTGCTTTTATCGGATCCAACGACGCCGGTTCATCCTTAATGTGACGTATAATTTCCTGTTTTTCGGCCAATATAGTGCCAGCCGGGACTTGCGCTGCGGTGACAGGCTCGGTCACTACGGCGATCAACGCGGCATACAATGCCGAATAACGATAGCGCATGATGATTTGTCTCAGATAATAATGAAATAACTGAATGACATAATAGTCAGAAACCACGACATTGTGTGAGCTGATTGGGAAACTTAATCCCGCCTGGGTTGTCTCTTTTCATGAGCTACTGGCCTGCATTGAGGATCCACTAAAATTCGGCGTTCGGTCAGTGGCTGGCACAGCAATTTGATTTACCGTTGGTCGCCAGTGAATATTACCTTAACGCAAGGGTTGCATTGTTGTGCCGTAATTTATATATCAATGTTGCCAGCGTTGCCTTAAACTGAGCAACATGTTAACCACCTGTAATTAAGGACGCATACATGTCACAGAACGTACATTTTCAAGGTAATCCAGTTCCCTTAGCAGGCACTTTCCCCGCAAAGGGCGACAAGGCCAAAGCCTTTACACTGGTTGCCAAAGACCTGTCAGACGTCTCTCTCAGCAACTATGCTGGTAAACGTAAAATCCTGAACATTTTCCCTAGCATTGATACCGGCGTTTGTGCTGCCTCTGTACGTAAGTTTAACCAGTTGGCTTCGGAGCTGGATAACACGGTTGTACTATGTATCTCTTCCGATCTGCCGTTTGCGCAAGCCCGCTTTTGCGGGGCGGAAGGTCTGAACAACGTGGTGGTGCTGTCCACTCTGCGTGGCGCCGAGTTCAAACAAGACTATGGCGTCGCGGTTGTTGATGGCGCACTGAAAGGTCTGACTGCACGTGCCGTTGTGGTTCTGGATGAGCATGACAACGTATTGTACAGCGAGCTGGTGAACGAGATCACCACCGAGCCGGATTATGATGCAGCCCTGGCGGTACTGAAGTAACCGCATGAAAAACGGCTGTATTCTCAGCCGTTTTTATTCATCCTCTTCGCTGGCGGCTTTGCGGTGACTGAGGCCATATTCCCGCAGTTTGTTGGCAATCGCCGTGTGCGATACCCCTAAACGCTTCGCCAGTTTACGGGTACTGGGATAGGTCTGATATAACCGGGTCAATACCGAGCGTTCGAAACGCTTGCTGATGTCATCCAGCGATCCTTCCAGCAGCTCTTCACTTTGCGGCATCTCCACCGAAAAAGCGGGCAATTCAATATCCTGCATACGCAGCTTATTACCTTCCAACTGCGTCAGCGCACGGTAAAGGGTATTCTTCAACTGTCGAATATTGCCCGGCCAGCCGTACTGCGGCAACAACTGGGGCAGATCGGCTGCCAGTCTGGGCCGAGGAATCCCCTGCTCATCGGCAAAGCGCGCCACGAACAGTTCCGTCAGCGGCATGATATCCGCCGGGCGTTCGCGCAGCGGCGGCAATGTCAGAGTCAACACATTGAGACGGTAATAGAGATCTTCCCGAAATTCACCGCGCTGTACCATTTCCAGCAGGTTCTTCTTGGTGGCGCAAATCACCCGCACATCCACGTGCATTTCATGATCTTCGCCCACCCGCCGAAATGTACCGTCATTCAGAAAACGCAGCAGCTTGGTCTGCATCTGCGCCGACATCTCGCCGACTTCGTCCAGCAGCACGGAACCGCCGTTGGCCTGTTCGAAAAAGCCTTTCTTGCCTTCCAGCGCATTCGGATAGGCTCCCGGCGCATGTCCGTAAAGTTCGCTTTCCATCACCTCATCAGGCAGTGCCGCACAGTTCAGCGCCAGAAAGGGGTTCTTTGCACGGGGGCCGCGTAAATGGCAGGCCCTGGCCAGCATATCTTTACCCGTGCCGGTATCCCCGACGATCAACAGCGGCGCATCCAGCATCGCCAGCTTGCGGGCCTGCTCCACCACCTGACGCATTTTAGCGCTGACCGCCACTATGTGTTCAAACCCGCTATCATCATTAACCGACAAATCCTGCAATTGCCGCCCCATGCGCACCGCAGACTTGAGCATCACCAGCGCGCCTGCCGTTGAATTCTTGCCCGCTTCATCTTCCTGATGAATGGGTGTGATTTCCAGCAGAAAATCCTGCCCGCGGATCACCACCCGCTCCGTTACCGGTTTGCCGCCCCGCTCCAGCCACGCCGTAAAGTTATACCCGGCGATCAGATGCGAAATAGTCAGGTTGCGGATTTTATCAGCCGAGGCATCAAATAAGGTTACCGTCGCAGCATTTAACAGCTCAATCTTGCCTTTCATATCGAGTGAAAACACCGGCTCAGGCATAGATTCCAATAGTGCATTCAACGCCCGGTGTTCACGTTCAGAGGGCATAAAAGCCACGGTACGCACATCACTGACGCTTTCAATACGGCGGATTTCCGCCATCAATATGCGAAAATCATCAAAATCCAACGTAGCGAAATTAAGATAAATACGACCAATAGGATCGATTTCCATGCCACGCAAGTCGATATTGCGCGACGCCAGCAGATCCAATAATTCGCGGGCCAGGCCGATACGGTTGGCACAAGAAACTTCCAGACGCATCAATGGCTACCTTCTTAACAGGTGCGACAGGCTAATAAGCATTGATAATACGCTTTCGTCCTCGCCGGATGAAGTCAGGTGGCAAAAAAAGTTGACAGCTAACGGGATACCTTTCCATCCGGTAGTGAGCAACGCATCAGATGCGTTATCGCGATTTTTGCAATGTCGCTTTCACCTGCCCAATCAGCTCACGGCGGAAATCGCCCAAACGCGGCTTGTCATCCAGCCAGGGCAGCGGACGGCACAACTCCATTGCCTTGATGCCCAGACGGGCGGTCAGCAGTCCGGCGCCGATACCTTGCGCCGCCCGGGCTGACAGCCGGGCGGCCAGATCCTGAGACATCCAGTCCATGCCGATCTCCCGCACCAGTTCAGATGCGCCAGCGAAAGCAATATTCAGCAGCACCAGACGAAAAAGCCGGATGCGGCTGAAATAACCCAGTTCGATGCCATACAGCGCGGCAATACGGTTTATCAGCCGCAAATTTCGCCAGGCGATAAAGGCCATATCCACCAGCGCCAACGGGCTGACCGCGATCATCAAGGTGGATTCCGCCGCCGAACGGCTGATTTCCCGCCTTGCCTGCTTATCCAGCACCGGCTGAACCAGGCGGGCATACAGTTCGATCACTTCACGATCGTTATGTGTTTCATGCAGCGAGGCCTGCCAACGCTGCAACGCAGGGTGTCCGTTATCCAGCCCCGCCTGCCGGGCAAGTTTTTCACAAAACTCCCGCCCGCGCCCGATACCGTGGCTGTGCAGTAAATCACGGGCAATATCGCGCTCTTCCGCCCGCTGACGCAACCGGTAAAGACGCCGCCATTCAACGGCAACCGATCCCACTCCCGCCACCACAATCAGACCGCCTGCCGTAATCCCCCCCAGCGCGATCCAGTCCTGCTGTACCCAGGAATTATGCAGGGACTGCACACCCTGGGCGATAGCGCTGACGCCAAACAGCGTCAGCCCAGCCATCACCAAACGCCGCCACAGACTGCGTTTGGGTCGTAAAGCCGTGCTGACCACCTCTTCGGCCACGCCCTCTTCAGGGACTTCCTGCTCACGGCTGACCGGTGAAAATTGCTCTGCATCCTGCGCATCAAAAGCCACACTGGCGCGTAACTGAGGCTGAGGTTCCGCAGGGGACGACTTATCAAACGTCATACGCGGTTTCAGTGGTTCGTTCATCGCAATTTATCTCCCAACAAAAACTCCATTACCGTATCCAGCCGGATATGCGGCAAGGGGGTGTCCACGGTCATTTCACGCGGACGAAACTGATCAAAATGGAATCCCTGTTGTTGCCAGAACGCCGCGCCCGGCAAACGGGCAGGCACTTCACCCGGATAGACCGTCAAGGGCTGACCATCACTCAGACGATGGCCTTTCAGCGCCGGTATTTTCTGCCCCTGATGCTCGACGACGCCGCTTTGCGTCGATTGAATCGACGCAATGCCGGCACAATCCATGCTGATGCCTTCAAATGCAGCGTTCTGCCAGGCTTCCTGTACCAGTTGTTGAAGCAATGACACCAGGTTGGCGTGTTGATCGGCGGTGATGTGATCCGATTTACTGGCGGCAAACATCAGTTTGTCGATACAGGGTGAGAATAAACGCCGGAACAGCGTGCGTTTACCATAATGAAAGCTTTGCATCAGTTGGGTTAACGCCAGCCGCATATCGTTGAAGGCATGAATGCCACTGTTCAGCGGTTGCAGGCAATCCACCAGTACAATCTGGCGATCAAAACGGATGAAGTGATGCTTATAAAATCCTTTCACCACCGACTGACAGTAATAGTCGAAACGCTGGCGCAGCATACCGATATTGGTTTTGGCATCCGCCTGCACCAGCGTTGCCTCACCCAGTTTATCCACCTGCGGCCACGGGAAAAATTGCAGCACCGGCGCACCGGCCAGATCGCCCGGCAGCACAAAACGCCCTGGCTGAATGAAATGCAACCCTTGCTGCTTGCAGCGAACCAAATAGTCGGTATAAGCCTGCGCAATTGCGGCCAATTGATTTTCATCGGCAGGCGCCAGCGGATCGAGCGTTTCACACAAAGCCAGCCAGGGTTTGGCCCACTCGGCGCGATCGCCCTGCAACAGCCCCGCCATCTGCCGTGACCAGCCCAGATAGGTTTGCTCAAGCAGCGGTAAATCCAGCAGCCATTCGCCGGGGTAATCCACAATTTCCAGATACAGCGTGGAGGTGTCTTTAAAATGCCGTAGCAGCGAATCATTAGAGCGGTAACGCAGCGCCAGGCGAATTTCACTCACGCCGCGCGTAGGCCGGGGCCAGTCGGGTGGCTCCCCATATAACGCCGCCATGCCTTCATCATAGGCAAAACGGGGAACACCGAGATCACGCTGCGGTACACGTTTGGCTCCCAGTAAACGCCCTTCGCGCACTGCGGAAAACAGCGGCAGATGAGCGCCGCTGTGTATGTTCAACAGTTGATTGACAAATGCCGTAATAAAGGCCGTTTTCCCGCTGCGACTCAGCCCGGTAACCGCCAGGCGCAGATGGCGATCCACACTGCGGTTAACCAGTGAGTTAATCTCATTTTGTAATCGCTTCATTGGATAAATCATGACTCCTTATTATTCAACTGAGGCGAATGATGCGTTTGTATATGAAACCAGGGCGGATTATCGTCCCGGCGTCGGGAAAGAAAATACGACGCGATATTATAAGATCGGCGTCGTATGACCATTAGTCAATGAGGCAAAGCGCTTAAAGCTGGCGAAAACGGCTCTCGACGCCAAAAGTATCGGAAGTGACGTAGCGCTCAATGTTGCGCAGGCGCTGTTCGCTGGCATTCAGGGTGGCATCGGCATCATTCAGTAGCTGATTCGGCGTTTGCGGCGGCGATGTCTGATAGCTGTCCGCTGGCGCTGGCTCAAGAATAAAGCTGAGAATGATATAAGCCAGTATGGTGAAAAAGAACAAGCCGAAGAACATCGACAGTACCACAATCACCCGCAGCAATTTGACCGGCACATCAAAGTAGCGGGCCAACCCTGCGCAGACGCCTTTCAGCATCCCCTCTTCCGGTATGCGGTATAAGGTTTTACCTGACCATGTATGTTTCATTACGATTTTCTCCAGTCCGGATGTTGCGCGTCCAGAATTTCTTCCAGCGCCTGAATACGTTCGCGCATACGTCGGGCATCTTCCGTCAGTCGCGTCAGACGCTGCATATCGCCTTGTCCCAGTTGAGCATTGTTTTGCTTGCGCTGACTGTAATGTAGCCAAAGCCATATCGGTGCCACAAATAGCATGAAAATGGTCAGCGGTATGGCAAGAAACAAAGCACTCATTGTGTCTCCTTAATTATTATGTTTACCGTATCGCATGGCTGCCGCCAGCCATGACGACAGCCAGTCCGGTTATTCAACTGGTTTAACTTTAGCCTTAAGCGCCGCCAGTTGCGCACTGATTTCATCATCGGCTTGCAGTTCGGCAAACTGCTGATCCAGCGGTTTCTGTTTGCCCAGCCCCACGCTTTCTGCTTCCGCTTCCATAGTATCAATGCGGCGCTCGAACTGTTCAAATCGCGCCATCGCTTCGTCCAGTTTACCGCTGTCCAGTTGACGGCGCACATCACGTGATGAAGACGCCGCCTGATGACGTAGCGTCAACGCCTGCTGACGGGCACGGGTTTCGCTCAGTTTATTTTCCAGTTCGCCAATTTCACGCTTCATCCGCTCCAGAGTTTCATCCACGTTTTCCGCTTCATGCTGCAATATTGCAATCAGGTCCGTCATTTTCTGTTTTTCAATCAGCGCGGCACGGGCCAGATCGTCTTTGTCTTTACGTAAGGCCAGTTCCGCTTTTTCCTGCCATTGCGCCTGTTGCGATTTGGCTTGCTCAATGCGACGAGCAATCTGTTTCTTTTCCGCCAGCGCCCGTGCAGAAGTGGATCGAACCTCTACCAACGTATCTTCCATTTCCTGGATCATCAGCCGCACCAGCTTTTGCGGATCTTCGGCCTTATCCAGCAACGAATTGATGTTGGCATTCACGATGTCGGCAAAACGAGAAAAAATACCCATAATCAAATCCTCTTAATGATTTACAGCGTCTGATTACGCCTGATTTATTATCACCACCCGTCAGTAGCGATATGGTTATAGCTATATCAATAAACATGCCAACTTTTCTAAACACATAACCAATTGAAAAATATGAGTTGTTAAATTTTGACTATTTTTCAATACCCGCTAGATTAGTCAAATAAGCTAACTATTAGTAAAAATCACACGGTGAAGGTCGATGGCACAGGAAAAAGAGAATTTATTGGGGGAAGCCAACAGCTTTCTTGAAGTGCTGGAGCAGGTTTCACAACTGGCGCAGCTCAATAAGCCGGTGCTGGTCATTGGCGAACGCGGCACCGGTAAAGAACTTATCGCCAGCCGTCTTCACTATCTCTCCCCCCGCTGGCAAGGCCCCTTTATTTCACTGAACTGCGCCGCGCTGAATGAAAATCTGCTGGACTCTGAACTGTTTGGTCACGAAGCGGGGGCATTTACCGGTGCGCAGAAGCGTCATTTGGGACGGTTTGAACGCGCCGACGGCGGCACGCTGTTTCTGGATGAACTGGCCACCGCGCCCATGCTGGTTCAGGAGAAACTGCTGCGGGTGATTGAATATGGCGTGTTGGAGCGCGTCGGCGGCGGTCAATCGCTACAGGTGGATGTGCGGCTGGTATGCGCCACCAATGACGATCTGCCCGCGCTGGCGGCCAGCGGAAAGTTCCGCGCCGACCTGCTGGACAGGCTGGCGTTTGATGTCGTGCAATTGCCGCCGTTACGCGAGCGCCAGCAGGACATCATGCTACTGGCGGAGCATTTCGCCATTCAGATGTGCCGCGAATTACATCTTCCGCTGTTTCCCGGCTTCACCCCCCATGCCCGCGACACGCTGATAAATTATGGCTGGCCAGGAAATATTCGTGA
Organism: Brenneria alni; assembly: GCF_003666245.1. GTDB lineage: Bacteria > Pseudomonadota > Gammaproteobacteria > Enterobacterales > Enterobacteriaceae > Brenneria > Brenneria alni. The sequence goes on from NZ_MJLZ01000008.1 coordinate 85,756, forward strand.
GTTGAAGAATGTGGTGGAGCGTTCGGTTTACCGACACGGCAGCAGCGATCGGGCACTGGATACCATTATTGTTAATCCGTTTCATAAAACGGCCAAGCCCGCCGAAACCACCGCTGAAGCGGCGCTGACGGATGGACTACCCAACTTCCCGCTGGATATGAAAGAGTGGCAACGCACACAGGAACAAACACTGCTGGAACAAGCGCTGGCCAGGGCACGGTTCAATCAGCGTAAAGCCGCCGAGTTGCTGGGGCTGACCTATCATCAGTTACGCGGCTTGCTGAAAAAACATGGCATCAGCGTCAATGAGTAAGTTTGTTATCAAACTCAGCCAGCACCGAGGCTGGCTGCAATCCTATTGCGACCAATATTATATTCGTCTTTTATTCGGTCAAGGCTCAATCCCCCACACCAGCGAACCTTTATCATGCACGGTCATCTTATCCCAGTTGGTAAAGGTGGTAATGCTGCTATCGTAGGAGTAATCATTGGTTTCGTCATAGTTACTCCAGTCCAGGGGATGAATACGCACCTGCACCTCACCGCTCTGCCCACCCGCCGGAATCGATCCGGCGCCGCTGCTGAAAGATAATTCCACATAACGGTTTGTCTGTGTGGTACTACCGGACAAGGCTTCAGAGGTGGCCGTTATATTGCTGGCGCCCACATTCGCCCAGTCAATATAGATCTGGTCGGTTGATTTACCGTCATCGTTGAAATAGTAACGGACTTTCAGATCGCTCAACTTTATGACGGTACTGCCTGTATTTTGAATATTGAACGCCAGATTAATCGCATTATCGAATGAATTGCTATTTCCATTGCGGTATTGCAAGACCAGCGTCTCTGCTTCACGCCCCGGATTTTCCGGCTCAGTTGGCGTGGTTTCATCATCGCCGCCATCCGTATCCAGATCAGCACGAATCAACTCTCTGACAAATTTACCCGAGGCCGACAGCTCGGCCTCCGTCCAGCCGCCGGACGTGCTTGCTCCCGGCGCCAACGCGGCTGACGCTTCCGACTTATCCGCCAGCGACCAGTTAACCCAACTGATGCCGTGGTTGTTCAGAAAATCAATCCAGGTCTGGGACTCAGGCAGGAAAGGGCCGTCGCTGCCGGAAGCACCGCTGGTTCCCCATTCGCTGACGAAAATGGGCGCCCCCAGACTTTGCGCATAATCAATCCGATCACGTAAAAACTGCCCGTGCGTACCCGCATAGAAGTGTAACGCATACATCGTATTGGCATCCGGCAGCGGATTGTCTGCCGCATCATGCACATCCTGGCTCCAGGTTCCGGTGCCAACGATAATGATATTATCCGGATCCTTCTCACGGATGGTCTGCGTCACCTCCAGCGCGTATGGTCGGATATGTTCATTCCAGGTCACGTTGCCGTTGGGTTCATTGGCGATTTCATAAATCACATTCGGCGAACTGCCGTACAGCCCGGCCATGTCACTGAAGAAATCTTTCGCTTCTGTTTTATAAGTATTCGGATTGCCATCCGACAAAATATGCCAGTCGATAATAATATAGACGCCAAGGCTCTGCGCCGCTGCAACGGCTTCTTTTACCTTATTGGCTACCGACGGATTGTCGATATATCCCCCCTCCGCCGTGTACATCGCCGCCCGGAATACTGAGATGCCCCAGTCGTCACGCAGCCATTTCATGACATCCTGATTCACGTAGTCGCCATACCATTGCAAACCGTGTGAACTCATTCCCTTTAGTTGTACCGGTTCACCGCTCATGCCTACAAGCCGTCCGTTCGCGATGGACAATTGCCCATGTATCTGTACCGGCGTTGCCGCCGAGCAGGAAGCGGAAAAACTCAGTGTCCCCGCCAGCGCGGCGCTCGCCACGCCTAACTTTAATGTCCTTACTATCTTTATCCACATGTTCCTGATCTCCGTTGTGAACCCCTATTATCTTAGATTTATGCATAATACTGTCGTTTACACTTACTGCATAAAATCCAGGAAACACCTTAAAATAGTTGATTTTATTGATTATTTTTTATTTGAAGTAATTAAGGTATTGGCAATGCGGAACAAAAAAAAAGCCAGCACGTAGGCTGGCTAAAATAATACTGGAAGCAATGTGAGCAATGTCGTGCTCTCCTTCAGCGCCCTGCGAAAAGGCAACTGCTGAAGCGCGGAAATGATGATAATAGTTATCAGTATCATCTGTAAAGGACTTTGTTGAGAATTTTTCTCATTTCCGTACTGATTGTGGGGTTCCTTTCACATTGTCATTGCTCTTTCATCGTATCTTTAGCGCCCGTGGCGTGTACTTTTGCACAAAATCTTCCCAGCGGTCGGCCAGCAGGCTTAAATGCTGTAACTCAGTATCCAGCGTTTGTGCACAACTGCCGCTCTCTCTCAGCATCATTTCAAACTGATCGAGCATATCTACAGCGCTGCGTGCGTTGTCAGCAATCGATAACGCCTGAGACATTTCGACCTGAGCGTAATATCTCCCTTGTTGCAGAGCCTCAATATCCTCCCGTATCGCTTCAGCGTATTTTTCGTCGCCTAAATTAGAGGCAAGCAAAAATTCCGCGTTGGCTGCCCCCAGCCGTACACCATCCCGTCTTGACACCAGCTCGCTGATATAACCGTCAATTATTTTTGATGCCTGTGGCTGATACGCGTCGGTGATAAAGGACTCCTTGATAAAAGTGAGCATCTCTTTTCTCATCGCAATATCAAAAGCCTCCATCATCGCCGTTTTTTCGGCATTTAGCGGACTGGAGAAGGCATCATGCAGGGCATTGGCAAGTTCAGTGAACGGCGATCGGGCTCCTTCAATGGCGATAATAAAAAAAGAAGTGGCCAGATCAGAGACGCGATCCAACGGAGCAGAAAGCGAGGTATCTCTTAGCTGCCTTATCTTCTCATGTTGCTTTTGCGCATTAATTTCTTCTTCGGTTAACACAGGCAGCGGATTTTGCTGATAGATGTCGGCCTTATTGTCTCTGTGGTCGATGCTTTCATCTGAAAGTTCAATGGCCTCAAATGTTGCAGTGGTAGCATCAGTATTCAAATCAGCGGATTTATCGGTCACATCACCCGCCTCAGGTGAAAATTCGAGGTCAAGGGTACAACGAGGCCTGATGCTTTCCATTCAGAATCACTCCATTTTTCGGGCAAAGTTTTAGCTATAACGGCAGCTTTTACCCATAGCTTAGTAAATTATTGGTTATTCTCATGATGAAATGACCTTAATATGATCCAGAGCAAAAATTTGACATAAGCCATATCAGCCGGTCGGAAAGTCACCATACGCGCACAACAGAGTGGGGAGTATTGTCAGAGTGCGGTACACTCTGTGTATTACGTATTGACTGAAAAATCCTGCATGTCTGGAAAAACTTATTTCGCACTGGCATTCGTCTGGCTGGCAATGCCCTCGCTGGCGACCCCTTTGCCAACGGTATCAGCCCCTACGCCATTGGAAGATATCCGCCAAAGCGGCTTTGTCTATTGTGTAAATGACATACTGAATACGTTTAATCCGCAAATGGCGCGCAGTGGCGTCACCATTGATACGCTGGCCGCCCAGCTTTACGATCGCCTGCTGGACGTTGATCCCTATACTTATCGCCTGATGCCGGAATTAGCCCAGCGGTGGGAAGTGCTGGATAACGGCTCAACGTATCGGTTTTATCTGCGTCGTGACGTTCCGTTTCAAACCACCGCCTGGTTTAGCCCTACCCGCAAGATGAATGCTGATGATGTGCTGTTCAGTTTTCAACGTATGCTGGATAAAAAACACCCGTATCATGATGTTAACGGCGGTGAATACCCCTATTTTGACAGCCTGCAATTTGCTGATTCCGTGCAAAGTATTCGCAAGTTGGGGGAGTACAGCATTGAAATCCGGCTAAACAGCCCGGATGCATCTTTCCTGTGGCACCTGGCGACACACTATGCGCCGATCCTGTCCGCCGAATATGCACAGGCGCTGTCTGAAAATGATAAGCAGGAATTGCTGGATCGCGAACCGGTCGGCACCGGCCCCTATAGACTGAATGAATACCGCTACGGGCAATATATCCGTCTGACGCGTAATAATGTGTACTGGCGTGGCCTGCCACGTATGCAGCAGGTGGTGGTTGATCTTGGCTCTGGCGGTACAGGCCGGTTGTCCAAGTTACTGACCGGCGAATGTGATGTTCTGGCCTATCCCGCCGTCAGCCAACTTGCTATTTTACGTAACGATCCTCGGTTGCGTCTGTCGTTGCGCTCTGGAATGAACGTCGCCTATCTGGCATTTAATGTGCGTAAACCCCCACTAGATGACCGTCGTATCCGTGAAGCCATTGCGCTGGCGATTAACAACGATCGGCTGATGCAGTCAATTTATTACGGCACCGCCGAAACCGCCGCCTCGATCTTACCGCGAGCCTCCTGGGCGTATGATAATGACGCTCAGGTAACGGAATACAACCCGGAGAAATCCCGCAAGATATTAAAGGCGCTGGGTATTGCCAATCTCAGCCTGCGTTTATGGGTGCCCAGCGCGTCACAATCCTACAACCCCAGCCCACTAAAAACCGCCGAACTGATACAGGCCGATCTGGCCCAGGTAGGAGTGCAGGTTACCATTGTGCCGGTGGAGGGACGTTTTCAGGAAGCGAAATTGATGGAACTCAGCCACGACTTAACTCTGGCAGGCTGGGCTACCGACAGTAACGATCCCGACAGTTTTTTCCGGCCTTTATTAAGCTGTGCCGCCATTCGCTCCCAAACTAACTATGCTCATTGGTGCGATCCTACTTTTGATAAAGTGTTGCAAAACGCCCTGTCTTCACAGCAATTGTCAAAACGCATTGAACACTACCAACAGGCGCAGAGGATTCTGGCGGAGCAAATACCGGTTTTGCCGCTGACCGCCTCCTTACGCCTGTTGGCTTATCGCTATGATATGAAAGGGTTAGTCCTTAGCCCATTCGGTAACGGTTCGTTCGCGGGAGTTTTCCGCGAGAATAGCGCCGCTCCCCAGCCACAAAAACGTTCTTCACAGGACGACGCTACAGGAGAAAAACCGTGATTATCTTTACTCTGCGTCGACTGGTCTTGTTGCTGGTTACCTTGTTTTTACTGACGTTGGTGGGGTTCAGCCTGAGCTATTACACACCGCACGCCCCCCTCAACGGCGCATCGCTGTTTGATGCATATCACTTTTATCTCACCAGCTTGTTACAGGGTGACTTTGGCCGCTCCAGCATTAACGGTCAGGCCATCAGCGCACAGCTAAAAGATGTTTTCCCTGCAACCACAGAGCTTTGCCTGCTGGCATTCGCGCTCTCTTTGTTGGTAGGGATCCCGCTGGGCGTCACTGCGGGTGTTATGCAGAATAAAGCGCCGGATATTGTTATCAGTACGCTGGCGCTCGTCGGTTTTTCCCTGCCGGTATTCTGGCTGGCGCTGCTGCTCACGCTGTTTTTCTCGCTACATCTCGGCTGGTTGCCGGTTTCCGGACGCTTTGACCTGCTCTATCAGGTAAAAAACGTCACGGGCTTTGCGTTGATCGATGCCTGGCTGTCAGATTCTCCCTATCGTAGTGAGATGATTGCCAGTGCGATTCGGCATCTGATCCTGCCTATTACCGTACTCGCCGTGGGGCCGACGACGGAGGTGATACGCCTGATGCGTATCAGCACCACTGAAGTTATAGGTAAAAACTACATTAAAGCGGCGGCGACGCGTGGTTTGTCGCCACTGACCATTATTCGCCGTCATGTGCTGCACAATGCATTACCACCGATTATGCCAAAGCTGGGATTACAGTTTTCTACCATGCTGACGCTCACCATCATTACTGAGGTGGTGTTCAGTTGGCCGGGGCTGGGGCGTTGGCTGGTTAACGCGATCCGCCAGCAGGATTACGCCGCTATTTCCGCAGGCGTTATCATTGTCGGCGCAACGGTCATTACGGTTAATGTGCTGTCTGACATCTGGGGTGCAATAACCAACCCATTGAAACATAAGGAATGGTATGCCCTTCGATAATGTTTACAGCGAGAAGCGCCTTCCCAGCCGCCTGGGTGATACCTGGCGGGTATTTCATCAGGATATGCTGGCGATGGTCGGCTTTTACGGTTTTCTGTTTTTGTTGGGCCTGTGCCTGTTCGGCGAACTGCTGGCGCCTTATGACGTCAGCCAGCAATTTTTGGGCTACCAGATGCTTCCTCCGTCCTGGTCACACTACGGTGAAGTGTCGTTCTTCCTCGGCACTGACGATCTGGGGCGCGATCAATTGAGCCGGTTGTTAAGGGGGGCCGCCCCTACCGTGGGGTCGGCATTGATCGTCACCCTTGCGGCGGCGCTGTGCGGCGTCATTTTAGGCGTTTTTGCCGGCGTAACCCGCGGGCTTCGCTCCGCCATGCTCAACCATATTCTCGACACATTGTTATCTATTCCGTCGCTGCTGCTGGCCATTGTGGTGATTGCCTTTATCGGCCCGAAACTGGAACATGCCATGCTGGCCGTCTGGCTGGCGTTGTTGCCCCGGATGGTGCGCACTATATACAGCACGATACATAATGAAATGGACAAAGAGTACGTTGTCGCCACCCGCCTTGATGGCGCGTCCACGTTTTATATTGTCTGGTATGTGGTGTTGCCGAATATCGCGGCGGTACTGGTATCTGAATTCACCCGTGCGTTGTCTATCGCTATTCTGGACATTGCCGCATTAGGTTTTCTTGACCTCGGCGCACAGTTACCGACCACCGAATGGGGAGCAATGCTGGGTAATTCATTGGAGCTGATCTATGCCGCCCCCTGGACGGTTATGTTGCCCGGCGCGGCGATTGCCCTGAGCGTGCTGATTGTTAATCTGCTTGGGGACGGTATTCGCCGCGCCCTGCTGGCGGAAACGGAATAATGGCGGAGACGACATATGCCCTTGCTTGATATTCGTAATCTGACCATCGAATTCCTCACCTCAGACGGCGCGGTAAAAGCGGTTGACCGGGTCAGCATGACGCTGAATGAAGGGGAAATTCGCGGCTTGGTGGGCGAATCCGGCTCAGGCAAAAGCCTGATTGCCAAAGCCATCTGCGGTATTACCAACGATAACTGGCGGGTTACCGCCGATCGTTTTCGTCTTGATGACATTGACCTGCTGCAACTGTCGCCACGCGAACGGCGTAAACTGGTCGGTCATAACGTCTCGATGATTTTTCAGGAACCGCAGTCCTGCCTCGATCCCTCCGAAAACATCGGACGGCAATTGATACAAACCATCCCCGGCTGGACGTATAAAGGCCGCTGGTGGCAACGGTTCCACTGGCGCAAACGCCGGGCAATCGAACTGCTTCACCGCGTCGGCATCAAAGATCATAAAAGCATTATGGGCAGCTACCCCTATGAACTGACCGATGGGGAATGCCAAAAAGTGATGATTGCCATCGCGCTGGCAAACCAGCCGCGTTTGTTGATCGCCGACGAACCCACCAACGCGATGGAGTCCACCACGCAGGCACAGATTTTTCGCTTATTGTCCCGGCTGAACCAGAACAATAACACCACTATTCTGCTCATCAGCCATGACCTGCAAACCATGAGTAAATGGGCCGATCGGATTAACGTGCTCTATTGCGGGCAGACGGTGGAAAGCGCCGCCAGTGAAGACCTGATTACCGCGCCACATCACCCTTACACTCAGGCATTGATCCGGGCAATGCCGGACTTTGGCCGCTCTTTACCGCATAAAAGCCGTCTGAATACCCTGCCGGGAGCGATCCCTTCGCTGGAACATTTACCGGTCGGTTGCCGTCTGGGGCCGCGCTGTCCTTACGCGCAGAAACAGTGTATGCAGACCCCCCAGTTGCTTTCGGTCAAGAATCATTGGTACGCCTGCCACTTCCCACTCAATATGGAGGGTTCCTGATGGTTGAAACGTTACTTGAGGCCCGTAATCTGACCAAAACCTTCCGTTATCGCAACGGGCTGTTTCGCCGTCAGCATGTTGAAGCCGTGAAGTCCGTGAGTTTCACCTTACGTGAGCGGCAGACTTTAGCCATCATCGGTGAAAATGGTTCGGGGAAATCTACGTTGGCAAAAATGTTGGCCGGCATGATAGCCCCGACGTCCGGTGAGTTATTGATCGACGATCATCCGTTGCATTATGGTGATTACCGCTACCGCAGCCAGCGTATCCGTATGATTTTTCAGGATGCGGGTAATGCCCTGAATCCCCGTCAGCGTATCGGTCAGTTGCTGGATGCGCCGTTACGGCTGAATACCGATCTCAGCACCCAAGAACGCGAAAAGGCCATCAACCTGGCGCTGCAACAGGTGGGATTGCGGCCTGATCATGCCTACCATTATCCTCACGCGCTGGCCCCCGGTCAGAAACAGCGGGTGGGGCTGGCGCGGGCGCTGATCCTGCAACCCAAGGTCATCGTGGCGGATGAAGCGCTGGCGTCGCTGGATATGTCTATGCGATCACAGATTATTAATCTGATGCTGGAACTTCAGGAAAAGCACGGCATCTCTTATATTTATGTCACTCAGCATCTGGGAATGATGAAGCATATCAGCGATCAGATCCTGGTCATGCAGGGTGGAGAAGTGGTTGAGCGCGGCAGCACGGCTGACGTGCTGGCCTCTCCACTTCATGAACTGACCAAGCGCCTGATTGCCAGCCATTTTGGTGAAGCGCTGAGTGCCGATGCCTGGCGGAGTGACGGTGCGCAGTTTTAACCCAAAAATCGGCGATACTGCTCGGATTACCGTTATTGACTCGGGACATGATAGAATCGCCCGGTTTATTCATCCCGACTGTCATTAACGGCTTATTTTTAGATTGATGGTCGCAGCAACAACGATCACAAGGATTACTGTTATGGGTTTTCTTACCGGTAAGCGCATTCTGGTAACTGGTGTTGCCAGTAACCGCTCCATTGCATTCGGTATCGCACAGGCTATGCACCGCGAAGGTGCTGAACTGGCGTTTACGTATCAGAACGATAAACTGAAATCTCGCGTTGACGAGTTTGCAGGCGAACTGGGTTCCAGCATTGTCCTGCCGTGTGATGTCGCTGAAGATACAAGTATTGAAGCGCTGTTTACCGAACTGGCCAAAGTCTGGCCGACTTTTGATGGTTTCGTTCACTCCATCGCTTTCGCGCCGGGCGATCAGCTTGACGGCGACTATGTCGACGCGGTAACCCGTGAAGGCTTCAATATTGCTCACGATATCAGTTCTTACAGCTTTGTGGCGTTGGCGAAGGCCTGCCGCAACATGCTGAACCCGAACTCTGCGCTGCTTACCCTGTCCTATCTGGGCGCAGAACGCGCCATTCCTAACTACAATGTGATGGGGCTGGCTAAGGCGTCTCTGGAAGCGAACGTGCGTTACATGGCGAACGCCATGGGTGCTCAGGGGGTGCGTGTCAACGCCATTTCCGCTGGCCCAATCCGTACGCTGGCCGCATCAGGCATTAAAAACTTCAAGAAAATGCTGTCTCACTGTGAAGCGGTTACCCCAATCCGCCGCGTCGTCACTATTGAAGACGTCGGTAATTCCGCCGCATTCCTGTGCTCCGATCTGGCAGCCGGTATCTCCGGCGAAGTTCTCCACGTGGACGGTGGCTTTAGCATCGCCGCCATGAACGAACTGGAACTGAATAATTAATATCCCGCAACAATAAAATCATTGAAGGCCCCCACGATTTTTCGTAGGGGCCTTTCCTTTGTTAAAGCTTAAAAACGTTGGTGGGAAGATTGTTGATATACAACGCCCTGCTTTCTCCGGCAGGCTAATGGGTTGACAGGCAACTATGTTAAACCCGGCCCTGACCGTCAGTACAGATTAAGGAGTAAGTGCAATCCAATAATTCAAAATCATAGTGCCGCTGTGAAGAAAGAATAATTTCTTTATTTTTGGTGACGAAGATAGCGTCGATTCCCGGTCGGGCCATTAAATATTTAATACCGGCCTCCACATCCATGCCATACATCAGCGTGGAATAGATATCACCATCAATGGATTTATCTGAAATGATAGTGACGCTATGCAGCGAGTTATTCAGCGGATAGCCGGTTCTGGGATTCAAGATATGGTGATACACCCGATCATCAACGGTAAAAAATCGCTCATACACGCCGGAGGTGACCACGGATTGATTCTTCACTTTGATAATGCCAAGTAAACAATCTCTGTCAGCGAACGGCTTTTGCAAACCCACACTCCACTGCCCTCGCGCATCCGTCAATGAACAGCCGATTGCCAGAACGTTGCCGCCAAGATTGATAACGGCATGATGAATATTATGCTGATATAGCAAATCTCTGATGACATCCGCGATATATCCCTTGGCGATAGCGCCTAAATCGATCTCCATCCCTTCGGTTTTCAGAAAAACGGCGCATTCATCATCATTGAGCATGACGCGAGCGGGATTGGTCAATTCAAGGGCGTTTTCGATTGTCGCCGCATCAGGAACCGCACAACCTTTGAAGCCAATTTTCCACAATTTAACCACCGGGCCAATGGCTAAATTAAAACAGCTACCTTTAATCAGGCTGATGGCTTTCGCTTGTTTAATGAGCTGGAACACGGCAGGACTGACGGCAACGTAACCTTTGCCCGCCGCGTTATTAATCTTCATCACCTCTGAATGTTGTCGATTTACGGTCAATACGTCTTCAAGCTGTTTAATGCAATGAAATACCCGCCTGGCTACTGTTTCATCATGAACAAACATTTTTAATAAAACAGGGCTTCCCATCAGTTGGGCGGAATAGGAATAAATGTTATTTACGGATCTCATTATGATGAAGCCTACAACCTACTTTATTTCAGGCGCAGCCCGGGGAATAAGGAGGCGTCCTTACGGACGCACTCCCTTAAAGAGCATCACCCCACGATCAAGGCTGGCTGTTGTTGTTCAGGCGATTCTGACGAAATTTCCTCCTGGATTTTCGCCGTGTGCTCAACCTCTTTTAATAGCGCCTTACCCGGCGATTTGGCATAGGCTGCCGCCTGTTTGCCGGCCTGAATACCGAAAATAATGATATCCGCCACCGCGTTGCCGCCGATACGATTGGCACCGTGAATACCGCCGACCACTTCTCCGGCGGCATAGACTCCGGCGATAGCGTCCTTACGGCGATTCAAGACTCCGGCCCCGGTATTGATAACCACGCCCCCCATTGTGTGGTGAACGCCCGGCGCGACTTTAATGGCATAGTAAGGCGCGTGATTAAGCGGATCGCGCATACCTGTCGCTCTGCCGAAATCATCGTCGCGCTTTTGGCTGACGAAGGTATTGTATCTGTCGAAGGTTTTTTGCAGCCTGTCTGGATCGACGCCAAGCGCTTCAGCCAGTTCAGCGGGACTCTCGCCGCTTACGGTTAACCCTTGCGACACATATTCTTCAACCGCCTTATTTTTATTTCTCACCTGCTGATCAAACAGAATATAGGCATACTTTTCCGACAGGTTAACGATCGCCGCAGAAACTTTGTCTCTGGTATCCAACTCATTGATGAATCTTTCGCCACGTTGTGAAACCAGAATAGCCCCACCGCCGCGGATAGATTCAGAGATCAAATAAGATGTCGTTTGCTCCACCGTCGGATGGATTTGAATTTCACCCAGGTCAACGGTGTCCGCGCCAAGATTTTCCAACAGCCGAATGCCAGCGCCGGTCGCGCCGGAGTGATTCGTCGTCACATAGCCATCAAGATCGGGCCGATATTTGACAACCATTTGTTCATTCGCGCCGAATCCGCCCGTTGCCACAATAACGGCTTTTGTCGGAATGATTTTTTCTTTATTTTCATCATTAACGATTCTGACGCCCACCACTTTCCCTTGATCTTGAATGATGTCGATCACCGCCGTATCCAACATGACGTCAATATTATATTTATTGATATTTTTTATCAGACCGCTAATCAAATAACCGCCGACTGAAGCCCCGTTCGCCGGTCTGTGCGTTCTGTCAACACTCATGCCGCCAGTGGTGGTAATGTCGCTCAACTCAATGCCGTGTCTGGCAAGCCAGTCAATGGCGATCGGCGCATGTTCAACGAAATATTTCACCAGTTCCGGGTTGTTTTTATGCTTACCGCTTTTCAATGTCTCGTTATAGAAAAGGGTTTGGCTATCTTCAATTCCTTTGATTTTTTGAAATAGCGTCCCGGCGGCGTTCATACCGGCCGAGGCTTTGATCGTATTGCCGCCGATAACCGGCATTTTTTCGACCAGAATAACGCTAGCCCCTTCCTCACTGGCCTGAATCGCCGCCGCAAGCCCCGCACCGCCGCTACCGATAACCACCACATCGACATCCTGAATGGCATCAGGATTGCCGCCATTTTCAATAATGGCGTCTTCGCATGATTTCACCATCGCTTTGGTGACCGCTTTTTTAATCGCTTCACTCTGCGCCGTCGCGCCGGTTACCGCATCAACATGTGGGCTGTTGGCGTCGACAATCCGCTCACGGATAATTTCAAAACTTATCAGCAACGACTCGTCAATATCGGCGCCATCATCCAGCGCAATATTTTTTATCTGGTTTTGTTCAAAGTGGATATTCAAAACCAGGTCACAATTTTCATCCGCGACTTTTTCCTGATAAGTCCCGGATTTAAATTTTTTCCCATTTAAACTCACATCCCGAATCATTGCCTCCACTAACGAAAAACGCCACAAGGGTTCGGGGATCATTAACGCTTCGCGCTTACCGCTATCAATATAAAGATCGATTTTCTGCTGGTCGGCAATTTGTTCAATCCAGTCCGGGTAGGCAATACAGCCTCTGCCTACGGCGACCAGGTCATAACCGTTTTCCAGGGCCGTCACGGCATCTGTTTTATTGATAATGTCGCCGACGCCAATTACCGGAATTACCGCCAGTCTGGCAGAGCGGTTAGCGACATATTTTTTAATCAACGGCGTAGGATCGTTAATATCGACAATTGACGAGCGTAACGTATGCCCCATAGAGAAGTGCACATAATCCAATCCCTTTTCCGCCAGTTTATCCAACAGATACAACGAATCATCAAATCGAATGCCTGGCTCTTCTATTTCCTCCGGAGAGAATCGATAACCAATGATAAAAGGCCGATCCGCATATTTATTTACCCTCTCATGAGTGATATCCAGAACGGCCAGTGGGAATTTCGCCCGCTTATCTCTGCTGCCGCCCCACTTATCAGTGCGTTGATTTGAATTGGGGGAATAGAACTGCTGAATCAGATAAGTATTGGCGCCATGAATTTCCACGCCGTCAAAGCCAGCCTGGATAGCCCGATAGACTGCCTTGCCAAACTTTTCGATCATCTCCTCAACGTCATCTTCCGTTAACGCAACAGGAACTACCGCGCCAGCTCTGGGCGCGGCCAATGCGCTCGGCGCCACTGGCGAGGCGCCGCCAATAAAGCGAGGTTCCACCATGCGCCCGCCATGATAAATTTGCAGTATCGCTTTCGATCCCTTTGCCTGAATCGCCGCCGAAATTTTCGCCAGACCGGCTATTTTAGCGTCATCATCGATCCCTATTGCCCCAGGGAACGCCAGCCCTTTATCATCAACAAAACAGCATTCCACAATAATCGCGCCAATACTTCCCGCACGCGCCTGATAATATTCGATTAATTCTTTGGTCACGCTCCCGTCAAAAAAGCCGCTACAGGTGGTCATTGGCGCCATAAGCACCCTATTCTTCAGGGTGACGCCATTAGGTAGCGTGAAAGATTTTAACAAGTCATGGTTACTATTTGTCATAGTGAACGCTCCACTTTGAAATGAAAATTCTGCTCAAAAATAAATCAATAAAGCAGCCATGATTTTTGTCGTAATTAGTTATACTGGCTGATAGTTTATTAGCTAAGTATGTCTTTTTTTTAATGTAATAATACGTTTTTTTAATATTTTAACTGCCAGATAG
>NZ_MJLZ01000009.1 GCF_003666245.1 Brenneria alni
CCCCGGAAGCGTCCATCACTATCGACACCGTGGCTGGTGACGATAGGGTCAATATCGCTGAGTCCAATCAAGCCATCAACGTGACCGGCAAGGTCGGTAATAATGTTCAGGCCGGTGACGCGGTGACGGTCACCGTGGGCAATGAAACCTACCAGACTACCGTGAATGCGGATGGCGTTAGCTGGAGCGTTAGCGTGCCGGGCAGCGTGCTGACGGCGAACACCAATGTCACCGCCAGCGTGACCACCACCGATGCGGCGGGTAATACCACTACGGCAGAAGCCAATCGTCCTTACACTGTCGATACCGTAGCCCCGGAAGCCTCGATCACTATCGACACCATTGCCGGTGATGATGTGGTGAATATCGCTGAGTCCAGTCAAGCCATCAACGTGACCGGCAAGGTCGGCAACAACGTTCAAGCCGATGATGCGGTGACGGTCACCGTGGGCAATGAAACCTACCAGACCACGGTCAACGCTGACGGCACCAGTTGGAGCGTGAATGTGCCGGGCAGCGTACTGGCCGGTAATACCGAGATTAATGCCAGCGTGACCACTGCCGATTCTGCCGGTAATACCACTACGATAAGTGCGGATCGTTCTTACACCGTCGACACCCTGTCCCCGGAGGCGTCGATCACCATCGACACTATTGCTGGTGACGATATGGTAAATATCGCCGAGTCCGGCCAGACCATTAATGTGACAGGCCGTGTTGGTAATAATGTGCAGGCCGGTGATGTGGTTACGGTCACCGTCGGTTCAGAGACCTACCAGACCACGGTCAATGCCGATGGAATTAGCTGGAGCGTGAATATCCCGGGCAGCGTACTGGCGGCAAACACCAATGTCACCGCCAGTGTGACCACTGCTGATGCGGCGGGTAATACCACCACCGCAGAGGCCAGCCGTCCTTACGCCGTCGATACGGTAGCGCCGGACGCGTCGATCACCATCGACACCATTGCCGGTGATGATAGGGTAAATATTGCTGAATCCAGCCAGTCCGTGAATATCAGCGGCAAGGTTAGCAACAATGTGCAGGCCGGTGACGCGGTGACGGTCACCGTGGGTGCGGAGACCTACCAGACTACTGTCAATGCCGATGGAATTAGCTGGAGCGTCAGCGTGCCGGGCAGCGTACTGGCGGCAAACACTGAGATTAATGCCAGTGTCACCACTGCCGATGCGGCGGGTAATACCACCACCGCAGAAGCCAGCCGCCCTTACGCCGTCGATACGGTAGCGCCGGACGCCTCCATCACTATCGACACCGTGGCTGGTGATGATGTGGTGAATATCGCTGAGTCCAATCAGACCATTAATGTGGCAGGTCGTGTTGGTAATAATGTTCAAGCCGGTGATGCGGTGACGGTCACCGTGGGTGCGGAGACCTACCAGACTACTGTCAATGCCGATGGTGTTAGCTGGAGCGTGGATGTGCCGGGCAGCGTACTGGCCGGTAATACCGAGATTAATGCCAGCGTCACCACTGCCGATGCGGCGGGTAATAGCACTACGGTAAGTGCGGATCGTTCTTACACCGTCGATACCATAGCGCCGGACGCGTCGATCACCATCGACACCATTGCCGGTGATGATAGGGTAAATATTGCCGAATCCAGCCAGTCCGTGAATATCAGCGGTCAGGTCGGCAACAATGTGCAGGCCGGTGATACGGTGACGGTAACGGTGGGATCTGAAACGTATCAGACCACGGTGAATGCCGATGATATTAGCTGGAGTGTTAGCGTACCGGGTAATGTGCTGGCCGGTAATACCGAGATTAATGCCAGCGTGACCACTGCCGATGCCGCCGGTAATACCACTACGGCAAGCGCCAATCGTTCTTATACCGTTGATACGGTAGCGCCGGACGCCTCCATCACTATCGACACAGTGGCTGGTGATGATGTGGTGAATATCGCTGAGTCCAGTCAAGCCATCAACGTGACCGGCAAGGTCGGCAACAACGTTCAAGCCGGTGATGCGGTGACGGTCACCGTGGGTGCGGAGACCTACCAGACTACTGTCAATGCCGATGGTGTTAGCTGGAGCATAGATATTCCGGGTTCTGTACTGGCTTCCAACTTGGCAGTTAGCGCCAGCGTCACCACTGCCGATGCGGCGGGTAATACCACCACCGCAGAAGCTAATCGACCTTACACCGTTGATACCATAGCCCCGGAAGCGTCCATCACCATCGACACCATTGCCGGTGACGATATGGTCAATATCGCCGAGTCCGGTCAGACGGTGAATGTGACAGGCAGCGTTGGTAATAACGTTCAAGCTGGTGATACGGTAACGGTCACCGTGGGCAATGAAACCTACCAGACCACGGTCAATGCTGACGGCACCAGTTGGAGCGTGAATGTGCCGGGCAGCGTACTGGCCGGTAATACCGAGATTAATGCCAGCGTCACCACTGCCGATGCGGCGGGTAATACCACCACCGCAGAGGCCAGCCGTCCTTACGCCGTCGATACGGTAGCGCCGGACGCCTCCATCACTATCGACACCGTGGCTGGTGACGATATGGTGAATATCGATGAGTCCAATCAGACCATCAACGTGACCGGCAAGGTCGGCAACAATGTGCAGGCCGGTGATGCGGTGACGGTAACAGTCGGTTCAGAGACCTACCAGACTACTGTCAATGCCGATGGAATTAGCTGGAGTGTTAGCGTACCGGGTAATGTGCTGGCCGGTAATACCGAGATTAATGCCAGCGTGACCACTGCCGATGCGGCGGGTAATACCACCACCGCAGAAGCTAATCGACCTTACGCGGTGGATACCATAGCCCCGGACGCCTCCATCACTATCGACACCGTGGCTGGTGATGATGTGGTAAATATCGCTGAGTCCGGCCAGACCATTAATGTGACAGGCCGTGTTGGTAATAATGTTCAAGCCGGTGACGCGGTGACGGTCACCGTGGGTGCGGAGACCTTCCAGACTACCGTCAATGCCGATGGTGTTAGCTGGAGTGTTAGCGTACCGGGTAATGTGCTGGCCGGTAATACCGAGATTAATGCCAGCGTGACTACCGCCGATGCCGCCGGTAATACCACCACCGCAGAAGCCAGCCGTCCTTACGCCGTCGATACGGTAGCGCCGGACGCCTCCATTACTATCGACACAGTGGCTGGTGATGATGTGGTGAATATCGCTGAGTCCAGTCAAGCCATCAACGTGACCGGCAAGGTCGGCAACAACGTTCAAGCCGGTGACGCGGTGACGGTCACCGTCGGTTCAGAGACCTACCAGACCACGGTGAATGCCGATGGAATTAGCTGGAGCATAGATATTCCGGGTTCTGTACTGGCTTCCAACTTGGCAGTTAGCGCCAGCGTCACTACCGCCGATGCGGCGGGTAATACCACCACAGCAGAGGCCAGCCGTCCTTACACGGTGGATACCATAGCCCCGGAGGCGTCCATCACCATCGACACCATTGCCGGTGATGATGTGGTGAATATCGCCGAGTCTAATCAAGCCATCAACGTGACCGGCAAGGTTGGCAACAACGTTCAGGCCGGTGATACGGTCACGGTAACCGTCGGTTCAGAAACCTACCAGACCACGGTGAATGCGGATGGTATCACCTGGAGCGTGATTGTTCTGGGAAGCATCCTGGCAAGTAACACGCAAGTTAATGCGAGCATAGCGATCACCGATACCGCCGGTAACACTAATGTTGCAGAGGCCATCCGACCTTACACTATCGACACCGTGGCCCCGGAAATCGATATCACTCATTTTGCGGGTAATGATGGTTATATCAGTCAGTATGAGTTGATCAATACGCCTATCAGCGGCACCAGCAGCGAGAAAACCGTCGATTTAGTATTTACCGATGTGAATGGTAAGTCGGTCACCTTGAGTAATGTGCCGGTTGTGGATGGCAGGTGGCAGACACAAACTGATCTTAGTTCGCTGGCAGAAGGGAAGATTACTGTCGATGCTACGGCAACCGATCAGGCGGGTAATCAATCGGTTGATAGTAGCAATGCAGTGATGGATGCTACGCCACCGATTGCTCATAATAATTCCGTGACCGGATCGGAAGATTCGCCGCTGCATATTGGCTGGAGCGATCTCGGCGTATCTGCCGACACCGCCAGTATTGTTATCTCCGCGCTGCCCACGGCCAATGTTGGCATACTGTATTTTAATGATGGCGGTGACTGGAAAGCGGTAACGATCGGGCAGGAATTTACGGCGCAAAATCTCGATTTGAGATTTGAACCGGTGGAAAACGCCGCCGGTTTACCGTTCAGTGAATTCTTATACCAGCCAGTCGATGCGGTGGGAAATATCGGTAGCAATGCTTCGGTGAGTATTGATATTACTCCTGTTGCGGATGCGCCTATCGTTACCCTTAACATCACCAGTGGTGAAACGACGCCGGCGGCATCGGAGATTATTGCGGTCAACGGCGGTAGTGAAAACGGCGGATTTGACATACAGGATGGTCAAATTATCGCCATTGGCGATGGTGTGCGCGTATGGTTGACTGAGGGGGATCCGCTACCGACGGTAGTAGGAAGCGGAACGGTTGCCTATTACAGTCAGGGTAATACCAGCGGTGATGGAAATTATGCCGATATTTTTGTCGTGCATTCCGGTAGCGGCTATTTTTATCGGCAGAGTGATTGGAGTGAAGATCAGAAACAGTTAAAGCTTCTGGATTCGTTCAACGGAAATCGTACCAGTAACGGTAGCGGCGCCCATCAAGACTATGTTTTTGTCATGAAAGAGGACGGATATACCTACAGCGCCAGTAATAGCACTAATAATAATCAGGACTCCTCGGTTAATACGTTGGACGGGCTGAAGGTAAATTACACCGACAGTGAAGGAAATTCCGGTTCTTTCACCACTCAGGTCAGTAACAATATTGAAGGCGTGATTTACAGCGACGGGACGACCTATACGCCCGGCAGCAACAGTGCGACGATTGAAAAAGTTTCCGGCCAGGCTGGCACTCAGGAGCATACCATTGAAGTATCTGCTTCGCTGGTTGATCTTGACGGTAGCGAAACGCTGTCAGGAATTACCTTAACGGGTATTCCTGAAGGAACGATACTGAACGATCATATCAATAATGTGACTTATACCGTAGGTAGCGATGGTTCCTATTTGATCCCCAATACCCAGGGGGCGTCGACGCTTGCAGGGACAATCACCATTAGTGTTCCGGTTGACGTTGGCGAGTTTAGCGTGGTCGCTCAGGCCACTTCAACCGAATCAGCGAATTATGATTCCGCAACCGGCTCTTCTATGGAAGGGGTCGAACAGTATGGGCTGAGTATCGGCTCAACCGGTAATGACGATATGCCGGGTACTAACAGCCATGATTTGATGGTCGCTGATGTTTCCGGATTGCAGCTTGTGGAAGGGCAGAACTATAACATTGCGTTTATGGTTGACTCATCGGGCAGCATGTCGAGCAGCGATATAGCAAAAACCCAGGCTTCACTGACCGACGTGTTCAACAGCCTGGTAAAAAGCGCCAGCGGAACAAATGCAGGAACGGTAAATGTCTTTTTAGCTGACTTTGACACGCAGGTTGGCAAGACGGTTTCGGTTAACCTCAGTGATCCAAACGCGCTTCAGAGTCTGACGGATGTGCTGAATTCGATGGTGGGCGGTTCCGCCAGCGGTGGCGGCACCAACTATGAGGATGTGTTCAAAACCACGGCTAACTGGTTCCAGAGCGATACAGTAACAAGCAATGTAGGAAATAACCTGACCTACTTTATTACCGATGGTGAACCAACGTTTTACCAGATCATTGAGAGCAATGAGGTGCGTGTCAGTGACAGGTGGCAGTCGCTCAATATTGACAATATTACCTATACGCCGGGACAATCCTACTATATGGATGTGCGGGGCGCGATGCGGGAAGTGATCGATGCGCAGGGAAATGTTTATCAATATCACGGTGGCCTCTGGAACAGTGTTACCAAGACGGTTATTGGTCAGGTTCATGCACAGGGCGACGGAACCTACGAAATATCTTCACTTGGCGGCGCAGGTAATAATAATAGCTACTGGAACGGTTGGCGTTGGGTCGATAACTCTGGCAACCTCGATACCAGTAACACCCACGCCGCTGAGGCGTTCTCACAACTGAAAGCACTGTCAAACGTTGAAGCGATCGGGATTGGTAACGATCTGAACGCCAGCAGCTTGCAACATTATGACACTGACGGATATGTGCAGGATCATATCGATCCCAGCCAGCTTAATGAGGCGATCCTGGGCAGCAACGAGCCGATGAAAGCCGGGGATGACTATCTCGATGGCGGGTTAGGTAATGATATCCTGTTTGGCGACGTAGTGGCCTTTGACAATATCGAAGGCAATGGATTGTCGGCGTTACAAAGCTATATTGCCGAAAAAATGGGCGTTCAGGATGGAACATCGGTAACGGCGAAGGATATGCATGGCTATATCACGTCTCATAGTTCAGAGTTCGACCTCCCTTCTGCCAATGATGGTAATGATATTCTCAATGGCGGAGCGGGGAATGACATTCTCTTCGGGCAGGGCGGCAGGGATATTCTTAATGGCGGAAGCGGTAACGATCTGCTGTACGGCGGTAGCGGTGATGACTTGCTGATCGGCGGGGCAGGTAATGATGTGTTGATCGGCGGAGCCGGAGCTGACACCTTTACCTGGCAGGCTGGTGAGGTAGGGCATGATATCATCAAGGACTTCAATGCCAATGAAGGCGATAGGATCGATTTAAGCGATCTTATCGGCGAACTGGAAGAGGGTACCGATATCAGCCGCTATCTCCGTATTACGGAGAATCAGGGTTCGCCGGTGATCGAAGTCAGCACGGAGGGCAACTTCACCGGAGACAAAGGCGGAACGGTTGCGGTATCTATTACGCTTGAGCACTACAGTGGTGATTTGCCGTCGCTTGAAAGTTTAATCAGTAAGCCAGATCAAGTCATCAACTGACTGATCATCGCGCAGGTTGGAACCTCAGGTTATGAGGTTCCTTCACTGATAAAGAATGCTTAAAAAAGGTCTCTGAGTATGTTTTATATCCAGCGTGATAGTGACGGTCATCTGATGAAGGTTGAGGATAGTCCTTTTCCTGAAATGAATGGTGAACTTGCTGACGACTCAGCAGAAGCATTGGCGTGGTACGAAAGTCACCAAATGGCGGTTGCCGGTTTGCAACAGTTGCGTCAGAGCGACCTGGAAATGGTGCGAGTACTTGAAGATTTGATTCAGGTATTAATCAATAAAGGGGTCATCAGTATTACTGATTTTCCTTCGGCGGCGCAGCTAAAGCTGATTGGCCGGGCACAGGCGCGTGAAGCATTGAATGGCGGATTGAACAAATTAATCGGTGATGATGAAGACGGTATGTTCTGATCCAATTAGCGTGAAGCTATGATGAAAAACGGCCTTAACAGGCCGTTTTTTGTATGACGGTTACATCGTGGCTGGTGTAGGTTCTCCCAATAAACGCCCCATAGCGCCTTGCAAACCCATTTTCTGAAGCACTTTCAATTCACCCTTTGTTTCGACACGTTCGGCGATAAGCGGCAGCGCAATGCTATTGGTTGCACGGTAGAGCGCTTCAATAAACATTTTTTTATCCTCTTCCTGATCGATACCCCGAATATAGCTGCCGTCTACTTTTAAGTAAGCCAGACCCCATTGAGATAAATTACCGATCATATTAAACCGACCGCCAAAATGCTGAAGCCCCAGCGCGCAGTTATGTTCGTTCAGCAGTTTGATTAATGCCTCAAGCCGATCGGCGTCTGGCAGTTGGTTCTCATCTAATTCCAGAATCAGACGCGTCGCCAGATGAGGCTGATGTTTCAGCGGCGCCAGTAACTGCGCCATCAACGGCAGATTGAGAACGGTGTCGCAGGACAGGCTTAACGCCAGATTACCCTTATGCTGGCGTAAATAATCCAATACCTGTTTCAGCATCACCTGATCCAGCCGGGTATTCCAGCCAAAACGCTGTACCCAGGGAAGGAAGCGGCCTGCGGCAATGCTGTTCCCTTGTTCATCCTTAATTCTTGCCAGCACTTTATGGTGCAGTATCTGGTTCGGATTAAGGCAATCTACCACGGGCTGTAAGAAAAGTTGCAGATGTCCCTGTTCCAGTATGGGATCGAGCCGGTTAAACCACATATGCCGATCGGTCTCAACCTGTGTTGATGTCTGCAATGTTTCATCAACAGTGGTTTTGTCTGAATGCCTTTCGGCACTGGTCAGTGCCTGATCGCCCTGTATCAGCAGAGATTGTGCGGCGTCTCCGGGGCGGAATGGCACCATACAAAATCTGGCGATCGGGGATACGTCGGTTTCACCCGTTAAATATAGGCTTTCAATGTTGCGCGTCAGATCGTCTATCAAGGCGTCGGCTTCCTTAATCACTAAACCGGGGCAAAGCAGGGCAAATTCGCCGCCGCGGATACGGGCTGACAGGCTATCTGCATTGACATACTGCTTTTGGATTTTGCGGATAATGTGGCCGATTGAGGCCAGCAGCGTGTCGGTGCGCTGCCCGCCCAGTCGCTGGTTCATGCCCGATAGATCCTGAATGCGGATCATAATCAGGAAGCCGGGCGGCGTTTCATCATCAGTGAGTTTGTCCTGAAACTGAATATCGAAAGCACGGCGGTTATTCAACCCGGTCTGGGGATCCTGATAGGCTTCCTTACGTAAGCGTTCGCTTCGTTCAGCCTCTTCCTCAAATAAAGTTTTGAGTTTGCTGACCATCAGGTTCATCGCCTGCGCCACGCGGCGGAACTCTGGCGTGGTGGGCAAGTCAGGTTGGCTGAGAAATTCACGGCGGGTAATAGCCAGCGATTGTTTTACAATATAATCCAGCGGGCGCAGTTGGCGGCGCAGCAGTATTGCGCCGAACAACACCCCAAGTACACCGCAACTCAGCAGCCAGATGAGCACCGCTGAACTGCTCTTCCACAAACGGGTGATGGCGAACATCGGATGGCTGACCACTTCCACCTTTGCCGCTTGTTCCCACCCCCGCATGACTATCGATTCGCCCGCGCCGGGTTGAAGATTAACCAGTCGGACAAACCAGGCCGGGACATTGGGCACTTCCGGTGAAGTGGTACGCTCCAGCGTAATGTTATCCGTTTTTAAATCCCGAACGCGGATACTGGAAAAATAGCCGCTGTCAAAAATGGAACTGACCATCAGTTCCACCATCGCCGGATCGTCAATATTCGGCGTCAGGGACAACCCGAGCGCGGTTGCTGCATCCTGCGCATGGGAATGAAGCTGGTTATTATATTGCTCGCGTGAGTTTTCCAGGCCGACAAAAAAACTACCGCTGAAAATAATTAGTACAAACAGGCAGATGGCTATCAGTAATTGTTTGTATAGAGACATAGCCTAATCCTACTCCTCAATTGAAAAACCCTCGGCACGCATTTTAGTGAGCAACGCCTGCCAGCGTGAAAGCCGTTTACTGTCGCCCACACGTTTGTTGCCGCCGGTGCCCGGTAGCCATAAACCTTCTCCATTAAAGGAATAAACCGGCAGCAAATCGGTGCGCTGGGTCGCAGGTTGAATTTTATCCGTCAGGTTATCCAGCACCAGTGGGATCGCGGTGGGCGTCGGGTAAAAGGTGAGAACCATATGCGCCTTATTAAGACGCAATGCCTTAACATAAGTGATTCGCAGTTTTTCACCTGCCACGCCTAAACGGCGCAAGGTGAAATATTTGGCAATGGCGTAATCTTCACAATCCGCCGCGCCTTTGCGTAGCGCCTCTATGGGGCTTGCCCAGTAATCTTCTTGATCCCAGATGACGCTGTCATCACGAAACAGCAAATGATCATTAAAAAAACGGTTCACGGTTTCCAGTTGTTTTTTCTCATCCGCATTACGTTGGGCAACCAATAATGCCTGCCATTCATTAATCCGTCGGCTGGCCTCAGGTGTCGCCGGGCCATAAAGTTGCTCCGTTCGCTGAGTAATGAGGATAAAATCCCAGTCTGCGCGCAGGGAACCCGCCAGCAGCAACAACAGACAGCAGACGAGAAAAAGCTTGTAATAAGATGCCTTAGGCAAATGGTATTGCACTGATGTTTCTCTGTTTGCCCACAGGTCAGTCTCCGGCAACGTAAAGATCTAATAAATTATACAAATCATTGCAGAATATCTTACTTTTATAGTGGCAAAAAGCGATTACTATGGCGCCGGGATGAGGTCAGAAAAAAACAGGCGCAACGAATGAGGTAGCAGAATGAATGCAGGTGCTCTCCATTTAGGGGAACTGGTATCAGAAACCCGAAACTCCGCCACAATGGACTTAGACATGCTGTCTACGCTGGAAATGATGCGTGTTTTTAATCAGGAAGATCAAAAGGTGCCGGAAGCCATCCGTCAGGTTTTGCCGGCGATCGCCAATACGGTCGATCTGGCCACGGCTGCGCTGAAAGCCGGGGGACGGCTGATTTACCTTGGCGCGGGAACCAGTGGTCGATTGGGTGTGCTGGATGCATCGGAATGTCCCCCGACGTTTGGGGTGCCGCATGGGTTGGTGGTCGGCCTGATAGCCGGTGGCCCTGGCGCGTTGCTTAAGGCGGTTGAAGGGGCTGAGGATGATCCGGCGTTAGGTGAGGCTGATCTGATTGCCCTCCATCTCACGCCTGATGACATGGTGATCGGCCTGGCGGCTTCCGGCAGAACACCTTACGTCATCGGCGCCCTACGCTATGCCCGTAGTGTGCGCTGTCGTACTGCGGCGATATCCTGTAATCCACATTCCCCCATTGCTCAGGAAGCCCAGATAGCAATTTCTCCGGTTGTCGGCCCGGAAGCCCTGACGGGATCGACCCGCCTGAAATCGGGAACCGCACAGAAGCTGGTGCTGAATATGATTTCCACCGGTGTCATGGTGAAACTGGGTAAGGTGTATCAGAATCTGATGGTGGATGTGAAAGCCACCAACGTCAAATTGCTGGATCGTGCCTGCCGGATTGTGATCGAAGCCACGGGAGCGGAACCGGAGGTGGCCCGCCAGGCATTGGCGCAGACCGGGAATGAGGTGAAACCTGCTATTCTGATGATTCTGAGCGGTGTGAGCGCCGAAGAGGCGCGGCTGAAACTGATACGCCATAATGGATATCTGCGTGAAGCGCTGATTGCCTGACATGATGGCATATCGTCCGTTATTTCTATATACCAATCACTGAGGAGTGACGTTTTGAGTGATAAGCGAAGCCTGCGCGTTGTGTTTTTTGATCTGGACGGCACACTGCATCAACAGGATATGTTCGGTAGTTTTTTACGCTTTCTGCTCAGGCGGTTGCCACTCAACCTTACTCTTGTATTGCCGTTATTGCCGGTTATCGGCGCAGGTATGTTGGTGCGTGGCCGTGCGGCCCGCTGGCCGATGAGCTGGCTGTTGTGGGCGATTACCTTTGGCCGCAGCGAGGATAATCTTGTTCAGTTGGAAAAACAGTTTGTCAGTGATTTTCGCCGCCAGGTGACCCCTTTTCCGCAGGTACAGCAGCGGTTGACGGAATATTTACAAGATACCCATGCTCAGGTCTGGTTGGTAACCGGTTCACCTCAGCGTCTGGTTGAGCAGGTCTATCATGATTCCCCTTTTTTACCTGGCGTCCGTCTGATGGGAAGCCAGATAACCCGGCGCGGTGGCGGCTGGGTATTGACGCTGCGCTGTCTGGGTCAGGAAAAAGTCATCCAGATGGAACAGCGTCTGGGCGCACCGCTGAAGCTCTATAGCGGATACAGCGACAGTAAGCAGGATAACCCGCTGCTCTATTTTTGTGAGCACCGCTGGCGTGTTACGCCAAACGGCAGCCTGCAACAACTGGAGTAATTCCTCGCAGGTCTTGTCCGGGGGGATTCAATAGCTATAATGCCGCCCGCCGCCAAAGTGACAGATAAACTAGCCTGAGAGGAAACCGTGAGTCGCGTATTGGATGATGAATATTGGATGCGCCATGCGCTGATGCTGGCCCGGCGTGCTCAGGATGAAGGCGAAGTGCCGGTCGGTGCGGTGCTGGTTTGGAATAATCAGGTGATAGGTGAAGGCTGGAATCGCCCGATCGGGCATCACGATCCCACCGCCCATGCTGAAATCATGGCGTTGCGTCAGGGGGGAGCGGTGTTACAGAACTATCGTCTTTTGGATACCACCCTGTATGTGACGCTGGAGCCATGCATTATGTGTGCCGGTGCGATGATACATAGCCGCATTGGTCGGCTGGTTTACGGCGCGGCGGATGAAAAAACCGGTGCGGCGGGGTCGCTGGTGGATATCTTGCGTCATCCCGGCATGAATCATCAGATAACCATCGATTCCGGCATTCTGGCTGTGGAGTGTTCCGCTACGTTGAGCGCTTTTTTCCGCCAGCGCCGTGAGCAGCATAAAGCGAAGCGGGACGCGGGAAAAAGGCCGCACAAGAATAACGCGGCGCGATCATCTTAAATTCGCCCGGCGTTACTCCGGCACTTTATTGGGCGGTACAACCGGATAAGCCTGAGCGGATAGCCGTTGCTGCCGTGCTTTCGTCTCTTTTTCTGACAGATATCCTTCGAGGCTCACCATATAACGGCGGATGTTTTCTACATAGTTGTAGGCTTGGTGTCCGCGAGCATAGCCGTAAGTCGTTTGCGTGTAGTAACGCTTCTGACTCAGCATCGGCAGGCGCATTTTCACATCGACCCAGCTATCGGGGTTGCCTTGCTGTTTTTCCGTCAGTTTGCGGGCATCCAGCAAATGGGCGTACCCCATATTGTAAGCGGCCAGCGCAAACCAGATTTTTTCATCTTCAGGAATGGTGTCGGGCATTTTTTGCATCATGTGCGACATATATTGCGCGCCGCCACGAATACTCTGTTCAGGGTCGAGACGATCGGTAACGTCCAGACTTTCCGCGGTACTGCGGGTGAGCATCATCAGTCCGCGGACGCCAGTCGGAGAGGTGGCCAATGGATTCCAGTGTGACTCTTGATAAGAAATAGCCGCCAGTAATTTCCAGTCGATATCCGTCGCGTGTTTTTCAAATAGCGGCTGAAAATCGGGTAGCGTTTCATCAATGGCGCTGAGGAAAGTGGTGGTGTCAACGTAATCAAATTCGCCGACATGGCCCAGGTATTTTTCTTCCAGACGGGCGAGGGTGCCGTCTTCAACGATCAGGCTGAAAAAATCCAGTAACGCCGCAGACAGGCTGTCGTCGTGCGAGCGCCGCATGTACCAGGTGACTGGTTCTTCGTCACTGAGATCGAACGCCACGGCGAGCTGTGGATGGATACGCTGCATTAAACCAATGGTGATCGAGTCCGCCAGCGTATAGTCGAGTTTACCGTCAGCCACCTGTTTCAGCAGTTCCTGTGTGGTCAGATCGGAAGCTGACTCCCAGTTCAACTGTGGATATTTTTCTGCTTTCAGATCGCGCAAGGTGGCAACGTGCGCCGAGCCTGATGTCACGGCCAGCCGCCCTTTTACGTTTTTCAATGTTCTGGGGCGGGTATTGCCCAGACGATATACCAACTGTTGTGAGACGGAATAATAGGTTGGTCCGGCACGAAAGCGCCCCAGACGCTCATGATTGTAAATCAACCCGGCAGCCAGTAAGTCCGCCTCGTCGTCGTCCAGGTCGTCAAACAGATCGTCAAGATTTTTACGCGACGAAACCACCAGCTTGACGCCGAGATAGTCGGCGAAACGTTTTGCCAGTTCATAATCAAGACCTGCCGGGGCACCGTTACTGATATAGTAAGTCAGCGGAGAGTTGACGGTACTGATACGTAACTCGCCGCGTGAAAGGATCTGTCTGAGCTGCACGTCCTGACTACTGCGCCAGGGGATATTCGGCCACAAGGCCAGCGCCAGCAGTAACGTGATAATCCCGATGAAAAAGTAGTTTATTGTTAAACGCTTCAAATAGTTGTCTCTCGGCGGCTTGTCAGCCCGTCTGTTTGTAGCAGCCGTTTTTTTACGGCGGGCTATCCTGCCCGCTCCCCTTCGGGCCGCCGTAAACGGCGTTGAAAATCGCTCCAGGCGATTTTTTACTCGTCTCATCCCTGAGACTCGCCCTTCGGGCCGCCGTAAGCGGCGTTGAAAATCGCTCCAGGCGATTTTTTACTCGTCTCATCCCTGAGACTCGCCCTTCGGGCCGCCGTAAACGGCGTTGAAAATCGCTCCAGGCGATTTTTTACACCAAAAGTCCTGGGGTCGGGGCATTTTGCGTAACAAACCGCCAGTGTGCAACTGTTATTGATTTGGTTAATGATTAACCGTTACCGCAATATGTTGCTCAACAATAGCAACGCAAACGGTTTCGTCCGGGGGAAGGATTCTCTATAATGACGCGCGTTTCCCCCCTGTAGCGCGCCCAACGACTGCACCGCAGTCAGTGCATCGAAGACGAGAGAACTTTAGATTATGGAAATACTGCGTGGTTCACCTGCTTTGTCGGCTTTTCGTATTAATAAATTACTGGTTCGCTGCAAAGAGTACTTTTTGCCGATCAGTGATATCTATGCCGAATACGTGCATTTCGCCGATGTCAGCGCCCCGCTGAACAACGATGAACTGGCTAAACTAACACGTTTGCTGAAGTATGGCCCTTCTCTCGCTGAACATGAGCCACAAGGCCGTTTGCTGTTAGTTACTCCGCGTCCCGGCACGATTTCCCCGTGGTCTTCCAAAGCGACTGATATTGCGCGTAACTGCGGACTGAATAGGATTTTGCGTCTGGAACGCGGCCTGGCTTTTTATATCCACGCGCCGACGCTAAGTGATGAACAGTGGCAGCAACTGGGGGCGTTGTTGCATGATCGTATGATGGAAAGCGTATTCGATGAAATGCAACAGGCGGAGAAACTCTTCTCTCATCATCAACCCGCGCCGTTAAAACGCGTAGAAATCATGTTACGGGGCCGTCAGGCGCTGGAAGAGGCGAATGGACGGCTGGGACTGGCACTGGCGGAAGATGAGATCGATTATCTATTGGATGCGTTTAGTAAACTGGGGCGTAACCCAACAGATATTGAGCTTTACATGTTTGCGCAAGCGAACTCCGAACATTGCCGTCATAAAATTTTTAATGCCGACTGGGTGATCGATGGTGTGGAACAGCCGAAATCGCTGTTCAAGATGATCAAAAACACTTTTGAACACACGCCGAACCATGTGTTATCCGCCTATAAGGATAACGCCGCCGTTATGGAAGGTTCTGCTGTTGGGCGCTTCTATGCCGATACCCACGGTAATTATGATTATCATCAGGAAGACGCGCATATCCTGATGAAAGTGGAAACCCACAACCACCCGACGGCGATTTCACCCTGGCCGGGCGCGGCAACGGGTTCCGGCGGTGAAATCCGTGATGAAGGCGCGACCGGACGTGGTTCCAAACCCAAAGCGGGTCTGGTTGGCTTCTCCGTATCCAATCTGCGTATTCCTGGCTTTGAACAACCGTGGGAAGAGGATTTCGGCAAACCGGATCGCATCGTCAGCGCACTGGATATCATGACCGAAGGCCCGTTGGGCGGCGCGGCGTTTAATAATGAATTTGGTCGTCCTGCACTTACCGGTTATTTCCGTACCTATGAAGAGCAGGTGGATAGCCATAACGGTACTGAGCTGCGTGGTTATCATAAGCCCATCATGTTAGCGGGCGGTATCGGTAACATTCGCGCCGACCATGTGAAAAAAGGCGAAATCAGCGTGGGCGCCAAGCTGATTGTGCTGGGTGGCCCGTCAATGAATATCGGCTTAGGGGGCGGGGCGGCGTCGTCAATGGCGTCCGGCCAGTCTGATGCCGACCTGGATTTTGCTTCCGTGCAGCGTGATAACCCGGAAATGGAACGCCGCTGTCAGGAAGTGATCGACCGCTGCTGGCAGTTGGGTGAACAGAATCCGATTTTGTTTATTCATGATGTGGGCGCGGGCGGCCTGTCCAACGCCATGCCGGAACTGGTCAGTGATGGCGGTCGCGGCGGTCGTTTCGAACTGCGTGATATTTTGAATGATGAACCGGGCATGAGCCCGCTGGAAGTCTGGTGTAATGAGTCACAAGAGCGTTATGTCCTGGCCGTTGCGCCGGAACAACTGGCGTTGTTTGATGAAATCTGCCGCCGCGAGCGCGCCCCTTACGCGGTGATTGGCGAAGCGACGGAAGAACTGCACCTGACGCTGAATGACCGTCATTTCAATAATCAACCGATCGATCTGCCGCTGGATGTCTTACTGGGTAAAACGCCGAAAATGCTGCGTGATGTTGAGCGCAAACAGGTGGAAGGTACGCCGTTAAAACGTGATGGCATTTATCTGGCTGACGCGGTAGAGCGCGTGCTGCACTTACCGGTAGTGGCGGAAAAAACCTTCCTTATCACCATCGGCGACCGCACGGTCACCGGTATGGTATCCCGCGATCAGATGGTCGGCCCGTGGCAGGTGCCGGTGGCGGACTGTGCGGTAACCACGGCGAGTCTGGACAGCTACTACGGCGAAGCCATGTCGATTGGCGAACGTGCGCCCGTAGCGTTACGCAATTTCGCGGCGTCGGCCCGTCTGGCTGTGGGGGAAGCATTAACCAACATTGCCGCTACCTCTATCGGCCCTCTGACACGGGTTAAGCTCTCGGCTAACTGGATGGCGGCAGCGGGGCATCCGGGGGAAGATGCCGGGCTTTACGATGCGGTAAAAGCCATTGGTGAAGAACTTTGTCCGGCGCTGGGTTTGACGATTCCGGTCGGCAAAGACTCCATGTCGATGAAAACCCGCTGGCAGCAAGGTGGAGAAGAACGCGCCATGACCTCGCCGATGTCACTGGTGATCTCTGCTTTCGCCCGTGTGGAGGACGTTCGCAAGACGGTGACGCCACAGTTGCGCACCGGCCAGGATAATGCGCTATTGCTGATCGATCTGGGGGCCGGACATAAAGCGCTGGGCGCTACCGCACTGGCTCAGGTTTACCGCCAGTTAGGGCGTGAAACGGCGGATGTTCACGATGCGCAACAATTGGCAGGCTTCTTTAATGCCATGCAGCAGTTGGTGGCCGACAAGGCGTTATTGGCTTATCACGACCGCTCTGACGGCGGGCTGTTGGTGACGCTGGCCGAGATGGCGTTCGCCGGTCACTGTGGCGTGAATGTTGATATTGCCGGGCAGGGTGACGACACGCTGGCTACGCTGTTCAACGAAGAGTTGGGGGCGGTTATTCAGGTGGCGGCCTCACGTCAGGCTGAGGTGGAAAGCGTGTTCGCACGGCATGGTCTGGCGGCGAGTGTGCATTATCTTGGACGTGCCGAAGCGGGAACCCGCTTTATTATTACCCGTGGTGAGGATGTGGTTTACCGTGAAAGCCGCACCACCATGCGTAACTGGTGGGCGGAAACTACCTGGCAGATGCAACGCCTGCGTGATAACCCGCAGTGTGCCGATCAAGAGCACACCGCCAAGCAGGATGACAGCGATCCCGGTCTGAACGTGGTATTGACCTTTGAACCACAGGAAGATATTGCCGCGCCCTATATCGCCAAACAGGTTCGCCCGAAAGTGGCGGTGTTGCGCGAACAGGGGGTTAACTCCCATATTGAAATGGCCGCAGCTTTCCACCGTGCCGGTTTTGACGCGGTTGACATTCATATGAGTGATTTACTGGCGGGGCGTCGGGATCTGCAAGCGTTTCAGGCGCTGGTTGCCTGTGGCGGCTTCTCTTATGGCGACGTTTTGGGGGCAGGCGAAGGCTGGGCGAAGTCTATTCTGTTCAACCCACGGGTGCGTGATGAATTTGCTGCCTTCTTCCAGCGTTCACAGACACTGGCGCTTGGGGTATGCAACGGCTGCCAGATGATGTCGAATCTGAGAGAACTGATCCCAGGGGCCGATCTCTGGCCGCGTTTTGTCCGCAATAAATCGGACCGTTTTGAAGCGCGCTTTAGTCTGGTTGAAATCGAGAAAAGCCCATCGTTGTTTATGAACGACATGGCGGGGTCGCGTATGCCCATTGCGGTTTCACACGGCGAAGGTCAGGTTGAGGTGCGTGATGCTGCACATCTGGCTACGCTTGAGCAGCATAATCTGGTGGCGCTGCGTTATGTGAACAACTACGGTCAGGTGACGGAGAATTATCCTGCTAACCCGAATGGTTCACCACACGGTATTACTGCCGTTACCAGTGCCAGTGGCCGGGCGACAGTTATGATGCCGCACCCTGAGCGCGTATTCCGTACCGTCAGCAACTCCTGGCATCCGGAAGAGTGGGGCGAGGATGGGCCGTGGATGCGCATGTTCCGCAATGCGCGCAGGCAGCTGGGATAATCGCGCTCAGTGCTGAAAGTGGATACGACAAGGGGCTAAAGCCTCTTGTCGTGTTTTTGCGACAAACGCATATTTGAGTGTCGCCAATAGAAGACATTTAACTGTTTGATTTATATAAGTTGGATCGCGTAATGGGAAAGATGTCTGTTTTTGACGACATAAAACCGGTTTTCGGTTCATTTTGAGGGTTCATCGGTATATCAGTAACGTTGTCTTAAAAATAATTAAATTAAAATCAATTGGTTAAATATTAATTTTAAACTTGGCACAATTGGTGCATAATAGTCAGCGTTGCTCATTCAACTGGTTATGATTGCGCTGCTGACTGGCAGAGATATTCGCTCATAACACCCGGAATGACGCCAAAAGAAAGGGTGCCTATCGTCCACCAGATCGATAATAGTACGCGCAGGCTGACTTTATCAAACATCGGGCGACACGTTGAGTGAGGCACCGCCTATTCAGTTACGCGGCCAGAGGACATTACTCTTCTGGCCGCGTAATGCTAATATTCAGCCCGCTTTTCTCTTCTGTTGATGATCACTTTTATTTGCCGTGTCGTTGTTATGCTGGCGATGCTAAAACGTTCTGACGTTTTAGCAGATTCAGTTAACATCAGAACGAATCGATAGGCAACGAGATGATTTCCTTGAAACGATGGCGTCTATTTCCGCGCTCCCTGCGGCAGTTAGTAATCATGGCTTTTTTGCTGGTGCTGTTACCTTTACTGGTACTGGCTTATCAGGCTTACCAAAGCCTGAATACGCTCAGTGAACAGGCCGCAGAGATTAACCATACCACCTTGACGGATGCCCGCCGCAGTGAGGCGATGACCAGCGTAGCGTTAGCCATGGAGCGCAGCTATCGTCAGTACTGTGTGCTGGATGATCAAACTCTGGCAACGCTCTATCAAAACCAGCGTAATCAGTATTCACAGATGCTGGATTCTCACACCACGGTTCTGCCGGATCAGCGCTACTATCAGGCATTGCGCCAGTATTTAACCCAACTTACTGAATTAAGCTGCCAGAACAGCGGGCCTGCTCAAGCGGCGTCCGGGCTGCTGGAAAACTTCTCCCGTGCCAACGGGCAAATGGTTCAGGCAACCCGTGAAGTGGTGTTTTCCCGTGGGCAGCAACTGCAACAGGCGATAGCCGAGCGCGGTCAGTTTTTTGGCTGGCAGGCATTGCTGCTATTTCTGGTGAGTCTGTTACTGGTAGTATTGTTTACCCGGATGATAATCGGCCCGGTAAATGGGGTTGAGCGCATGATCAATCGCCTGGGTGAAGGTCGATCCCTGGGGAATACCAGTACCTTTAAAGGGCCACGTGAAATCCGCTCTCTGGCACAACGTATTATCTGGTTGAGTGAGCGGCTTTCCTGGCTGGAATCGCAACGGCATGAATTTCTCCGGCATATTTCCCATGAACTTAAAACGCCGCTGGCCAGCCTGCGTGAAGGCACGG
This sequence comes from Brenneria alni, assembly GCF_003666245.1. GTDB lineage: Bacteria > Pseudomonadota > Gammaproteobacteria > Enterobacterales > Enterobacteriaceae > Brenneria > Brenneria alni. Next base: position 19,797 of record NZ_MJLZ01000009.1, read on the forward strand.
AACTTCTGGCGGATGAAGTGGTTGGCCCCCTGACCGCCGATCAGAAAGAAGTGGTGTCGATTCTGGATAGCAGTAGCCGACATCTCCTTCAATTGATAGACCAACTGCTGGACTACAACCGTAAACTAGCGGATACGCCGACGGAGCTGGAACGGGTCGAAATTGAGGAAATTGTCGATATCGTGGTGTCGTCCCATAGTTTGCCGGCCCGTACTAAAATGATTCATACCGATATTGAACTGAAGGCGGAACACTGTTGGGCAGAGACGACGCTATTGATGCGCGTGATAGATAATCTCTATTCCAATGCGGTGCACTATGGTAAGGAATCCGGTAACATTTGGATTCGTAGCCGTCCGATTGGGCATCGAATTCAGATTGATGTGGCGAACAGTGGTATCCCGATTCCGGACGCGGAGCATAGTATGATTTTTGAGCCCTTTTATCAGGGGAGTCATCAGCGCAAAGGCGCAGTAAAAGGCAGTGGGCTGGGGTTGAGTATCGCCCGGGATTGTATTCGCCGGATGCGTGGTGAGTTAAGCCTGATCTCTGTTGACTATGCTGATGTCTGTTTTCGTATTGAATTGCCATTAACTTCTGAGAATGAATAGATAATGAGTGCACGGTCTGCCCGTCTTTTCCCGCTACACCGCCTGTCTGCCCTGTTTGATATGTCTTTTAGCCGTATGTTAAAGGCCGTGGTGATGCCATCGCTATTGTTATTGACGACATTGCTATTAGCTGCCTGTAACAATAACGTCAGTAGCTTCATCTCATCACAGGATACGGAAAATTCAACGCCGAAAGAGCAGGTAACTGATTATCGTATTGCACCATGTGGACATCTCTGGCAAGTGGACGATCGGGAAGCCATGAACAATGCGCTTTACTGGCTGCGGGCGATGGATTGCGCCGGACGCTTGACCCAGTTTCAGGCGCGCGAAACAGCACAGCTAATGGCGGGCGATAGCTGGGAGGGCGTGTTCAAACAGAGTATTTTACTGGATAATGCTGGCATCACGCAGGCGGAAAGACGCCAGATGCTGGAGCAGATTAATACGCACCGCCTTGCCTTTCCTGCGGCATTGCGCCCGCTGATGCAGACCTGGCGTGACAGACAAACGCTGTTTTTGGCCTTATCCGATGAGCGTTTACGCTATCAGCGTTTACAGGAAGCCAGTGATAAGCAGTTGGATACCCTGCGTATCCAGCAAAACCAACTGCAATATCAGCTTGAGATAACAAGACGGAAGCTGGAAAACCTGACGGACATTGAGCGTCAGCTTTCGTCCCGTAAACAACTGTCGGGTGAATTACCCGATAACGATGCCGACCCTCGTAGTAATGCAGATTCAGAGCGTGACGCGATATCACCGGAACCGGGTTCTGAGCCGGTAAAAGCGGAAGATACCTACACGCCGCCAACCGAATCAGATACGGATAACCCGACGATGAAAAAGGAGCTGAAAAATCCATGACAGCCCGGAAAGCGGCGAATTTGTTACTGGTGGACGACGACCCCAGCCTGCTAAAGCTCTTAGGGATGCGCCTGACCAGTGAAGGTTTCAGCGTGACGACGGCGGAAAGTGGTCAGGAAGCGTTGCGTCTGTTAACCAGAGAGCAGTTCGATCTGGTGATTAGCGATCTTCGCATGGATGAAATGGACGGTATGGCGCTTTTTTCTGAAATACAGCGCTATCAACCGGGTATGCCCGTCATTATTCTGACCGCTCACGGCTCTATTCCTGACGCGGTGGCGGCAACACAGCAGGGAGTGTTCAGCTTTCTGACCAAACCGGTCGATCGTGATGCGTTATATCAGGCGATTGATGAAGCGATGGCGTTGTCGGCCCCGGTTGGCGATGAAAGCTGGCGTGAAACCATTGTTACCCGAAGTCCATTAATGTTGCGCCTGCTGGAGCAGGCCAAAATGGTCGCCCAATCGGACGTCAGTGTTTTGATTAATGGTCAGAGCGGTACCGGGAAAGAGGTCTTGGCTCAGGCAATCCATGCCGCCAGCCCACGGGCGAAAAAAGCCTTTATTGCCATCAATTGCGGTGCGTTACCCGAACCTTTGCTGGAGTCCGAGTTATTCGGTCACGCCAAAGGGGCGTTTACCGGCGCGGTCAGCAGCCGTGAAGGGCTGTTTCAGGCGGCGGAAGGCGGTACGTTGTTTTTAGATGAAATCGGCGATATGCCGATTTCGCTACAGGTGAAACTACTGCGGGTTTTGCAAGAGCGTAAAGTTCGTCCGTTGGGCAGCAACCGTGATTTGGATATTGATGTGCGGATTATTTCCGCCACCCATCGTGATTTACCCAAGTCAATGGAAAAAGGCGAGTTCCGTGAAGATCTTTATTATCGGCTGAATGTGGTCAATATGAAGCTGCCCGCGCTGCACGAACGGGCAGAAGATATCCCGTTGTTGGCTAACCATCTATTGCGTGAGTCGGCTGCCAGGCATAAGCCTTTTGTGCGTACGTTCTCAACGGATGCCATGAAACGGTTGATGACCGCAAGTTGGCCGGGCAACGTGCGGCAATTGGTCAATGTGATTGAACAGTGCGTAGCGCTGACCAGCGCGCCCGTTATCAGCGAGGCATTGGTTGAGCAGGCGCTGGAAGGAGAAAATACCGCGCTACCCACGTTCGTTGAGGCCCGTCATCAGTTCGAGCTGAATTACCTGCGCAAACTGCTACAGATAGCCAAAGGCAATGTCACCCAGGCCGCACGTATGGCGGGGCGTAACCGGACGGAATTTTATAAACTGTTGGGCCGTCATGAATTGGACGCCAATGACTTTAAAGAATAATGTTAATGAATTGTAATCTTGAATTCTGACGGTATTCTTGTTTGCTGATGCCCGGCTTTGGCCGCAACATAGGTAATACTAAGGTTTTTCGATGAAAAAAATTGATGCGATTATTAAGCCGTTCAAACTGGACGATGTACGTGAAGCGTTAGCGCATGTGGGTATCACCGGGATGACGGTAACCGAAGTGAAAGGGTTTGGTCGTCAAAAAGGTCACACCGAGCTTTATCGTGGCGCGGAGTACATGGTCGATTTCTTACCCAAGGTGAAAGTTGAGATCGTGGTAGGGGATGATATCGTGGATACCTGTGTGGAAACCATCATGCAGACTGCCCAGACCGGTAAAATCGGCGATGGCAAAATTTTTGTTTTTGATGTTGCCCGTGTCGTGCGTATCCGTACCGGTGAAGAAGACGAAGAGGCTATCTGATTACTTAACGATCGCCCCCACAGCACACAGATTCATATACTACAAGTCCGCTCTTTCCGCCACGGTAAGGGAAAAGAGCGGGTTAACTAATGATCCTTTTTATGGGTGCTGACCAGTTTGTCTGCCAGTGCTTTTAATTCCGGCGTCTGGCGAATAGCGTCTGCGACAATGCCTGATACGGCTATCGCCCCTTTTTTCTGAAAATGCGTGGTATCCGGTTTAGTCAGGCTGCCTGTCTGATTGCGGTAGAAAGGATAGTGCGCAGGATCGGCTGCCAGCCAGTACTGTTTCCAGTGATTGCTATTTCCCTGATTAGCCAGCGCAATCGTTGCGGGTTCAATATCCAGCAGAATGACGTGATTAGCCGTTGCCGTATCTTTGATTGTCTGGCTGTAGTCACCAGTAAACGCATATCCCCCTTCTGCATTCTGTGTCGTAAAGTGACCGTGTACCGCTGGCGTGCCATCTTTGCCGTCAGCGGTACGGACACGGGTTGTCGGCGTAAGGAATACCGGCGTCAATTTATGCTGGCGGGCAAAATTAACGTAACGTTCCAGCGACGTCTGAAACGACATGTCGGATTTGCCCGGTGGCGACTGGCGTTCTCCCGCCGCATTATTGGGATAGGTACACAGATTGGCAACATCGGCAGCGCCTCGTTCCGGCGTGGCGCTGTTACAATTCTGGTCGTTATGTCCCATCTGAATGAACAGGAAATCACCTGCTTTCATCAACGGTTGCATCTGACGGAGCCAGCCCTCATGGAAGTAGTCACGCGAGCCGCGGCCAGAGCGGGCGCCGTTAACAATTTTCACTCCGCTATCTTTACGGAACTGTTGTTCAAAAACCTGTCCCCAGCCCATCCGCGGCATACGAGCTTTCTCGCCGGTTGCGGCAGTGGAATCCCCCACCAGGAAAATTCTGGTGGGGGCTTTTTCGATATCATCCAGATGCTGGCGGGCAAAGAGGTAATCCAATGGTTCATAATCACCCTGACCATTCAGGCCTACAATCGGGCGAAAAGTGCTGTCAGTCAGTACCGTATGCCCTGAGTAACCCGACTTATTGTGATAATTACGGTTGTGGTTAATCACCTTGATGATTTTGGTGACGGAATCTTGCTGAGTGGCAGGGTAGGTCAGGGGATCAAAACGTGCAGGTGAGGTAATGCCGGTTTGCTTTAATGCTGAGTTAAAACCTGTATGGAATACGGCATAAGCCTTTTTCCAGGCGGCGGCATCAAGCGTTGGCGACGAGGGATCGTCAGCCAACTGTTGTGGGCCAATATAGCCTGCAGCGACGGCAACGTCAGAAATGATACGGTCGGTCAGTGGATTAATGTTGATGATATTATCCTGACCGGATTGCAACGAGGGAGCCAGCGCAGTCAGACAAATTGCCCGGGGAATATGGTTAATCAGGCAGTTGGTGCCGCCGGACTCGATAGCCATAAGACGCAAAGGCGCCGATAATCCTGAAACATCAAAGTGATATCGCCCCTGATCATCGGTTTGGGTTTGCCTGCGATGGCCTTGCTGATCCCGGATAATAATGGTGGCGGGAAGATGGATTTCACGGTGTGTCACGTTACCTGTCAGGGTTGTTTTTTCTTCCAGCGTGATGCTGGACATGATATCGATACCGCTTTGTGGTTTGGCATTATGCGCGGTGGCGGATGATTCGGCATATGCCAGCATCCACGGAGCAGAAAATAACAGAGCAAAACTTATACAGCCAGAAAAACGGTTTAACATAATTAGACATATCCCTTGTTGCGAGACCCGAAAATATTTTTGCAGCTTCCATGTGTGGTCAGATGAAGACAATGATTCCTCTGATGGCGTTAAATCGGTTGAAAGCATGAAGATTTTATTATGCACCTAATTCTGGTAAGGGTGATGTCAACATGAATAAAAAACAGGTTGGAAATGAAGAAAATTCCGTTTCCCATCAGCAGGGATAAATCTTGTCAGGCCTTGTGCTGACTGGAGCTAATCGTTTGCGTAAAAACCTCTCTCGAGGCCTATCTTCATCAGGGAGAAACGGTTTACACTATAGGCCACTACCCAAAAGGGTGATTGTTTTCCAGTTTATTTAAGTTAGCTGAGTCAGGAGATGCGGATGTTAAAGCGTGAAATGAACATTGCCGATTATGATGCCGACCTGTGGCAAGCAATGCAGCAAGAAGTGGTGCGTCAGGAAGAGCACATTGAACTGATTGCGTCAGAAAACTATACCAGCCCACGTGTTATGCAGGCGCAGGGTTCTCAGCTAACCAACAAATATGCTGAAGGCTATCCGGGTAAACGTTATTACGGCGGCTGTGAGTATGTTGATGTGGTTGAACAACTGGCGATCGACCGCGCCAAGTCGCTGTTTGGCGCGGATTATGCCAACGTGCAGCCTCACTCGGGTTCTCAAGCTAACTTTGCTGTCTATACCGCGTTGTTACAGCCGGGCGATACCATTCTGGGGATGAACCTGGCGCACGGCGGTCATCTGACCCACGGCTCGCCGGTAAATCTGTCCGGTAAACTTTACAACGTCATCCCCTACGGTATCGATGAAAGCGGCAAGATCGATTATCAGGAAATGGCTGAACTGGCCCGCACCCATAAACCCAAAATGATCGTTGGTGGCTTCTCTGCCTATTCAGGTATTGTTGACTGGGCAAAAATGCGCGAAATCGCTGATAGCATCGGTGCTTATCTGTTTGTGGATATGGCGCACGTTGCCGGTCTGGTTGCGGCAGACGTCTACCCGTCACCGATTCCGCACGCGCATATCGTGACTACGACGACCCACAAAACGCTGGCTGGCCCACGTGGCGGTCTGATTCTGGCGAAAGGCGGCGACGAAGATCTGTATAAAAAACTGAATTCAGCGGTATTCCCCGGTGGACAGGGTGGCCCGTTGATGCACGTTATCGCCGGTAAAGCCGTGGCGCTGAAAGAAGCGATGGAGCCAGAGTTCAAGGTTTATCAACAGCAGGTAGCGAAAAACGCCAAAGCGATGGTTGAGGTGTTCCTGTCCCGTGGTTATGACGTCGTTTCCGGCGGTACCAGTAACCATCTGTTCCTGCTGGATCTGGTCAGCAAAGATATCACCGGTAAAGACGCTGATGCCGCGTTGGGCCGCGCCAATATCACCGTTAACAAAAACAGTGTGCCGAACGATCCCAAAAGCCCGTTTGTGACTTCCGGTGTGCGTATCGGTACGCCAGCGGCAACCCGCCGTGGCTTTAAAGAAGCTGAAGTCCGTGAACTGGCTGGTTGGATCTGCGATGTGCTGGATAACATCAACGACGAAGCTGTCATCGAGCGTACCAAGCAGAAAGTGCTGGATATCTGCGCCCGTTTCCCGGTTTACGCCTAATCCACCGCGATTTGCCCTGATAGTTTCTTCTATTGGGGCATATATTAAGACGCCAGCCTTGTGCTGGCGTTTTTTATGGCCACCCTTCGGGCCGCCGCAAGCGGCGTTGAAAAACGTTCCTGACGTTTTTTTATGGCGGTTATCCCTGCCCGTCGCCCTTCGGGCCATCTCCATATAACGTTGAAAAACGCATTGCACCAATGTTTGCACTCTGACAGAGTAGCCAACCAAACGGGAGGAGTCATGGTATTGCAATCAACGCGTTGGTTGGCGCTGAGTTATTTCACTTACTTTTTTTGTTATGGCATTTTTCTGCCATTTTGGGGCGGTTGGCTAAAGGGCGAGGGGCTGTCTGCCGAGTCCATCGGGTTGTTATTGGGGGCTGGCCTGGTTGCTCGTTTCATTGGCACTCTGGTGATTACGCCCAGTGTTAAGGATCCGTCGAAACTGATTGTGGCTTTACGAATATTGGGCCTGCTGACGCTGGGGCTATCTGTTGGCTTCTGGCTAGGTAATGCCTGGCTGTGGCTCATGTTGGTGATAATTGGTTTTAACCTGTTTTTTGCGCCTCTGGTTCCTCTGACTGATGCGCTGGCCGCAACCTGGCAACGACAGATTGTCATGGATTATGGCAAAGTGCGGGTCTGGGGATCGATTGCTTTTGTCATCGGTTCTGCCGTTACTGGCGAGCTGATGGCGGTTTGGGGGCATACGGCGATTCTGGCGACCCTGAGCGCCGGGTTGATAGCGATGTTTCTGTGCATGTTATTACGGCCCAACGTGATGCCGGAAGCTGCCGCATCTTCAGTGCAATCTGCGGTAGTGACACCCTGGAACAAGCTGTTGCGGGAATCCCCGGTGTGGCGTTTCTTGCTTTGTGTTTCTTTATTGCAGGGGGCTCACGCGGCTTACTATGGTTTCAGCGTTATTTACTGGCAGGATGCTGGCTACTCCGCGTCGATTATTGGCTATCTCTGGTCGTTGGGCGTAGTGGCGGAAATTGTCATTTTTACCTTTAGCCAGCGTTTGTTCCGGCGCTGGAGCGTCAGAGGTTTGTTATTACTCTCCGCCGTGTGCGGTGTCGTGCGCTGGGGGCTGATGGGGGCAACGGTGGCGCTGCCGTGGCTGATTGTAATGCAGATATTGCACTGCGGGACTTTCACGGTGTGTCATCTGGCGGCTATGCGCTTTATTGCGGCGCGTACCGGTGGTGACGTATTACGTTTACAGGCAGTTTATTCAGCGCTGGCAATGGGCGGTAGCATTGCGCTGATGACCATGGTTTCCGGTTTCCTGTTCGAGCATTTACAGAGCGGAACCTTTTGGGTGATGGCAATGCTGGCTGTTCCGGCACTCTTTGTCCGCCCTTCAGCCAGCCAGCGCACGATCTGAAATGCATGAGGAGAATATGTTATATTATAACGTGTTAATCTACTGGTGCAGGCGAATACCCCTGCTGATAGCAGGTTTTGCGGTTGGCAGTCAGCCTGTTTTTGCCCACCCGCATAGTTTTATTGATATGCAAACGACCATTGAAAGCCAGAACGAACAGATTACCGGTTTGCGGATGCAGTGGACTATGGATGCGATTACTTCAGCCGACCTGCTTTACGATGCTGGCAAGGCGGAAAAAGATTCCGAAATATGGAAAAAACTGGCGGCGGAAGTGATGGCAAATGTGCTGGGGCAACACTATTTCACCGATATTTACCGGGATAACCAGACTGTGAAATATGCGCCGATGCCGACCGAGTATCATCTCTCCCGTCAGGGCAATCAGGCTGTGCTGGAGTTTGTTTTGCCGCTGGCGAATCCACAGCCAATGGCAGGAAAACCCTTGCTGATTTCTACTTATGACCCCAGCTATTACGTTGATATGTCTTACGCGAATGATAACGCTATCAGGCTGGCTCCCTCGTTAGCCTCTCGTTGTAAAACAACGCTGGTGACGCCTGAACCTAACTCGGATTTACAGTCATATGCGCTGCTTCTGGATAAAAATGATTCGCCGGATGAAGATATGGAACTAGGGAAACAGTTTGCTCAACGAGTGACGTTGCGATGTCATTGAAGGTGAGTGCTATCCTGCGTCAAAAATCATCTTTCAGCCGATTGGCTGGTTTGTGGCCGTTATGGCTGTTTCTACTGCTGCTGGCCGTGGCATTACAACGGGTGATGGCCTATTGGCCGCAAATCCTGCTGCAAAGTGCGGTCTGGCAAAAGTCGTTGCACCAGCAGATGTCGCAATTGCTACAGATGGTAGAAGCCCAGCCGCATCAGGCGGGATTTAGCCTGCTGATATTCAGTCTGGTTTATGGCGTGCTTCATGCTGTTGGGCCGGGGCATGGCAAGGTGATTATTATGACCTATCTTGCAACCCATCCGTCAAAGCTAAAAAGCAGCCTTAAACTTACCTTTGCCGCAGCTCTGGTTCAGGGCTTGATGGCCGTGCTGCTGGTGACGGTGGTGTTGGGACTATTACAGCTTTCCAGCCGGACTTTGCATCACAGTAGTTTCTGGATGGAGCAGGGGAGCTTTATTCTGATCGCCGGTCTGGGGGCGGTACTCTGTTTTCGCGCCGTGAAGCGGTTGTATGTCAGTATTATCCGGCGGCCTAAACCCGTGGTCATTTTGCGTTTAACGCCGCTCGATCATGTGGGCGCCCGGCGAATAATCCCCTTTAACTCCGTTAATCGCGGGCATCATCAGCATGATGCCCACTGTGGATGCGGGCATCGTCATTTTGCCAGCGATAACGAACTCAATCGTGATAGCCATTGGCATACGCGGTTGATGATCGTTTTCGCTATGGGAATGCGACCCTGCTCTGGAGCGATATTGGTATTGCTGTTTTCTAAGGTGATTGGCGTATTTCTTTGGGGGATCGTCTCGGCAATCGTTATGGCGTTGGGGACAGCGTTAACCATCTCTATGCTGGCCATGCTGGTGTTTTATTGCCGCCGCTTGGCCGCTCGTTTAGGCGGAAACAGTACGCCTTCCGCCTGGCAGCCGGTGGCATGGTCTCTGTTGTCTTTGACCGGGGGGCTTATTCTGCTTGGAACCGGAATTGTGCTGTACCTGAGTACGCAACCGCCGATGATGGGGGGGATCCGTCCTTTTTCCGGCTAGCTGAAAAAAGGACGCCAGCAGATGTTGCCGCCAGCACCTGTATGACTAAATACCTGATTCAGTGACCAGACCATCAATAATGACCTGCGGAATACCTTGCGAGCACTTTTCGATACGTCCTTTGACGCCATAGACCGTCGCCAGGCTTTCCGGGCTTATCACCTCTGCCGGTGCGCCATCCGCTATCAGATTACCGTTTTGCAACATCAAGGCATGGTCGCCGTGACGTAGCGCGATATTGATGTCATGCACCACGACCACCGTGATGATGTTGCGTTTGCGGGTTTCCCTGCGCACCAGATCCATAACGTGAAACTGATAGTTCAAATCCAATGCGCTGAGTGGCTCATCCAGCAATAACAACGAAGGCTGACGAATTAATGACTGCGCCAGCCCGACCAACTGCTTTTGTCCGCCGGACAATTGATCAAGGTAACTCAATGCCAGATGTTCGATTCCTAATTGACGTAGCAGCGTCATTACTTCAGCCTGGCTGTCGGCGTTATGTAGCCCGCCTGATGCCCGTTGGGCGACAATAATCGATTCCAGCACATGCAGATGCACGCCAGCCGGCAACGATTGTGGCAGGTACACCACTTTTTCAGCCCGCCTGGCAAACGGCAGTTGCATCAGGTTACTGTCGTCCAGCCACACTTCCCCTGTAGAAGGATTCAGCCCGGCCATCGCCCGCAACAGTGTGGATTTACCGCTACCATTAGGACCCAGCAATACGGTGATTTTCCCGCGTGGTAGTAAGGGAACGGACAGATCGCGAATAACCTGACGTTTAGGGTAGCCGGTATTGAAATGAGAGATGCGCAATCCTGACGGTAACTGATGGCTCATACATTTCCCCTATGGCGCAGAATAATGCTCAGGAAGAAAGGAACGCCAATCAGCGAGGTGACGATCCCAACAGGAATAATAACGCCGGGGATCAGGTTTTTCGACGCCACCGAGGCCAGCGACAGCACCAGCGCGCCGATTAATGCGCTGGCGGGCAAATAGAAACGGTGATCTTCACCAAATATTATACGGGCAATGTGTGGCGCCACCAATCCGATAAAACCGATGGGGCCGACAAAGGCCACAGACACAGCAGACAGAATACTGATGCGTAACAAGGTTGCCAGCCGCAGACGCCGGACGTTAATGCCAAAACTAACGGCGCGATCTTCTCCCAACCTTAACGCGGTCAGTTTCCATGCGCTCATCAGCGATAGCGGCATCACGGCGATGAGGATAAACAGCAGAATAGCCAGCTTTTCCCACGATGCCCGCGCCAGACTGCCCATAGTCCAGAAAACCAGCCCTTGCAGCGTATCTTCGCTGGCAATGAACTGTAGCATGGATACCAGTGCGTTGAAGGTAAACACCAGCGCAATACCAAACAGCACCACACCGGATGTGGCAACCTGAGTCCAGCGGGTGATGCCGTCCAGCAACAGGGCGGCCGACAGCGCAAACAAAAATGCGTTAACGGAAATGAACCATTGCGCCGGAATGCCCGGAATACCGATACCCAGTACGATGGCGAGGGCGGCGCCAAAGGCGGCGGCTGATGACACGCCGAGCGTAAACGGACTGGCCAACGGGTTATTCAGGATAGTCTGCATCTCTGCACCGGCCAGGCCAAGTGCAAGTCCGACGATAATCGCCATCAGGGCATACGGAAGGCGGATTTCCCAAACGATCACCCGTGTGCCTACATCGGCGCTGGCGGGATTAGTCAAGGTCTGCCATAACACGTCCAGCGTCAGCCCCGAAGGGCCCATAGTAAAATCCAGCAGTAAAGAACCGAGGATCGCTACAACCAGCAGCGTGATGGCGGTTATCCGACGGCGAACAATGTGCCGATAGCGAAGCATTATGCTATTTTCGGAAACTTTGTTTCCTAAAGTGTGTTTTTCAGCCACGCCGGACGCGTTAGCAATCTTGGGATCTGGTGTTACGCTCATAAACGCTTACTCGGCTGATTTCCAGAAAAAGATGAAGTTGCTGTCGGGCAAGGTAATGAAATGACGCACGAAATAGCGGTAGTTATCATCTGTCGTATTTTTTTCGAATATTACCATTATCCTGAGATTGCTTGCCATTGAAGGGAAATGATTTTAATAACTATTATCATATAACCATGGCATTACTGTGTGGACGCTCGCAAGAGGCTGGAATAACTAAAGACACGTGACAGCACGTGTCTTGATAGACGGTAGCAATGTGTATTAGCGTTTTAATGCGTCGCTTAATTCGTCGCGGATGGTTGCCAGTATGGATTTTACAATACGTGGATTACCCGCAATCAGGTTACCTGAAGAAAGATAATTGTGGCCGCCGACGAAATCGGTCACGATACCGCCCGCTTCACGAACCAGCAGTTCACCGCCAGCAAAATCCCAGGGTTTCAGACCAATTTCAAAGAATCCGTCAACCCGGCCAGCGGCAACATAGGCCAGATCCAGCGCGGCGGAACCCGTGCGGCGGAAATCTGCACATTCGTTAAACAGCGCGGCGATAATGCTGATGTAACCTTTGGCGTGTTGTTTTGCCTTGAACGGGAAACCGGTCGCCAGTACCGTGCCGTCCAAATCGCGGGCATGGCTGCTGCGCAGACGATAACCATTCAACTGCGCGCCCTGACCACGAGTGGCGGTAAACAGCTCATTGCGCATGGGATCGTAAACAACGGCGACTTCGGTACGGCCTTTAATGCGGACTGCAATAGACACCGCGAAGTGCGGCAAACGTTTGATAAAGTTGGTGGTGCCATCCAGTGGATCGATAACCCATTGTACGTCTTGATCTTCACCGGTCTGCTCGCCGCATTCTTCACCAATGATGGTATGTTGCGGATAAGACTTACGGATGATTTCAATGATCAGACGCTCTGCATCCCGGTCAACGTTGGTGACAAAATCATTACTGCCTTTTTGACTGGCTTCTACGGCGTCAGGGGTTTCGTAATTTTTAGCAATTAAATTACCGCCTTTACGCGCAGCGCGTATAGCGATGTTGAGCATCGGATGCATGGTATCGTCCACAAGAATGTTAAAGAACAGAAAGCGGTGCGCATTATAGCAGGGGAAAAGGAAAATATCTAAGTTTGTGTTAGAATATCCCGATTTCCTCCTCGTATTACAGAGTCCGCATGTTACACAATATTCGCATTGTTCTGGTTGAAACGTCCCACACCGGCAATATGGGATCGGTTGCCAGGGCAATGAAAACTATGGGGTTAAGTAAACTTTATCTGGTTAACCCGCTGGTAAAGCCCGATTCGCAGGCGATAGCCCTATCCGCCGGAGCCAGTGATGTTATTGGCAATGCCACCCTGGTTGAGACGCTGGATCAAGCCCTCGAAGGGTGCAGCCTGGTGGTGGGAACCAGCGCGCGTTCACGCACGCTACCCTGGCCGATGCTGGAGCCGCGGGAGTGCGGGGTACGCAGCGCACAGGAAGCGGAACACGCGCCTGTCGCCCTGGTGTTTGGCCGGGAACGTGTTGGGCTAACCAATGATGAACTACAGAAGTGCCATTATCATGTAGCGATCCCCGCCAACCCGGCGTATAGCTCACTGAATCTGGCTATGGCCGTACAGATCCTGGCATATGAAGTTCGCGTCGCCCATTTGGATCGCTTGCAGGCCGGCAGGGAAGCGCACGACGAAACGCCTTACCCGCTGGTGGACGATCTGGAACGTTTTTATCAGCATCTTGAGCAGACATTACTGCAAACGGGTTTTATCCGGCAGGCACACCAAGGGCAGGTGATGAATAAGTTGCGCCGGCTGTTTACCCGGGCACGACCGGAGAGCCAGGAACTGAATATTTTGCGCGGCATATTGAGTTCGATTCAGAAAAATAACACGCAGTAATACTTGAGTGGTTTACTGGGTTAAATAGTTGACTAAAACACTCGGGAATGTCAGACTCGGACTACATTTCGCCAATACATGTTTCAATAATACATGTTTTATCTACAGGTACCACAATCATGAGACTGACATCTAAAGGCCGCTATGCCGTTACCGCCATGCTCGATGTGGCTCTGCATTCCAAAGAAGGCCCGGTTCCGCTGGCTGATATCTCGGAGCGTCAGGGTATTTCGCTGTCTTATCTGGAACAGCTCTTTTCGCGCTTGCGTAAAAACGGGCTGGTTGCCAGCGTGCGTGGCCCAGGCGGCGGTTATCTGCTGGGTAAACACGCCAATGAAATTGCCGTGGGCGCAGTGATTTCTGCCGTAGACGAATCTGTTGATGCGACGCGCTGCCAGGGGCGTGAAAGCTGTCAGGGCGGCGAGCGTTGTCTGACGCATACTCTGTGGCGCGATCTGAGCGACCGGATCACCGACTTTCTGAACAATATTACTCTGGATGAGTTGGTTAACAATAAAGAAGTGCTGGACGTTGCCGATCGTCAGGAAGCCGATACGCGTCGTACCGCCAACGGTCGTATACAAGACAAGATTAACGTTAATTTGCGCGCCTGAAAAATTTCCGGGATAGATGTTTAACGCTGCTTGCGGCGGCCCGAAGAGATGCGGGCAGGATAGTCCGCCATATAATAAGACGCTTTGCACATTTTGAAGTGATGCATGGAGTTTATGAGCAATGAAGTTACCGATTTATCTGGATTATTCCGCCACCACGCCGGTTGATCCGCGTGTGGCTGAGAAAATGATGCAGTTTTTAACCCTGGACGGTACTTTCGGCAACCCGGCTTCCCGCTCCCACCGTTTTGGTTGGCAGGCGGAAGAAGCCGTCGATATCGCCCGTAATCAAATTGCGGAATTAGTGGGTGCAGATCCCCGTGAGATTGTGTTTACCTCTGGTGCGACGGAAGCGGACAACCTGGCGATAAAAGGCGCCGCTAACTTCTATCAGAAGAAAGGCAAACACATCATTACCAGCAAAACAGAGCATAAAGCCGTGCTGGATACCTGCCGCCAGTTAGAGCGTGAAGGGTTTGACGTCACGTATCTGACGCCGCAGCGTAACGGCATTATCGATCTGAAAACGCTGGAATCCGCCATGCGTGATGACACCCTTCTGGTTTCCATCATGCACGTGAACAATGAAATCGGCGTAGTGCAGGATATTGCGACAATCGGTGAAATGTGCCGCAGTCGCGGTATTTTGTTCCATGTTGACGCCACCCAGAGCGTGGGCAAACTGCCTATCGATCTGAGCCAGTTAAAAGTGGATCTGATGTCTTTCTCCGGCCATAAGATTTATGGGCCGAAAGGCATCGGTGCACTGTATGTTCGTCGTAAGCCCCGTATTCGTATCGAAGCGCAGATGCACGGTGGCGGTCATGAACGCGGTATGCGTTCCGGTACTTTACCCGTACACCAAATCGTGGGTATGGGCGAGGCGTATCGTATCGCCAGAGAGGAAATGGTCGCTGAGGTGGCTCGCCTGCGTGCGCTGCGTGACCGTCTGTGGAACGGTATTAAAGATATCGAAGAAGTCTATCTGAATGGCGAGCTTGAACAGGGCGCGCCTAACATCCTGAACGTCAGCTTCAACTATGTTGAAGGCGAATCGCTGATTATGGCGCTGAAGGATCTGGCCGTTTCGTCCGGTTCCGCCTGTACGTCAGCCAGCCTGGAACCCTCGTATGTATTACGTGCGCTGGGCATGAACGATGAGCTGGCGCATAGTTCGATCCGCTTCTCGCTGGGGCGTTTTACCACCGAAGAAGAAATCGACTACACCATTGATCTGGTGCGTAAATCTATTGGTCGCCTGCGCGAACTTTCTCCCTTGTGGGATATGTTTAAACAAGGCGTAGATATCAGCAGCATCGAATGGGCGCATCATTAATTTTCAGGATAAGGGACGACGATTATGGCTTACAGCGAAAAAGTAATTGATCACTACGAAAATCCACGCAATGTAGGATCGTTTGATAATACGGATCCGAACATCGGTAGCGGCATGGTGGGGGCGCCAGCCTGTGGCGATGTCATGAAGTTGCAGATCAAAGTCAATGATGAGGGCATCATCGAAGATGCCCGCTTTAAGACTTATGGTTGTGGTTCAGCCATTGCCTCCAGCTCACTGGTCACTGAGTGGGTAAAAGGTAAATCGCTTAACGAGGCGGAAGCGATTAAAAACACCCAGATTGCTGAAGAGCTTGAGCTGCCGCCGGTAAAAATCCACTGCTCAATCCTGGCGGAAGATGCTATCAAGGCCGCGATTGCCGACTATAAAAGTAAACGTGAAGCCAAATAAATTGCCGAGGTTGTCATATGTCAATTTCTTTGAGCGACAGTGCTGCGCAACGCGTAAATGCGTTTCTGGCGAACCGGGGAAAAGGCCTCGGCCTGCGTCTTGGCGTGCGGACATCCGGTTGTTCCGGTATGGCGTATGTGCTGGAATTTGTTGATGACGTGAACGCTGATGACGTGGTATTCGAAGACAAAGGCGTCAAGGTCATTATCGATGGTAAAAGCCTGTTCTACCTTGACGGCACCGAACTGGATTTCGTCAAGGAAGGGCTGAACGAAGGCTTTAAATTCAATAACCCGAATGTTTCAAGCGAGTGCGGTTGCGGCGAGAGTTTTAACGTCTGACCGCTCATAGGTTATTGATCACTCCCTGTTTCTTCCGGCGGGCTGCCGGAAGAAACAGCGGCAAATGAAAGCAATTACCCACAACCCTCAGAGCGCGCTATGGATTACTTTACGTTGTTCGGGCTGCCGATTCGCTATGATGTGGATGGCGGTCTGCTGGTTTCCCGTTTTCAGGAACTGCAACGGCAGTTTCACCCCGATCGTTTTGCAGCTAGCCCGGAAAGGGATCGTATGCTGGCATTGCAGCAGGCAGCAACGATCAATAATGCCTACCAGGCGTTGAAACATCCGCTGAAACGTGCGGAGTATATGCTATCTTTGCACGGTTTCGATTTACGTAACGAGCAACATACATTACACGACACCGTTTTTCTGATTGAACAGCTTGAATTACGTGAGGAGTTGGAGACCATTGCATGTCGTTCCGATGCTGAAGCGGCGCTGGCTGAATTTGCCGGGCGGTTGCAGTCCTTGCTGGATAACCGCAGTGAGCAAATGCGCCGCGAGTTGGATAGCGAAGCGTGGGCTGCTGCTGCTGATACCGTGCGTAAACTGGGTTTTTTAGACAAACTCCAGCAGCAGGTTGAACAATTCGAAGAACAATTGCTGGACAGATAACCTGTTAATCCGCTTGGGAAAGATGTGCTATTAACGCACCGCGCATAAATTTTCCCGACAGCCAATTGATGGAAGCTCAATATGGCCTTATTACAAATTAGCGAACCGGGCCTCAGTGCGGCACCGCACCAGCGGCGTCTCGCTGTGGGCATCGATTTAGGCACCACACATTCTCTGGTGGCCACCGTGCGTAGCGGTGAGACGCAAACCCTGACCGACAACCAAGGCCGCGATCTGCTGCCATCCGTTGTCCACTATCATGCCGCAGGGCATGAGGTAGGCTGGGAAGCCCGTGAAAAAGCGGCCAGCGATCCTGTCAATACCATCAGTTCGGTAAAACGGATGATGGGGCGCTCGCTGTCTGATGTTCAGCAGCGCTATCCTCATTTACCCTATCAATATCACGCCAGCGATAACGGTTTACCGTTAATTCAAACGCCGGCTGGGGCTATGAATCCGGTTCAGGTCTCGGCGGATATTCTGTCTGCTCTGGCGCAGCGGGCGCAGGAAGCGTTGGGCGGCTCGCCGGATGGCGTGGTGATCACCGTCCCGGCCTATTTTGATGATGCCCAGCGTCAAGGCACCAAAGATGCTGCACGTTTAGCCGGGTTGCATGTGCTGCGTTTGCTTAATGAGCCAACGGCGGCGGCTATCGCCTACGGACTGGATTCCGGTAAAGAAGGCGTGATTGCCGTTTACGATCTGGGCGGCGGCACCTTTGATATTTCTATTTTGCGTCTGAGTCGCGGCGTATTCGAAGTGCTGGCTACCGGCGGTGATTCGGCGCTGGGGGGGGATGATTTCGACAATCTGCTGGTGGAGTGGCTGCGTGAGCAGGCCGGTATCACCGTGCGTGACGATCACCATTTGCAATATGCCTTACGGGAAGCGGCGATACAGGCCAAGATTGCACTAAGCTCGGCGGAATCAGCTCATGTTGATATTGCGGAGTGGCAAGGTGACATCACCCGAAGCCAATTCAATATGCTGATTGCCTCACTGGTCAAACGCACGCTGCTTTCGTGTCGTCGTACCTTGAAAGATGCCGGTATCACGCCGTATGAGGTGCAGGAAGTGGTGATGGTCGGCGGTTCCACCCGTGTGCCGCTGGTGCGCGAACAGGTCGGTGAATTCTTTGGTCGAACGCCGCTGACCTCCATTGATCCCGATAAAGTGGTGGCGGTTGGTGCGGCGATTCAGGCTGATATTCTGGTCGGTAATAAACCGGACAGTGAAATGTTGCTGCTGGATGTCATTCCGCTGTCGCTGGGGCTGGAAACTCTGGGCGGGCTGGTGGAGAAAATCATACCGCGTAACACGACCATTCCGGTTGCCCGAGCGCAGGACTTCACCACATTTAAGGATGGTCAGAGCGGGATGATGATCCACGTTTTGCAAGGGGAGCGGGAACTGGTGCAGGATTGCCGCTCGCTTGGCCGCTTCACGTTGCGTGGACTGCCGTCATTACTCGCCGGCGGCGCACATATTCGTGTCACCTTTCAGGTAGATGCTGACGGCTTGTTGAGCGTGACGGCTATGGAAAAATCAACCGGCGTGGAAGCTTCTATTCAGGTCAAACCGTCTTACGGGCTGAATGATACGGAAATCGCCGCCATGATTCAGGATTCCATGCTGAATGCGCAGCAGGACGTAAGCGCCCGAATGTTGGCCGAGCAAAGAGTTGAGGCGTCCAGGGTGCTGGAAAGCCTGCAAAGCGCGCTGGCATCTGATGCTGATCTGCTGACCGATGATGAAAAAGCCGCCATCGCCACGGCGTCTGAACAGGTGCGGCAGGTTATGTCAGGAACGGATGCGCCAGCGATTGAAGCGGCAATTAAAATATTAGATCAACAAACCCAGGGGTTTGCGGCCCGTCGGATGGATGCTTCTATTCGTCGTGCGTTGGCGGGCCATTCTGTGGACGAGGTGTAAACATGCCTAAGATTGTATTTCTGCCTCATCAGGATTTGTGCCCCGAAGGGGTAGTTTTGGAAGCAGAACGTGGGGAATCTATTTTGGATGCAGCCTTGCGTAACGGGATTGAAGTTGAACACGCCTGTGAGAAATCCTGCGCTTGCACTACCTGTCATTGTATTGTTCGTGAGGGATTTGATTCTTTGGCGGAAAGCACAGAAGACGAAGATGACATGCTGGACAAGGCCTGGGGTCTTGAGCCTGAAAGCCGGTTAGGCTGTCAGGCGCGTGTAGCGGGTGAAGATTTGGTGGTTGAAATCCCGCGCTACACGATTAATCATGCTCGTGAACATTGACAGACAGGAGTGGCTATGGGATTGAAATGGACGGACAGCCGCGCAATTGGCGAGGCGCTTTATGACCAATTTCCTGATGTCGATCCGAAAACCGTACGTTTTACGGATATGCACCAATGGATCTGCGAGCTGGAAGCGTTTGATGACCTTCCTGACGCATCCAGTGAAAAAACTCTGGAAGCGATCTTACTGGTTTGGTTAGATGAAGCGGAATAATTGACATCACGGGCTGCCTGACGGCGGCCCGCTTTATTTTTTGCGCCATGAGCGCACAGGCAGTCTAAAGAACAATCCGGAGCAGAATTATGACAAGCGAAGCTATGCTGATTTCACTCTCTAATCAACCCGCAGATGCGCGCTGGGGCGAGAACGCGCTGCTAAGTGCGAACGAACAGGGTTTCACCATCCATCTGAATGGAAAGTTTCCGTTGGCGATTATCCAACGTGCTGCCCGCAAACTGGATGGACAAGGAATCAGGCACGTTAAGCTGGCGGGTGAAGGCTGGGATCTGGAAAGCAACTGGACATTCTGGCAGGGGTTCCGTGGGCCAAAAGGGCAACGGAAGGTTGAATGGTCTGAACTTAAGCAGGCCGATAAAAAAGAACTGGATGATCGCCTTAAAATAGTTGACTGGGTACGCGATACCATCAACCTTCCGGCTGAAGAGCTGGGGCCGGAACAACTGGCAACCCGCGCAATCGATCTGTTGAACGATGTTGCCTGCGAAGCCATCAGCTATCGCATTACCAAAGGTGACGATCTGCGTGAGCAGAACTATGCCGGTATTCATACCGTAGGCCGGGGGTCCGTTCGTTCTCCGGTATTGCTGGCGCTGGATTACAACCCGACGGGTAACCCGGACGCCCCGGTGTTTGCCTGTCTGGTCGGTAAAGGCATTACTTTTGATACCGGCGGCTACAGCCTGAAACCCAGTAGCTTTATGGATTCCATGAAGTCGGATATGGGGGGAGCGGCCACGGTGACGGGGGCGCTGGCGCTGGCGGCGGCCCGCGGGCTGAAACAGCGGGTGAAAATGTATCTGTGCTGTGCAGACAACATGGTCAGCGGCAATGCGTTCAAGCTGGGCGATATTATCCGTTACCGCAATGGCAAAAGTGTTGAAGTGATGAATACCGATGCGGAAGGGCGTCTGGTACTGGCCGATGGTTTGATTGATGCTTCAGAGCAGAATCCGCAATGGATCATCGATTGTGCGACATTAACTGGCGCGGCAAAAACGGCGCTGGGTAATGATTATCATGCCTTGTTCAGCTTTGATGATGAACTGGCGGCGGCTTTACAGCAAAGCGCCCGGCAGGAGGGGGAAGCGTTCTGGCGTTTGCCGTTGGAAGAGTTCCACCGCAGCCATTTGCCTTCCAGCTTTGCGGATTTAAATAATGTTGCCGGCGCCGCACATAGTGCGGGCGCCAGCACGGCAGCCGCGTTTTTGTCTCATTTTGTGAAGCGCTATCAGCAAGGCTGGCTGCACATCGACTGCTCGGCAACCTATCGTAAAGGGCCGGTAGAACAATGGGCTACGGGGGCTACCGGGCTGGGTGTGCGAACACTGGCGAATTTACTGCTCAGTAAGACTGTGTAAATTTCGCCATATCTGGGGTGATTTGTCCCGACAGGTAATGCGTAGGTCACGCGCCCGGTTTTCGGGCGCATCATTGGTTGAGGATATTTATGGATTTTTCTCCGCAAAACAAACTGGAAGAGATCTTGGTGTTGGCGTCCACCGAACCGGCGCATCGGCCTGAATTTTTCAGCGAACTGCTGGAGGCAACGGTTTTTGTGTTAGGCAGCAGCGACGACAGCGACGACAGCGACGACAGCGACGCACCGGGGGAGAATATCCTGCATGAAGGCAGTCATGTCCAGATTCAGCATTGGGAAAAAGCTGATGGCTCTTCAGCCATTCCTTTTTTCTCTTCGCTGGAAGCATTACAGATGGCGGTCACTGAAGAGCAGTCATTTTTAGCGCTACCCGCACGTTCACTGTTTGAGATGACGCGGGGCGCCACGTTGTTTCTCAATCCCAAATTAGCCTATGGTAAAGAGTTTCTTGCGCAGGAAGTGGAACATATGCTTTCTGGTGAAGGTAACGGACTTGTTCAGCAGCGGATCATCGAAGAAGAGATGCAGGTTTTAATTGGTCAGCCCGCAGAAATGCCGGTGCAGATGATTGACTCGCTGACGCAATTGTTTACCAAATACCGGCATGTCCGCCGTGCGTTTTTGGCGCAGATCCATGAACCGGATGAGAAAGATCCGCATCTGTTGATCGGCATAGAAGCGGATAATGATGTGGAAGAAATCATCCGGGCGGCAGGAAGCGTTGCCAGCGATACCTTACCCGACGAACGACCTGTCGATTTGTGTCTGGTGAAGGAAGGTGAACCGGGCATCAGTCACTATTTGACGAAACATACTACGCCGTTTTATGAGCGTAAATGGGGCAGCTTCCTGCGGGATTTCAAAAACACCGGTCGTGCCTGACACCCATAACAGTCAGGCTGGTAATCCACTGTTTTTTTGCCTGATTTTTGTTATTAATCCAGCGTGATGGGAACATCGTCCCGGCTGCCCCAGTCACTCCATGAACCATCATATAGCGTGACATGATGGACATTTAGCAACGTCAGCGCCAGAACCACCACGGCAGCGGTCACGCCGGAGCCGCAACTGGCAACGACGGGCTGGCTGAAGTCCACGCCGTGCTTGTGCAGAATGGTTGCCAACTCGGCGTTTGGCTTCAACGCGCCGTTGGCGACCAGTTCGGCCCAGGGAACGTTAAGGCTACCGGGAATGTGGCCGCGGTGCAGACCGGGGCGAGGTTCATCCACTTCCCCGTTAAAACGGGCGGCAGGTCGGGCATCAACAATTTGTGCTGATTTATTATTGATAATAGCCAGTATGTCGTCACGCTGGCGAATGGCGGAAGTATCGATGCGGGCGTTGAACGACTGCGGTTCACGTGCAATATTTCCCTGCTCCAGCGGCAGATTATGGCGCTTCCAGCTGGCAAGTCCACCGCTCAGAATCGAAATCCGCTCAACCCCGAAGGTACGCAGCATCCACCAGGCGCGGGGAGCGGAGAATAGGTTGCCTTCGTCATAAATGACAATATGCTGCCGATCGTTGATGCCGAGCTTGCCCATTGCGAGGGAAAAATCGTGGCTGCCGGGCAGCATATGAGGCAGATCGGAGCGGTGATCGGATAAGGCTTCAATATCAAAAAATACCGCACCGGGCAAATGCCCGGCCCGGTATTCGGCGTGGATATCGCGGGTGGTTTCACCCGGCGGTAACATGCGGGCGTCAATGAGTGTGATCTTGCTATCGTTAAGATGCCCGGCAAGCCAGGTGGCGGAAACAAACAATTCAGAAGACGATACTGGCATAGAACCCCCACGCTGAAGCTGATGGATTCAGCCCCGATGTGAAATGATGAAACCATTGTCAGTGATTTTTATTGTCCCGACAAGCCTGGGTATAGACAGGCTTTATTGTAGCGGGGCATGGTCTTTTTTTTTAATAAAATGTTATGTCTCTGGTAGGCAAGCGGCTCAGGCCACCCTATAATCTGCGCCACTTCACTGGCCGGAACGATACCTGTCATCTTGAAATCTATCGGGTATATCATTATCCCATCCGGCTGCTATCAGACAGTTATTGAAAGAGGTCAATATGACGGTAGAACGTACCTTTTCCATCGTAAAACCCAATGCGGTGGCGAAGAATGCCATTGGCGCCATTTATGCGCGTTTTGAAAGCGCGGGTTTTAAAATTGTTGCAGCCAAAATGCTGCATTTGACTCGTGAACAAGCTGAAGGTTTTTATGCCGAACATCAGGGCAAACCGTTTTTTGACGGACTGGTCGCATTCATGATCTCCGGCCCAATCATGGTACAGGTGCTGGAAGGGGAAAATGCCGTTCAGCGTAACCGTGACATTATGGGGGCGACCAATCCGGCGAACGCCCTGGCCGGTACGCTGCGTGCTGATTATGCCGACAGCTTCACGGAGAACGCGGTACACGGTTCTGATTCCATTGAATCCGCACAACGCGAAATTGCCTATTTCTTCAGCGCCGATGAAATTTGCCCGCGTAACCGCTAATTCCGTACGGTGTGAATCGGCTAGCATCGAACCAATACCGCAATGTGCCGGGTTACAAGCCAGCATATAAAAATGCGGCGACAGTAGCTTACCTGCATTAAACTTTGTACAATGCCGCGCCCTGAATGTGTGTGCGCTTATTCAGGGCATTTTCTATATATCATCTTTCTTTCGAGCCATAACGTGTAATAACGAGGCCAAGAGTTCCTATGTCTGAGCAAACTGTGTCCGAATTTTCCCCGACGTCCGCCGAGATCTCTCAAGCCGCCAAATCCGGAGCGGAAAAGATTAACCTGTTGGATCTTAACCGTCAGCAAATGCGCGAGTTTTTCGCGTCATTGGGGGAGAAACCCTTCCGTGCCGATCAGGTGATGAAGTGGATCTATCACTATTGCTGTGATGATTTCACTCAGATGACCGATATTAACAAAGTCTTTCGTAGCAAATTACAAGAGGTTGCCGAGATTCGTGCGCCGGAAGTGGTGGATGAACAGCGCTCTTCCGATGGCACCATCAAGTGGGCGATTCTGGTTGGCGGCCAGCGAGTGGAAACGGTATATATACCGGAAGAAGACCGTGCGACGCTGTGTGTGTCTTCGCAGGTTGGTTGTGCGCTGGAATGCAAATTCTGCTCCACCGCGCAGCAGGGTTTTAACCGCAACCTGCGCGTTTCTGAAATTATCGGTCAGGTGTGGCGTGCGGCGAAAATTATCGGCGCGTTTAAAGTCACCGGTCAGCGCCCGATTACTAACGTGGTCATGATGGGAATGGGTGAACCCTTGCTCAACTTGACTAATGTGGTCCCCGCAATGGAAATCATGCTGGATGATTTTGGCTTCGGTTTATCAAAACGGCGTGTCACTCTGTCGACGTCCGGCGTGGTGCCTGCGCTGGATAAGTTAGGCGATATGATCGACGTTGCCCTGGCGATCTCCCTGCATGCGCCAAACGATGAAATTCGTAACGAAATTATGCCGCTGAATAAGAAATATAACATCGAAACCTTTCTGGGCGCGGTGCGGCGTTATCTGGATAAATCCAATGCCAATCAGGGGCGTGTAACGGTGGAATACGTGATGCTGGATCATATTAATGATGGTACGGAGCACGCTCATCAATTGGCTGAATGCCTGAAAGACACGCCATGTAAGATTAACCTGATTCCATGGAATCCCTTCCCCGGCGCGCCCTATGGGCGTAGTTCGAATAGCCGTGTCGATCGTTTTTCCAAAGTGCTTATGGAATATGGCTTTACCACCATTGTGCGCAAAACCCGCGGTGACGATATTGATGCCGCTTGCGGTCAGCTTGCGGGTGAAGTCGTGGACAGAACCAAGCGTACGCTGAAGAAAAAGATGGCAGGTGAACCTATCATGGTTAAAACGGTCTGATACCTGATTGTCTTGGTTACCTATGAAGGTGATAATACTTTTACCGTGTTAATCATACGATAGCGGTGACGCAATATGGATTTAAGATGACATACCGTTGATATGACAGGGATATGACAGGCCGGGACGGCAATAGAAGGGCGTCAGGAATGATACAACAGTTAAGACAGGGAAAGCGCTGGTTGCCGGTAGTCATGATTGTTCTGTTGGCAGGATGCAGTCATCCAGCTCGTGAAGGGGTAAACCCGGCGGTGGCGCAAACCCGTTTGCAATTGGGGCTGGAGTATCTGGCCCGCAATAACCTGGATGCCGCTCGCCAGAATCTTGAAAAGGCGTTGGAAGCCGCGCCGCAAGACTATCGTACCCAATTAGGTATGGCGCTTTATGAGCAGCGGATAGGTGAAAATCAGGCCGCAGAACGGCGTTATCAATTAGCATTGCGGCAGGCGCCGGAAAACGGCAGCGTAATGAATAATTACGGTGCGTTTCTGTGTGGTTTAGGGCAGTATGTAGCGGCGCAAAGGCAGTTTAACGCGGCTGTTCAACTCCCTGATTACCGTCAGGTTGCCGATGCGTTGGAAAATGCAGGATATTGTTTTTTCAAAGCAGGCCAGAATGATAATGCGCGCAGCGTATTAAGTCGGGCATTGAAGTATGATCCCGTGAAAGGGGACATGCTTCTGGCAGAGGCGGATAAACAGTTTTCTGCCGGAAAACACGAGCAGGCTCAATTGCTCCTGGATGTTTATCAGCATATTCTTCCGGTCAGCGCCGAAAGTTTATGGTTACAGATTCGTTTCGCCGTGCTGGCGGGCCGTGATGGCGATATTGACCGTTATGGCAAGTTGCTGGCGCAAAGTTTTCCACAATCTAAACAGTACCAGCAGTTCTTAGCTAATGAATACTGAAGCCACTCAAAATAATACAGAATCAACCATTCCCGGCGAACGTTTGCGCCAGGCGCGTGAGCGTCTGGGGTTGACTCAGCAGATCGTTGCTGAACGTTTATGCCTTAAGCTTTCCACTGTTCGTGAGATTGAAGAAGGCAATACGCCAACCGATTTGGCGCCCACTTTTTTACGCGGTTATATCCGCTCTTATGCAAAGTTTGTTCACTTGCCTGAGGATGAGCTGTTACCCATGCTGGATAAGCATGTGGCTCCCAGAGCATCCAACGTTGCTCCCATGCAAAGTTTTTCCTTAGGGAAAAGCCGCAAGAAGCGGGATGGCTGGTTAATGACCTTCACCTGGCTGGTGGTGGTGGTGGTCTTGGGGTTAACCGGAGCATGGTGGTGGCAGAATCATCAGGCGCAGCAGCAGGAAATTAACACCTTGGTCGACCATGCCAGTTCGATGCAGGGGCAGAATGAAGGTCAGTCTGTGCCGTTGGTGGATAATAATATTGAGCAGAAGGATCCGGCTGCTTCAACTGCTCCGCCGTCCTCACCGACAGATGTACCGATAAATATGGCCGATTCCTCGTTTGAAAACGGCGCGCCTCCCTCTTCTCCTTCTGATGAGCAGTCGGCGACTACGCCATCCACCTCCTCTGCGCCAACCGCGCAACCACAACCGCCAGCCGCGGATGACGCCCCCTTACTGAACCAGAGCGCACTGACGCCAGGGGTGACGGCGTCAGCGGCTAACACACCGGCTGCCAATGTGCTGGTAATGAACTTTAACGCCGACTGCTGGCTGGAGGTGACGGACGCCAGCGGAAAAAAACTGTTCAGCGGTATACAACGTAATGGCGGGGCGCTGAATCTGAGCGGTCAGGCGCCCTATAGGCTGAAAATCGGCGCGCCTGCTGCGGTACAGATCCAATTTCAAGGTAAGCCGGTCGACTTGAGCCAGTTTGTGAGAAGCAATCAGGTTGCGCGTCTGACGTTGGCGGCGGAATAACGCAATATTTACCCGTGATGCTGTAATTTTGGAGAAGATGTAATGCATAACGCTGCACCCATAGCCCGCCGGAAATCAAAACGGATTTACGTCGGTAAGGTGCCTGTTGGAGATGGCGCGCCGATTGCGGTGCAATCCATGACCAACACCCGAACCACTGATGTTGAAGCAACGGTTAATCAAATCAAATCACTGGAACGCGTTGGTGTTGATATTGTGCGCGTTTCCGTGCCGACAATGGATGCGGCGGAAGCGTTCAAACTCATTAAACAGCAGGTTAATGTCCCACTCGTTGCTGATATCCATTTTGACTACCGCATTGCGTTGAAAGTAGCGGAATATGGCGTCGACTGCCTGCGTATTAACCCTGGCAATATTGGTAACGAAGAACGCATCCGTTCCGTTGTGGACTGCGCACGTGATTACAATATCCCGATACGCATCGGGGTGAACGGCGGGTCGCTGGAAAAAGATTTGCAGGAAAAATATGGTGAGCCGACGCCGGAAGCGCTGCTGGAATCCGCTATGCGCCATGTTGATATTCTCGATCGCCTCAATTTCGATCAGTTTAAAGTCAGCGTGAAAGCATCCGATGTTTTTCTGGCGGTGCAGTCTTATCGGCTGCTGGCCGCCCGTATCGATCAGCCGTTGCATCTGGGAATTACCGAAGCAGGTGGCGCGCGCAGCGGGGCGGTTAAATCGGCAATTGGCCTTGGTCTGCTATTATCTGAAGGGATCGGCGATACCTTACGTATTTCGCTGGCGGCTGATCCGGTTGAGGAAGTTAAAGTTGGCTTCGATATTCTGAAGTCGTTGCGTATTCGCGCTCGCGGCATCAATTTTATTGCCTGTCCAACCTGCTCACGGCAAGAGTTCGATGTCATTGGTACAGTGAACGCGCTGGAGCAACGGCTTGAAGACATCATCACACCGATGGATGTCTCGATTATTGGCTGCGTGGTTAACGGGCCGGGCGAGGCGTTGGTTTCCACCATCGGCGTGACGGGCGGCCATAATAAGAGCGGTTTTTATGAAGATGGCGTGCGTCAGAGAGAACGTTTCGATAACGAGCAGATGATCGACCAGCTTGAAGCTAAAATCCGTGCCAAGGCGTCCATGATGGATGAAAACCAG
This sequence comes from Brenneria alni, assembly GCF_003666245.1. Classification (GTDB taxonomy): domain Bacteria; phylum Pseudomonadota; class Gammaproteobacteria; order Enterobacterales; family Enterobacteriaceae; genus Brenneria; species Brenneria alni. The sequence continues at coordinate 47,557 of NZ_MJLZ01000009.1, forward strand.
CGCATTACGGTAAATCTGGTCGATAAATAAGCTGTGCTGGTGCGGCCTGTAGCCGTCATTTGCATAATATTATCCTGAACCCGATGGGGGGGCTTTGCATTGAAGATGCGACAGCAATCCCCTTATAATCGGGTTTATTTTTTGAAAAACGCATAGAGAGCAGACGTGGCAAAAAATATTCAAGCCATTCGTGGAATGAACGATTACCTGCCAGCCGAAACGGCATTGTGGCAGCGTATTGAAAACAGCCTGAAACAGGTGCTCGGCAGCTACGGCTACAGTGAAATTCGTACACCTATTGTTGAGCAGACATCGCTGTTTCAACGCGCCATTGGCGAAGTTACGGATGTGGTCGAAAAAGAGATGTATACCTTTGAGGACCGTAACGGCGACAGTCTGACGTTGCGCCCGGAAAATACCGCTTCTTGCGTTCGTGCTGGCATTGAGCATGGTTTTCTCTACAATCAGGAGCAGCGCCTGTGGTATATCGGGCCGATGTTTCGCCACGAGCGCCCGCAGAAAGGCCGCTATCGCCAATTTCATCAACTGGGTTGTGAAGTTTTTGGATTGCCGGGGCCGGACATTGACGCCGAGCTTATTCTGCTCACCGCTCGCTGGTGGCGGGTGCTGGGTATTTCAGCGCAGGTTAAGCTGGAACTGAATTCGATTGGTTCGCTGGACGCTCGTGCAAAATACCGTGAAGCGCTGATTACTTTCCTTGAGCAGCATAAAGAAAAGCTTGATGAGGATTGTTTGCGCCGTATGTATACCAACCCGCTGCGGGTGCTGGATTCAAAAAATCCCCAGGTTCAGACGCTGCTTGATGAAGCGCCGATCCTGACTGACTACCTTGATGATGAATCTCGCGCACACTTTGAGGCGTTGGGTGAACTTTTAACGCAGGCTGGTATCCCATATACCGTCAATCCGCGTCTGGTTCGCGGTCTGGATTATTACAACCGCACCGTTTTCGAATGGGTAACAACCAGTCTGGGCGCTCAGGGCACGGTCTGTGCCGGGGGGCGTTATGATGGTATGGTCGAGCAACTGGGCGGACGTGCTACGCCAGCCGTGGGTTTTGCGATGGGGCTGGAGCGTTTGGTTCTGCTGGTGCAGTCCATCAACCCTGAATTTAAAGCACAACCGAGTGTTGATGTTTATCTGATCTCTTCTGGCGAGGGAACTCAGGTGGCCGCAATGCAACTGGCTGAGACATTACGTGATACGCTGCCGCAACTGAAACTGATGACCAACTATGGCGGCGGCAATTTTAAAAAGCAATTTGCCCGAGCGGATAAATGGGGCGCACGCATTGCGCTGGTATTAGGTGAAAATGAAGTTGCGGCTGGTCAGGTGGTGATAAAAAACCTGAGAAATGGCGAGCAGGATACATTGGCGCAGACCGACGTTGCAGCACGATTGGCAACGTTACTGGATTGAGGAGAAAGACACAGTGGAAGTCTATACCACAGAGAATGAGCAGGTTGATGCGCTACGTCGTTTCCTCGCGGAAAACGGAAAGGCGTTAATCGTCGGCGTTGTGCTGGGTGTCGGCGCGTTGGTAGGTTGGCGTTTCTGGCAGAATAACCAGAGCAACAGCGCTATGGCGTCATCGACGTCATATCAGCTCATCAGTGACCAGTTGGCGGAGGGGAAAGCTGAAGCCGTAACCTCAGCGGAGAAATTTTCTGCTGAAAATAAAAATAACTACGGTGTGCTGGCTTCGCTGGAACTGGCCCGTCACTACGTGGATCAAAATGATTTTGCTAAAGCGGAACGACAATTGGCGCAAGCTCTGTCCCAAACCAGCGATGCCGATCTGCTTTCTTTAGTGAATCTGCGTTTGGCGCGGATTCAGTTGCAAGATAAAAAAGCGGATGAAGCGCTGAAGACACTGGATGCCATCAAGTCAGACGGCTGGGTTGCTTTGGCGGCGGAAGTCCGTGGTGATGCCCTGGTAAGCAAAGGGGATAATCAGGCGGCACGCGACGCGTATAACAAAGGTTTGTCTGCCAATCCACCGCAGGCATTGAAAGCATTGCTGACTATGAAACTGAATAACCTGTCCAGCTAAGAGGAATTCCATGCAACTGCGTAAAACACTTTTGGTAGGACTGGTTTCAGTCGCCCTGCTGAACGGATGTTCGCTGTTCAACAGCGAGGAAGATGTAGTCACTATGTCGCCACTGCCGACGGTGGAAAATCAGTTCACGCCGACTAAGGTATGGAGCCGTTCTGTGGGGAGTGGAATTGGTGAGTTTTATTCTAATCTTCACCCGGCCTGGCAGGATAATCGCGTATTTGCCGCCGATCGCCGGGGGACGGTGAAAGCGCTGGATCTCAGCAACGGCACTGAAATCTGGCAGGTGGATCTATCTGAAAAAACCGGGTTTCTCTCCCGGAATACACCTGCATTATTATCCGGCGGCGTAGCCGTATCGGGCAACCATGTCTATGTTGGCAGTGAAAGAGCGCAGGTATTTGCTCTGAATACTGAAGACGGCACATCGGTATGGCAGACGAACGTGGCCGGCGAAGTGCTTTCGCGCCCGGTGAGCAGTGACGGCGTAGTGCTGATTCATACCACTAACGGCATGTTGCAGGCGTTGAATGAAGCTGATGGCGCGATTAAATGGACGGTTAACCTGGACATGCCAACGCTTTCTCTGCGTGGCGAATCAGCGCCGACCGCAGCGTTTGGCGCCGCTATCGTTGGTGGTGATAACGGGCGTGTGAATGCCGTGCTGATTAATCAGGGGCAGTTAATCTGGCAGCAGCGTATTTCACAGCCAAGCGGGGCGACGGAAATTGATCGCCTGAATGATGTCGATACCACGCCGGTTGTTGCCGGTGATGTGGTATACGCATTGGGCTATAACGGCAATATGACGGCGCTGGATCTGCGCTCCGGTCAGATCTTATGGAAACGGGAGCTGGGCTCGGTGCATGATTTCATTGTGGATGGCGACCGTATCTATCTGGTCGACCAGGATGACCGCGTTGTGGCGCTGAACACTAATGGCGGCGTGAACCTGTGGCGTCAAAGCGATCTGTTGCACCGTAACCTGACGGCGCCTGTGCTGTATAATGGTTATCTGGTGGTGGGTGATAGCGAAGGGTATCTGCACTGGCTGAATACGGCTGATGGCCGCTTTGTCGTGCAACAGAAAGTGGATAGCGCCGGTTTCCTGAGCAAGCCGGTGATTGCCAGTGATAAGCTGCTTATTCAGGCGAAGAACGGCGAAGTTTACGCTTTCACCCGCTAGTTAAAAATATACCCAATAGATTTCGAGATGCAGGAAGGCGGCAAGAGAAGGAATCCCGATGAGCTTACACAAGTAAGTGATTCGGGTGACTGACAAATCTGCCTGGAGCAGATTTGAACGCTGTTCACAGCGGCCCCAAAGGGGCGAGGCCCAGGGAGGGGCCGAGTAGAGCGGCCAACACACCTGCAACTTGAAAGATGAAGGGTAGAACGTTTGGATCTTTGCCTCTTGCAAATATGATCCCCCAACGGCTCCTGACAGTATCAGGGGCCGTTTCGTCTTTTATCGTCAGCGAGTATTTTCGCTGTAACGTATTGAAATATAAGTAATGAGGTTGTAACAATGATACCTGTCGTCGCGCTGGTCGGACGTCCGAATGTGGGGAAATCCACGCTGTTTAACCGCTTAACGCGCACTCGTGATGCATTGGTGGCGGATTTCCCAGGGCTGACTCGTGACCGCAAGTATGGCCGTGCGGAAGTGGAAGGTCATGAATTTATTATCATTGATACCGGTGGTATTGATGGCGCGGAAGATGGCGTAGAAACGCGTATGGCCGGGCAGTCGCTGGTGGCGATTGAAGAGGCCGATATCGTACTGTTTATGGTGGATGCCCGCGCTGGATTGATGCCTGCTGATGAAAGTATTGCCCAGCATCTGCGCAGCCGCCAGAAAGCAACCTTTCTGGTTGCCAATAAAACCGATGGCATCGACCCTGACACCGTCATCGGGGATTTCTATTCGCTGGGGATGGGGGAAATTTATCCGATAGCGGCTTCTCACGGGCGCGGCGTATCATCCTTGCTGGAAAAAGTCCTGTTGCCGTTTGTGCAGGATGGCGAGCCTGAACCCGTTGAGCTAACGGAAGAAGAAGAGAATGCCGCCTACTGGGCGGAACAGCTTGCTGATGAGCAAGCCGCTGAAAATGCGCAAGCTGAAGAGGATGACTTTAATCCTGAAGATTTGCCGATCAAACTGGCTATTGTCGGTCGCCCCAACGTGGGCAAGTCCACCCTGACCAACCGTATTCTGGGTGAGGAACGCGTGGTGGTTTACGATATGCCCGGCACCACGCGTGACAGTATTTACATTCCGATGGTGCGTGATGAACGTGAATACGTGCTAATTGATACCGCCGGGGTACGCAAACGAGGCAAAGTGACCGAGACGGTCGAAAAATTCTCGGTGATTAAAACGCTACAGGCGATAGAAGATGCCAACGTTGTGATGCTGGTCATTGATGCCCGTGAAGGGATTGCCGATCAGGATCTCTCTCTGTTGGGCTTTATCCTCAATAGCGGGCGCTCACTGGTGATCGTGGTCAACAAGTGGGATGGTTTGTCGCAGGAAGTTCGCGATCAAGTCAAAGAAACGCTGGATTTACGCCTCGGCTTCATCGATTTTGCTCGTGTTCATTTCATCTCCGCGTTACATGGCAGCGGCGTGGGTAATCTGTTTGAATCGGTCATTGAAGCCTACACCTGCGCAACGCGCAGAGTCGGAACCTCTATGCTGACTCGCATTATGCAGATGGCGGCGGATGACCATCAACCGCCGCTGGTGCGTGGCCGTCGTGTGAAATTGAAATATGCTCATGCGGGTGGCTATAACCCGCCGATTGTGGTGATCCACGGTAATCAGGTGAAAGATCTGCCCGATTCCTACAAGCGTTATCTGATGAATTACTTTCGTCGTTCGCTGGATGTAATGGGAACGCCGATTCGCATCCAGTTTAAAGAGGGCGAAAACCCCTTTGCGGATAAGCGCAACACGCTGACGCCGAATCAGTTGCGCAAGCGTAAGCGTTTGATGCAGCACCTTAAAAAGAGCAAATAATTAATAAGCGGGGTGGATAGCAATATTCGCCCCGCATTGTTGAATCACAAGGGAACTTATGTCCTGGGAAAACTGGAGTTTTGCGTTTAACGTCACGGTGCCGAACCTGTTGATGCTGTTGCTGGGGATAGCGCTACGCAAACTTAACATGCTGAATGACGATTTTTGCGATTCAGCAATGCGGTTGGTCTTCAATGTATCACTGCCTTGCCTGCTTTTTTTCAGTGTGGCCACCAACCACCAATCGATTATGGAACAACTGCCGCTGGTGATTTATGGCGTCGTCGGTACGTTGCTGACCTATTTATTGCTGGAATTTGCCGCTGTTTATGTCGTCAAAGAACCGACCGAACGCGGTATTTTTGTGCAAGGCGGGTTTCGCTCCAATACCGGCATTATGGGGCTGGCATTTGCCATGAGCGCCTATGGAAAAGAAGGTGTCGCCATTGGTTCTCTGTACCTGATGGTGACGGTGACTATGTTCAACGTGTTGTCTGTTATCACCTTGACGCGCAGTTTGCAGCGTACAACCGACGGGCGGGGGATCGGTAAACTCGCGCTGCTGAAGAGTATTGTCACCAACCCGCTGATTATCGGTTTACTGGGCGGATTGTGCTATTCGAAGAGTGGTTTGCCTATGCCAACGGTGATTCAGCAGACCGGTAACTTCATTGCCGCGCTGTCGTTGCCGCTGGCGTTGTTGTGTGCCGGTGTCAGCCTTGACTGGCGTATGATTTTTCGCTCATCCAACGTGGCGGCGCTCTCTTCATTGGCTAAACTGCTTATCGTGCCGGGTATTCTTACGTTGGGTGGCTGGCTGGTCGGTTTTCGTGGCGTCACGCTCGGGGTGATTTTTTTGTTTTCCGCCACGCCAACGGCTGCGGGCAGCTATGCAATGACCAGGGCAATGGGCGGCAATCCGACGCTGGCAGCCAATATCATTGGTTTAACCACTGCCGGTTCGTTCTTTGTGATTGCGCTGGGCGTCTATTTCTTACGTTCACTCGGTGTGATTTAGGGAGAAAAAGTGGAAATCACCTGCCCACGCTGCCACAGCGTCATGAACTGGAAAAGTGGCAGCTATTTTCATTGCCCGGCCTGTCAGCAGGATTACCTGCGGGAAGCACATTGTCCCGAATGTAAACACCTGCTTCAGGAGCTAAAAGCCTGTGGCGCGGTGGATTACTTTTGTCAGCAAGGGCATGGGTTAATTTCAAAGAAACGCGTGGTATTCAGCTATCTCCCGGCTGACGCCTGATGCGGTATCATTACTGAATGCCGTTACGCCACAGATCTTCCAACTCCGGCGGCGCATATTTTTCCGGGATCAGTAATGTCGCTTCGGCATACTGACTTTTCTGTGGATGGCGATAGCTGATGTGGATACGGTAATAAAATTGATCACCGCGCCCAGGGGAGTCAGATTCTCCGGGTTCACGCGCCAGTTGAAACGCGTCGCGGATAGCGCGACAAATACGTTCCCGATCTAATGCCGGCAGTCCGTCCAACGTAAAACGCCGTAGTCCCGTCAGCTTGGGAACCCAGGCAATACCGCCTTCACGCGCCAGCTCCACAATGGCGTCATTGGTGAGTTCGGGCAATGTCTTCATAGGCCCCTCATTACAGATACCACCCCCACTTTTTCCCATGATTGTTTAACGATATCGGCCACGGACGAGTCAAAACGTTGCGCGGCATGATGGATGGTAAAGCGGGAAAAAATCTCAAAATCGGCATTCTGTGGCAGCGATTTATCACACAGAGCGTCATACCATATTCTGCCGGCTTTTTCCCAGGCATAGCCCCCCAGCCCGGTTGCCGCCAGATAGAATGCACGGTTCGGTATACCGCTGTTAAGGTGTACGCCGCCGTTATCTTCACGGGTGTTGATATATCTGTCCATATGGGAAGGTTGCGGATCCCGGCCCAATAATAGATCGTCATACGCAGTTCCTGGGTCTGACATTGAGCGCAGGCCGGTGCCGTGGATCCCCTCCGCCAGTAGCTCTTCACCTACCGTCCAGTCCGCCTGCTCTGCGGTTTGCCCCCGATGAAATTGTTTCACGAGTGAGCCAAAAACGTCAGACAACGATTCATTCAATGCCCCGGATTGCCTGAAATAGATTAATCCCGCCTCGTTTTCTATCACGCCATGCGCCAGTTCATGCGCCACGATATCAATGGCGATGGTGAAGCGGTTGAAGATTTTGCCGTCACCGTCGCCGAAGACTATCTGTTGTCCATTCCAGAACGCATTCTGATAATCCTGACCGTAGTGTACCGTGCCTGCCAGCGTTAACCCCTGATTATCAAGCGAGTTACGCTGAAAGGCCTGCCAGAAGAAGTCATAGGTGACGCCAAGGTAGTCATAGGCTTCATCGGCGGCGATATCGCCGTTGCTGCCTTGCTCTTCTGCACGCACCCGTTTGCCGGGTAACTGCTGCTGGTTTCCCGCATCATGAATTTCGCGCTGGGCCTGACCCGCAGAAGCCAGGGGATGAGGCGCAGGTCTGGGGTGGGCGCTGACCATGAGTGATTGGACATGCATCAGGGTTTGCTGGGCGCAACGACGCTCGGCCTCTGAACCATTAGCAATAATGCGATGCAAAATGTAGGGCGGGATCACGCTGTGAATCGGTCTGGACTTCATACCTTATCTCCTTGAAAAAGGCGATCATCGGGTAACGCAGACGATCAATAAAACGTACTCATTCTTACTTTCATTACCAGAATTAGTGGGCTGGGGGAACAGTATAATTCAGAAGTTGGCGGGGATTTTGGGGTCTGCCCTCTGTTTTAGGATAAATCCCCATATTGCACTAAGTTGTTTTACGTTGCTTCCTGGTGGGCGAGGTGGCGGTAGCGTTTTGCGGCATCAGCGCCGTGACCTGACTTTCTACCCAGCCGTCTTGTAACCGGGTTTTCAACGTTTCTCCAGCGGTAATTTGTGCGACGTTTTTCAGCACCTTACCATCCGATGCGGTGGTGACGTTATAACCCCGTGCCAGCGTCGCCAGGGGGCTTACGCCCTCCAGATGTGAGCAGGCAACGCCCAGCCGCTGCTTATGTTGACTAAGCTGACGCTCAAGGGCATGTTGCATCTGATAATGTAACTGCTGTAAACGTTGCTGCGCACGATGGATTTTCGGCTGTGGTTGTTGCTGAATCAGACGTTGCTGTAAACGCTCGCTATGGCGCGACAGTTGCTTAAGCTGCAACTGAATACCTTCATCCAAACGTTGGCGCAGTTTAACCAGCTCTGTTTGCTGACGCGCCAGCCGCAGTTGTGGGTGTTGCTGCTGTAAACGGTGATGCAGGCGGGTAAAATCACGGTTACGCTGGGCAAGATAATAATCCATCGCCATTTCTAACCGCTGGCGTTGGGATTGTATCTGGCGCAGCAGTTCGAGCTGATTACGGCTGACCAGTTCCGCGGCGGCTGATGGCGTAGGGGCGCGTAAATCACCGACAAAATCGGCGATGGTGATATCGGTTTCATGGCCAACCGCGCTGACGATAGGAATGCGGCTGGCAAAAATAGCCCGTGCCACCCGTTCATCGTTGAAGCTCCATAAGTCTTCCAGCGAACCGCCACCGCGACCCACAATCAGCACATCACACTCATGGCGCAGGTTTGCCAGTTCAATAGCGCGGACAATCTGTAGCGGCGCGTCGTTGCCTTGTACGGCTGTAGGGTAGACCACGACCGGTAGTGAGGGATCGCGCCGTTGTAACACTTTTAAAATATCGTGCAGGGCGGCGCCGCTGGCGGAAGTAATTACCCCGACCTGTCTGGCCGGGCTTGGCAATACCTGTTTAAACTGTTGATCGAAAAGTCCTTCCGAAGCAAGGCGCTGTTTTAATTGCTCAAACTTCTGTTGCAGCAGACCGTCGCCGGCGGGCTGCATACTTTCCGCCAGCAGTTGATAATCACCGCGTGGTTCATACAAGGTAATCGAGGCGCGTATCAATACCTGCTGACCGTTTTGCGGGCGAAAAGTGACGTGGCGGTTACTGTTGCGGAACATGGCGCAGCGTACCTGCGCACGTTCATCTTTCAGCGTAAAATACCAGTGGCCGGATGACGGCTGAGAAAGGTTAGAGATTTCGCCGGAAAGCCATATCTGTCCCATTTCCATTTCAAGTAGTTGTCGCACCGTCTGGTTCAGGCGGCTAACGGTAAAAATTGCAGAGGAGGGAAATTGAGACATTGTGAGCCAGATCAAATTTTAAAACAGTGACTTAATCGATTGATACTACCTGCCTGTAAAAGGTAATCAAGCATTTTAGTGAAAAAATGCTGGAGGCAACCGATTACGCTCTGTATAATGCCACGGCAATATTTTATCCGTTCTTCACATCCACCTTGGTGAGATATTGCCCATGCTACGTATCGCTAAAGAAGCACTGACGTTTGACGATGTTCTCCTTATTCCCGCACATTCTACTGTTCTGCCTAACACGGCTGATTTGACCACTCAACTGACGAAAACTATCCGTTTGAATATCCCCATGTTATCCGCAGCTATGGATACCGTAACGGAATCCAACCTGGCGATTGCGCTGGCGCAGGAAGGCGGTCTGGGGTTTATTCACAAAAATATGTCCATTGAGCGTCAGGCTGAAGAAGTCAGCCGCGTAAAAAGACATGAAAGCGGTGTAGTGGTCGATCCACAAACCGTTACGCCAACCACCACGTTGCGTCAGATTAAAGAATTGACCGAACGTAATGGGTTTGCGGGGTATCCAGTGGTGGCCGAAGGCAATGAACTGGTCGGTATTATTACTGGTCGTGACGTGCGCTTTGTGACCGACCTGGATCAGCCGGTCAGCGCCGTTATGACGCCGAAAGAACGTCTGGTCACGGTAAAAGATGCGGAAGCCCGCGAAGTGGTTCTACACAGAATGCACGAAAAACGCGTTGAGAAAGCGCTGGTGGTGGATGACCAATTCCACCTGCTCGGCATGATTACCGTAAAAGATTTTCAGAAAGCAGAACGTAAACCTAACGCCTGTAAAGATGAGCATGGTCGTCTGCGCGTAGGGGCGGCAGTCGGCGCCGGCGCTGGCAACGAAGAGCGTATTGATGCGCTGGTTGCAGCCGGGGTTGATGTGTTGCTGATTGACTCGTCACATGGTCATTCCGAAGGTGTGTTGCAGCGTATCCGCGAAACCCGTGCTAAATACCCGGATCTGCAAATCATCGGCGGTAACGTAGCAACGGGCGCAGGTGCGAAAGCGCTGGCTGAAGCCGGTGTCAGCGCTGTCAAAGTCGGTATTGGCCCTGGTTCTATTTGTACTACCCGTATCGTTACCGGTGTTGGTGTACCGCAGATCACGGCAATTTCTGATGCGGTAGAAGCATTGGAAGGCACCGGCGTTCCGGTTATTGCCGACGGCGGTATTCGCTTTTCCGGTGATATCGCCAAGGCGATTGCCGCGGGGGCTGCCTGCGTGATGGTGGGTTCAATGCTGGCGGGTACGGAAGAATCACCCGGTGAGATTGAACTGTATCAGGGGCGTTCTTTTAAATCCTACCGTGGCATGGGGTCGCTGGGGGCGATGTCCAAAGGATCGTCAGACCGCTACTTCCAAAGTGACAATGCGGCCGACAAACTGGTGCCGGAAGGTATCGAGGGCCGTGTGGCTTACAAAGGCCGCCTGAAAGAAATCGTCCATCAACAAATGGGCGGTCTGCGTTCCTGTATGGGCCTGACCGGATGCGGGACGATTGATGCCCTGCGTACTCAGGCTGAGTTTGTGCGCATCAGTGGCGCCGGTATTCAGGAAAGCCATGTCCACGACGTTACCATTACTAAGGAGTCACCGAACTACCGGATGGGTTCATAAGGTGATTTGCAGGCTGATTTAACCCGTTAAACCCGGTAACATTACCGGGTTTAATCACTTTTGCTTTTTCGTATTTTGGAATACGCCTCTCATGACAGAAAACATTCATCAACACCGCATTCTTATTTTGGATTTCGGCTCGCAATACACTCAGTTGGTTGCACGACGTATTCGTGAACTGGGTGTTTATTGTGAACTTTGGGCATGGGATGTCACAGAAGCGCAGATCCGCGAATTCAATCCGAACGGGATTATCCTTTCCGGCGGCCCGGAAAGCACCACCGAGTTTAACAGTCCGCGCGCGCCTGAGTATGTTTTCCAGGCTGGCGTGCCGGTACTTGGCGTCTGCTATGGTATGCAGACTATGGCGATGCAATTGGGCGGCAAAGTTGAAGGTTCCACCCAACGTGAATTCGGCTATGCCCAGGTTGAAGTTAAAACCAATAGCGAACTGGTGCGGGATATTCAGGATGCGTTGAGCGCAGATGGCGCACCGCTGCTGGACGTCTGGATGAGCCACGGTGATAAAGTGACGACGATCCCCGCTGATTTCGTCACGGTTGCCAGTACCGATACCTGCCCGTTTGCCATTATGGCTAACGAAGAGAAGCATTTTTACGGCGTACAGTTCCACCCGGAAGTGACGCATACCCGACAAGGGCTGCGTCTTCTGGAGCGTTTTGTGCGTGATATCTGCCAGTGTGAAGCCCTGTGGACGCCAGCCAAGATTATCGACGACGCAGTGGCGCGTATTCAGCAGCAGGTGGGCGACGATCACGTGATCCTCGGTTTGTCCGGCGGGGTCGATTCTTCGGTCACGGCGATGTTACTGCATCGTGCGATTGGTAAGCGCCTGACCTGTGTGTTTGTAGATAACGGATTGTTGCGCTTGAACGAAGCCGATCAGGTACTGGAGATGTTCGGCGATCATTTCGGCCTGAATATCGTTCACGTGCCGGCGGAAAATCGTTTTCTCAATGCGCTGGCCGGGATTGATGATCCGGAAGTGAAACGCAAAACAATCGGTCGTGTCTTTGTTGAAGTATTCGACGAAGAAGCCAGTAAGCAGGATCAGGTCAAGTGGTTGGCGCAGGGCACCATCTACCCGGATGTTATTGAATCCGCCGCGTCGGCAACCGGTAAGGCCCATGTCATCAAGTCTCATCATAACGTCGGTGGTCTGCCGAAAGAGATGAAGCTGGGTCTGGTAGAGCCGCTGAAAGAACTGTTCAAAGACGAAGTTCGCAAGATCGGTCTGGAACTGGGCTTGCCGTACAACATGCTTTACCGACATCCATTCCCGGGGCCGGGGCTTGGCGTGCGTGTATTGGGCGAAGTGAAAAAAGAATACTGCGATCTATTGCGCCGTGCCGATGCAATCTTCATTGAAGAACTGCATAAGGCCGATCTGTATAACAAGGTGAGTCAGGCATTTACCGTCTTTCTGCCGGTACGTTCTGTCGGCGTAATGGGTGATGGCCGCAAGTATGATTGGGTCGTCTCGCTGCGTGCGGTAGAAACCATCGACTTTATGACCGCACACTGGGCGCATTTGCCGTATGAATTCCTCGGTCGCGTATCTAACCGTATTATCAACGAAGTGGATGGCATTTCCCGCGTGGTGTATGACGTGTCAGGAAAGCCCCCGGCGACGATAGAGTGGGAATAAGTTTTTAGCATCCGCTGAGTTCCGCTAACACTTAGACCGAACAGGGCTTGCTAACATAATCATGGCTGATGGTGGATATTGTATTTCCTACCCAGAAAAATGAATGGGTAATTGGTTTGCCTGGGAGTTATGCAATATCCGACCAGTTCGACCGGTCAGAGCTGCAAGAAATCTCTGTCATATAGAGTGGTGATCTCCCATAAAAATTGCTCAATTCTCCATTGTGGAGACGCCGATATTATAGTTGCTAGCTAAAAGTGACCACGGTATAGCGTTTTTTTGATTCATTTTGTTGGCCGCTCCTGGTACAGAGCGGGCAAACAGAAGGGCCATCAGGTCTGCTATGAGAGAAGCGGACTTACAGAGTCTATTCGAAAAAATGACAATAAGATTGTTAAGAAGCCCCTGCTAATCTGGCAAATAATTGTGTTGGGCAAACGTGTAAAACGAGAGGAATTAAAGGCACAGGCCGGGGCCATCGTCCAGGCCATCAAACAGAAATGCTGGTGCGGAGCAGTGAAACAACATCCAGCCACGGATGCGGGCTGGACGCCAGTAGCATACAATCGCAGCCGATTAGTTATCGCACTTACCTGGTACGGCTAACTTAACTTCCGATTTGGAAACGACGCGCATACCTTCGCTTTCAGAAACCTGTTCCAGCCCGGCACCGCCAACGAAAACGCCCATTTTGATGTACTGGCGAACAAAGTGGTTCTTCCCAGGGGTTACATTGAGCGTCAGGTTATTAGGGGAGAACTCGGACTCTGTCCCCAGCATATGCGGCTGACTGGCCGATATTTGCTGATAGAAAAAGACTCTGTCGGAGGTTTCTCCGAGGCAGCGCCCATCAAGATAAACGTCTTTTCTTAATGCTTTCCCAACAAAACTGTCCCTGTACACGTAGAGACCAGCTTTACCGTTTTCCGGTGTAGGGAATGATTTAGCCGTCGCATTTTCAGCATCGCTGGCTAAAGGAACCGAGGCACAACCGCCAAGAAGCATTGAAGAAACAATTACAGCTATGAAGATTATTTTATTCATCGAATTCTCAGAGAGTTAAAAAAAACAGTAGAGTGAGAATAATCTCATTTTATGAGCGTGTCATTATTGAAACACGACGTAACAAACTGTGAATGTAAGGTGCAAAAGTCAGATCGAAAGTAACAAAGGTCAGGGAATGACAACAGACGCATTAATGAGTGGCCGCAGTCTATCCTAAAGAAGTGGGCTTGTTGCAGTTCAGTTCGATAAAACGGATGCCATTTGTTTTGAATGGCGATTCCATTTCGAAATTGTCGATATCGCAATCGCTTATACTCATCGAGCAAAAAGTGTAGGTCGTTTGACTATGGAAGAATTGAGAGAGGCTGGATGGATTAGACAAAGAAAATATCGTGTACGAGAGTTTAGATAATCCAGAGAATCGCCAGTAAAATCATATAGATTTCTGGCGATTGTTGTTTTCTGCTGGCTATCGGTTTCTATCTTGTACCGGTCGTTTTACGCTTCGTCAACCCAGCGATGCTCTGGTTCGGCAGTTCTGTGCTGATGCGGCCAGCCCTCAGGCGGTGTCGGCCTGATTGAGCACGGCGATGTCCTCTTCCGTCAGTGCCTGCGCCAGAGCGGGTGCCCGCAGCAGGCTGTCAAGCTGCTCGATGCTGGTCACGCTGGCGATCGGCGCCGTCAGCCCTCGGTGCGACAGGTTCCAGGCCAGCGCGACCTCGGCTGGTTGCGCCTGATGCCGTGCGGCCACTTCGTCCAGCGCGGCAAGGATGCGATGCCCGTGCGCGTTGAGATAACGGGCGACGGCGGGGCCGCGTACACTTTGGGACAGATCAGCCTCGCTGCGGTACTTGCCCGAAAGGAAACCCTGGGCGAGGCTGGAGTGGGTGATCACCCCCAGTCCGTCGGCGAGCGCCAGGTCGGCCAACGCACGGTCGAAATAAGCATAGGCATAGCCGCTCGTACCGTCGTCGCGGCGGTCATAGAGGTTGTAGGTCGGCTGTAGCACTTCGTAGCGCGGCAGGCCGTTGGCCGCCGAGACATCCAGCGCTACGCGCACCTGCTCGATGCTGAAGTTGGATGCGCCGATAGCCCGCACCTTACCGGCTTCGATCAGGCGCTGGTAAGCAGCCAGGGTTTCCTCGTGCGGCGTGGCGGGATCGGGGAAGTGCGAGAAGTAGACGTCGATATGGTCCGTTTGCAGGCGCCGCAGTGAGCCTTCCACCGCACGCTCGATATAGGCCGGGGCCAGGCCGCCGCCGTTGTCGCCCCAGGGGGCGCCGACCTTAGTTATCAGCACCACCGAGTCACGCCTGCCGCGGCTGCGCAGCCACTCCCCGATCAGGGTCTCCGAATCGCCGCCGCTGTTGCCCGGCACCCAGTGCGAGTAGGCGTCGGCGGTGTCGATGGCCTGGAAGCCTGCGTCGAGGTAGTGGTCGAGGATATCGAACGCACGTTGCTTGTCGGTGATGCCCCAGCCAAACACATTGCCACCGAGCACGAACGGGGCAATCTCGATCCCGGAGCGGCCCAGCTGGCGCTTGCCTGTTCCGGGCATGTCCTGAGCCAGCACAGTGCCGTTAAGGCCAGGCAAACCACCGAAGGTTAGTACTGCTGTAGCAGTAAGCGTGCTGGTCAGGAATTTGCGTCGTGTATACATGGATTCCTCCTTTATTTTTGCATTTGACAAGGGTGCGGCTTATCGGAATAAGGCATACCTTCTTGAGATTGTGTGCGGCCAGTGGCGTGGCCTGCGGGCTTACCGAGCGACGGTTGTCCGCAAATACGCACGCCTGGTTTCATTCCTCCTCAACCCGGCGTTGGGCGAGCGCTTCTTGGATCAGACCGGTTTCACGGCGTGCTTTGCACAATATATCGTCGATATCGGTTAATGTGGCCCATGAGATACAAACAAGCAACCGTAATGGTCATGAAACTGATACCGCGGTTAAAACAGATCTTTATCAAATAGCGACTCATTGTTGCTGGCTGCCGGGCAGTGGATCTCATCGGAAAATAGAATGTTCGATAGGCCGGACGGCTATTGAGCCGCTGTCTTGCCGCTACGATTATCACCACCAACCGCAGCTTGTGTAACCTTAGCGCAGCAGAGCAAGGTTCTGGTCGATGCGACCTTGGATCATGTGCAGAGTGTCTCGGGTGATAACCTGCGGATAGAGGTTATCGGCATAACAGGATATTCAGATAAAAAGCCTATTTTATCTGAATCTATATTATTGGTTTTCTCATAATGATTTAAATATTCACCAATTAGTTAAATGAAGTAATTATGGTGCAATGCCCTAATTTCGGGCGCTAATATGATGCAAAATAATAGTCGCATATGGTGCATATATTCCGAAATGGTGCATTATTTTATTGTGGTATTTGTTATGTATATGAATTTCTTATCAAGAATAGTGTAAATCCACCGATGAATTATGAAAAATAAAGACTAACTTATTGAAGCATATAATTTTTATAATAACCCGTAAATTTATTCCCCTCACCAATGGATTAATCAAAAGAAAATATGATTACTGTCTTTTTAAAAATGATAATACATTCTCAATAGAGAAAATTTTCTCCTTTTAAATTATAAGACAGAGGTGAGTTTCATGGCTCTTGAAGATGCAGAAGTCCGTATCGCTCCGCACTGGGATCGACCGTCAAAAGAATGGCTCGACGCTTTCTCGCCATTTCCGGTAGCCAATATCGGCGACGCGATGGAACGCCTAAATATGTGCGACGCCGGGATTAAGCCCATGACCGCCGCCACGCATTTGGTCGGTTTCGCGCTACCGATACAAGTACCCGCAGGCGATAACGCCGCCGTAATTATGGCGTTGGATCATATCGAACCCGGTGATGTCGTGGTGATTAACGGCATGGGACATATTGACCGTGCGCTGGTCGGCGAACAGCTCACCCAACGTTTTCAACATGCCGGCGCAGTCGGACAGCTAATTGACGGCGCCGTCCGCGACCTTCGGGTCATTGCTTCCACCGGGTTCGCCACCTTTGCCCGCGGAGTCAGTCCGGCCGGCCCGTACAAAAACGGACCAGGTGTGATTGGCGAACCCGTCTCGATCGGCGGCGTGGTGTGCGCCGCTGGCGATATCGTGGTCGCCGATGAAGACGGCGCTATCGTGATTCCCTTCTGGCGTGCGCGTGACGTGCTGGAAAAAGTGCGGGAAGTAGCAAAACGCGAAGCCGAGATGACTGCCGAGGTCACCCGGAAATACCGCTGATTTAAAGAGCAAACAGGTGCCGCCGCCAGTGGTTGAGCGGGTAACTTCAACTATCGTTGCAGGGCAAAAAAATGACTAAATCACAAACGGTTCCAATGAATTACGCTTTACCCGTCAAAGAAAACGCTCAGAATAACGTTGTCAGACGCGCTTCACTGGCAGGGGGCGTGGGTTCATTTGTCGAATGGTATGACTACGGTATTTATGGCTTGATGGTTAGCACGCTGGTGCTGGTGTTCTCATCCAGCGAAATGGGCTTGACCGACGCCGGACTGATGCTCACCTATCTTGGTTTTACCGTCAGTTTCGTGGTGCGCCCATTCGGCGGGGTTATCTGCGGCTATCTTGGCGATCGTATTGGCAGGCAAAAACTATTGGCGATTCTGCTGCTGATGATTTCGTTGGCTACCGCAGCCATCGGTCTATTGCCCAGTTATGCCAGCATCGGCTGGGCAGCGCCGGCATTGCTTATTCTGCTGCGTATCGTGCAGGGCTTCTCCGCCGGTGGGGAAGTTTCCGGCGCAGGCTCATTCGTGGCCGAATATGCCGAGGATCACCGCCGCGCCGTGGTGATGTCGCCGCTGGTGATGGGATCGTTTATCGCTCTGCTGTTCGGTAGCCTGCTGGTGAGTGGCCTTATCAACATCTGGGGGGCTGACGCCATGAAAGAATGGCTATGGCGCGTTCCCTTTCTGCTGGCCATACCTATGGCGATGATCGGCGTCTATATCCGTACCCGTATTCAGGACACCCCGCACTTCCAACTGATCAAGCAAAGCAAACGGGTGGTTCACAATCCTATTCGTACCGTGTTGACCTCAAAACGTCATCTGAAAGCCATCGGTCTGGCGATCACGCTGCCGGCGGTGAACGGGCCGGGCTATTACGTGCTGTTCGTCTATATGCCGACCTATCTACACAAGGTTATGCACTTCACTCAGGTACAGAGCCTGATGGTGACCGCCTGTGGCCTGCTGACGATTATCGGCGCTATCCCGATGATGGCCTGGCTATCGGATCGCCTGGGGCGCAGACCGCTGCTGATTGCGTCCGCCGTCGCGATGGCGGTGCTGGCCTGGCCGTGTTTCTGGCTGTTAACGCTGGGCATGATGCCGCTGGCCTGTATGGCCGCCATCCTGCTGGCTTTCGCCTTTGCTGGCCATGCCGCAGTGATCCAGGCAACGCTGGCGGAGATGTTCCCGACCAACGTGCGCTACAGCGCTTACAGCATTGGTTTCAACCTGTCCACGGTGATTTTCGGCGGTTCCGCGCCATTGCTGATGACCTGGCTTATCGGTCTGACCGGTATCGCCAGTATCCCCAGCTATATGGTGATACTGACCGCCATTCTCACCATTATCAGCGCGTTGTATCTGAAAGAGACGGCTGGCAAACCGCTCAATGCGGAGTGATTGCCTGATCGGGTAGTTATCTGAACCTATTGAATCGAACACTGAGGTAATTATGAAACACGCGTTTCCCTGGCGAATCGGGTTTGATATTGGCGGTACGTTTACCGACCTGGTGCTGCTGAATGATATCACCGGCTATGCGCTGCGCCATAAAACGCTGACCACGCCGCATGATCCGTCGGAAGGAGCTTATACCGGCCTGACGCAACTGGTGGAAATGGCGGGACTGCAAACCGGCGACATTCACACCATCACCCACGGCACCACCCTGGCCATTAACGCGTTGTTGGAGCGGCGCGGAGCGAAAACCGCGTTCGTGGTGACCAAAGGCTTCCGCGATGTGCTGGTGCTTGGGCGGGAATACCGTTACGACATTTACGATCTGAACGGCGCACCGGCGGCGCCGCTGTTGCCGCGTTCACAGTCATATGAAATCAACGAACGCGTTACCAGCCGGGGAGCGGTCGTCACACCGTTGGATGAGCAGGAGATCGTGATGCTGGCGGCAGAGCTGAAAGCGCAGAGCTATGAGGCGGTGGCGGTGCTGTGTATGCACGCTTACGCCTGGCCTGAGCATGAGATCCGTATTGAAGCGTTGTTGGCGCGGGAATTGCCGGGCGTATCCATCTCGGTGTCGCATAAGGTGTCGCGCGAGATCCGCGAATACGATCGCGGCGTGCTGACGGCGATGAACGCCTTTGTTCAGCCGAAAGCCCGCAACTATATGGCGCGGTTGGAAAACAAGCTGCGTGAAGGAGGATTTACCTGCGACTGGCTGGTAATGGGTTCCAATGGCGGGTTGATGGCGCCCAAAGTGGCGGCGGAGTACCCGACGCGTATTATCGAATCCGGCCCGGCGGGCGGGATTGTCGCCACCGCCGCTTTTGCGCGCAAGGCCGATTTGAAGCAGGTGCTGGCTTTCGATATGGGCGGCACAACGGCCAAAGCCTGTGTAGTGCGCAACGGTGAACCGGCGATCACCACGGATTATGAAGTTGGCCGTGCAGACCGCTTGCTGAAAGGCAGCGGCCTGCCGGTCAAGCTGCCGGTAGTGGACATGATTGAGATTGGCGCCGGTGGCGGCAGTATTGCCCGCGTGGACACGCTCGGCCTGCTGGAAATCGGCCCGGAAAGCGCCAGCGCCTACCCCGGCCCGGCTTGCTACGGACGCGGCGGCGAGCTGCCCACCGTCACCGACGCTAACCTGGTGCTGGGCCTGCTCGACCCGGACGCCTTTCTTGGCGGGCGCATGGCATTGGATGTGGAAGCCGCACGTCAGGCCATACGCCGCGTGGCCGAACCGTTGGGCCTGAGCGTGGAAGACGCCGCCTGGGGCATTCACGAAGTCGCTAACCATAAGATGGCGGAAGCGCTACGTACCCATGCGGTGGAGAAGAACGTTAGTCCGGCGCAGATGACCATGCTGGCGTTCGGCGGCGCCGGTCCCAGCCACGCCTGGTCGCTGGCCAAACTGTTGGACGTAAAACGGGTGTTTTTCCCCAACGGCGCCGGTGTTTATTCCGCTTTTGGTCTGCTCACCGCGCCGCCAAGCGCCGATTTCGTGCGCGCCGAGCGCTGCCGCCTGCAACCGGGAATCGACTTTGAGGCGATTAACGCGCTGTTTGCCGAAGGGTTAGACGAAGCCTTCACCACGCTGGCGGCGGCGAATGCCGATCCGGCGACCGCCACGGCGCAACGGCTGGCGGATGTGCGTTATGTCGGACAAGGCTCCGAACTGACTATCACGCCGCCGGATACATTTTTCTCTCAGGGAGACGTGCAATCGCTGATCGATGCCTTTGAGGCGGCGCACATGGCGCGTTTCGGTCGCACCTTGCCGGGGCTGGGCGTGGAAGTGGTGAACTGGCGTGGCCGGGTGCAGACCACGCCGCCACGCCTGAATACCTCCGCCAAACAGGCACCGGAACCTGAAGCGCACGAGAAACGGCTGAAGGTTTATCTGGGGCGCGAACAAGGGTTCGGCGAATGCCGGGTGGTGCCGCGCAGCCTGCTTGAAACGGGGCGGAAAATCGACGGGCCGGCGCTGTTACAGGAAAAAGAGTGTGCGATTTATGTCGGGCCGGGTGCGGTCGCCCATCTCGACGAACAAGGCAATATTCTGATGGAGTTAAACTGATGACCAACCCGACGCAAGATAATCTGAGCTTTCTCGACGACCCCATCAGTCTGCGTATTACCTGGGATCGGTTGGTCAGCATTTCGGAAGAGGCGGCCACCACGCTGGTCAACATGGCTTTCTCCAGCATCATACGTGAGGTGGGCGACTACTCCTGTTTACTGATGGACGCGAAAGGCAATTCGCTGGCGCAACCGAAAACCAGCGTCCCGGTTTTTATCGGCACGTTGCCCGCCACTGTGCGCCACCTGCTGGCGAAGTACCCGGCGGAAACGCTTAAGCCGGGCGACAGCCTGATCACCAATGATCCCTGGCTTGGCACCGGTCATCTGAATGACGTCACCATCGTCACTCCGGTGTTCCGCAGTGGCCGACTGGTGGCGTTCACCGGTTCGGCGGCGCATATGTCGGATATTGGCGGTTCGCTGAATATGGGCTCCTCACGTGATATGTACGAGGAAGGCTTTCTCATTCCCCCCAGCAAGCTGATGATCGCCGGTCAGGTAAACCAGCAGTTGATGGATCTGCTGCTGGCGAATGTGCGTGCGCCGGATCAGGTGGAAGGCGATCTGCACGCGATGCTGGCCGCCAACCAGATCGGCGCAGACGGCTTGTTGAACCTGATGAACGACCTGCGCCTCAGTTCGGTGGAACCGCTGGCGGAAAAAATTCACGCCCTGACCGATAACGCGATGCGCAAGGCTATTGAGGCGGTGCCGGATGGCCGCTATGAGGCCACCGTCGATATCGGTGACTACGAAGGCGACATCCATCTGCATGTGGCGGTCATCGTCAACGGCAGCAGTATCGTGATCGACTATACCGGTTCTTCCGCTGAATCGATGTTCGGCAGCAACTGCCCGATGTCGTTTACCTATGCCTACAGCGTATATCCGCTCAAATGCCTGCTGGAGCCGCATCTGCCGAATAATGAAGGTTGTTTCCGCGCCATCCGGGTGACCGCGCCGGAAGGCTCTATCGCCAACGCCCGCCCGCCACGTGCCGTGGAAATGCGCAACCGCGTCGGCCATATGGCCCATGCCGCCATCTTTAGCGCGTTGTCGGAAGTCATGCCGGAGCGGGTGATGGGCCACTCTGGAAGCGCCCCGGTGACCTGCGACGTTTTCGCCGGGCAGTTCAATGACGGCCACCGCTTTGTCGAAAGTTTATGCGTCAACGGCGGCACCGGCGCCCGTCCTGCCGCAGACGGTATTGTCACCGGGTTCCCCGGCAACATGTCCTCCACGCCGATTGAGCTGATCGAATCCACCACGCCTCTGCTTTTTTTGGAAAAAGCGATTGTGCCGGATTCCGGCGGCGCGGGCCGCTATCGCGGCGGTGTAGCGCAGCGCATGGTGATCCGCAATACCAGCAACTATCCGCTGTCGCACAGCATGTTTTATTCCCGCCAGAAACACCCGGCTGAAGGGGTTCTGGGCGGCAAAGCCGGCGCGCCGAATTTTATCGCCCTCAATGGACGGCAATTGGAAAAGCCCGTGGGTCGCCATGATGTGATGCCCGGTGGTGAAGTCACCATTCAGATGCCCGGCGGCGGCGGCAAGATGCCGACAACTGAGCGGGCTAAAGCCGACATCCTGTTCGACCTTAGAGAAGGCTATATCACCAAAGAAGGGGCGCTGCGTGATTACGGCGTCGGTGCGGAAGAACTGTTGAGGAATTGAATATGAACGCATTACAAGGAAAGATAGCAATTGTCACTGGCGCTGGCACCGGCATTGGTAAAAGCTCGGCCCAATTACTGGCGGCACGCGGCGCGCATGTAGTGCTGGTGGGGCGCCGCCAGTCGGTGTTGGAAGCGGTGGCTTGGGAGATCCGTCAACAGGACGGACAGGCATCGGCCTACGCCGCCCACATCGAAAACAAGGCTGAAGTTGAAGCGCTGGTCGGTTGGGTCAGGCGCGAACTGGGGGCCGTCGATATTCTGGTGAACAATGCCGGCAGCGCCAGCAAAACCCTGAACGCACGTTGGGTCCCGGAAGAAGAGTGGGAGCAAGTGCAGAACGTCAACCTGAAAGCGGTATTTCTGCTGACGCAGGCGGTGCTGCCGGACATGCTGGCGCGCAACAACGGCACCATCATCACCGTATCGTCGCTGGCGGCGCTACGCCCAAATCTGCTGGGGGGGGCGGCCTATGGCGCGGCGAAAGCCGGGGTACGCAACTTTATGACCTATCTGCACAACACATTCCGCAATGACGGCATTCGCGCCACCTGTATTCTGCCCGGCGAGGTGAATACGCCGATCATGGACAGCCGCGCCAATCCGCCGCTGCAAAGTGTACGCGACAGCATGGTGCAACCGGAGGACGTGGCCGAGGCCGTGTTGCTGTGCGCCGCGCTGCCGTCCCGCACTGTGATTGAAGAACTGATAGTGGCGCCCACTCATCAGCGCGACATTTCCGGCGATTTGGATGTCAGCCGCTGGAAAAACGCCCCGCCGGAGTGCTGTGACGAACGGACGGAATCTCTCTGAATTCTGAGCATCAATTAACGAAAAAGGTGAAGCATGTTTTCCTCTGTCTCTCAATTTAAAGCGGCGGAAGCCGTTCTGCGTATCGAACGCACCTCGTTGCGCGTACAACAGCCGGCGTCCAGCGGCGATATGATCTCGCTGGCGATGGGCGAACCCGACTTTGATACGCCGCCACGCATCGTACAGGCCGCCGCCGACGCGTTGAAAAACGGCTTTACCCATTATGCGCCGCTGCTGGGTGATAAACAGTTGTGTCAGGCGCTGGCGGATCATATTTCCGCTCAGTCCGGCTATGCGGTAAAAGCGGGCGAAGTATTGGTGACGCACGGCGGCACCGCCGGACTGTCGGCGGCGATCTTATCGATGGTCAATCCTGGCGATCGAGTGGTGATCCCCGATCCTACCTATTCGCTGTATGCGGATCTGGTTAATATGGCGGGCGGCGTTTGCGTGCCGATGCCCTGTAAGGCCGATCTCCACTGGGATCTGGCACGGTTGGACAACGTACTGGAAGAAGCCCGGCTGTTTGTCTTCTGCAACCCGGGTAATCCCACCGGTATCGTGCATACCCGTGAAGAGATTGAAACGCTGGGCAAACTGGTCAATAAACACAATACATTGGTTATCGCCGACGAGGCATACAGCGATCTGGTGTTCAATGGCGAGCCGTTCACCTCGGTGTTGGCGTTGCCGACGTTCCGCGGGCGCACCCTGTACTGCCAGACGTTCTCGAAAAGCTATGCCATGACCGGCTGGCGCGTCGGCTATCTGGCCGGTAGCGCCGGAATGATCGCCGCCGCCGCCAGGGTGCATAATAGCGTCAATGGCTCGGTGAACAGCGCGGTTCAGCGAGCGGCGCTGGTGGCGCTCAAAGAGTGTAAAGATGACGTCAAACGTATGTATGATATT
The DNA here is from genome assembly GCF_003666245.1 of Brenneria alni. Taxonomy (GTDB): domain Bacteria; phylum Pseudomonadota; class Gammaproteobacteria; order Enterobacterales; family Enterobacteriaceae; genus Brenneria; species Brenneria alni. The sequence goes on from NZ_MJLZ01000009.1 coordinate 71,386, forward strand.
TACCGTGAACGCCGTGTATTAATGATAGAGGGGCTGAGGGACATCCCCGGTCTGACGCTCAATGAGCCGGAAGGCGCGTTCTATTGCTTCCCGTCTTACGAAATGCCGATTCCATCCATCGACATGGTTGCCCTGCTGCGCGAACAGGGTATCGCCGTGCGGCCAGGCAGTGAATTCGGCGCGGCGGGCGAAGGGCACTTGCGTCTTTCTTACGCGGCCAGCAAAGAGGCTATCGTTGAAGGTATCAAACGCCTGAAACAGGGGTTGGCGATGCTGCGGTAACCCTGCCTGATGACAATAACCAACGGATAAGGATCATGATGAGGAAACCCCTGCGCAGTGACACCGAGAGAAACCGTAAGAACCTGATTCAGGCGGCGGCAAAACTATTTGAAGTGGCGGAAGGGCCGATCAGCATGACGGAAATCGCCAATGAGGCTGGCGTTTCGGTGGCGACGGCGTATCGGCAATTCGCTTCGGTTGAGGAAGTGCTGAACACCTATCGTCACGACGTCGGCGCGTTGTTGCTTGAATACAGCCAGAAACAGTCCGGCAGCGGCCTGGAGCGGCTGGATAGCATCAGCCGCTACTGGATCAAACTGGTGCGTCAGCGCGGTGCGGCGATGGTGCCGATGCGTAACCGCCGGGGATATCTGGAACGCCTGTGGGAAGGGGCGGAATACCTGCTGGTGCAAGCCAATGCCGTACGGCCCGCGCTGCGTGACGCTATGGAAGAGATGGATCTGCCGGATATCGGCGATAAGGCGGTATTTCTGTGGAATATTCTGTTTGACCCGCGTGAAATTTTCGATCTGATTGACACCGTGGGCCTGACCGAAAAGCAGGTGGGCACGCAACTAATGTCGGTACTGGTCGGTGGCCTGCGCGGTTTTGCCACGGCCAATTCGTTTTCTCTCGACGACTGTCGGGTGAAATAACGCCTTAGCCGCCTGCGGGAGGATTGCGTTCGTTAGCTGGAAAAAGCACAACAGCATTATCGCCATCATTGTGTTTCGTACCGTCCGCCGTTGGCGGTATGTTCTCTTTTTATGAGTAAATATCGTGCCATTAAAACATCTGCTGTTGATTATATTCATCGTCGCTTGTTGGGCGTTCAATGCCGTGGCGATCAAGATGGGGGTGAGTGAGATCCCGCCGCTATTTATGACGTTACTGCGTTTTATCGTCGTGGCTGCGCTGGTGGTGCCTTTCACCCGTATTCGCCGGGCGCAGTTGCCGGTGCTGTGTTGTCTGGCATTTACCTTTGGTTTTATGCATTTTTCATTGTTGTTTCTAGGGGTGACCTACACCGATGCCGGTACGGCAGCCGTTATTGTGCAGTTGGGAACGCCTCTGGCCATGATATTGGCGGCTATCTGCTATCATGAAAGGCTGAATGCAAGGCAAATGAGCGGTATTGTGCTGTCGTTGGCAGGGCTGGCGGTGCTTTGCGGCAGTCCGACGCTCAACAGTTGGCTGGGGGGATTAATCCTGCTGATTAGCGCATTGGGATGGGCTGTCACCAATGTTATCGTGCGCCGGGTTTCGGCTATCCATCCCGTGACGATGGCGGGATGGATGTCGCTGTTGGCGATCCCGATAGTCGGGATAATGTCATGGCTGTTTGAGTCGCATCAGTTGACCGCCATGACCCACGCCAGTTGGCGCGGATGGTTTGCCGTGCTATATAGCGCCATCGTATGCTCCGTCGTGGCTTATTCATTGTGGTATGGCTTACTCCGGCAATATCCTGTCAACCAGATTATTCCCTGGTCATTACTTAGCCCGGTTTTTGCCTTGCTGATGGGGGCCGTAGTATTGGGCGACAGTCTGAATCCGTGGAAAGTAACGGGCGCGGCAATCGTCGTCGGCGGCACGTTTATCGCCCTATATAGTAAACATCAACTTACTGCGGCTAAAAAATTAAACTGATGTCATTATCTATCATCAGCGTTTTTTTGGTGGCTTTGCCTGTCGTCGCAGCGGATATACCTCTCACTAAACTTAAAGAAAGACCTGATATTAATATTAGTAATCAAGATTAGGCCCGTAATAAGTTTTTTCCGGCGTCATAATAAGGTTTACATAATGGGTACAATCGTCTTCATCAGCTCCTTGACTAACATGTAACCTGACTGCCGAAATGTTGTACTCGTTACTAAGGCTAAGTAAGTTTTGTTCTGTGACGAGGCTACTTTCATCTTCATCTTCCAGAGCACACCCCCCGACAAGTTGGATATCAATATTTGTTTTTCCGCCCATTTTTTTTATTGAATTAATTAAATGATCTATCGCTTCATTGGCATCTTCAAGGCCTGAGTAATGATAGATGCCCATTACCATGTTTCCTGATTCATTCTTACTCCTTCCGCATATTGCAACACAAGGGCCAAGTGCTTTGGTGCCGATACTGTTGTAATGTTGCGTGGTAGTCGCCATGCATTCATCCATGTCGACATCCAATACACGTCCTGAGTTAGGTACGCTCGTGCGATTTGTTGCTTCGATGCCACCCGCGTTGAATAATGAACGATAGGTTTGTTCCAATATGCGGTATGGGCGCATATTGATGTTTGATGACGACCTTTCCTGGTTACCAGCCGTAGGACGTGCCATTTGCGCCAGGCTCAGTTGGCGTTCATGGTCGGTCGCGGTATTAACAACACGAGAGGGTAATGATTGTGGATGATTCGTTACGTTGGAGGAAGAGGCAACATCTTGGTATTCAGAATGGCTTAACATTCCAGAGTTCGTTGCTTCCTGGTCGCTAAGATCTTGATAGTGAGTTTGCCAGTTATTTGGATAGATATTATTCATTATGTGCATATTTTTTCTATTCTCATTCAATTTGTTGATGTTTATTTATTCAATCTTTAGCATGATTAATTTTTTTACAGACATTCTGTGGCGACTTACGGTTTATTTGTGGTGTATTAAGGATGGAGTTCCCTATTCTTTTATTTTTCAGATTAAAGGGAAAATTTGGCATTGTTGGATAAATGAGATTTAGTACACAATGTGCCTTTTCGGGCTATGGCACGCAACGCGAACGCTGATCGGCATACCTAATGTCATTTTATTCAGCGCCTTCATCGGCACCGCACCGCACCGGAACGAAAATGTGAGTTGTTATCGATGGTCGGCCGAAGTTGGGTTTGGCTGCCCCTGCAGGAGCAGGGGCTTTGTATTCACCTTCCGATAGCGTGCGTTTGCATCGGACGGGGGAGGGAAGAGGCCGCAGAGACGGCGTAATGAACGCAGTTTGCTAACGATCTGGACGGCGTATTTATTTCACCTGCATTCCAGGTTTAGCCCCGGAGTCCGGGCTGAGGAGGAAGATGTCGTTTCCACCGGGGCCAGCGGCCATCACCATACCTTCTGAAACGCCAAAGCGCATTTTGCGCGGAGCCAGGTTTGCCACCATTACGGTCAGCCGACCTTCCAGCACGGAAGGATCCGGGTAAGCCGTTCGGATGCCGGAGAAGACCTGACGGGTTTCGCCGCCCAGATCCAACGTCAGGCGCAGCAGCTTATCGGAACCGTCAACCCGTTCAGCCTGTTTGATCTGGGCGATACGCATATCCACTTTATCAAAGTCATCAAAGCTGATGGTTTCCTGTACCGGGTTATCCGCCAGCGGGCCGGATACGGTTTTTGCGGTCGCCATATCTTCTTTCGACGCATTCACCATGGCCGTGACTTTATCCAGATCGATGCGGTTGAATAGCGCCTTAAAGGTATTCACCTGATGATTCAGCAAAGGCGCGGTAATCTCATCCCACTTCAGCTCCTGATTCAGAAACGTTTCGGCACGTTGCGCCAATGCAGGCAACACCGGCTTCAGATAGGTCATCAACACACGGAACAGATTGATGCCCATTGAGCAGATGGCTTGCAGGTCGGCATCGCGCCCTTCCTCTTTTGCCACTACCCACGGCGCCTTTTCATCCACGTAGCGGTTGGCCACATCGGCCAGCGCCATCACTTCACGGATCGCTCTGCCTGACTCGCGCTGGCTGTAGGCTTCGGCAATGCTTTCTGCCGCATCGGTAAAGGTTTGGTACAGTTTCGCATCAGCCAGCTTATCGGCCAGCTTGCCGCCGAAACGCTTACTGATAAAACCGGCATTACGGGACGCCAGATTGACCAGTTTGTTAACAATATCGGCATTCACGCGCTGGACAAAGTCTTCCAGATTAAGGTCGATGTCATCAATACGGGAAGAGAGCTTGGCCGCGTAGTAATAACGCAGGCAGTCTGCATCCAGATGTTGCAGATAGGTGCTGGCCTTGATAAATGTGCCACGTGATTTTGACATCTTGGCGCCGTTGACCGTTACGTAACCGTGTACAAACAGGTTGGTGGGTTTGCGGAAGTTACTGCCTTCCAGCATTGCCGGCCAGAACAGGCTGTGAAAATAGACAATGTCTTTGCCGATAAAATGATACAGATCGGTGGTGGAACCCTTACGCCAGAACTCATCGAAATCAAGATCGCTACGTTTATCACACAGATTTTTAAATGAGCCCATATAACCAATCGGCGCGTCCAGCCAGACATAGAAATATTTACCTGGCGCATCCGGCACTTCAAAACCGAAGTAAGGCGCATCGCGGGAGATATCCCACTGCTGCAAGCCGGCATCGAACCACTCCTGCATTTTATTGGCAACCTGCTCCTGCAACGCACCTGAACGTGTCCAGGCCTGCAACATGCCGCTGAATGCCGGTAAATCAAAGAAGAAATGTTCTGAGTCGCGCATCACCGGCGTGGCGCCGGAAACGGCTGACTTCGGATCGATCAGATCCGTTGGGCTGTACGTCGCGCCACAGACTTCACAATTATCGCCATATTGATCGGTCGCTTTACATTTCGGGCAGGTGCCCTTAACGAAACGGTCCGGCAGGAACATGCCTTTTTCCGGATCGTAAAGCTGGGAGATGGTGCGATTTTTAATAAAGCCGTTCTCTTTGAGGCGACGGTAAATCAGCCCGGACAGCTCACGGTTTTCTTCACTGTGCGTGGAGTGATAATTGTCATAGCTGATGTTGAAACCCGCGAAATCCTGCTGATGCTCCTGACTCATCGCCGCAATCATCTGCTCGGGCGCGATCCCCATCTGCTGGGCTTTCAGCATGATTGGCGTGCCGTGGGCGTCGTCTGCACAGATAAAGTGAACCTGGTTGCCGCGCATTCGCTGGAAACGAACCCAGATATCCGCCTGAATGTGTTCAAGCATATGACCGAGGTGGATCGAACCGTTAGCGTAAGGCAGCGCGCACGTTACCAATATTTTCTTTGCGACTTGAGTCATAAGGAACTTGCTTTCTTTTGATGATAGAGGGAAGCCGATGTTAACCGATAGCGCCTTAGCGCGTAAACCGCTGCCTTATGCAAACCGGTTTGAAGACCAAACCGTTGTGGCTATTTTGCGAAGCGTTACGGGGTTTTTTATCGCTGATGACGCCAGCCGTATGTCCTTCTGGTATGCTATAACGGTTTTTTATCGGTTAAATAACGAGAATTTCAAGGAGCCGGAATGAACCCTAATCTCCCCGATCAGCGTCCGGAAGCACTGCGTGCTATGGTTACCGGGGTACTCTCGTCTTTTCAGCACCCGACGTTGAAAAATAACCTGACGACCCTGAATGCGCTGCATCACTGTGCGCTGCTGGATGATGTGTTGCATATTGAATTGACCATGCCCTTTGCCTGGCTTGGTGGTCTGGAAGCATTAAAAGAAGCGATGAGTGATGAGCTGCTGCGCCTGTCTGGCGCGGCGGCGGTAGAGTGGCGTTTAACGCACAGTATCGCCACGTTGCGCCGGGTGAACGATCAGGCCGGGGTGAAAGGCGTGAAGAATATTATTGCGGTCAGCTCCGGCAAAGGCGGCGTCGGCAAGTCCAGTACTGCGGTGAATATGGCGCTGGCGCTGGCGGCGGAAGGGGGCAATGTCGGTATTCTGGATGCCGATATCTATGGGCCGTCGATTCCCACCATGCTTGGGGCGGCGAGCGAACGCCCGACCTCGCCGGACGGTCAGCATATGGCGCCGATTATGGCGCACGGACTGGCAACCAATTCGATTGGTTATCTGGTCACCGATGATAACGCTATGGTGTGGCGCGGGCCGATGGCCAGTAAGGCGCTGCTGCAACTGCTGCAGGACACCCTCTGGCCGGATCTGGATTATCTGGTGCTGGACATGCCGCCGGGAACCGGGGATATCCAGCTTACGCTGGCGCAGAGTATTCCTGTCACCGGTGCGGTAGTGGTGACTACGCCGCAGGATATCGCGCTGATGGATGCCATGAAAGGCATTGCCATGTTCGAGAAGGTCAGCGTGCCGGTTCTGGGCATCGTAGAAAACATGAGCGTGCATATTTGTAGTCATTGCGGCCATCTGGAACCGATTTTCGGGGCAGGCGGAGCGCAGAAACTGGCGGAAAAATACCATTGCGCGCTGTTGGGGCAACTGCCGCTGCATATTTCGCTGCGCGAAGATCTGGATCGTGGCGAACCGACGGTGGTCAGTCATCCTGACAGCGAATTTACCTCATTGTATCGTGAGCTGGCCGGGCAGGTTGCCGCACAGCTTTACTGGCAGGGGGAGGTGATTCCGACCGAAATCGCTTTCCGCGCCTTGTAATCGGCCACAAGATAATCGGTTACTCGTCCCATCCCTGGGGGCCTTTAGGGTCGCCGCAATCGGCGTTCAAAACACCGGGAGTGTTTTTGGCGCGGAAATGACGGAGGGACAGCCGTAATAACAAAGAGATAGCACAGATCGGGGAGCGGCGTATTCCGGCTGGCCAGCGTGAAATGGAAACGCTGGCATGAATAGCGCTAACTCCCTATAATTGCCGCGTCACGGCACCCATTGGTGTATCCCTCTCTTTTTTTATGTTAATCAGGTCGTTAATACCATGACTGATAAATCTCATCAGTGTGTCATCATCGGGATAGCGGGTGCATCTGCTTCCGGTAAAAGTCTTATTTCCAGCACACTGTACCGTGAATTGCGTGACCAGGTTGGTGACGAGCATATTGGTGTGATACCCGAAGACAGTTACTACAAAGATCAACGTCACCTGACGATGGAAGAGCGGGTCAAGACGAATTACGATCACCCCAACGCAATGGATCACAGCCTGTTGCTGACGCATCTTAAAATGTTAAAAGCGGGTCAGGCGATAGAACTTCCCTTGTACAGCTATGTTGAACATACCCGTAAGCAGGAAACGGTGCACCTTGAGCCAAAGAAGGTCATTATTCTGGAAGGCATTCTGCTGCTGACGGAAGCCCGTCTGCGTGATGAGATGAATTTTTCCATTTTTGTTGATACGCCACTGGATATCTGCCTGATGCGCCGGATGCGGCGCGATGTTAACGAACGTGGCCGTTCAATGGATTCTGTTATGGAGCAGTATCAGAAAACGGTACGTCCGATGTTCCTGCAATTCATTGAGCCATCAAAACAATATGCCGATATTATCGTGCCACGCGGCGGGAAAAACCGGATTGCGATTGATATTCTGAAAGCCAAGATAAGCCAGTTCTTTGAATAATCTTATTGGGTTTTTTTTACCCAATACCGATGTTGAGTGGAGAAAAAAATGAGACTGTGTGATCGTGATATCGAGGTCTGGTTGGATGATGGCCGGTTGGTCATTACACCCCGTCCGCCAACAGAAAGAATTAATGGCGCGACCGTTGATGTTCGTTTAGGGAATCAGTTCCGGGTTTTCAGAGGGCACACTGCGGCCTTTATCGATTTAAGTGGCCCGAAAGATGAAGTCAGCGCGGCGTTGGATCGCGTGATGAGTGATGAAATCAACCTGCCGGAAGGCGAAGCCTTCTTTCTGCACCCAGGAGAACTGGCGCTGGCGGTAACGCTGGAGTCAGTAACATTGCCGGATAATCTGGTTGGCTGGCTTGACGGACGTTCCTCCCTGGCGCGTTTAGGGTTGATGGTTCACGTGACAGCACACCGTATCGATCCAGGTTGGCAAGGAAGAATTGTGCTGGAGTTCTATAATTCAGGTAAGTTGCCGTTGGCATTGCGTCCCGGCATGATGATTGGCGCGCTGAGTTTTGAACCGCTTTCCGGTCCGGCTGCCCGCCCTTATAACCGCCGTCAGGATGCCAAATATAAAGACCAGCAAGGTGCTGTGGCAAGCCGGATCGACGAAGACTGATTGATTGCGGTAAGGCGAATAACAATGAGGATGGCATGAGAAGATTTCTGACAACACTGGCAATTTTGCTTGTTGTGCTGGTTGCAGGAATGACGGCGCTGGTCATGCTGGTTAATCCCAATGATTTTCGCGCTTACATGGTTAGGCAAGTCGAGGAGCGAAGCGGCTATCAGCTACGGCTGGATGGTGATCTGCGCTGGCATGTCTGGCCGCAACTCAGTATTTTGTCTGGCGGTATGTCGCTAAACGCACCAGGCTCAACCGCACCGCTGGTCAGCGCGGAAAACATGCGTCTGGATGTTAAACTTTGGCCGCTTCTTTCTCATAAACTCGCGGTTAAGCAAGTCATGCTGAAAGGCGCGGTCATTCGGCTGACGCCGGAAAGCGAAGTTAAACAAACCACTGATGCCCCCATCGCCCCGCCAGGATCACCGGCCCCCGCTGAAGAGCGAGGCTGGCAGTTGGATATTGATAAATTAAAGATCGCAGACAGTTTGCTGATTCTGCAACGTAACGACAATGAACAGATAAACGTCCGCGATATTAATTTATTGATGCAGCAGGATGGTAATCGTCAGGTGAGTATTGAACTGTCCAGTCGCGTCAATCGCGATCAGCGGGACATTGTTTTTTCTCTGTCAGCTGACATGGATACGCTGCATTTTCCGCAGCAGGTAAATGTGAATATTGAGAAGTTGGATTACCAGATTCAGGGAGCGGATATTCCAGCCGGTGGCATTATTGGCAAGGGCAGTTTGCAAGCCAGTTATCAGCAACGGCCGGAAAAAATCACCGTAAGCCATTTGGCGTTGAGTGCCAATGAGAGCCAACTGACGGGAAGCGGTAGTGCTACGCTTGGCGATATTCCGGCCTATGTGGTGGATTTGAAATCTGACAAACTCGATTTGGATTCGCTGCTCGGTATCAATACGGCGGAACGTGGTTCTTTAGCCGCTCAGGTTAAAGCTGGGAAACCGGTCATCTCCGCAGAAGAAAGGATGCTAAACAACGGTGAGGGCGGCTTGGGGGGATTTACGGCGCGTTTGTCATTGCAGGCTGAAACGTTGTTCTATCGCGGGCTTAATATTAACCAGTTTACTATTCAGGCTACCAATCAGCAGGGGCTGCTGGATATTACCACGTTAAGCGGCAAACTGGGCGACGGGCGTTTTTCTCTGCCCGGAAAGAGAGATGTCAATGCCTCTCCTGCTATTACTTTTCAGCCTGAAATCCACGATGTCGAGATTTCTCAACTGACGGCAGCGTTTGCCTTGCCTGAAAACCTGAGCGGTAAGTTCTCTATGACCGGTAAGTTCGGCGGTAACGCCTTTACTCAGCCAGCCATGACGCAGCAGTGGCAGGGGGAAGCGGCACTGAACGCCACCAACCTGCGTTTGCAGGGGTTGAATATTCAACAGATGGTGCAGATGGCTGTTGTGCGCAGTAACAATAGTGTACGAGGGCAGGAACGCTACGAACACTATACCGAAGTTCGGCAATTAACCGGAAACATTCAGTTGAATGCGGGCAAGCTGCGGATAAGTGATCTAATCGGTAGCTCTGAATTACTGACGCTTACTGGCGCCGGGCAGATTGACCTGCTCGTCAGAACCTGTGATACCAATTTGAACGTGTGGATTACCAATGGTTGGCAGGGTGATGCGCAGTTGATTGAGGTGCTGAAAAATACCGCGATACCGTTACGGATTTATGGTTCATGGGACAAGTTGAATTATCAGTTGCAAGTGGAGCAGCTATTGCGTAAGCGCTTGCAGAGCGAAATGAAAAAGCGTTTAAACGAATGGGCTGATAAAAATCAACAAAAGCAGGAAGGTAAGGATTTAAAACGCTTTCTTGACCAGTAGCCTGGGAATCAAAAAGATAAATCATCTTGATACCAGGCCGGGATTTTCTTGATATTGAAACGATCTGAACGTTTATTATCATCAGACCTCAAAATCAGACGGCTGATCGTTATCTGGTGTGATCAGCACCTTCATAATGCGATGGCTTTCTACCGTTAAGATTGTGAACTGGTAACCATCAAAAGATAACGTATCTCCGGCCTGTGGGATCCGTTGCGAGTGCTCCATCAGTAAGCCTGCCAGCGTATAGTATTCCCGCTTTTCATCCAGCGTGAGAGGTATATGCATGGTCAAATCTTCCAGAGGAATATAGCCGTTTGCTGTCCAACTGCCGTCCTCATTCTGCTGAATATCATGGCGGGCGTCCAGCTCCTCGCCTGCCAGTGGCAGGTTGCCAGCAATGGTTTCCATCACATCGCTTAATGTGACAATACCTTCCACCGAACCAAACTCATCAACGACAAACGCAACATGGGTCTGTGCTTCCCTGAATTGCTCAAGGGCCAGTAACAGAGAAAGCTGTTCGGGAAAAACCAGGGGCTGACGAACCAGAATACGCAGGTCAAAAGGTTCATGGTTTAGCTGTTGCTGTAACAGATCGGTGACATTCACAATTCCCAATAGCTCATCAGAGATCCCACTGTCGATAGTGACCAGCCGGGTATGCTGATTGGTTTTTAATATTTGCGCTAATTCGGCCTGCGAGATATTCAGTTCAACCGGGTCAATGTCATGACGGGAGGTCATAATACTGCTGATGGTTCGCTGTGCCATACCAAGAACGCGTTCTATCATGCGGCGCTCCTGCTGGTTGAAAACTTCCTGACCGGTGTGCGCATTATCCGCAATCATTGATGATGTTTGGTTGTCCAGTTCAGCCTCATCATGATTTCCCCGCAAAATACGCAGAACGACTTCAGCGGTGCGTTGACGCAAGGGAATGGAAGAGGAAAGAAAACGTCGGCGGTTAAATTGTGATACCTGATTCAACAACTCAATGAGTACCGAAAAGCCAATCGCAGCGTACAGATAACCTTTGGGAATATGATAACCAAACGCATCCGCGACCAGACTGAAACCAATCATCAACAGAAAGCTTAGACATAAAATAACAATGGTCGGATGCTCGTTGACAAAGCGAGTTAGCGGTTTGCTGGCTAGTAGCATCAGGAAGATGGCAATCGTCACCGCAGACATCATCACTAATAAGTGGTCTGTCATGCCGACGGCGGTGATAACTGAATCGAGCGAGAAAATGGCATCCAGCACGACGATTTGCGCAACTACGGGCCAAAAACGTGCGCCTTTACGCTGTGCTTGCTGTTCTTGATCTTTGCCTTCCAACCGCTCGTTGAGTTCCATCGTTGCTTTAAACAGCAGGAACATGCCGCCAATCAGCATAATGACGTCACGTGCGCTGAATGAATGTCCGAGCAGAGCGAAAAGGGGGGTAGTCAGGGATGCGAGCCAGGAAATCGACGATAACAACATCAGCCGCATTACCAGTGCCAGTAGCAGACCAACCACTCTGGCTTTATCTCTTTGTTGTTTAGGTAATTTTTCAGCCAGAATGGCAATAAAGACGAGATTGTCGATTCCCAGCACCAGTTCCAGTACGACGAGTGTGGCCAAACCAGCCCATATCGTTGGATCTGCGATCCACTCCATACCTGTTATTTCACCTTTATCTGAATATGACGTTTGCTAGCGTATCAGGGCAAACGCAGATGAACCAGAATTTGTGGGTATTTGTAGCAGTTAATAAAAACTGTTGTAAGCGAGTGGTGATTAAACAACTTATTTACGGATGAGACTCATTCAAACTATGCGAGTCCGCTGTAACGAATGATAGCTATAAAAACTGATTAAAAATCACGCTTATATATGATTTTTTAGCTTTATGACCATGTTACAGCGCGAAATGTTTGAAGTGTTGGCATACGGTGAATAGAATACGTCTGGATAGCTGTATATGATTACAGACTGTCATCTTTAATAAAATTCTTATTAAAACATACTGATTTTTACTCTTAAGTTGGTTTTTTATTCTAATGGAGGCCGCATAGTTATGGATGAACGTAGTCTTATTCCGAAAAACTCCTCTTAAAACATCTTATCCTTGTGCTCTGCAATTACTCGTCAATACTATGAGTGTGCAAAATTCAGTTTTTGTAGTAAAGATCACTTTTTTAACAAAAAAATGGTTGTTAATTTTTTGTTAGTTCTAGTTTAAGCCGGAGTAAACATAAAAAACGCCGGGCGCGTTTTTTAACGTTACGCAGTGTCGGCCCGCAGGGGGCGAGCAGGATAGCCCGCCATAAATATCACATAGTGAGTGTGATTGAAGATCCCAAAGTCTAAGCCAGCAGGATGGTGTTCCGTACTTCGACAGCGCATTGGTTGCTATAAGCCAAGGGCGGTAGCGTGTCTGATGCTACATACTCATAACGGTTGATGATGGTGCGAAAATGCAGGAATTTACGGTTATCTTTATAAGTGCATTCATTGCGCTTTTCTTGGCAAGAAAAGCGGCGATAAAAGTTGGGTTAGTGGACAAGCCCAATGCACGCAAACACCATCATGGACACATTCCGTATGTTGGCGGCATTTCTATCTACCTGGCGCTATGGATTTTGTATGCGTTCCATCCTGAATGGTTACCCGAATTCTCCGTCTATATGATCTGTGCCAGCGTGCTGCTGGTGGTTGGTGTACTGGATGATCGCTTTGATCTTCCCGTTTTCCCCCGTGTCGTCCTACAGGCTATGGTAGCGGTGCTGATGATGTATTTCGGCCTCCATCTGTCCACCCTGGGTAACATTTTCTTTGGTCATGAAGTCGCTTTAGGGCTGTTTGGCTATATTGTGACACTATTTGCCGTATGGGGAGCCATCAATGCTTTCAATATGGTAGACGGCATTGATGGCTTGCTAGGTTCACTGTCCACAGTGACTTTCGGAGCGCTGGCCGTGTTGTTCTGGCTGGGCGGCAAAACTGAGCTTGCCCAGTGGAGCCTGTGTCTGCTGATTGTGCTTATTCCTTATATTATGTTAAACCTTGGCATACCGCTGGGGCAGAAATTTAAAGTTTTTATGGGTGACGCAGGCAGCACACTGATAGGTTTTACCGTAATCTGGTTACTGATCCTGGCGACTCAGGGGGAAGAGGCGATTATTAACCCGGTAACCGCATTGTGGTTGATAGCCATTCCGCTGATGGATATGACGACTATTATGGTGCGACGCATTCTTCGTGGGCATAGTCCTTTCCGTCCTGATCGGGAACATCTGCACCATATTCTGATACGGGGCGGATTAAAACCTCGTCAGGCTTTGGTTGTAATCACCGGTTTTGCACTATTCTTAGCGGCGATTGCTATTGTTGCCGAGCGTGCAGGTGTGGCGGAATCTATAATGCTGAACGCGTTTATCGTCATGTTTGTTGGTTATTTCTGGTCGAACAGTCGCATATGTCACATTCTGACAGTAATTCGTAGGGGTAATCAGGGAGAAAATCAGGCTACACTGGTTGGCAAAGTAAGCGGATCACATGCATTAAATAAATGAATTACTAGTTTTTTTACACTCAAATTTATTGTATTAAGACAACTTTTATTCTCTATAATGAATGGTTTTTGTAGGGATTTGATACGTATATTATCATAACTTATTGAAAGTGATGGCATAAACAGGATGATAAACCATAAACTGAAGTTGATACCGCTAATGGTATCCACTGTCTTGCTGAGTGGCTGTACCATTGTTCCCGGTTCCCACCTTTCTACTAGCGGTAAAGAAGTTTTTAAGCAACAGGATGCTGATTTTGACATTGATAAACTGGTCAATGTCTATCCGCTGACCCCGTCTCTGGTGGATAAAATGCGCCCTAAACCGCTGGTGGCGCAGACCAATCCACAGCTTGATCAAGAATTGCAGCGCTACGAGTACCGTATCGGCATTGGCGATGTGATTATGGTTACCGTATGGGATCACCCGGAGTTAACCACCCCGGCGGGGACTTACCGTACCGCAGCGGATACCGGTAACTGGGTTCACTCTGATGGCACCATTTTCTATCCGTATATCGGCAAGGTAAAAGTTGTCGGTAAAACGGTGACGCAGGTGCGTGATGAGATTATGGGGCGCCTGGCCCAGTATATTGAATCCCCGCAGGTAGATGTCAGCATCGCCGCTTTCCGCTCGCAAAAAGCGTATGTGACGGGGGAAGTGACTACTTCAGGCCAGCAGGAAATTACCAATGTGCCGTTGACGGTGCTGGATGCGGTTAATAAAGCTGGCGGGTTAACGGAAAATGCCGACTGGCGCAATATTGTGCTGACCCATAACGGCAAAGAGCAGCTTATCTCCCTGCAGGCGCTGATGCAAAATGGCGATCTGTCGCAAAACCGTCTGCTGTATCCCGGCGATATTCTTTATATTCCCCGTAACGATGACCTGAAAGTGTTTGTGATGGGGGAAGTAACCAAACAGGCTACGCTGAAAATGGACCGCAGCGGTATGACGCTGACCGAGGCGTTGGGTAATGCCGAAGGAATATCTCAGTCTGTGTCCGATGCGAGCGGGATTTTTGTCATTCGCTCTTTACGCGGCACGGAGGGTAAAAAGCTGGCTAATATTTATCAGCTCAATATGGCTGATGCTACGGCAATGGTAATGGGCACGGAGTTTCATCTTCAGCCTTACGATATCGTTTATGTGACTACGGCGCCGCTGGCGCGCTGGAACCGAGTTATCAGCCAGATTGTACCGACCATCTCCGGCTTTAACGACTTGACCGAAGGCACATTGCGCATTCGTAACTGGCCATAGAGATAAATGATGTTTGATTCTATTTTAGTGGTTTGCGTGGGCAATATCTGCCGTTCCCCAACCGGGGAGCGGTTGCTAAAACAGGCATTACCCGCAAAACAGATTGCTTCGGCCGGATTAGGGGCCTTGGTAGGAAAACCGGCAGATGCCACTGCAACTGAAGTGGCAAGCCAGTATGGTCTTTCACTTGAAGGGCATAGCGCGCAACAACTCACCTCCGCTTTATGCCGTCAGTACGATCTGATTCTGGTGATGGAAAAAGGTCATATTGATGAGGTGTGCCGTATTGCCCCCGAGGTGCGCGGCAAAACCATGCTGTTCGGACACTGGTTGAATCAGCAGGAAATTGCCGACCCCTACCGCAAAAGCCGCGAAGCATTTGAATTCGTCTATTCGCAACTTGAGCAGTCTGCCCGGAAATGGGCGCAAGCATTAAGCCGTTAACCAGTCAGGGAAACCCATGGCAGAGAAAATTTCAGTAAAAGCATCTGAAACCAATTCAGATGAGATTGATTTAGGGCGTTTATTGGGAACATTGCTGGACAATAAATGGTTGATTATTGGTGTTACCGTGCTATTTACGATTGTCGGGATTTTATATGCCACCTTGGCCACGCCAATCTATAAAGCGGATGCGTTAATTCAGGTGGAGCAGAACTCCGGTAATAAACTGTTGAGTGATATCTCCAGCATACTGCCGGAGGCTAAGCCTCAATCCGATGCAGAAATTGAACTGATCAAATCCCGGATGGTGATTGGTAAGACTATCCGCGATCTTTCTCTGGATACGGTGGTTGAGCAAAAATATTTCCCTGTTGTAGGTAAAGGCTTTGCACGAATTCTAAATAAAGAACCGGGGGAAATCGCGGTTTCTCGCCTGGAGGTGCCCGATTCCTGGCAGGATGAAAAAATTGAATTAACGGTATTAAGCAGCACCACTTATCAGGTAACCGCCAGCGATATCGTCAGTTTTACCGGTACGGTCGGTCAGTTGGAAAAACAGAACGGACTTTCGCTATTGGTCAGTGATATTGCAGCAAAGGATGGCACGGTTTTCCGCTTAAAAAAGCTAAATGTGCTCACCGCGATTAATGCACTGCTTAATGATTTTTCAGTGGAAGATAGCGGGAAAGATACCGGCGTGTTGCAGCTTAGTCTGGAAGGGGAAGAACCGGCCAAAGTCAGTAAAATATTAAATAGCATTAGCAAAAACTATTTGCAGCAAAACGTTGAGCGCAAATCGGAAGAAGCCGGGAAAAGTCTGGAGTTTTTAAAAGAGCAACTACCGTTTGTGCGTGATTCACTAAACGACGCAGAAAATAAGCTTAATAAATATCGCCAGCAAAACGACTCGGTTGATTTGTCACTTGAGGCCAAAGCCGTGCTGGATACCATGGTATCGGTAGAATCGCAGCTTAATGAACTGACCTTTAAAGAAGCGGAAATCTCCAAGCTGTATACCAAAGAGCACCCGGCCTATCGCGCTTTAATGGAGAAACGCGTCACGCTGGAACAGGAAAGGGATAAGCTGAATAAGCGAGTGGGCGGGATGCCTAAAACCCAGCAGGAAATACTACGCTTAACGCGGGATGTTGAAGCCGGGCAAGAAGTGTATATGCAACTGCTTAATAAACAGCAAGAGCTTAGTATTAATAAGGCTAGTACGGTGGGAAATGTGCGTATTATCGACTCTGCCGTTACGCAGCTGAAACCGGTTAAGCCTAAAAAAACACTAATTATATTATTAAGTCTGATTCTTGGTGCGGTACTTTCCACTGTGTTTGTTATCATCAAGACGATGTTGCATAAAGGAATTGAAAGCCCGGAACAGTTAGAAGAATTGGGTATTAATGTTTATGCCAGTGTGCCGCTTTCCGAATGGCAGCAAAAGAAAGATAAGGAATTATTTACCCGCAATAAAAGTAAGAAAACCAATACGCGCTCTAACGAGCTATTAGCTGTCGGTAACCCAATGGATTTGGCTATTGAAGCAATCCGCAGTTTACGTACCAGTCTGCATTTCGCCATGATGGAGGCGAAAAACAACGTATTGATGATTTCCGGCGCCAGTCCGGCGATTGGTAAAACCTTTATCAGCGCCAACCTGGGGGCTGTGATTGCGCAGGCCGGGCAGCGGGTGCTGATTGTCGACTGCGATATGCGTAAAGGGTATGCCCATGAACTGATGGGCACTCACAGTAACGAAGGCCTTTCGGATATTTTATCCGCTCAGTGCAGCGCAGAAAAAAGCGTGCACAATACGGCGCTGGAAAATATGCATTTTATTCCTCGCGGGCAAGTGCCGCCCAATCCTTCCGAATTGTTGATGCATAGTCGCTTTGCCGAGTTTATAACTTGGGCTGGTGAGCATTACGATCTGGTATTGTTGGATACTCCTCCGATTCTAGCGGTAACCGATGCGGCCATTATCAGCCGCCATGCCGGGACATCGCTATTGGTGGCGCGTTTTGAAGAAAATACGCTAAAAGAAATTGAGGTAAGTATTCGTCGCTTTGAGCAGAATGGAACAGAAATTAAAGGCGTCATCCTTAATGCTATAGTTAAACGTGCTGCCAGTTACTATGGTTATGGCAACTATAACTATTATACATATGAGTATAAAGGGAAAGAATAATTGTTAACGTATGAGATGCTATCAAAGATATAAATAAGTTTGAGAGCCAGACCAAAGTTAATATATAAAAAATTAACTTCGTTTGGCTTCTACCATGATTGATGAATTTATCTGCGCTACCTGATTATATGACTGATCTGCTAAATAGCTGATCCTATTACCGCTACACTTTAGCCAGACCATGTTTCCCTCCGGGGAATGGGCTTACCGTCTGCATAAAGTGGCGTACTTTGTTCAGCAACTGCCACATGGAGCGACAACAGTGGTTCCGGGTTATCGTGTCATGTAGCGCCTGCCATAGCCGTTCAACGTGGTTCACCCATGGCGAATAGGCTGGCTGGTAAATTACGCTGAACTTCGGGTTGTTTTTCAACCAGCATAGCGTTTCATGACTCTTGTGAATGATGTAATTATCGACAATCACTGTGATGGTTTTTGCTCGTCGGTATCGGCTCTTTAGATGTTTCAACAACTCGATAAATAACGATGAACCCTTGCTGCTACCGCCCACATAAATGACTTTCCCGGTACCGCTGTGCAAGGCTCCAGCCAGATAATATTTTTCATTTTGACCGGGTGTGACAACGCGTTTCTGCTGCCCCCGGAGTTGCCAGTCAGCACCGATTTTAGGATTGAGATGGATATCCACTTCATCCTCGTAAAATACCGGGTTTTCAAGATCGCACCGGGCAAGCGCTTCATTAATGGCTGCCATTTTCTCTTCTTTATGTGGATTACGAATACGCAGTGTAGGGGCTGCTCTTCTCCACACCAGCCCGGCAGCGGGAAGCCAGCGACGCACGGTTGAAGCATGTAACTGACATCCGGTTATTTCATTGATTTTTATTGTTAATAGCTCTGTACTCCAGCGGGAACGCTGATAACCAAAACGCTCAGGCGTGTGCTTAACAAGCTGGCACAAGAGTGAACAGATATGCTCAAACAGCCAGCGTCTTGCCCGACCCGGAGGCAATGATTTCAGACCTTCAGCACCATAAAGCGTAAACCAGTGTATCCAACGTCCCAGCGATGAACGAGCACAGCAAAGCGTTCTGGCGACATCACTAACAGTGTCGCCCCGGTGCAGCATCAGCATGGCTGTTAGCCAGCGAGCATGCTGTTTATCGCGTGTTTTATGAATGGCTTTCTGCATCTGGTGTCGTTCGGTTCGGGGTATCGGTGCTATGATCGGCATTGCTCAGTCCGGTTGGTGATGTGTTCTTTTTGGCGATTGATCAGATCGCTCAATTCGGACTGAGTTCCCTTCTGGTGATCTACTATTTGGAACAGCTATTTAGATTAACTTTAACATTACTTTGTGTTCCTGGTCATTTGAGTTAAAATGTTTAATAGTATTTATATATCTTTCGCTGTTGTTTAAAAAGAATAGGTGCCATGAATAAGATAGCGATTTATAATTTAAACTCTTATCCTGAAATGTCGGGCGGTAGTGAAATATCCTGTCTTGAGCTGGCGGAGAAATTGGTTTCTGCTGGGGAGGATGTATCTATCGTCGCTTTGCAAAATTTCAAATCAGGAATAAAAAAAATAAAATATAGAAATGTTAATATATTCAAACTGCCATTGTTAAATATTTATTTCCCTACTGATAAAAAAAAGAAAAGTTTTTTGAAGAAAGTAGTGTGGAACTTGATTGACGTTTGTAACATACCAATGGTGCTCTTTTTATGCTTTTGGTTAAAAAAAAATGGTTTTGATATAGTACATACAAATAATGTAAAAGGGGCATCTCCATGGATTTTCCCTTTTTTAAGGTTTTTTGGGTTTCGTGTTATTCATACAACCAGAGATTATTATTTGTTAGATAGTGGTTCTTGGTACCGTGATATAAATGAAAATCATAATACACTGAAAAACAAAATAAGAAGAATGAATAAGTTGGTTTGTAGTAAGTCTATTAATCATGTTGTATTTAATAGCAAATTTATGATGGATTATCATTTGGCTTGTGGTTTTTTTCAAAAACAGAAAAAAAGCGTAATATATAATGGCTTTGATAACACCAAATATATACCAGAAACAAAATGTGAATTAGAAAATAAAATAAGGATATTTGGCTATATTGGGCGATTTTCAGAAGAAAAAGGACTAGATGATTTGGTCCGGGGATTTCTAAAAATAAGAAATGAAAACTATAAAATTGTTATCGCTGGCGTTTTAAAAAAAGAGTTCCTCGATAAATATCCAGATTTAGGGAATTTAATTAAAGATTGTGATGATGTGATTTTTTTAGGTGTTGTCGATAGCATAGAATTTTATAAAAAAGTCGATTGTGTAATAGTACCATCCAGGTACAATGAGCCGTTTGGCCGCGTTGCAATGGAATCGATATTTATGGGGAAAGCTGTTATCGTCTCGGATAAGGGGGGATTACCGGAGCAAATATTACCTGGAGTGAATGGCTTAATTTGCAGAAACCGGGATTATGCAGAGGCGATGAAAAAAATTGCAAAAATGCCCAAGACATCCCTGAAGACGGATCTTTCGTGCTTTTCATTAGAAAACTGTGCCTCTAAATATTTGGCTGTATATAAAGGAATAGATAATGGAAAGTAGAATTTTAAAAAAAATAAAAAGGAATGGACTAAGTTATAGAGATTATTTTGAATTTATCCTTAGAAAAGGCGGGACACCTCTATTAAGAGGATTGGCTTGTTGTTTGCTAAATAAAAAGATCGCATTTCCTTTCTTCTGTGGAAAAAAAACTCGCATAATTCATGCGAACCATATCAACTCAAAACCATTTTGTTATATTGGCGATTTTTCATATATAAACTGCCTGAGCAAAAAAGGGGTTAATTTGGGCCGAAGAGTCACTATACGAGAGTTTGCATGGTTGCAAATCACGAGTAACAACTCGGAGATGGGGGAAGGGATCTTTATCGGTGATGAGACATATATTGGCCCCCGTTGTAATTTAGGCGCTGCCGCTGAATTAAAAATAGGGAAAAGATGCCAAATCGGTGCTGGTGTTAGCTTCATTGCCGAAAATCATAAATTCGAAGGTGACAGTAATATTTTCCTACAGGGAGTCACCAGAAAAGGGATTAACATTGGTGATGATTGCTGGATCGGTAATAATGTAATAATTCTTGATGGCGTAACCATCGGCGATGGCGTTGTAATTGGTGCTGGAAGTGTTGTAACCAAAGATATCCCTGATAATACAGTATCTGTTGGAAATCCAGCAAGGATTATCAAGCATAGAAAATAAAGAATAGCATAATTATGTATAAAAAATTTGTATTACTGGTGTTTATTTATGCCTTATTTGGATTTAAGCTTTCACTATCGGGTAGCATAGATGGTTCAGATTCTGGAGGAGTATTATCTAGTATTAGAATTGATGATGTTCTTTTACTTGTTTTTATACTATGTTATTTCTTTAAGAAAAACAAATTAATTGCTGTATTTAAGAAAAAACCAATATTCATTTTTTTACTATATATTTCATTCTGTATTTTTTCTACAATATACAACTATATAGGCAACAATATAGAATTATTGTCGGGGGTTTTGTTTTCAATAAGACCGTTTGAATATCTTCTGTACGTTTTTGTTGGATATGAAATTGCTCGTTATGGGTATAGCTTCAAAAAAATACTTACGGTATATGTTTATTATTGTATTGCCTTAGTATTGGCCCAAATGAATGGTCTAATCGGCGGTCTGACTAGCTTCTCTTTTGACCGTGCGATTGCTAATACTGGTGGGCCTTGGGAGTTGGCCGCCGTTTCCGCCTTTTTGTCTTGCTATTTTTTTGAAAATAGATATGTAGTTAGATCTGCGTTATCATTTTTTATACTTATATTAACGCAGTCCAGAATTACGCTAGCAGGAACCCTTTTAGTTTTTCTGGCTGGTAATTTTAAAAAGACGATATCATTATTAAAAAATAAATACGTCTTTGTTTCTTTTCTTGGTGCTATATTACTAGCTAATATGTATGTTTTATATCTGACGACAGGGTATTCTAATGCGACATTTAAAATACCAGAGGTTTATAACAGAATAGAATCGTTCTTTGATGCTAGTACGTTAAATAAAATTAAAGACATTTATTCGACTGGTAAAGTCGCTGAAAATAAAGATGTTTATTTTGATTATACCTATGGCGATGGATTAAATGAGATAATGATGAATGATGGTGACCTTAGTGCATATATAAGGTTTACCCGCTGGGCTATGTTGATAAAAACAACTTGCAATAGTCTGGATTCGTTTATTTTTGGACTTGGAGCCTCTTTTGCGGGCAAGGCTGTCGATGGGAATTATACTCGTCTCTTCGCAGAAAATGGATTCGTGGGGTTAATACTTTATTGCTTTTTCTTGATAACTTTTTTGAGGGAAACTAAAGATAAAATCATTAGAAATTATTTATATATCCTTATGATTACCGCTCTGTTCATTGATATTTTTGTTACTCAGAAAGCTATGCTTCTTTTATGGATTTACTATGGAGTATACCTGAAAGAGAAAGATGACAATTCTCATCGTGAAGAGTATAGAGATAAAATATGAAAATTGCTTTTTTAACAAGAGTGGATGCTTTTAATAAATATGGTGGCGATACATATCAGTTGGAAATGTACGTAAAGTACTTAAATACCAAAAATCATAAAGGTGTCATTTATAATGATATGAACATTCCTGATGATTTTGACTGTTATATCATAGCGAATTTAGATCGGCCGCTGGAGTTAGTTGAGTATTATAGAAAGCTAGCGTTAAAAGGATTAGAGAATAAAACCTTTATTTTGTCTATTCATCATGATTTTTCCTATATCGAATATTATGAAAAAAATGTCAGAGAAGGATTGCTGTATACTCCTTTTAAATTATTGTCAAATAATTTAAAAAGAGAAAAATTAAAAAATATTATCAGGGGGATTAAAGACAAAAAATTACTTTTCCCTGCGATAAGGCAGTTTTTTATAAATTATCCTTTGGCTATCAAAAAAATCATAAATAATAGCGCTGCGCTTATTACCATTGCAGAAAAAGAGAGGGAAAGTATAGAAAAAGATTTCTCGGTTTCCTTACATGATTTTTTTATTGTTCATAACGGAGTTGATCTGGCAGAAATAGGTAATTACCCCTGGAACAAGAGAGATATCGACGTTCTCGTCGCAGGTAGAATTGAACCCAGGAAAAATGCGCTGGCCATAGCTAAATCATTAGCTAATTTAAATTGTAATGTGTCATTCGTTGGTGCGTTAAATCAAAACTCTAAAAAATATTGTGAGCAATTTCAAAAAGTCATTGATGAAACTGATAATTTAAAATATTTAGGAAAAGTAAATTCAAGGGAAATGGTCGAACTATATTCAAGATCAAAAGTAAGCCTTTCAGCTAGCTGGTTTGAAGTCGCTTCTTTAGTTGACCTTGAAGCTTATGCCTATGGATGCCATGTTATTTCATCTTCTAACGGGTATACTAACTCATACTTGGGACAGAGAGTAAATTATCTTAACCCAACAGAAATTGAAAATGCATTTTCATTGATATCGTCTCTTTTGTTGAAAGAAACAGATAATCTTGAACAATATAAATTTATTTCTGAATCATTTACGTGGAATAAAGCTGCAGAACATTTAATTTTTGGGCTTAAAACTATCTTTGAAATAGATAAAAGAGGTTGAATTGGAAAAAGTAAAAATCGTCATACCTACATATAATGGTGGGGTATTGTGGAAGGTAGTTGCAAAAGAGTTGAGTCAGCAGAAGAAATATGTTGATGATATTATAATAATTGATTCATCAAGCAGTGATGACACCGTACAGTACAGCGAAATGATGAATTTTACTACAATAAAAATTCCAAAAGAAGAGTTTAACCATGGAAGCACTCGTAATAAAGGAGTGCAAATAGCAGGTGATTGTAACATTATTATTTTCTTAACTCAGGATGCTATTCCCGGCCCCAATTGTATAATAAATATTATACGCGCCTTTGATGATCCGCAAGTGGCTTTGGCTTACGGTAGACAATTACCTCATGATGATGCAAATCCGCTTGCTATACATGCAAGAAATTTCAACTATAGTACAGAAGACTTTCTTACAGATAAAAGCAAGAAGTACCAGTATGGAATAAAAACTGTATTTACCTCAAATTCTTTTTCTGCATATAGAACTGACGTTTTCAGAGATATCGGTGGTTTCCCGGCAAATACAATTTTAAGTGAGGACATGTACTTTGCGGCTAAAGCTGTTTTAGCCGACTATAAGATTGCTTACCTTGCTAACGCATGTGTAAAGCACTCTCATAATTATTCCCCACTTGAAGAATTTAAGAGATATTTTGATATAGGTGTTTTTCATCATGATGAAAGGTGGATCAGAGATAATTTTGGTGGGGCTGGAGGTGAAGGAAAAAAATTTTTAATTTCAGAGTTTAAATTCTTAATGAAAACTAACCCCACATGGATTGTCAGGGCATGCCTGCATAATTTCATGAAAATCATCGGATATAAACTAGGGCAGAACTATACTCTTTTACCTGCTGGTTTCGTAAAAAAACTAAGTATGCATAAAGGATTTTGGAAATAAATTTTATCTCCTAAGAGAAATAATAATGAAACCAAATCAAGGGGCTTCAGTCTATACT
>NZ_MJLZ01000010.1 GCF_003666245.1 Brenneria alni
TACAGGCAGATCCCGTGCCGTGTTCGGGCAATAATGCAACAGACTTCGACTGATACCGATAATCCGGCACCCGCGTCGTTCACTGGCCTGATGTTCCTTCATAACGTAACGCACCAGCTCACGCTTCTCAGGCACCGTTAAAGTTTTTTTGACACAACATCCTTAAGAATTTCATGATCTAAGCTGAGGGATGCGTACATTTGCTTTAATCGGCGATTCTCTTCTTCCAGCTCTTTCATTCGTTTGATATCAGAGGACTCCATGCCGCCGTATTTAGATTTCCAATTGTAATAGCTGGCTTCCGATACACCGTTTTCACGGCACACATCCTTCACATGCCGACCACCTTCAACTTCTTTCAGAACCCGCAGGATCTGAGTTTCAGTGAAACGCGCTTTCTTCATAATGAGCCTCCTCTGGTTGTATTTTAACCAGAGAACTCTATTAAACGGTAAGACTAAATTCAGGGGGGACTACAAACGGACTTCATTATACCATCACCACCGCCGGTGAAAATAAAGCAATCTAACTTTGCCAGCTCCCCTGCTAATTTCTTCGCTATTTTTAGATTTTTCACGTCAGTTTCATCCCAACACCCAATTATAGCCACCTTAATTCTTTTTCGGGACTCAACAAAATCGGCGTCCGTTTTACTTTTGGCATCTTCCCACGACCGACGTAATGCGCTGTAATCATTTTTGTAACCGGTATCTAACACATAGGCGAGCCTTTTTTTAAACTTGTCATATGTCGCATCTAAACAACTATTAATATCTACATTAGCGAATACAGAGAAGCCTAAACAAGAAAAGAGGAGATCACCGAGTTCTTCTTTAACCCCATTGGCACTCTTCTTTTTAGATTCAATCTTAAGTTCATTGAGTTCTTCTTGAATTTTGCTTAATGCCTCCTCATCGCTTTGCCACACAAAACCCTTATCGAATGCTTCTTTTTGAATTCTTATATATTTATTCATTCCTTATTCCTCTCACAAATAATCATGCTATGTTCCATTTTCCCTACGCTATTGACGGCTATAGTCGAATCCTTGTCTAATAATTTATGAGAAATAATAGTAAAGCCATTGCGCTCCAGTTCATCTATCGTCTCCTGCCTACTTTGATAATTAGATAATGCCATCTTTTCATGTGCCAATGAATGAATGTTATCCATTAAATAGGTCATGCAGCGTTTCCTTCCTCCCGTTCTAAAGAGGCCAACCAGAACAAAAGCCCCACCCGGTTTCAATGCGTTATGTATATTCAGTAACGCTACACGCTTATTTTGAATGCTATGATACATAAAGCACGTATATATCATGTCATGTTTAGAAATCATGGTTGACATATTCTCACATGGTAGTCTTATCAGCAGATCATAAACATTCTTCTGACAAGCCTTTTCTAACATCTTCTCTGATATGTCCGTACCAACCAACAAATGATTATAGCCACATTTTCGTATGGCCTGAGCAACAAGGCCGGTTCCAACTCCCAACTCACATACCTTTTTCCCGCATGAAGTCTGAATATGAGAGAAGATATCTTTTCCAACTAACTCATAAGAATATCCTCTCCTTTTGAAGCTAGGGGTGACATCATACTCGTAAGTCTTAGACCAACGATTAAAACTGTATCTATTTATTAGCGTGCTTATTTTATTTATCATTGCGGCTCCTCCTTAAAACTATGGTATAGTATTCGCCATAAATTTCCCTCGAACTAATTCTTTTCAAGACTTCTGGAACCTTCCCATTCTCATAGCCATTAATCTTATCAATCGTTCCAATTGATTCAATGAATTTCACAACATCAAGTTCAGTATTAAAGTAAAAGTTGAATTTATCGCTATATAAGCTCTCAAGTTTTAAGTTCGTTCTTTTTATTTCCCACTCAAGCTCCCGTATTGAAAACCTACCTAAAATGTCCAGATCATGATTATTGGTTTTGTGGCCAAATATATTCTCTAAATAACCTTCACCCACCGTTTGTACCAATAAAGTTCCATCATTCTTCATTAGTTGTGAGCAATTTATTAAGAATTCACTAACTGATGGTACATGGTGTATTACCTGCAATGAGGTTATAACATCATACTTTTTACATGGTTTAAAATCATTAAGGCTGGAGCAATATACGTTTGCTTTTGTGTCACGATAAGACTTAGCCATCGCTATGGCACACATTTTCTTGCTAAAATCAACCATGTCCACGAGGCATTTTTTATGTTTACTCCTGAGTATCTCATAAATTTTACCTGTACCGCTTCCGATATCTAGAATGATATGATCATCACGCACATAATTATCCATTAGAATTATTATTCGATTACTTATTCCATCCTTATTCTTTATAAGATTTTTTTTGTGTCCCACGATGTGGAAAAATTATCAAACGTGTTTCGTACATTATCCGATAACATACAACCTCCAGTTATTTTTATATCCAGACGAAAACATTTTTATATTAAAGTTTAGATTACATATATATGTTAAATATGGCTATTATGCGCGAATTTCTGTGATGCAGATCACGGATTCATGTTTTTTCATTAAGGGGTTCCGCGCTCATTTCCTCCAAAGGTTTCACTATGGAGAGATATCACATTGAATTTAATTTAGAAAGTTGTTCATTTTTAGCATCGTTTTTTATTTTTCTTTTCAACCGAAAAATATATTACCCGTGAGATGCCTGTTTTATCAGCCACAGTATGAAAGAACGTAAAACTATCATTTAATGGTAATGTATACGTACATTACCATTAAATTTTTAAGGACGCTGGACAGTTTATGGGGGGCAATGCCAGCCAGATACCGACCCGACCGACATCCTCACTACCGGAACAGGAAACTGACATCGGTAACAGAAGAAAAGCTACCACGCCTTACGTATTCAGTACCGAAGACGTGGTAGCCATGACTAAAACCGGTGCGGACAATTCCGGTGTTTGAACATCCGCTAGCGGCGGTAATTCTTCTGCGCCGTATTCACTTTGTACAGATAACGGCGCGACTCGCCGGACGGATGTTTGGTGGTCAGCGTATCGTATACCTCGCCCGGCGACATGTTATTGATAACATTCACCGCCCGATTTCTATCGCTGGAGAATACCCGCAATACGCTGCCCGCGCCGCCGTTATAAGCGGTGATCACGGCATAGCGCCGCGAGGTCGGGTTCTCAATACCGACCAGATAGCTGTTCTTTAGAATCGACAGATAGGCGGTGCCCGCATCAATGTTGTTTTCCGGATCGAACAGGTAGCTGCGGCTCGGTTGTCCCCATTTGCCTTTCATTTTGAATACGTCACGGCCTGCGCTGTGCTGGACTACCTGCATCAATCCCAATGCATCGGAGCGGCTTACCGCGTAAGGGTTGAAGCTCGATTCCGTTTGCATGATGGCAAGGATCAGCGATTCCTCAATGCCGTAGCGCTCGGCGGCTTTACGTACCAGCGGCAGGTATTTATGCGCCCGCTTATCCAGATGGTTAGGCACTAACTGGATGGTAACAGACCAGATGATATGCAGCCCGGAGTTGCGTTTTTGCAACCGGTTTTGCAGCAGGTAATCAGCAAAACTGGCGGCGCGGCCTTCCCAGCGGATGGCCTGGCCGGTATTGTCCAGCACCTGACCATACAGCATGGGTTCCCGGCTGATTTGGATGTCGTTGGCGTCGGAATAGAGATCGGTGTTGGTGGCGTCATCACCCATCAGCAGGGTGGTGATAATGGCCTGGCGCAGACTGGCGGTGGAATCCGTCGCTGAAATCGTTTCAATGGTGATAGTACCGGCATCAAAGTTGATGTGGCTACGGGTCTGATATTGATCGGTATATTTTACGTAGTCTTTCGGCCCGGCAATCAGCACTTCATTTATGCCCCAGATATTCTCGATATTGTGGGCGAACTGCCCCATCAGAATATCAAAGGCGTTGGTGTCTTTGATGAAGTCTTCCTTTTCCACGCTACTTTTCTTCCCTGAACAAGAAACCAGTAACGGGGCGATAACCAGCAGAGCTAAAATTTTCTTCATATAAAAAGCCGTGTCGGAATAAGGGCGCAAAAGGGCCGTCAGGCCCTGCAATATCAGTGACTCGGAGGCGTATAACCGTCGATGTGTACGTCCTTACCTTCGAACAGGAATTTGACCATTTCCTGCTCCAGCAGCTTGCGATCTGCAACGTTCATCATACTGAGCTTCTTTTCGTTAATCAGCATGGTTTGCTTGGTCTGCCACTGCGCCCAGGCTTCTTTGGATATCTCGTTATAGATACGTTTGCCTAAATCCCCCGGATAGAGCTGAAAGTCCTGCCCTTCGGCATCCCGTTGTAAAAAGGTACAAAAAATCGTTCTGCTCATGCTTCTTCCTCATCAATGGTGCAGGAGTTCAATAATGCCGGCTGCGGCTGGGCTAACTCGCGCAGCAGGCGTTCAACCGGGGCGGCCAGCCCGACAGAGGGCGGCTGCGCTAAGTTATACCAGAGACCCGCGCCTTCATCCATGCAGGCCCTTTTTGGTGAGACACCCACCGGTGAGACCTCCAGCCATAGCGGCACGATATCCAGATGGAAATGGCTGAAAGTGTGGCGGAAAGCGACCAACTGTTGCAATCCGTCAGCGTTCAGACCACGCTGTTGCAGCCAGAGTTCCAATTCACTGCGTGCGCTGAATTGCGGAAAGCAAAACAGCCCGCCCCACAAGCCAACGGCAGGGCGCTGTTGTAGCCAGACTTTCGATCCTTGTTGCAGCAGCAAAAACCAGCCGGTTTTTTCCGGCAGCGTCTGCTTTGGTTTCTTTCCGGGATACTGCGCCCAACTGTGATTGGCGTAAGCCACGCAGCCGGCGTTCAGCGGACAAAGCTCGCATTTGGGGCGGCTGCGGGTACACACCATAGCGCCCAGATCCATCATCGCCTGATTAAACTGGCTGACCCCCTGCGCCGGGGTGATATCTTCACTGATTGCCCACAGCGTCTTTTCCACCTCTTTCTTGCCCGGCCAGCCATCAATCGCGTAGCAACGGGCGAGTACGCGCTTTACGTTGCCGTCGAGGATGGGGTAATGCTGCCCCAGCGACAGCGACAATATGGCGCCAGCGGTCGAGCGTCCGACACCCGGCAAGTCGGCCACCTCATCGAAAGTAAGCGGGAATTGACCGCCGTGTCGGGCAACAATGGCCTGTGCCGCCTTATGCAGATTGCGGGCGCGGGCGTAATAACCCAGGCCGGTCCACAGGTGCAATACCTCATCCAGCGGCGCCGCAGCCAGCGCTTTCACATCTGGAAACCGGGCAATGAAGCGTTGAAAATAGGGAATAACCGTGGCGACCTGCGTTTGTTGCAACATCACTTCGGACAGCCATACTTTATACGGCGTTTTCTCAAGCTGCCACGGCAGGGTTTTGCGGCCATAGCGTTGATACCAGTTCAGCACCTGGTGCGCGAACTGTTGTGCTTGCATCATCAAAGGGATCACTATCCGGCAGGTAAAAAGTCTGACAGCGATTCCAGCACAGAGTGAATGTGCTGTAAACCGGAACTTTCCGAGGCAGTACTCTTGCTAAACCACAGTATCCTTGCATAATGCGCGTTTCCTTATGAAATCGGACAGACAGTAAACACTCTTTATGATTAACAACGTCATCTCACCGGAATTTGATGAAAACGGACGCCCGCTGCGTCGTATTCGCAGTTTTGTTCGCCGTCAGGGACGTTTGACCAACGGGCAACAGCAGGCGCTGGATAACTACTGGCCGGTGATGGGCGTCGAATATCAGACTGAACCGCTGGCGTTTACGCCGCTTTTCGGGCGTGATGCGCCTGTGGTGCTGGAGATCGGTTTCGGGATGGGCGCGTCATTGGTTACTATGGCGGCACAGCACCCGGAGCAGAACTTTCTGGGGATTGAAGTTCACCTGCCGGGCGTCGGCGCCTGTCTTTCTGCGGCGCATGAGGCTGATGTCGGCAACCTGCGGGTAATGTGTCATGACGCGCTGGAAGTGCTGGAAAACATGATCCCCGAAGGATCATTGTCCCTGGTGCAGCTTTTCTTCCCCGATCCGTGGCATAAAGCACGCCATAATAAACGCCGCATTGTACAGGCGCCGTTCGTTGAGCTGGTGTTGCACAAACTCAAGGTCGGCGGCGTTTTCCATATGGCAACGGATTGGGAACCTTATGCGCAGCATATGCTCGAAGTGATGAGCGCGGTCGCAGGATATCGCAATCTTTCCGATAAGAATGACTACGTTGCGCGGCCAGCATCACGTCCGCTGACAAAATTTGAAGTTCGTGGCCAGCGTTTAGGGCACGGTGTTTGGGATCTGATGTTTGAGAGGATGAAATAATGGCACAAGCTCGTAGCCGCCGTTTACGCAAAAAATTACACATTGATGAGTTTCAGGAGTCCGGCTTTTCCGTGAGCTGGCGTTTCCCGGAAGGAACCAGCGTCGAAGATATCGATCGCACGATGGATAAGTTCGTTGATGATGTGATTGAGCCTAACGGCCTGGCGTTTGAAGGCAGTGGTTATCTGCAATGGCAAGGGCTGATTTGTTTGCAGAAAATCGGTCACTGCACGGATGAACACCGCCAGTTGGTAGGCCGCTGGTTGGAAGAGCAGAAGCTGACGGAGGTTAAAGTCAGTGACCTGTTCGATATCTGGTGGGATTTACCCGAAGATCTGCTTTAAATCCCCGCCCGGCTGAGTAACGCCGCCGTTATTCAGCCATTTTCCGCCGGGCAAACGGGTAGCTTCCCCCATTTCCCGCTGCCGTCGTTGTTTTCTTCAGGAGAATATATGTTGCGTAAAATGACTCTGGGTTTATTGATGTTGCTATCCTGGGAGGCCCAGGCCGCGTACCAGTGTAACGTTAATCCGCAGGACGATATTATCATCAGCCCGCAGCATGTGCAGGTGGTGGGCGCCAGCGGAAATTTGCAGATTTCTCCTGAGGGGGACATTGTGCGTAACGGCACGCCGCTGACGCTTAATGCCGGGCAGCGTCAGCAGTCCAAAGATTATCAGGCGGGTTTACGCCAGCAGCTTCCCTGGATCGATCAGGGTGCGCAGCAGCATCTGGAAAAAGCGCGCGTGGCATTGGATAACGTCATTGTGCAGGAATTGGGCAGCGACAGTAACGTACGCAACCGGCTGACCACGCTGAATGGCCAGCTCAAGCAGCAGATGAACCGTATCATTGAACATCGTAGCGACGGCCTGACCTTCCACCATCAGGCGATAAAGCAGGTCGAGCAGGACGGCAAGCAAATTGTTGAACAAAGCATGGGCGGGGTTTTGCAAGACAGCCTGAACGAAATGGGGGTGAAGCAAATGACGAACGGCGGCAATCCGCTACAGGCAATGATGGGCAATCTCGGCGGCTTACAG
Organism: Brenneria alni; assembly: GCF_003666245.1. GTDB lineage: Bacteria > Pseudomonadota > Gammaproteobacteria > Enterobacterales > Enterobacteriaceae > Brenneria > Brenneria alni. The sequence goes on from NZ_MJLZ01000010.1 coordinate 7,387, forward strand.
AAAGCCATTCAGACCGAATGGAACAATCAGGAAATGGCGTTTCAAAACTTCGGTCGTGAGGTGTGTAGCCGAGTAACCGTGCTGGAAGATCAGCGTAAAAGTTTGCTGCAAACGCTGAAATAACCTCACGGTATGTAAATGATAAGGCGTTCGGACGACGGGCGCCTTGTTTTCGCCAATACGGCTTTCGATTACGCTTCCCTCTCTATTTCTCTTCTTTTCTGCACTCTCTTCCTCATTTACTTTCCGACTCCAGCCTGTAGCTCACGTCATTGCAGCCTGGGCGCGAACGGGAACGGTTAAATTTCGCCTCGCTGGTAACGTTTTTAGCTATGTGACCACACAGTAAAATACTGTCATTTTGCCCGATAACCCTGGGTATGAAGAAGATGGAACAAAAAAGGAAGAGTCTCGTGGGCTTGTATTTACCAATGAGCGGTTATATGGGCGGGGAAAGGAAAGCGCGGTGGTCAGATTCCGACAACACGGTGGCGACAAGATATCGTGTCGAATGGCGGGTTCTGGCGCAGATGATCCCGGTCGCACTGTTGTTGCTATCCTGTCCGTTTCCAGCATGGGCTGTGGAAGATTTTCGCACCGCCGAATATGAACGTAATGCGGCGGCGCTGGATTCCATATACGCCGCCGATGCATATGCACTGGGATTAAGCGGTCAGGGCGCAACCGTGGGGATTATTGACTCCAGTGCTGACTTGTCAGGGGCGGAGTTTCTTGGGCGGGTGGATAGCAGATCGCGCTGGATTAACGCCTCAGCCGATGAATGGCCGCACGGCCGCTCCGTCGCAGGGGTGATAGGTGCGGCAAAGGATGATGTCGGCATACATGGCATTGCTTATAACGCCAACCTGCTGGCGCTCGGCACCGATCTCGGCATCGGCAATATTGCGCAGGCGATAAGCGAGATAGCGGAATATCCGGATGTGAAAATCATTAATAACAGTTGGGTAATTTCACTCTATTACGATGATATTAACAGCTACTCACCTGAACTCTGGGATGAGATAAGCAATATCCTGGTTCCTGGTTTTACCGAGTTGGCGGAACGTATCGCTTCAAGCGGAAAGTTGATGGTCTTTGCCGCTGGGAACGAAGGACATCTGACACCCGCATTACCGGCGGGGTTGCCGACGTGGCTGGAAGTCACCGGTCAGGAAAACCGGATTGGCAACAACTGGATCAATGTGATGTCGTTTGACCCCCGGCAATTGTCAAATAGCGCGGCGTTTATTGCGCCATTCAGCAACCTTGCCCTGGGAGCCAGCGAATACAGCCTGCTGGCGCCGGGAGTGGATATCACCACCACCGGAGAAGGGGAAACTTACCGTGCGTTAGATGGAACGTCGTTTTCCGCGCCTTATGTGGCAGGCGTTGGCGCACTGGTTAGCGAAGCGTTTCCCTACATGGATGGCAAACAGATTGCCGATGTCCTGCTTTCAACCGCAACGCCGTTGCGCGGCAATAAACGCCCCAAAGCGGTTATGCTGACGCGCAATGAATACGATGGTGATATGAATTTGGTCGGCATCAGGCTGCGATTTTATTCATCCCGCAGCGGCCTGACGTTTACTGAGGAAGAGATGAATGCTCTGGTCGACTCGTTACGCAATTTCGATATGACGGAAGCGGAAATTCGAAGCGCTATCGTCACCGCGGCCAGCGAACAGAATATCACCATCCTTTCAGAGGATGAGTATCAATCGCTGTTCGGTCAGGGGATCGTTAATGCCTATAAAGCGGTGCAGGGGCCGGGGGCGCTAAATGCCCGACGGCTGGCCGAAAGCGATATCGGCGGCGGGGCGTCCGGCGGCGCCTACGCGTTGTATGGCATTGATACCCAGGGTATGGATAGCACCTGGGGTAATGATATTACTCAGGTACGTAATCAAAATACCCAAAGTACGTTGTTTGAGCGGGATGTCGGCTTGCGTAAACAGGGCCGGGGAACGCTTTATCTGACGGGTAATAACACTTATGCCGGGCCGACCATCGTGCAGGGCGGCAAGGTCGTGGTTGGCAAAATCGCCGGAGGAACCGGCAGCCTGGCTGGCGACGTCTGGGTACAATCCGATGCGGCGCTGGGGGGGCACGGTACTATTGCCGGCAGCGTGACGCTTGATAATGGCGCAACGCTGTCTCCCGGCACCTCCGTCGGGACATTGACCGTAGGCAATGTGACATTCAATCAAGGCAGCACCTATGCATTTGAAATTGACGCACAAGGCAAGGCGGATAGTCTGATTGTTACACAAGATGCTCATCTGGCAGGGACGGTCACACTGACAAACTTGTATCGTCAGTCATTGGGCGATCGCTATACGCTGCTCGATGTCGGCGGCGATCTCACGGGAACGTTTGATGCCCTGACCTCCACCAATCAGGCGCTTTTTCTGACGGATACGCTGAGTTACACCGGCCAACAGGCTTATCTGGACGTCGTGCGTAATAACCGGCAGTTCAGCGACGTGGCGCAAAGCCGCAACCAAAGCGCCGTCGCACGGGCGATTGAAAGTCAGGAAAATGGCCGGGTTTTTGAGGCGATAGCCAATACAACGAGCGAAGAGGCCGCCCGCTATGCATTTGATAACCTCAGTGGTGAAATTTATGCCGCCTCGCGCTCCGCACTGTTCCAACGCAGTTGGTATGTGCGTGATGCCATTAACAGTTCGATGCAGGAAGGAAAAGCGGATGTGCTGTGGTTAAGCTCCTGGGCGAACGAAGGGCGCGTGGATGAACAGCCAGGATTCGCCCGCGTGACGCACAGCGGTTATGGATTTTTAATCGGCAACGGTAACCAAATCGGCGCGAACAGCACCCTGGGTTTTGCTTTCGGCAGTGAGAAAAGCAAAATCAAAGCTGGCCAGCGTGCTGCCGGCATTGATGTCACCGCCTATCATATCGCCAGCTATTTCGGCACGATGCAGTGGGGCGTGGATGTGCGCGCCGGTCTGGAATACAGCTATATGGATATGGCAAGCGAGCGTTCGATTACCGCGCCGGGGCTGGAGAGCCGGGCGCAGGCGGAATACCATGCGCATCTGGCTCAGGGTTTTGTTGAGGGAAGTCATCGTTTTTCGCTTAACCACAGTTTTAGCCTTGAACCGTATGGCAACGCGGCTTACGTTTGGCTGGGTATGCCCGGTGCGCGGGAGAATGGCAGTACGGCGGCGTTAGGCTGGGAGACGCAGACCGGCAGCACGGTGTTTTCCACGCTGGGGCTACGTAGTGAAATGCGTTTTTCTTCACCTTTGCCGGTTGCGTTTTATACGGATGCGGGTTACCAGCGTCGTATGATGTCTGATGATAATCAAATGCGGCTGCGTTTTGCTCAGGGTGATGAATTTGTCGTCAAAGCAGCATCCGGCGACCGCGATACTTTGCTGCTGCGCGCCGGGGTGTCTCTGGATTTGATGCGGAGCGGGAAACTATCGATTGGCTACCAGGGTATGGTGGGGAAAAACACGCATAATGACAGTGTCAGGGTGCAAATTAGCATGACATTCTGATGTGGTTGGCGAATGACACGCCGCCTCGTTAAGGCGCGGCATGTGGTGAGTAAGGCATTTGCTGGCAAAGATTAAGGTGCCGGAAAGGTAAAACGACGATGAATCGCCTCCAACTCGTCCAGTATTTCTTTATCTAATGCGAGTTCCAGGCTGGCAAGATTGGTTTGAAGCTGTTCTACCGAGGTGGCGCCCAGTAGGGTGGTGGCGACAAACGGCTGCTGGCGGACAAAGGCCAGCGCCATTTGCGCGGGATCCAGACCGTATTTTTGGGCCAGCGCCACATATTCGGCAATCGCTTGTTCAGTATGCGGTGCGCTATAGCGCACGAAGCGGCTAAACAGCGTATTACGTGCGCCGGCAGGTTTGGCGCCGTTAAGGTATTTCCCGGTCAGCGTACCGAATGCCAGTGCTGAATAAGCCAGCAGTTCGACCCCTTCATGCTGGCTGATTTCCGCCAGACCCACTTCAAAACTACGGTTTAACAGGCTGTACGGGTTCTGGATTGAAACGATGCGCGGCAGGTCGTGTTTTTCCGCCAGATGCAGATAACGCATCACCCCCCACGGGGTTTCGTTGGAAACGCCGATATAGCGGATTTTACCCGCACGGACTTGCTCATTCAGCGCTTCCAGCGTTTCTAATAACGTAACGGCGGGCTTTTCATCCGTATATTGGTAGCTCAGTTTACCGAAACAGTTGGTTTGCCGCTGTGGCCAGTGCAGTTGATATAAGTCGAGGTAGTCGGTGTTCAGGCGTGTCAGGCTGGCGTCCAATGCGTCACGGATATTTTTACGATCCAGCGCCTGCTGCGAACGGATACCGCTATCATTACCGCGCACCGGCCCGGCAACCTTGCTTGCCAGAACCAGTTTTTCACGTCCGCCGCGGGATTTCAGCCAGGAACCAATATAGCTTTCGGTTAATCCCTGCGTTTCCGGGCGTGGGGGCACCGGGTACATTTCTGCTGTATCAATCAGGTTAACCCCTGCGGCAATGGCATGATCCAATTGGGCATGAGCTTCAGCTTCACTGTTTTGTTCGCCAAAGGTCATCGTGCCGAGGCCCAGCACACTCACTTCTAAAGAACTATGGGGAATACGGTGATATAGCATTGCCAGCTTCCTTTATGTCTGAGAATAACAGACGAGCAGGTGTCTACCCGCTCCTCTGAATTTGACTATAACGAAGCTGCGCCATGTGGGGAAGCGCCTTTAATACAATAGAACGTCGGGGGAGGTGCCTGCTGAATGCATAAATTCGAAATCAGCGCTCGATGATCTGGGAAATATCATCACGGTTAATCTGTTTTTCGTTGCCCTGTTCATCAAGGTAACTGAGCATTCCGGTGTCGTTATCCAGAACCGGTTTACTTTGCGTCAGCAGCATCTGTCCCTCTTTGGTCGCCATCACATAGTTACTGGAGCAACCACCGAGGGTGAATAATAACGCCAGCGTTATCGCCATTCTCATCCGAACTTTCATCATACTTACCTGTTAATGACAGCCAAAAAATCGAAGACTATTAAAGGAGTCTAGCAAAAAGACCATAAGGGCTAAGTAAGAATAATGGAAAAAATGGACAAGGAGTTGGACGGGCGGCGGAAAAACCGCCCGCGGTGATTCAATCTGTTATCTTTGCTTTTTTGCCGCGCAGCAGATTAAGCGCCTCCACCGACATGGAGAAGAACATGGCGAAGTAGATATAGCCTTTCGGTACATGAATTTCGACGCTTTCCAGAATCAACGTAAAGCCGACTAATATCAGGAACGATAACGCCAGCATTTTGACGGACGGATGGCGTTCAACAAATTCACCGATAGTCCGGGCGGAGAACATCATCACGCCCACCGCAATAATCACCGCCGCCATCATGATAAACAGATGGTCGGACAGGCCGACCGCCGTAATCACCGAATCCAGACTAAAGATGATATCCAGCAGCATGATCTGCACGATTGCCCCAAAAAATGAATGAACCTGTGAGACATGATCTTCCGAACCGCCTTCTACCGTTTCATGAATTTCCTTGCTCGACTTCCAGATCAGAAACAGCCCGCCAAAAAACAGGATCAAGTCACGGGTGGAAATGTCATTGCCCAGGATGGTAAACAACGGATTTGTCAGGCGGATCACCCAGGCAATCGAGGCCAGCAGCCCAAGACGCATAAGCATGGCGCCCATAAGGCCGATGCGACGGGCTTTATTTTGCTGGGCTTTGGGGAGTTTGGCGACAACCAACGACAGAAAAATAATGTTGTCGATACCAAGAACGATTTCCAGAATGGTCAGCGTTCCCAGCGCTAACCAGGCATTCGGATCAACAATCCAATCAAACATGTATCAATGCACCTTAAACGAAACGTGAACAGTATTATACGCCGCCAGATAAGCGAACAGGCAAGCGAAAGTGTGGTTGATTACAGCAGAAAATGGCGCGCCAACAAGGGAGCGGTGAACGTTTTCTTTAAGTAGAACCCACGGGGTAAGGTTTGAATCGGTTGCCCAAATTCACCAATCGCCTCTGTTAAGGCCCGGCTATTTGCCGCTTTGGGACGTAATTGCAGCACCTCTCCATGACGTGCGGTGATACTTTCAACCTGTCCCAGCACAATCAAGTCCATCAACTCTTCCCAGTCACGGCGTAACTGCTCTTCCTCTTCCTGACTGGGGCTCCAGATAAGCGGCGCGCCAATGCGGCGTTCGCCCAAAGGAATATGCCGGGAGCCCTCCACCGGGATCCATAATACCCGCGCCAGTTTGTGGCGGACGTGGCTACTTTCCCATGTGACGCCGCTGTTGCCGGTTAACGGCGCCACGCAGACAAAAGTGGTTTCCAATGGCCTGCCTTGCTCGTCAATGGGAATAGTCTTCAGCTCAATACCGATATCGGGGAAATCCTGCTCGGGCTTACTGCCCGCACTGGCTCCCAGAAAACGTTCCAGCAGTAAGCCAATCCAGCCTTTATCCCGTTTCAGGTTTGCCGGCAGCGGCAGTTGTGCAATGTTTGCCAGTTCAGCCAGATTATAGCCGGCAAGCGATTGGGCGCGCAGCCACAGTTCGTGTTCACTATGCGGCGGCGCAGTGAGAACGGATGGTGAATTCATAAGGTATATAGCCTGATTTTTCCCGCTCAAAAAAAACACAACGGTTGAGCAACATTAACGCACAGTCGGAGAAGCTGTTGAAGAAATCAATAATAGCATGATTCATAGAGATTTTTTTTCATTTTGATAATGAGCGCCTCATCATATTTCATAATCTGTGCACCTGTAGACACTAACAATGAACAGGATCTTACACCAGCTTATCCACAGATTTCTTGGATAACCTGCATAAAGATGAATTACTGGTTTGATTTACAGCCTTGACGAGCGAGGGTTTTGCTGTTTTTGCCTGTTTTTTGTCTGATGTGACCTCATCATCTGTGGATAAAATCAACATAGCACGATCTTTCGCCAGCATTGGGGCGATAATAATTACACCAGGATCTTCAAGGCTGGTTTCGCTATTAAAAATTGATTTAATTTTATGAAAAAAAACAGTTATTTTTTCATTATCTAAAAAGTTCCCTCCCGGAATGAAATAAGTTTTACTCCCTTTTTCATGGGTTCTGCACAAAGATGTCCACAGAAATAGTGAATAAACCGGCAATATCGGACTTTACATGTTTATAACTTTGTCGCTATCTGTGGGTTATCTTCATTTTATTAGAAGGATAACTGTCCCAAGCAGTGGTTTACCGTCTGCCGGGAGTGTGAAACAATCAGGTTATCTTTGCATTTAAAGTCTATCGAGGTAGTCCGGTGATCGATGATGATGGCTACCGCCCGAATGTTGGTATTGTAATTTGTAATCGGCAGGGGCAGGTCTTGTGGGCTCGTCGGTACGGTCAGCACTCCTGGCAGTTTCCCCAGGGGGGAATAAATCCCGGTGAAAGTGCAGAACAGGCGATGTACCGTGAACTGTTTGAAGAAGTGGGGCTAAAGAAAAAAGATGTCCGTATTCTGGCATTTACCCGCAACTGGCTACGCTACAAATTACCAAAACGTTTGGTGCGTTGGGATACAAAACCGGTATGTATCGGCCAAAAGCAAAAATGGTTTCTGCTACAGTTAATGTGTAATGAGTCAGATATCAATATGCAAAGCAGTGGCACACCTGAGTTTGATGGTTGGCGCTGGGTCAGTTACTGGTATCCGGTGCGCCAGGTCGTTTCTTTCAAACGTGATGTTTATCGTCGGGTTATGAAAGAATTTATCAGCCCGGTGATACAACTCCAGGAGAATGCTGCGGTGCGGACGGCGTCGTCGTCTGGCTTCCGACGAAAGAGAGGGTAATTCAGCTCATCATGCTCACGCGCTTGCGAGAAATTGTCGAAAAAGTAGCGGCGGCGTCCCGCCTTAATGATGCGCTGGACATTCTGGTCAATGAAACCTGCCAGGCAATGGACACGGAAGTCTGTTCAATTTATCTGGCCGATCACGATCACCAATGCTACTACCTGATGGCCACGCGTGGGTTAAAAAAACCGCGTGGGCGTATCGTCACGCTGGCATTTGGGCAAGGGGTGGTCGGTCTGGTGGGGCAACGGGCAGAGCCGATTAATCTGGCGGATGCCCGTAAGCATCCCAGTTTCAAATATATTCCGGCGGTAAAAGAGCAACATTTCCGCTCTTTTCTGGGCGTGCCGGTTATCCATCGCCGTCAGTTGCTGGGGGTTTTGGTGGTACAGCAGCGTGAACACCGACAGTTTGATAAAAACGAAGAGTCGTTCATGGTTACGCTGGCTACGCAGATGGCGGCCATTCTTTCCCTGTCGCAGATTAAAACCTTGTTTGGTCAATACCGTCAGGCGCGAATTAAAGCGCTGGTGGCCTCGCCCGGCGTGGCGATCGCTCCCGGCTGGCAGGATTGCAGTCAGCCTTCTCTGGATCAGGTTTTTCCGGCGTCAAGTCTGGATAGTGAGCGAGAACGTTCCCGGCTAATGCAGGCATTAGAGGAAGCAACGGCAGAATTTCGGCGCTTCAGCAAACGCTTCAGCGCCAGTGCGCAAAAAGAGAGCGCCGCCATTTTCGATCTGTATTCTCATCTACTCAATGACGCTCGCCTTAAGCGTGAACTGTTTCAGGAAGTGGATGCCGGTAACGCGGCGCAGTGGGCGGTCAAACTGGTGATTGAGCGTTTTGCCGCGCAGTTCGCCAACTTGCAGGATACCTATTTACGCGAGCGCGCCGGCGATTTACGCGCCTTAGGGCAGCGGTTGCTGTTTCATCTTGACGATAATGCGCAAAGTATCGGGCAGTGGCCTGAACGCTTCATTCTGGTTGCCGATGAACTGACGGCAACACTGCTGGCGGAGCTACCGCCGGAGCGGCTGGCGGGGGTGGTGGTATTCGACGGCGCGGCAAATTCTCATGCGGCTATTCTGGTGCGGGCCATGGGGATCCCCACTCTGGTCGGTGCGGATATTCAGCCTGAACTGCTTCATCAGAGGTTGCTGATTATCGATGGCTATCGCGGTGAGTTGTTGGTGGAGCCTGAACCGGTATTGGTGCAGGAATACCAGCGCCTGTTGATCGAGGAAAATGAGCTGACCCGTTTAGCGGAAGGTGACATGGAACGCCCGGCCGTATTGAAAAGCGGCGAGCGTATTGACGTGATGCTGAATGCCGGGTTAAGCGCGGAGCATGAAAAACTTTTCATTAATCAGGTTGATGGCGTAGGGCTGTATCGAACTGAGATCCCCTTTATGATGCAGAGCGGCTTCCCGTCTGAAGATGAACAAATGGCCCAATATCAGAGCATGTTACAGCTTTATCCCTCGCGTCAGGTGGTGTTGCGTACGTTGGATATTGGCGCAGACAAGCCATTGCCTTACCTGCCAATCAGTGAAGAGAACCCGTGTCTTGGCTGGCGCGGCATCCGTATTACCCTCGATCAGCCGGAAATATTTTTAATTCAGGTTCGCGCCATGCTGCGGGCGAATGCGCATATCGGCAATCTGAATATTCTGTTGCCGATGGTAAGCAGTCTGGATGAGATTGATGAGGCTCGCCGTCTGATTGGCCAGGCGGCAGGTGAAGTTGAGGAGCTGCTGGGATTCCCTCAACCCAAACCCCGTATCGGCATTATGCTCGAAGTGCCATCGATGATTTTTCTGTTATCGCATCTGGCTGCACGCGTCGACTTTGTTTCCGTGGGCACCAACGATCTTACCCAGTATCTACTGGCGGTGGATCGTAATAACGCTCATGTCGCCTCTCTGTATGACAGCCTGCATCCGGCGATGTTGCAGGCGTTGAATATCATCGCCATCGAGTGCCAGCGGCACCATATCGCGGTTTCTGTGTGTGGTGAAATGGCGGGGGAACCGCTGGGCGCATTAATGCTGCTGGGGTTGGGTTATCGCACGCTCAGTATGAATGGCCGCAGCGTGGCGCGGATTAAATACCTGTTGCGCCAGATCGATTTACCCGAGGTACGGACTTTGGTTGAAAAATTGCTGCAAGCCCAGAGCGCCAGTGAAGTCAGGCAGTGGGCATCTATCTTCATCGAAGATCGCGGGCTGGGTGGGCTGATACGCGGCGGGCGTTAATTATTTTCCCAATGGTTGCGCCACGTTGCCGCTCTTTTACCGCTACGCTTGCGCAAAAAAAATATTTTACAGAACTTTTCCCACCCGGATAACCAACGGATTCGGCGCGCTATGCTATGATTCGCCACCGCGGTTTGCAGGAAAGAATCAAACGTATTCCTGCCCTGTTATCCTTCTGGCCTAGTCGCCGGGGACAATACAACAAAATATGTGGTGAACGATGACGACGAGTTACCTGGCGTTTCCTCAGTTTGATCCCGTGATTTTTTCAATTGGTCCGGTGGCTTTGCACTGGTATGGACTGATGTATTTGGTTGGGTTTGTGTTTGCCATGTGGCTGGCGGTGCGCCGTGCCAACAAACCTGGCAGCGGCTGGGCCAAAGACGAAGTTGAAAACCTGCTGTATATGGGCTTTCTCGGCGTATTTGTCGGTGGTCGTCTGGGCTATGTGTTGTTCTATGCGTTCCAGTCGTTTCTGGATAACCCACTCTATTTATTCAAAGTCTGGGATGGCGGAATGTCGTTCCACGGCGGTCTGATCGGTGTGATCGCCGTGATGCTGTGGTTTGCCCGCCGGACCAAACGTCACTTCTTTCAGGTGGCTGATTTTATTGCACCGCTTATCCCCTTTGGTTTGGGGGCTGGCCGTCTGGGCAACTTCATCAATGGTGAACTCTGGGGACGCGTCGCCACGGATACGCCCTGGGCGATGTTATTCCCCGGTTCACGCAGCGAAGATCTGATGTTGTCTGCCAGTAATCCGCAATGGCAGGCGATTTTTAATCAGTACGGTATTCTGCCGCGCCACCCGTCTCAGCTTTATGAAATGCTGCTTGAAGGCGTGGTTTTGTTCATCATTCTGAATCTGTTTATTCGTAAACCGCGCCCAATGGGCAGTGTTTCCGGGTTGTTCCTGATTGGCTATGGCGTTTTTCGCTCTATTGTAGAGTTTTTCCGCCAGCCGGATGCGCAACTGGGGTTATTCAGCAATATCCTCAGTATGGGGCAAATTTTGTCGATGCCGATGGTGATAGCCGGAATTCTGATGATGGTCTGGGCCTATCGTCGTCAGCCAGTGCAGCAATAGTCAGCCGTAATTCTTTAATATCCGTGGTGAGGTAATATGAAACAGTATCTGGATCTGATGAAAAAAGTGCTCGAGGAAGGGACACCGAAAGCCGATCGCACCGGCACCGGTACGCTGTCGATTTTTGGTCATCAGATGCGTTTCAATTTACAGCAAGGTTTTCCTCTGGTAACCACCAAACGCTGCCATTTGCGCTCAATCATTCACGAACTACTTTGGTTCCTGAAAGGGGATACCAATGTCGCTTATCTGCATGACAACAAAGTCAGTATTTGGGACGAATGGGCCGATGACAACGGCGATCTTGGCCCGGTCTATGGCAAACAATGGCGTGCCTGGGGGGCAGCCGACGGGCGTCAGATTGATCAACTGAAAACGGTGCTTACCCAGTTAAAACAGGATCCTGACTCCCGTCGCATTATTGTTTCAGCCTGGAACGTGGGTGAGTTGGACAAGATGGCGCTGGCGCCGTGCCATGCATTTTTTCAGTTCTACGTTGCCGATGGTAAATTATCCTGCCAGCTTTATCAGCGCTCGTGCGATATATTCCTTGGCTTGCCTTTCAATATCGCCAGCTATGCATTACTGGTGCACATGGTTGCGCAGCAGTGCGATCTGGACGTCGGGGATTTTGTCTGGACGGGGGGCGATACCCATCTCTACAACAACCATATGGAACAAACGCGCCTGCAATTAAGCCGTGAACCGCACGCCTTGCCAAAGCTGGTAATCAAACGTCGCCCCGACACGCTGTTTGATTACCGTTTTGAAGATTTTGAAATCGAAGGCTACGATCCGCATCCGGCAATTAAAGCTCCTGTCGCTATTTGATGTTGATAAGTTTATGGGCCGCTTTCGTGGCCTTTTTTCCCGGCTTTTCGCACGTTTTTCCTCTCTTCCCGCATCGTTTCTCCGTTGTTGCATCGTTGCAATAAAACATTGCGTATCTTCACGCATAACGTTGTTAATGCTCTGTATTTGTTCAATAAAATTCCTACACTGCTTGCATGAAAATCGTAAATCGACAACTGCGGGGGGTTACCTTGCTGGAATTATTGGTGGTTCTGACGATAGTCGCGCTATTGGCTGGCGGCAGTCTGCATACCTGGGCGGGTTATCAACAGGCGTTGCGCCTGGAACAGGGGGCAAAGCAACTGCTGGATTTTTTAAACCGGGTTCAGGCCAATGCGTATCGGCTTAATGAAACCCGAATGGTACGGCTGATGCGGCAAGATGAATACTGGTGCATGAACGACGGAGTGGGCGGCGGCAGTGAGAGAGTAAGCTGCGGCAAAGGTAATGTGTGCTGTGAAGACAACGGGCGGCAATTTATGCGTGCAAATAAAGATATCGCCGTGTCAGCGTATACCCGCGATACTTTTGCTTTTTACGGTTTGCGCAATGCGGCGCAGGCCGGACACATTACGCTGATGAATTCGGCCGGGAGGCTGCGGCTGGTGATCTCCGTACGGGGCCGTATGCGCCTGTGCAGCGAAGCGCAGCCGGTTCTGGCGATCCCCCTATGTTAAAAGCGCAGCAGCAGGGATTCACGCTGCCGGAGATCCTGCTGGCATTAAGTCTGGGCAGCCTGATTATGCTGTCTGCGGCGCAGCTCTATCCGATACTGCGCACGCAAAGCCAGAACAGCGCCCAGTATTTCCGGCTGGAACAGCTATTCAACCAGGTTGTCTTCGGTATTGAAAAAGATCTTCGCCGGGCCGGTTTTTGCGCCGGAGAGTGTCAGGGGCGGGCAATCAGCATCGGGGAATATCCAGGAGAAATGGCGCAAAGCTGCCTCAATGTATCGTACGATTTGAACCTTAACGGCGTTTGGGATGGTGGAGAGCAGCAGGATGCCGAATCTTTTGGCTACCGGCTGCGTTCCGGCGCATTGGAAATTCAAAGCGGGGCGCACAATTGCCAGGGCGACCGCTGGGAGAAACTCTTTGATCCACGGGAAGTGATACTCACGCAATTCCGTTTGCGACGTCTGGTCGATCGCTCAGGCGCTATGCTGTATGAGTTGCAACTGGCAGGTTACTGGACTAAAAATCCGGTTATTCGGCGGAACATCACCCGTCTGATCGTGGGCCGCAATCAATGAAAACAACCTCGCAGTCTGGCAGCGGTACGTTAGTGATGGTTATGCTGATAGCCATCGTTGGGCTGTTGCTAATGTCCGGCTTACAGCGTCAGCTTGATGCGGCAGTACGGATGGGAAATGATGAACGTCACTACCTGCGGGCATTTAATCAGGCGTTGTCCTCTCTGAACTGGGCAATGAGTGTTCGCTGGCATGATACGCAAGGAGGCTGGCAATGTCAGAGACGAGCCACGGAAAATTTGAAAGCCTGTCTGAGAAAGGCTTCCGATGGTGTGCAGTGGCTATTGCGCGGCGAGGGGCAGATCCCCACGCAGCCGAGTTCGCTGGTGTTGTATCAGCGAGTCGCCTTCTTAACGTCAGCGTCAGAGCGTACCAGGATCCAGCTCGTGTCTCAGGGTTGGCTGGACTTTTGTCCAGATAAGGATAGCGCACGCTGTGCTGACTCAGAATAAGGCACTCGGGGAGTTGTCGTTTCAGCAGCATGGTTTTAGCCTGCCGGAAACGCTGGCGGCAGTATTACTGTTTGCTGTGTCGCTGCTTGGGCTGTTGCAATATCATCAGGTGTTGCAACAGTCGTTCCAGCATCAATGGCAGCAGCGCCAGGCGTGGCGGCTGGCTGCCCAACAGTTGGAAGCGTATGAAGCAGGAATGAAGTACCATGCAATGGCTCCGGCGCTGGGAAGTGGGTGGCAGCTCAATCTGTTGGAACAGGCGCAGAGTGCGGACTGCCGCAGGGCGACTGCAACGGTAATCACGCCACGACATTATCAGGCACAGCTCACCCGTTGGTTTTGTCAGACGGCAACCACCCCCGCCATGCGACATAATCCGTAACGGACCATAAAGTACAAGCAGCAGGACAGGAGCCAGAATGTTTACGGTGTACCATTCAAATCAGTTGGATATCTTAAAACGGCTGATGGTCGAGCTGATGAAACGTCAGCCGCTGCCAGATCCGTTTCAGCGGGAAATCATTCTGGTGCAAAGCCCCGGTATGGCACAGTGGTTACAGATTGAGCTGGCTGAACATTTCGGTATTGCCGCCAATATTCATTTTCCTCTGCCCGGCGTTTTTCTGTGGGATATGTGCCGTCATGTTCTGGCTGATATACCGAAAGAAAGTGCTTTCAGTAAAGATTCGATGACCTGGAAATTGATGCATCTGTTGCCTGAACTGCTGGAACAAGCTGATTTTGCTCCATTGCGTCATTATCTACAGGATGATGGCGACCAGCGTAAACGTCACCAGCTCGCCGGGCGCATCGCCGATCTTTTCGATCAATATCTGATTTATCGTCCAGAGTGGATCAACCTGTGGCAACAGGGAAAACAGGTTGACTCACTGGGGGGCAACCAGCCGTGGCAGGCCGCATCATGGTGTGCGCTGCTGAATTATACCCGTAAGCTGGGCCAGCCTGAGTGGCATCATGCCAATCTATACCAGCGCTTTATCAAAAAGCTGGAGCAGGCGAAAACCTGTCCCGCCGGGTTACCGCCGCGGGTATTTATCTGCGGTATTTCTGCCTTGCCGCCGATATACTTGCAGGCGCTGCGGGCGCTGGCCCGGCATATTGATGTTCACTTGCTGTTTACCAATCCCTGTCGCGATTACTGGAGTGACATTCAGGATTATAAGTTTCTGGCCAGGCTGAAAACCCGCAATCGACAGTTGTACTGTCGGGATAACACACAGCCTGCTGATTACCGCCCACTGTTCCGCGATCCGCAACAGGCTGATTCACTGTTTAACACTGAAGGTGAGCAGTGGGTGAATAACCCGCTGCTGTCCTCCTGGGGGAAGTTAGGCCGCGATCATCTTTATCTGCTGGCTGAGTTGGATAATGTGCAGGAGGTGGACGCTTTTGTTGATCTGGATGGCGATAACCTGCTGCAAACAATACAGCGCGACATCCTGGAGTTGGAAGATCATGGCGTGGTGGCGCGCAGTCAAGCCGCTCTGGAAACCAGTACGCAAAAACGTCAGTTGGAACCTGATGATCGCTCCATTGATTTGCACGCCTGTCACAGCCCGCAGCGTGAAGTGGAAGTATTGCACGATCAACTGCTTGCCATGATGACCGACAACCCGGATTTTACGCCCCGCGACATTATTGTCATGATGGCGGATATCGACAGCTATACGCCGTTTATTCAGGCGGTGTTTGGCAATGCAGCAGAAGATCGTTATCTGCCTTTTGCCGTTTCCGATCAGCGGGCGCGACATGCCCACCCTGCATTAGCGGCGGTGATTAGTCTGCTTGATTTGCCCAACAGCCGCTTTACCGCCGAACAGGTGCTGGCTTTGCTGGAAGTGCCGGCACTGGCGGCCCGTTTTGGCATTGGGGAAGAAGGGTTGCGGCGTTTGCGCCTGTGGGTGGTGGAGTCCGGTATCCGTTGGGGGCTGGATGATGACAATGTGCGTGAGTTAATGCTGCCGGCAACCGGGCAGCATACCTGGCGTTTTGGGCTGACGAGAATGCTGCTGGGCTATGCCATGGACAGCAATGCCGGTGACTGGCAAGGAGTGCTGCCTTATGACGAATCCAGCGGTTTGGTTGCCGAGCTTGCCGGTCAGTTGGCTGAACTGCTGATGCAGCTTAACCGGTGGCGGCATCGTTTGCAGCAATCGCGTACGCTGGCTGAATGGCTGCCTTTATGTCGTCAGCTGATTGATACTTTTTTTGACGCAGACAGTGACACGGAAGCGGCGTTGACGCTGATCGAAAAACAGTGGCAACACATCATCGGTATGGGAACCGCTGCCCGTTACCCGGAGCTTGTACCGGTTTCGCTGTTGCGTGACGAGCTTTCCCGCCGGCTCGATCGGGAACGGCTCAGTCAACGCTTTCTGGCTGGCGCCATCAACTTCTGTACGCTGATGCCAATGCGCTCCATTCCATTCAAAGTAGTGTGTCTGCTGGGAATGAACGACGGCGTCTATCCACGGACTTTGCCACCGCTTGGGTTTGATCTGATGGGGCGGCAAATTAAACGTGGCGATCGCAGCCGACGTGATGACGACCGCTATCTGTTTCTGGAAGCGCTGCTTTCGGCGCAGCACAAACTGTACATCAGCTATATTGGCCGCTCGATACAGGATAATACCCGTCGTTATCCTTCCGTATTGGTCAGCGAATTGGTTGAGTACATTGCGCAAAGCTATTACCTGCCGCAAGACAAAGATTGCGACATTGATACCAGTGCGGAACGTGTCGCACGCCATTTGTGTCACGAACATAGCCGTATGCCGTTTGACGCGAAAAACTTTACCCCCCCGGCGCCGATAAGCTTTGCGGCAGAATGGCTGGCGGCGGCAAGCAGACAGGGGCAATCGCAGCCTGATTTTGATCAGAAATTGCCATTGGAACGTTATACCGATATCAGTCTGGACGATCTGAAGCGCTTTTACCGCCACCCGATCCGGGCTTTCTTCCAATTGCGGCTGGGCGTGAATTTCATGCTGCAAAATGATGAGCTGCTTGATGAAGAGCCCTTCACCGTGGATAACTTAAGCCGCTATCAGTTGAATACCGAACTGCTGAATACCCTGATAGCAGAGGGCGAACCTGAGCGGTTGTACCGACGTGTCCGTGCGGCAGGCGGGCTGCCGTATGGTGCGTTCGGTGAGCTTTACTGGCAGGCCCAGCAACAGGAAATGTCAGATCTGGCTGAACGTATACGCGAAGAGCTGGCGCCGGGCAAGGCGGGCAATCTGGAAGTGGATATCCGGCTCGATGGCGTGCGCCTCAGCGGTTGGGTGGGCCAGGTGCAGCATGATGGGCTGTTGCGCTGGCGACCGGGAAAACTGTCAATGACGGACGGCATTACCCTGTGGCTGGAGCATCTGGCCTGGTGCCTGACTGGCGGTCAGGGGGAAAGTCGGATGCTCGGGCGTGAAAAAACCGTCTGGCGTTTTGCCTCCATGTCCGCAGAGCAGGCGCGGGAATATCTGCAACTGATGCTGGCAGGCTATCAGCAAGGGATGAATAAACCGTTATTGCTGCTGAATAAGTCGGGCAGCGCGTGGTTAACCCAGTGCTATAACCGTGAAAGTGACAGTATTCAATGGGATGAGGAAACGCAAAGCAAGGCGTGCGCCAAACTGCTACAGGCCTGGCAGGGCAATATGGGCATGATGGGTGAGGGAGAAGATTACTACCTGCAACGGATTGTCCGTGAGTTGGATGAAAGGCGTATGAATGAGGTTATCGACGCGGCGCAAACCTGGTTACTGCCGCCGATCCGTTCTAATCTGGTTTGATTTATATGAAAATCGATTGAAAGGCTATGGAGAAATACATGCGTAAGCAGTTTGTCTGGATTACCGGATTGTTTTTTTTATTCACGCTCTGGCTTCCGTTGAGTTGGGCTGAGACAGGTTGGCTGCCTCTGGCTCAAACTATCCGTAAAAGTGAGAAGGATCCGCGTCAGTATCAGGCGATAAAACTGGATAACGGGATGACCGTGCTGTTGGTTTCCGATCCGCAGGCAACGAAATCTCTGGCCTCGCTGGCATTACCGGTAGGATCACTGGAAGATCCCGATAACCAGTTAGGTCTGGCGCACTATCTTGAGCATATGGTTTTGATGGGTTCCAAACGCTATCCGCAACCGGAGGCCCTGGCGGAATTCCTGAAAAAGCACGGCGGCAGCCACAATGCCAGCACTGCGTCTTATCGTACGGCGTTCTATCTGGAAGTTGAAAATGATGCGCTGCAACCGGCGGTTGATCGTCTGGCGGACGCCATTGCTGAACCCTTACTTGATCCGGTTAACGCCGATCGGGAACGTCATGCGGTGAATGCGGAAATGACTATGGCCCGCTCCCGAGACGGTCATCGTATGGCGCAGGTGGGGGCCGAGACATTAAATCCGGCGCATCCCAGCTCGCGATTCTCCGGCGGTAATCTTGATACCCTGAGCGATAAGCCAGGCGGCAAGCTGCATGACGAATTAGTGAAGTTTTATCAGCGTTATTACTCGGCCAACCTGATGAAAGGGGTGATTTACAGTAATCGGCCTTTAGCGGCGCTGGCAACGCTGGCAGCGGAAACTTTTGGCCGCATCGCCAATCATGATGCCAGCGTCGCACCCATTACCGTACCGGTAACCACCGAAAAACAGCGCGGCATCATGATCCATTATGTTCCGGCCCAACCACGCAAACAGTTGCGGATTGAGTTCCGGGTGGCAGACAACAGCCAGGCATTCCGCAGCAAAACGGATACTTATATCAGCTATCTGATCGGCAACCGCAGCCAGAACACGCTATCCGACTGGTTGCAGAAAGAGGGGTTGGTTGAATCAATTGGCGCAGGCTCGGACCCGGTTATCGATCGTAATGGCGGCGTCTTTACGATTTCGGCATCGTTAACGGATAAAGGGCTGGCACAGCGCGATGAAGTTATCGCGGCAATATTCAATTACCTGCAACTGGTGCGCCGGGAAGGTATCCAGCAGCGCTATTTTGATGAGATAGCCCATGTGTTGGATCTGGACTTTCGCTATCCCTCTATCAGCCGCGATATGGATTATATTGAGTGGCTGGTGGATACCATGTTGCGGGTGCCGGTCGAACATACGCTGGATGCTGTGTATTTGGCCGACCGATACGATCCGCAAGCGATTGCCGAGCGGCTGGATTATATGACCCCGCAGAACGCCCGTATTTGGATCATCAGCCCGAATGAACCACATAACAAAGTCGCTTATTTTGTTGGTGCGCCTTATGAGGTCAAAAAGGTATCCGCCGAAACTTTTTCCAGGTGGCAAAAACTGGAGCAGAAAATTTCACTGACATTACCCGCAATCAACCCCTACATCCCGGATGATTTTTCCCTGATCAAAGCGGATACCGGCATTACGCATCCGAAAATGTTGTTGCAACAGCCGGGGTTACGTGTGTTGTATATGCCCAGCCGCTATTTCGCGGATGAACCAAAAGCGGATATCACGCTGTTGTTGCGCAATAAAGAGGCCCGCAGCACGGCCCGCAATCAGGTTTTGTTCGCGTTGAATGACTATCTGGCCGGGCTGGCGTTGGATGAGTTGAGCTATCAGGCATCAGTTGGCGGCATCAGTTTTTCCACCACCAGCAATGATGGCCTGGTGATCAACGCCAATGGTTTTACCCAGCATTTGCCTCAGCTTTTATTGGCGCTGGTGGACGGCTATTCCTCTTTCACCTCAACCGAAGAGCAGTTTCAGCAGGCAAAATCATGGTATCTGGAACAGTTGGCGTCAGCAGAAAAAGCCAAAGCATTTGAACAAGCCATGCAGCCAATACAGGCGCTGTCGCAGGTGCCTTATACTGAACGTTCCGAGCGCCGCAATCTGTTGAAAGATATCAGTTTGCAGGACGTTGCGCGTTACCGGCAGGATCTACTGCAAAAAGCGACGCCAGAAATGCTGGTGGTAGGTAATTTACGGCCTGAACGGGTGACGGAACTGGCGCAGACGTTAAAGACCCGCTTAAACAGTGGCGGAGAAACCTTGTGGCGTAGCGATGATGTTCAGATCGATAAAACGCAACTGGCCAATCTGCAACGTCCGGGCAGCAGCACCGACTCTGCGCTGGCGGCGGTGTATGTTCCGACAGGATACGGCGAAATTCAAAGTATGGCCTTTAGCTCGGTGCTGGGGCAGATTATTCAGCCCTGGTTCTACAACCAGTTAAGAACGGAAGAGCAGCTTGGTTATGCGGTATTTGCCTTCCCGATATCCGTCGGGCGTCAATGGGGCGTGGGTTTCCTGCTGCAAAGTAACAGTAAACAGCCTGCCTATCTGTATCCGCGCTATCAGGACTTCTATCAAAAAGCGCAAACCCGGCTGCGTGAAATGAAGGCTGAAGATTTCGCTCAGTACAAACAAGGGGTGATTAATGAACTCAGTCAGCGTCCACAAACGCTGGATGAAGAGGTCGGGCGCTTTACCAACGATCTGGATCGGGAAAATTTTGCGTTTGATACCCGTGAGAAGCTCATTGCTGAAATTAAGCGGTTGACGGTAGCGCAACTGGCTGATTTTTTCCATCAGGCGCTGAAACCTGAAGGACTGGCGGTGTTATCGCAAATCTCCGGCAGTCATCATGGTAAGCTGGAGTATGCTGCCCCACGGGGCTGGCATACCTATGCTGATGCCTCTTCGTTGCAGAAAACGTTGCCATTGCAACAAGCGCCGGCGATGAGCGCCACTCCTGAGTCTACGCAGCAGCCTTCCCCGGATACAGGCGCGCCAGTCAGCAAGGATGAGCCAAAATGAAGCACGCTGCGCCACAATCATTAAACGTCCTGACGTTGCCGCTGCTGGGGGAGCGGCTGATTGAGGCGTCGGCAGGGACGGGGAAAACTTACACCCTGTCTGCACTTTATTTACGTCTGCTGCTCGGGTTGGGACATCAGTCTGCTTATCCACGGCCATTACTGGTAGAGGAAATTCTGGTGGTGACGTTTACCGAAGCTGCCACGGAAGAGCTGCGTGAGCGTATCCGTGAGAGGATCCACGCACTGCGTATCGCCTGTATTCGCGGGGAAAGTCAGGATCCGCTGCTTACCTTGCTGCTGGCCGAGATCCCCAAGCATACCGACGCCGCCGATACCTTGCTCGCCGCCGAACGGCAGATGGACGAAGCCGCCATCTATACCATTCATGGCTTTTGTCAGCGGACGTTAAGCACCAATGCCTTTGAGTCCGGCGTTTTGTTTGAGCAGGCGCTGATAGAAGATGAACAGCCATTGCGCCGTCAGGCCTGCGCCGATTTCTGGCGTCGCTATTGTTATCCTCTGCCGGTGGATGTGGCACGCGTCGTGGGGTTGGAGTGGAGTGGGCCAGAGAGTCTGCTGGCTGACCTGATGCCTTACTTGCAGGGCGAAACGCCCGTTTTGCGTTTTCCTCCTCAGGAAGATGAAACCCTGCAAAGCCGCCATCAGAAAATTATTTCAATGATTGATGCGTTTAAGCAGCAATGGCTGACCGCCTCGGCGGATCTGGCAACGCTGATTAGTGCTTCCGGCGTGGATAAACGCAGCTACAGTAGTAAGCATCTGCCTAACTGGTTACAGAAAGTCACCCAATGGGCGGAGCAACCAACACAGGATTATCAGTTACCGAAAGAGCTGGACAGATTCAGCCAACAGGCGCTGGCGGAAAAAACCAAAAAAGGTGAACCGCCGGTACATGCCATATTTGAGGCAACAGACAGGTTGCTCCGCGCCTCGCTATCCCTGCGTGATTTAGTGATGGTGCGGGCGTTGAGTGAAATTCGCCGCTCGGTGCGGGAGGAAAAACGCCAGCGGGCAGAACTGGGGTTTGATGACTTACTGAGCCGGCTGGATGAAGCGTTGCAGCAGCCCGCTGGTGAACAGTTGGCGGGCTCCATTCGGGAACGCTATCCTGTCGCGATGATCGACGAATTTCAGGATACCGATCCCCAGCAATACCGGATTTTCCGCAGGCTGTATGTTGGTCAGCCGCAATGTGGTCTGCTGTTGATCGGCGATCCGAAACAGGCGATTTATGCCTTCCGTGGCGCGGACATTTTCACCTATATGCGCGCCCGTTCCGAGGTGAGCGCTCATTACACGCTGGATACCAACTGGCGTTCGTCACACCAGATGGTGCGCGGCGTTAACCGTTTATTTCAACGTATTGACCATCCTTTTATCTTTAAAGACATTCCGTTTCTTGCCGTCGAGCCTGCGGCAGCGAAGCGCGATCTGGTTTTTAATGTGGCAGGCAAGCCGCAGCCTGCGCTTCAGTTGTGGCTGACAGGAACCACGCCGATGGGCGTCGGTGACTATCAGCAGCTAATGGCTCGGCAATGTGCCGCGCAGATCCGCGACTGGCTGGTCGCCAGCCAGCGGAATGAGGCCTGGCTGGAAACCGGTAACGCACGGCGTCTGGTACAGGCGTCTGATATGAGCGTCCTGGTGCGCAGCCGCCATGAAGCCGCGCTGGTACGGGATGCGCTTGGCAAGCTGGCGATCCCGTCGGTGTATCTTTCCAACCGCGACAGCGTATTTGCCACGCCGGAAGCCCGCGACATCCTGTGGCTGTTGCAGGCGGTGCTGACGCCGGAGCAGGAGAGGACATTACGCAGTGCAATGGCGACATCCCTGATGGGGCTGGATGCAAAGGCGGTGGATGCCTTAGGCCGCAGTGAAGCGGTGTGGGATGCTCTGGTTGATGAATTTGCTGATTACCGTGCGCTCTGGCGTCAACGTGGCGTATTGCCCATGCTGCGCGCCTTAATGAGCCGCCATCAACTGGCGGAAAATCTGCTTGCCAGCGTCGATGGCGAGCGCCGGTTGACCGATATTCTGCATATCGGTGAATTATTGCAGGATGCCTCATCGGCACTGGATAGCGAGCACGCGTTAGTGCGCTGGCTGTCGCAGCAGATCACCCAGCCCAACCCACAGGCGGAGAACCAGCAACTGCGGCTGGAAAGCGATCGCCATCTGGTACAGATAGTGACGATCCATAAATCCAAAGGGCTGGAGTACCCGCTGGTCTGGCTGCCGTTCATCAGTAACTTCCGGGTGCAACCGCAAGGGGTTTATCACGACAGAAACAGCTATCAGGCCTTGCTGGATCTGCATAACAGTGAGGAAAGTCAGGTGCTGGCGGAAGAGGAGCGTCTGGCGGAAGATTTACGCTTATTGTATGTGGCGCTTACCCGATCCATCTATCACTGTAGCGTCGGCGTCGCGCCGCTTCAGCGAACGCGCAGGAAAGACGAAAGCAGCGATATGCATCATAGCGCGCTGGGTTATTTGCTCCAGCGTGGAGTAGAAGCGGATGTGGCGACGCTGGTGGCGGAGCTTGAAGGTATGGTGGGTGACGGTGTGGTATTAACGCCGGTACGGCCTGGCGATGACATTCCCTGGCGGCCCGGAGAGCCTGACCGGCCTGAATTGCTGGCCCGCCGCTGTGAACGTATGTTGCGGGATGGCTGGCGGGTGACCAGTTATTCCGGTTTGCAGCAGCACGGTTCTTCCGCCGTACAGGAACTGATGCCGCGTCTGGATATTGAAGCAATGGGGGAACGCCGGGAAGCGCAGGAAATGCAGTTTACCCCGCACACGTTCCCACGAGGTGCTAGCCCCGGTACGTTTTTACATAGCCTGTTTGAAACGCTGGATTTTACCCAGCCAGTTGATGAAACATGGCTGACGGAACAACTGCAAGCGCAGGGGCTGGAGGATAGCTGGCATCCGGTATTGCAACAGTGGATCACCGCCGTTTTAACCACATCCCTTAATGATGAGGGCATAACCCTGTCTGCGCTGGACGCCCGGCATAAGCAGGCGGAGCTTCAGTTTTATTTACCGATTCAGGCGCCGATGCGGGCGGTGCAGCTCGATCGTCTGGCGAAGCAATATGATCCTTTGTCCGCCCAGTGTCCGCCCCTGTCGTTTCAGCAGGTTCAGGGTATGCTGAAAGGGTTTATCGATCTGGTGTTCTGCTGGGAGGGGCGGTATTACCTGTTGGATTATAAATCCAACTGGCTGGGGGCTGACGCCAGCGCTTACACGCAAAGCGCCATGAAGCAGGCAATGGTCGGGCATCGTTATGACTTGCAGTATCAGCTTTATAGTCTGGCGCTGCACCGCTACCTGCGTCACCGCATTGCCAATTATGACTATGAACGCCATTTTGGCGGCGTATTTTATCTGTTTCTGCGCGGTGTTGATGAGCGTTATCCCGGTAATGGGGTGTTTTATTTTCGCCCGCCGGAAGCCTTGGTCGCCGGGTTGGATCAGTTGTTTGACGGGACGCTGATACAGGATGCCAGCCATGATTGAGTTACTCGAAACGGCATTGCAGCGGCGGCTTCTGCGCCCATTGGATATCCAGTTTGCCAGAATGCTGGCGGATGGCGACCATCCCCATTTACTGTTGGCGGCGGCTTGTCTGAGTGCGCAGTCTGGCGCTGGTCATGTCTGCCTGCCGCTGGATAGCTTACAGCCTGCGTTATTGTTTGATGGACGCGATCGCGAACTGGCCCAATCACTCTGGGAGGCCGCCGGGCAACCGGACGCCGCCGGGTGGCGGCAACATTTACTGGCTTCCCCGGCGGTCAGTGACGGCAATCGTCCGGCGCCGCTGGTGCTACAACAGCAAAAGCTCTATTTGCAGCGTAACTGGCAGAATGAAGGCCGGGTCGCGCAGTTTATTGCCCGTGAACATCACGATCTTCCGGTCAATGAGCCGTCTATCCGTGTGGTGCTTGATACGCTGTTTCCCTCTGTCGAAAACCAAACCGACTGGCAGAAAGTTGCTGCCGCAGTAGCCCTGACCCGGCGTATTGCCATTATTTCCGGCGGGCCGGGAACGGGGAAGACCACCACGGTCGCCAAACTGCTGGCCGCGTTGATTCAGCTTAACGCAGGGGCGGCGTTACGTATTCAACTGGCGGCGCCGACGGGTAAGGCGGCGGCGCGTTTAACCGAATCGCTGGGGGCGGCGTTGAATAACCTTTCGCTGAGTCAGGCTCATCATGACGGTTTTCCACAGGAAGCAACCACGCTTCACCGCTTATTGGGCGCGGTGCCAGACAGCCAACGTTTGCGTCATCATCAGGGTAATCCGTTGCACCTTGATGTACTTGTGGTGGATGAAGCCTCAATGGTTGACCTGCCGATGATGGCTAACCTGATTGCCGCACTGCCGGAGCAGGCACGAGTTATCTTTCTGGGCGATCGCGATCAGCTGGCGTCGGTCGAAGCTGGTGCGGTACTGGGTGATATCTGTCGTTTTGCAGAAGCAGGGTATAGCCATACCAGAGCGCAACAGCTACAGCGGTTGACTGGCTGTCAGCTCGACGATAAGGGGCCTGAAAGCCGGATGACAGTGGCCGACAGCATTTGTTTGCTGCGCAGAAGTTATCGCTTTGATCAACATTCCGGCATTGGGCAATTAGCGTTGGCGGTGAATAACGGTGATGACCGGCGTGTTCTTGCTGTTTTGAACGGCTCGTTTACCGATATCGCCTGTCGCCCGTTGGTGGAGACAGAAGATTACCAGCAGATGTTGGCGCAGTGTGTTGCAGGCTACCGTGATTATCTACAGCGCATTGCGTCCGACGCCAGCCCGGATGAGGTGCTGCTGGCTTTCCAGCGTTATCGTCAATTGTGCGCACTGCGCGAGGGGCCATTTGGCGTCGCAGGGCTTAACCAGCGAATTGAACAGGCGTTACATAAAGCCGGGCTGATCCAACTCAGCCGCCATTCACTCAATCGCTGGTATATCGGTCGCCCGGTGATGATCGAACGTAATGATGCGGTATTGGGATTATTTAATGGCGATATCGGTATTGCCATGATGAGTGAAAAGGGCGAAATGCGGGTTTATTTCCAACTGCCCAATGGAAAAACCAAGTCGGTGGCGCCCAGCCGTTTACCGCCGCATGACACCGCTTATGCCATGACGGTACATAAATCGCAGGGGTCGGAATTCGAGCACACCGCCCTGGTGTTGCCGAATCAGTATCTGCCGGTATTAACGCGTGAGCTGGTTTATACCGCCATCACCCGCGCTCGTCAGCGTTTGTCGCTGTATACCGATATAAAGATTTTGTGCCGGGCGGTCAAAACGCCGACCCAGCGCCACAGTGGTCTGGCTGAACGAATCATGGCGCTAATAGCGAAAGAATAAGCCCGTGGCGGCTTCAACGCCACGGGTGAATTGATTGGCTCAGGTCAGATCCAGCACCAGGATTTTTGAGCGGCGCTGATAGTTATATAGCTCCTGTTTTTTCTTCGGCAGCATTTCCACTTCAGCGAGTAAAAATCCGCGTTCCTGGAACCAGTGAATACTGTGAGTGGTCAGGACGAAAAGTTTTTTCAGCCCTTGCAGGCGGGCCTGGGCCGTAATTCTTTGTAACAGCATGTCGCCACGTGAAGAACTGCGATAGTCCGGGTGAACCGCTACGCAGGCCATTTCACCGATGCTTTCTTCCGGGAAAGGGTAGAGCGCAGCACAGGCTATGGTCAGGTTATCGCGCACGGCGACGGTAAATTTATCGATCTCCATTTCCAGCTGTTCACGGGAGCGTCTGACCAGAATGCCTTGCTGTTCCAGCGGACGGATCAGTTCCAGAATGCCGCCGATATCGTTAATCGTCGCACGGCGCACCTGTTCGGCACTTTCCATGACGATCTGCGTACCTATACCATCACGAGAAAACAGTTCCTGTAGCAGTGCGCCATTATCCTGATAGCTGATCAGATGGCTGCGGCGCACGCCGCTGCGGCAGGCTTTCACCGCGCCGCGCAAAAATCTGACGGTGCCGGACTGGTAATCGCCTCGCTGCTCCAGCGCTTCGATGCGCTGTTGCGCTTCATCCGGGAATAGCTCGGAAATGATCTTGCCGTCTTCATTAATCACACCCTGTGAAGAACAGAAACCAATCATCTTTTCCGCTTTCAGTTTGATCGCCAACTGGGTGGCGACTTCTTCAGAGGTCAAATTAAAACTTTCTCCAGTGACGGAAACCGCCACCGGCCCCAGCAGAACAATCGCCCCGCTGTTCAATTGACGGTGCAGAGCATCTTCATCAATACGGCGAATACGCCCGCTATGGCAGTAGTCGACGCCGTCATCCACGCCGAGAGGCTGGGCAATGATAAAGTTTCCGCTGACGACGTTAATATGCGCGCCCTGTAGCGGCGTATTATTTAAGCTCATGGACAGACGGGCGGTGATATCCAGTTGCAACATCCCGGCGGCCTGTTTAACCAGCTCCAGCGTGGTGCTGTCCGTGATGCGGATATTCTTGTGGTAGCGTGGTTCGTAGTGATGCGTTGTCAGGTTGCTATCAATCTGAGGGCGAGCGCCATAAACCACCACCAGCTTAATCCCCAGGCTGTGCAACAGCCCGATATCATTAACGATGCTGGCGAAGTTTTCATGCTCAATGGCTTCACCGCCCAGCATGATGACAAAGGTTTTGCCACGGTGGGCATTGATATAGGGAACTGAGTGGCGGAAGCCTTCTACCAGTTCTGTACTACGCTCCTTCACGGTGACTCCTGTTTGAATTTTTATTCGCAATTTTTGTATTTTTATTCTTTGACAGGTAAAAGGCAAGGGGTAAGTAACGGGGGAAATTCCGGCTGAGTAAATTAAAACTTATCCCCTTCGTACCTGGAAGATAAAGCCTGTAAAGCATAAAAATGATTTTTGCATGACATGGCAGGGGAGATTGGTTAAAGTTTTTGACAATTTTCCGCTATTTGCTTCGCGTAACGGGCAATAACACAGTAATCAGATCGGAGTTGCATGTCTTACTCGAATCACAATCTGACTCGGCGGCGCCTGTTACAAAGCGCGGCGGCAACCTGGCTATTAAGTGTAAGCGGGGTTGGCATGGCTGCTGACGCACAGGTGATTGCCGTACGCGTCTGGCCTTCTTCTTCTTATACTCGCGTAACGCTGGAATCAAATCATTCGCTTAAATACAAGCAGTTTACCCTCAGCAATCCGGATCGCATCGTGGTGGATATTGAGGATATTCATTTAAATGGCGTGTTGAAGAATATTCCCGCTCAGTTTCAGCAAAATGATCCGCTGATTAAAGAGGCCCGCATTGGTCAGTTTGATAAAAGTACGGTGCGGCTGGTACTGGAACTAAAGCAAGGCGCCAGCGCCAAGCTGTTTACGCTTAGTCCTGTCGCGGAATTCAAACATCGTCTGGTTGTGGATCTTTATCCGGATGTCGGCAAGTATGACAATGAAGAAGACCCATTGCTGGCGCTGCTGGAGGATTATAACAAAGGCGATCTGGAACGCACGCTACCAGCGGAGGCGCCTAAAGCCGGGAAAGTCGGGCGCGATCGTCCGCTGATCATCATGCTTGATCCTGGTCACGGTGGTGAAGATCCCGGTGCTATCGGTAAAAATAAAACCCGCGAAAAAGATATTGTGCTGCAAATTGCTCGCCGCCTTCGCACCTTGATTGAGCGCGAATCCAATATGAAAGCGTATATGACACGTAATGAAGACGTATTTATTCCCTTGCGCGTGCGGGTTGCTAAAGCGCGTAAGCAGCGGGCCGATCTGTTTATTTCCATTCATGCGGATGCGTTTACCAACCGTGCGGCAAGGGGATCGTCGGTGTTTGCGCTGTCCAAAAAGGGGGCAACCAGTTCGGCGGCGAGCTTTCTGGCGCAGACTCAAAACGAATCGGACTTAATCGGCGGGGTGAGCATGAGTGGCGACCGTTATCTGGACCATGCCATGTTTGATCTGGTCCAGACCGTTACCATTAATGACAGCCTGAAGTTTGGTACGGAAATATTGACCCGTCTGGGCCGGGTGAACCGCTTACATAAAAATCGCGTCGATCAGGCCGGGTTCGCCGTACTGAAAGCCCCCGATATTCCTTCCGTTCTGGTCGAGACGGCATTCATCAGTAATCTTGAAGAAGAACGTAAATTACGTACCAGCCAGTTTCAGCAGCAGATAGCCGAATCCATTCTTGCTGGCATCAAAGCCTATTTTGCCAGCCAGTCGGCGCGGTAAGCAGCAACGGGTGAGTATGCGTTTCTCATCGGGGATGACAATTATCTCGTGGGCTGATAGTGCAGCCCCAATGAGACGGCTGTTTACTCCCCCCGCACCACCCCGGCCGGGATGCGGAAAAGCTCAAAAGGCTTTTGCGCCGCCGGGCCGCGATGGATTTGTGTCGCAGTCACATAGAGTGAGCCATCCTGTCCCCAGGCCAAACTGTCCGGCCAGCTCAGACGCGGATGATGGGCTACCATCTCGATGCCGCCGTCGGGCGTCCAGCGGCGGACGGCGTTGTGTTCGATCGAGGTGAGATAGACCCGGCCCTGGGTATCGATCTCCAGACCATCGGAAGGCCCTACCTCAGCCACGCGTTCGATCCGGGCGGCAAGCGCCTTTTGTGAAAGATCAGGGTCGATCAGCGCCGCGATCGGCAGACGGTAGAGCGTGCGAGCGGTGAGCGCCTGCCAGTAGACCCAGCCGCGGATACCGTCCACTGCAATGCCATCGGCATGAATCTGCGGCCGCTGTCCTCGTTGCCTGAAGGCGGCGCCATCGATCATCACATCGATTTCTTCGGCCATCACACTCGGATGCCCGGCCAGCAGACGTCGGGCATGCCCGGTTTGCAGATCCAACACGATCAGAGCGCCTGCACCCGAATCGGTGATGAAGCCCCAACGGCCAGATGCGTCGAAGCGGATGTCGTTGAGATAACTCGCCTCGGTTGCAATCGATTCATCAAAAAGATATGTATGAACCACGGTGTCGGTGACAGAATCGATACGCACCAGTTTGGGCGCTCCGGCCACCACCTGTCCCCCCGGCATCCGGCCTGAATCGAGCGCAAACAGATGTCCGCCAGGGCCTGCGACCACACTTTGCACACATACCCAGTACGTAGCTGGATCCAATCCCTGGCCCGGTTCCCAGGCATTGGTCTGGGCATTGGGGTAGGGCGCGATAGCGCCGCTCACGGCATCCAACAGGCCGACTGAAATAGGCGTTTCCGGCTGCCAGCGCGGAAAATTGACCACGATCTTGTCATTGGCCAGCACCGCTACGCCCGTCCAGCGATGCTCGGCGTGACCGGCTACCTCAATGGCGGCGTTCGTGGACGCACGGGCGGCAGGCACCGAATTTCCTAAACCTAAACCGCCCAACCAGCTAATAACCAGCCCTACTATAACCAGCTCGGCCCACCGCTTGGCGGCTTGATGCGGAAACGATTTCATATGACTGAACTCCTTTCAAGGCTTATTCATGGAAGCGGTTCCTCAGCTAAGGAACCCGGCGGCGATCGGTGGTATCTGACCTCTGACGCGTGTCGGATTAATGCCGGAGATCCGCTCAAAGTGATTCATAACAAGGCTTTCGAGCATGTTCCGCTCGGAATAGAGGTGTTCGCAGAGGCGGATATCACGCGCCACCTCCCTACAATTATTGGGCATTACAACATACCTGCGATAACACATCTATGTTTGCATAGCAAAAACGAGAAGCGCGGATGATCCTGGCGCAGACACAGGAAGAGTCCGAGCCGATCTGGGCGGTGGTATCTTGGGTATTTCGTGG
The DNA here is from genome assembly GCF_003666245.1 of Brenneria alni. Lineage (GTDB taxonomy): Bacteria > Pseudomonadota > Gammaproteobacteria > Enterobacterales > Enterobacteriaceae > Brenneria > Brenneria alni. Next base: position 37,783 of record NZ_MJLZ01000010.1, read on the forward strand.
TGTTGACGGAGATGATCATGCGTACCGTAATGGGAACGCTGGTCATGGGGGGGTGTTTCGGCAAGCCAGCCAGAGTGCCCGGATCAGGCCGCTGGAGGTAGGTTGCTCGGAGACGCCGGACTGAATGCAAAAAAGCCGCCAAATGGCGGCCTGACTTATTAGCTACATTGGTATTTGCAGCGATTTATATTGAAATTGGTTGCGGGGGCCGGATTTGAACCGACGACCTTCGGGTTATGAGCCCGACGAGCTACCAGGCTGCTCCACCCCGCGTCCGTTTTGGTATCATACTTCTTTTGATGGACTACTCACATCAATTGGTTGCGGGGGCCGGATTTGAACCGACGACCTTCGGGTTATGAGCCCGACGAGCTACCAGGCTGCTCCACCCCGCGTCCGTGGAAGCGCACTATACTCTGCATGAGTTTCTATGCAACCTATTTCTGCAAAAAATAGGGGGTAGCCTGTGTGGTTGCTGAATTTACCACCCAATGGGATGTTTTTTAAACATAATAGTGGTTTATGGTGAGCATCCTGCTCGTCACCTTACGGGCCGTCGCTGTGCGACGTTAAAAAACGCGTGCGGCGTTTTATGACTCGCTCCGTCCGTTTTTTATCGGGTGTCGTTTCTTTCTATATAGGTGTTTGTTATCGTTCGGCAGTGAATCTGTCGATGTCAAAAGAGAGCGCAAAGAAGATGAGAGGATGTTGGGGAAAATATCTGCTGACCGGCGTGGTGATTGCCATTCTTGCGGGGTGCCAGTCCAAACCCACCGATCGTGGACAGCAATATAAGGATGGGCACCTCAATCAGCCTCTGGAACTGGTGAATGAACCGAATGCAACCGGCAAACCCGTTAACGCCAGAGACTTTGTCACGCAGGTATCTGAAATCAGGGCGGCATCACCGGGCCTGTATAGCCGCAACACCAACACCTTTCAGGCGATAGAAAGCTGGATGATGTCGGGTGCCGATACCCGCGAACTGAGCAAGTTTGGCCTGAGCGCCTGGCAGATGGAGGGGGTGGACAACTTTGGCAATGTTCAATTTACCGGTTATTACACCCCGGTGCTGCAAGCCCGTTATACCCGTCAGGGCGAGTTCCGCTATCCGCTTTATGCCATGCCTCCCCGGGGCAAGAAAAACCGCCGACTGCCGGATCGGGCCTCCATTTATTCTGGCGCTTTAGATGAGCGTCTTGTCCTGGCCTGGTCCAATTCACTGGTGGACAACTTTATGATGGAAGTGCAGGGCAGCGCCTATATTGATTTTGGCGATGGCCGCCCGCTCACCTTCTTCGGTTATGCCGGTAAAAATGGTCATGCCTATCGCAGTATCGGCAAGGTGTTGATCGACCGTGGTGAAGTGGCGCGTGAAGATATGTCGATGCAGGCTATCCGTAAATGGGCCGAGCAGCACACCGAATATGAAGTCCGTGAGCTGCTGGAACAGAATCCGTCCTTTGTGTTCTTTAAACCGATGATGTCTTCCCCGGTAAAAGGGGCGAGCGCCGTGCCGCTGGTGGCTAAAGCGTCTGTCGCTTCCGACCGTTCGCTGATCCCCGCCGGAACGGCGCTGTTGGCCGAGGTGCCTTTATTGGATAATGCAGGAAAGTTCACCGGTAAATACGAAATGCGCCTGATGGTGGCGCTGGATGTGGGCGGTGCGATTAAAGGCCACCACTTCGATATTTATCAAGGCATTGGTCATGAAGCCGGTCATGCGGCGGGGTTCTATAACCACTATGGCCGGGTATGGGTGTTGAAAAATGTGCAAAGTGAGGGAACCTTGTTTAGCGCAGCTCAAAGCAGCCCATCAATGAATACCCGCAGTTCAGGATCGCTGTTGGTCAGTAATCCACAGAATTAATATTCCCCTGCACGCCATATCAACGGCAGCCAGAACAGCGACTGCCGTTAAAAAATCACGTCACGGGTGGTTAACTTACACCTGAAAACCGTATTTGCGGCTTAATCCCAGGTCATTGACGATACGCACGCCGGTTTGTAAAGCGTCACCTTGCAAGTCCCGTAATGGTCGGCGCAGGCTGCCTGCAGGCAAACCGACGGCCTTCATCAGCGATTTCACGGCAACCGGGTTAATTGCCGAATAGGTGTAGTGCAGCAACGGCAGCAGGTGCTGATAGGCAACACGAAAACGTTCAGCATCTTCGCCGTTTTTCCACGGTCGTGAAATCTCCGCCAGTTCCGCCGGGGCAATGTTCCCGGTCATATTAGCCGTACCATGCCCGCCCAGCGACATGGTCGGGACGACCAGGCCGAGGTTTGGTGAATCGCAGCACATAACGGAAACCTCTGGATTACCCGCCAGCACCTGGGCGACCTGTCCGACACGGGTGGTGGATTCTTTATGAATAACGTAATTCGGGTGTTTGAAAATACGCAGCAGCGATGTCCAGTGCAGGTCGGTTTTAACTCTGGGCGGATTATTATAAATCCCTAGTGGCAGATCGGTCGCGTCGGCAATTTCCAGAAAATAGTGTTCGATGTCGTTTTCGCTGGCGCAAATATAGGCCGGTGCGGCAATAATGGCCCCGTCTGCGCCGTTATCGCGGGCGTAGCGAACATAGTCAATGGTGGTATCCGTATTATTACCGGTGCAGCCGTAAAACAGCTTCATCTTGTTACTGCGGTATTGGGCGGTACGCCGGATAATCTCTTTTCTCTCTTCTGCGGAAAGCATGGAAACCTCACCGGTGGAGCCCATGATTAATACGGCGGTCGTGCCATGCTCTTGCTGAAATTTTAATAAGGCTTCAAATGCGCCGAAGTCTACGTTGCCGTCTTCATTGAATGGCGTAATGAGTGCGACAAACGACCCTTCAATTTTTTCTCTGCTCATGTTTCTTCCTGTCGGTCTGGGGTAAATAAAAATCAGGATTGAAGCGGCGCTGCGGTAAAGCCCGCCTCAACAAAATGCAATAAATGTTCCAGAACCCGGTCATCGTCACTGTTGTCGCACAGTCCTTGCGACAATAACGCCAGCCTTCCGGATCGCGGATCGGCATCGGTCAGAACGTGCATGGCGGCGCCGCGGGCGAACTCGTAACGCCAGATGATTTCTGTCCGCGGCAGTTCAGGCAGCGAACGGGAAAAGGCATCAATGAAACGATGGGCCACCTGATCAAATTGAGCGGCAAGCAAGGTGGTGACTTCCAACCCCGGCGTGGCGCGTAAATGTTGCAACAACCGCACCACGATACGTCCGCCATCCGGGGTACGGGCGGTTTTCACCAGGGGCCGCAATAGTGCGTCCAGCAGTGCTGAAAGCGGTGGAACATGGCCTTGACAACGATGTTCAACCTCATCCAGCAAACGGGTTCGCTCTTCATTCAGCGGGCCTAATACGGCGTCAATAACCGCCCGCAATAATCCGTCTTTGGAACCAAAGTAATAATTCACTGAGGCCAGATTGGCGTTTGTCGCTTCGGTAATTTCCCGAATCGTGGTCAGTTCGCTGCCTTTATAGGCAAAAATGGTGATCGCCTCATTCAAGATCCGCTGCTTGATATCCGCTTCTTTGTCTTTTAGCGCTTTATTCTTACTGTCGTTATTTTTAACTATCTGATCTTTAAGTGTTGTCACCATGACTTGTCCTTTTCATTGTGCGAATAACGGCGTGATTACGGATATGCTTAAAACGTGCCCGGATAGCTGCCGCCATCAATAAGCAGATTCTGACCGGTGATATAGCCCGCCTGCCGGGAGCATAAGAAGGCGCAGGCGGCGCCGAATTCTTCCGGTCTGCCATAGCGTTTTGCCGGGTTAGCTTCCGCCCGTTCCTGCTGGATGGCGGTGAAGTCACGCCCTGTTTGCTCAGACAGTGACCGGATGTGTTGCCACTGCCCCTCTGTGTCGAAAATACCCGGCAGAATATTATTAATCGTCACATTTCGATCGATGACGGTGCGGGATAAACCGGCAACAAACCCGGTCAACCCAGCGCGTGCGCTATTGGACAACCCCAGTTCGAGCTGGGGGATCTTTACGCTGCGGGAGGTGATATTGACGATACGGCCAAAGCCGCGCTCGCTCATGCCGTCGACGGTCAGGCGAATCATTTCAATCGGCCCCAGCATCATGCTATCGAGCGCCGCCAGCCAGTGTTCTCGCTGCCACTGACGGAAATCCCCCGGCGTTGGCCCGCTGGCGTTATTAATTAAAATATCGGGCTGGGGGCAGGCTTCCAATGCCGCGTCGCGCCCGGCTTGCGTGGTGATATCGGCGATAACGGCGGCAGGGCGGTTGCCGGTTTGCTGATAAATATCCTGCTGTGCCTCCTGTAAGACGGCCCCTGTGCGGGCAAGCAGCGTGACCTCGACACCTTCCCGCGCCAGTTGCAACGCGGCGGCTTTGCCCAGTCCGCGGTTCGCGCCCCATACCAGCGCTTTTTTCCCCTGAATACCAAGATCCATACGGCTAAACCTCTTGAATTATCTGTTTGTTCACCGTCAGAACGGCGTTATGGGTAGTCTGCCGTCGGCGGAGAACGGTTTCGCGCTGCCCTCCCGGCACCGCATCAATCAGCTTGCGGGTGTAAGGATGCTGTGGCTGGTGCCAGATACTGTAATGATCGCCGCTTTCTACACAACGCCCATTTTGCATCACCATCACCCGGTCGGCGATGTAGCGCACGACGGCGAGATCGTGGGAGATAAACAGCAGCGAAAGCCCCATTTCATTTTTCAGCTCAACCAGAAGATTGAGGATTTGTGCCTGAATAGAGACATCGAGAGCTGAAACCGGTTCGTCGCAAATCACCAGTGAAGGGCGCACAACCAGCGCACGGGCGATGCCAATACGTTGGCGCTGTCCGCCGGAGAACTCATGGGGATAGCGGCTCAGGCTGCCAGTCGGCAACCCGACACGGTCAATAATGTTGCGGATCGACTGCTGCCGTTGAGCACGATCGCCGATGCCATGCACAATCAACGGGGTTTCCAGAATATGTTGAATGCTATGGCGTGGATTCAGCGAGGCGTAGGGGTCCTGAAAGATCATCTGCACCCGCTGACGCAGGGTTTTCAGCCGTGATTCCTTGAGTGCGGTGATGTCCTGACCATCAAAAACGATCTGCCCCTGTGAGGGGGGCAACAGGCGCAGAATGGTTTTTGACAGGGTTGATTTTCCACAGCCGGATTCGCCCACCAGCCCGAGGGTTTCCCCCGGCAGAATATCCAGCGAAACGTCATTGACGGCCGTTACCGCGCCCTGCGCCGTCTGGTATTTCGTGTGGATATTTTTTAAAGACAGCAGCGGCGGCTGGTCTGCTATCCGGGGACGGTGAGTCAACGGCGGCGGCGTCACCAGCGTAAACCGGGCCTCTTCCGCTTGCTGATAATGATGGATTTCCGCCAGACGGCTGGTGCGGTAGTGTACGTCCTGATCCATATGCAGCGAGGTCGCCAGCAGCCCACGGGTATAATTGTGGGTGGGGGCCTGAAATAGCAACGAGGTTTGCGCTTCCTCTACTTTTTGTCCGGCGTGCATTACGGCAACACGATCGGCCCACTGCGCCACCAGACCGAGATCGTGGGTAATCAGCAGCAGGCTCATCGACAATTCATGCCGCAGTCTGTCGAGCAGTTCGAGGATCTGCGCCTGAATGGTGACGTCCAGCGCGGTGGTCGGTTCATCGGCGATCAGCAAACGGGGCTGGCATGCCACCGCCATAGCGATCATCACGCGCTGGCGCTGTCCGCCAGACAGGTTGTGCGAGTAATCGTCCACGCGGCGGGCAGGCTCGGGAATTTTTACCAAATCCAGCAACTCGATGGTTTTGGCTCGTGCAGCGGCGGTGGTCAGATTTTCGTGTAGCTGCAGCGTTTCGCTAATCTGCTGGCCGATGGACAACACCGGGTTGAGCGAGGTCATCGGTTCCTGAAAAATCATTGACAGCGTACTTCCCCGCAACTGGCGCATGTTGCGCTCCGGCAGCGTGAGCAGATCTTGTCCGTCGAGCATAATGCGCCCGCTGACCTTGCCAGGTTCGGCAACCAGGCGCATTAATGACAGCGCGGTCGCTGATTTCCCACAGCCGGATTCCCCCACCAGCGCCAGCGTTTCGCCCGCATTAATGGTCAGATTCAGCCCGCGCACGGCCTGATGACCGGGAAAGTTAACGCATAAGTCTTGAATATCCACCAGTGGCTTCATGCGCCTCTCCCCCGCAAACGCGGATTTAATGCATCGTTCAGGGCATCACCAACCAGATTCAAAGACAAAACGGTCAAAACCAGTGCGGTGCCGGGCAGCGCGGTCAGAAACCATGCGGAACGCAATGACTCGCGGCCAGCGCCGATCATACTGCCCCAACTCACCCGATTCGGATCGCCAAAACCAAGAAATGATAAGGCGGATTCAATCAGAATAGCCGAGGCCACCATCACCGATGTGGTGACAATGATGGACGGCAGGGCATTGGGTAACATTTCCTGTAGGATAATGCGCAGGCTGGAAAATCCCTGACTGCGTGCCGCCAGTACAAAATCGCTTTCACGCAGTGAACGGAATTCGGCACGAACCAGACGGGCAATCGTCGGCCATGCTGCGATGCCGATAGCCAGCGAAATCAGGCCGACAGAAGGGTTTCCTATCGCCACCAGCACCACCACCAGCAGAAAGGTAGGGAATGTCTGGAACAGTTCGGTAATGTGAACCAGTACATCATCCACCCGACCGCCAAAATAACCGGCAAGGGCGCCGACCAGCGTGCCAATCACCAGACTGACGATGACCGCCGAAAAACCAATCTGTAGTGATACCTGTGAGCCATGCACAATACCGGCGGCGACATCCCGCCCCAGCGAATCAGTCCCCAATGGAAACCGGGTGTCTTCCCCCGGCCACAAAAAGGGCTGCGCTACCATGTCCAACGGATCGCCGGGATAGATGAACGGCGCGCTGGCCGCCATCAGAAAAACGGTTATCAATAACAGTAAACCCGCCATACCGGCTGGATTGCGGATAAACGCCCGGATTTCCGGCGACAGGCGAGAAGAGGGTTTCAATGAGCCAGCGGCCACCGGCTTTCCTCCATCAGGGACGATGTTATCAGGGATAATGTTATTCATATCAGCGAGCCTTAATACGCGGGTCGAGCCAGGATTGCAGTAAATCCACCAGCACGTTCGCCAGGATGACCAGAAAAGCCGAAAGCAGCAGCACGCCAAGCAGTACGTTGAAATCACGCGCCATCACCGCCTCCAGCGCCAGACGGCCCAGCCCCGGCCAACTGAATACGGTTTCAACCACGGCGGCGCCCCCCAACAGGTTGCCGAAATGCATCCCGGCCACGGTAGTGATGGGTAACAGGGCGCAGCGTAAAATATGACGAACGGTCACCGCCAACGGCGCCAGCCCTTTCGCATGAGCGGTACGCACAAAATCCTGTTGGGCGATTTCCAGCATGGCTGCGCGGGTCAGGCGTGCATAAATGGCAATAAAAAAACTACTGAGCGCCAGCACCGGCAGTACAGCATGTTGCAGCATATCTTTGAAATGCGCCCAGCCGGTCAGGTTGGCGCCAATAGTCACGTTCCCCCCGCTTGGCAACCAGTCGAGGTGAACGGAAAACAGGATCAGCGCCATCAGGCCAATCCAGAACCCAGGCGTGGAGTAAAGCAGCAGAGCAAATAATGAGAGGAGCCGATCGGGCCATTTCCCGGCCCACGCCGCCATAGCGGCGCCCAGCAGAATACCGGCAATAATCGCCACCACCTGCGACAGCAGCATCAGGAATAGCGTACCGGGCAGACGGGACATAATCAGCTCCATGACCGGTGCGTTGTAACGTGGCGAGAAGCCAAGGCTGAACTGCGCCAGATTAGTCAGATAATGATAAAGCTGTTGCAGAACGGGCTGATCGAGACCGAACTGGGTGCGCATGTGGGCCAGGGTTGCCTCAGTCGCACTGCCTGATTCGCCGGCCAGTACGTCAACCGCATCGCCCGGCACCAGTTGCAGCAGGAAGAACACCAGCACGATGATACCTATCGCCGTTGGCAGCGCGTGAAGCAGGGTTCGTCGCAATACGCGTCCGATTCGTTCCAATGTATTCATCACAGACCTTATGAGTAGAGGTTCCCCTGCTTACGCAGGGGAGAGCCGAATTACTGATCCAGCCACAGGTCAGACAGGCTGCCGTTCACGCCCTGAATATCGGTCAGGTGATTGTGTACCCGCTTGTTGTAGATGGTCAGACGTTTAATCTGGAGCAGGTTAAGGTCCGGTAGTTCAACTTCCACAATGCGTTGGAACTGTTTGTACAACTCGGCGCGTTTGGCAGGATCGGTCTCCAGCGAGGCTTGTTCCAGCAGGCGATCTACTTCCGGGTTGGCGTAGTGCGAGCCGTTGCCGAAAGGTACGCCGGGTTTAAAGGCTTTTGACCAGTACAGACGTTGAACGCCTACCGCGGGATCGAACAGGTTGGAAATAGAGTGGTTGGTAAAATCAAAATCGCGCTCGGTGTAAACGCGCTTGATATAGGTAGCGAAATCCTGCGAACGGATAGTGACATCAATGCCGACTTTGGCCAGTGCGGATTTAACGTATTCAGCCACGCGTTTAAAGCCATCGCCATAAGGCAGGTAGTCATGCGTCAGTTTGAAACGGATACCGTTTGCCTGACGTGCAAAACCCGCCTCATCCAGTAAGGCATTCGCTTTGGCGATATCAAAACCATAAGGGGAGGGCGTGCTGTCATGAAACTGCGCCAGCTCTGGCGTAATCGGGGTGGGAGAGTTCACTGCATAGCCGTACCACACCACGTTTTTCAGTACCTCACGGTTAATGCTGTGGGCAATCGCCTGACGAACTTTCAGGTTTTTCAGGTAAACATTATCCAGATTGAATTCGATACGGGTTTGTGTTGGCCCATAACCATAGCCGCCCGTTTCAATTGCCAATTTGCTGTTTTTCTGAATGCGTTCAATTTCACTTAATGGCACCGGTGATTCACTGCCGAGATCAAGTGCGCCGGTTTCAAAAGCAATGGTACGCGTTGCGGCATCAGGAATAAATTTCACCACCAGTTTATCGATATAAGGTTTGGGTTTATCCCAATACTCAGGGTTGCGCTCATAAATAATATGGCTGCCGCGAACCCATTCCTTAAAGACATAGGGGCCTGTACCGACAGGCGCGGTATTATGCGGGTTGCTGCGAATATCGGTTCCTTCATACAAATGTTTTGGAACAATGGGCGCTTCATTCGCGGAAAAAGCGCTCAATAAATAGGGGGCGGGCTGCGATAGTTCAATAATTGCGGTATAGGGATCAGGGGTTTTCACGTCGGTGACGCTGGCAAACGTACCCTGCCCACGTGAATTATATTGTTTGACGGCCAGTATTGAAAATGCGACATCCGCAGAGGTGAAATCCTGTCCGTCATGCCATTTCACGCCTTTGCGCAGATGAAAGGTATATTGTTTTCCGTCCGGGCTGACTGACCAACGGGTAGCCAATGCCGGAACGGGATTAAGGTTGAAATCATAATTAAGTAACCCTTCAATCACTTTTGAATTGACCTTCAGAATAGGGCCGGCTGTGTTGACAAGGGTAGTCAGTACCGGAGGTTCCGGCTCTACCAGGAAATTGAGGGTGCCCCCCTGTTTCGGGCTGGGTTCCGCCGCCTGACTGTGTAAGCTGAATAGTGAAAAGGCCAATACCAATAAAAGCGCCTGTTTTTTCATGTTTTCCATCCCTATTCGGAGAATTGGCTTCTCCGTTTTTATTTTTTGCATAACAAAATTTTTGCGAACGAACTCATTTCTCTATGTGAAAAGAGAAAATAAAAAATGCACATGAAGGATTAATTCAACATCGGATGGATAACGAATTTACATTATGCTGGCTTTTTTCGGGTGTCGCGCTTTTCATCCGGGTTTCCTGGTTTCAAGTTTGGTTAATAAAAGGTGTTTCCCTTTTTCTTTTCCGACCAAACATTATCCTAACGATTGTTTTAAACAAACGTTTAAATCCGTATAAACAATGTCGAATTACGCATAATCATTGTTGGTTCCGGCGATTGGGCAGGGCGTTGATTCACGCTATTATATAGTCCGCTAACTACTTACCATGAGGTCGTCATGTCGATTAAGCGTTATCCACACCTTGCTCACTGGGGCGCGTTTACCGCCGTTGTTGAGGATGGAAAATTGATTCGTTGTGAGCCATTCGAAGACGATCCTTCACCTTCCGCCATGCTCGATTCTATTGTCCCGCTGGTGTATTCAAAACGGCGCATCCGTCGTCCCTCTGTGCGTCGTTCCTGGCTGCAAAAGCGTGAAAAAAGCGACGGTTCTCTGCGTGGCAAAGAAGATTTTGTTGAGGTCGACTGGGATGTCGCGCTCGATTTGGTCGCTGAAGAAAACCGCCGTATCCGCGATCGTTATGGCGCTGACGGGCTATTTGCCGGCTCCTATGGCTGGTCTTCCGCCGGACGTTTTCATCATGCCCGATCGCAGGTACGCCGTTTTTATTTTTCCGGTGGTGGCGCGGTGGATCAGTTGGGTAACTATAGCTGGGGAGCGGCGCAGTTTTTTCTGCCGTATGTGATCGGCACGTTTCATCCGCTGACCGGTAAGGTGACGGAGTGGCGAAGTGTTGCCGAGCATTGTGATATTTTTCTCGCCTTTGGCGGGCTGGCGCTGAAAAATGCCCAGGTGGCATCTGGCGGCGCGGGGCACCATACGCTGAAACCCGCGCTGGAAAAGTTAGTGGCGAAGGGTATTCCGGTTATTAATATCAGCCCGATGCGTGACGATTGCCCGGCGTTTGTTAATGCGGAATGGATCCCTATCCGCCCGAATACCGATGTGGCGCTGATGCTGGCGCTGGGGTATGAAATTCAACGTCTGGGCGCGGACGACAAGGCTTTCCTGCAACGTTACTGTGTCGGTTATGAGCAGTTGACGGATTACCTTACCGGCCGCAGTGACGGCATAGCAAAAACCCCCGCGTGGGCCAGCGGCATCACCGGTATTCCGGCTGGACGTATCCAGCGTTTGGCACAACAGCTAATCGGCGTGCGCAGCTTTATTACCTGCGCCTATTCCGTTCAGCGGGCGCACCGGGGCGAACAGCCTTACTGGATGATGATTGCCCTGTCGTCGATGCTGGGGCAGGTCGGGTTGCCGGGCGGCGGTTTCTCGTTTGGTCATGGCTCCATGAACAGTGTCGGCAATGAACGTATTGCCACGCCAGCGCCGGCTTCCCCCTCCAGCCCCAATGCCGGGCGGTCGATCCCGGTCGCCCGTATTGCCGATATGTTGCTGAATCCCGGCCAACCGTACACCTTTCAAGGGGAAACGCATACCTTTCCTGATATTCATCTGATCCACTGGGCCGGGGGCAATCCTTTTCATCATCACCAGCAATTGAACCGGCTGGTGGAAGGGTGGAGCCGACCAGATACGGTGATTGTGCAGGACATTGTCTGGACACCTGCGGCGCAGATGGCGGATATCGTGCTGCCGGTCACCACCACGCTGGAGCGAAATGATATCGGTGGTTCTTCACGCGATCGTTTTATTTTTGCCATGCATCAGGCGATTGCGCCACAGCATCAGGCACGCCATGATTTCGATATTTTCAGCGAACTGGCGGAGCGGTTGGGCTATCAGGATGTCTTCACCCAAAACCGCAGTGAGCGGGAATGGCTGGCAACGCTTTATGATGAGTGCCGTACCAGACAGCAGGATGCGGGGCAATTGTGGCCGTCATTTGACGCGTTCTGGCATAAAGGCCATGTTGAGATCCCGATGGATGATAAGCCGTTTGTGTTCTTTGAAGATTTCCGTCGTGACCCGCAGCAGAATGCGCTGCAAACGCCAAGCGGTAAAATCGAGCTGTTCAGCGCCACCATTGCGGGTTATGACTATCCCGATTTTGCGCCGCATCCAGAGTGGCGACCGCCGGTTGAATGGTTGGGCGCGCCAGCGACAGAAACCTGGCCGTTGCACTTTATTTCCATTCAGCCAGCGGATCGCTTGCATAGTCAACTGGCTACCACGCCGCAAGTCGAGGCCAATAAAACCGCAGGCCGGGAAACGCTGTATATGCATCCGCAGGATGCGGCGGCGCGGGATATCAGCGATCGTTCACAGGTAGAAGTCAGAAATGCCCGGGGCCGCATCCTGGCTGGCGTTCAGATTACCGACGGCGTTACGCCGGGGGTGGTGATTATGTCTACCGGCGCCTGGTTTGAACCCGGTTTTGGGCGCAAAGAGTGGCACCCTGTCGAACAATCAGGCAACGCCAACGTGCTGACGCTGGATATTGGAACGTCCCCGCTGACGCAAGGCCCGAACGCCATGAGCTGTCTGGTGGAGGTGGTGCGGGTTTAGGGTTATCCTGAGGCGTTTTTATTTTCCTCATGTAAAAGGTTGGTGGTAATGAGTACGCAATTGTCCGAAGCCTATCTTCAGCGTTTCGGTGGCACCGCGCGTTTATATGGCCGACAGGCGCTGACGCTGTTTTCTCAGGCCCATGTCTGTGTGATTGGGATTGGCGGCGTGGGTTCATGGGCCGCAGAAGCGCTGGCCCGGAGCGGCATTGGCGCCATTACCCTGATTGATATGGATGATGTGTGCGTCAGCAATACCAACCGGCAGATCCATGCCCTGCGCCAGCATACCGGGCAGGCGAAAACGGAGGTGATGGCGGAACGTATTCTGGCGATTAATCCTGAATGCAACGTGACCTGTGTGGATGATTTTATCAGTGCTGAGAATGTCGCGGCGTTACTCGATAATAATTTCAGCTATGTCATTGACGCCATTGATAGTGTGCGCCCAAAAGCCGCGCTGCTGTCTTACTGTCGGCGCTATAAAATTCCGGTAGTGACCACCGGGGGCGCCGGGGGGCAAATTGATCCGACGCGTATTGCGGTGGCCGACTTGGCAAAAACCATTCAGGATCCGCTGGCGGCCAAACTGCGCGAACGGCTGAAGCATGATTTTCACGTAGTGAAAAACAGTAAAGGCAAATTAGGGATTGATTGCGTGTTTTCCAGCGAACCACTGGTCTATCCGCAGCCTGATGGCTCGGTGTGCGCGTCACGCAGCACCGCCGAGGGCGTAAAGCGTATGGATTGCGCATCCGGTTTTGGCGCCGCAACTATGGTAACGGCAACCTTCGGTTTTGTTGCCGTTTCTCACGTGTTGAAAAAAATGATGGCGAAAGCAGCGCGGCAGTAGGTCGTTGCGCTGGCGGATTCTATTGCCGGGAGGCTTGCGCCGCAATGGCCTGTATTCTGGCGGCCAGTGCGGCCAGGCCGCTGGCGCGAGAGGCGCTGAGTTGTGCGCGCAATCCCAGCGTATCGAACAGCGCCAGCGGGTCGTCCCGCAGCAACTCGTCGGCGGTTTTGCCTTCTGTTGCGGTTAATAACACCACCAGCAACCCACGCACGATACGTCCATCGCTGTCGCCATAAAAGTGCAGAGTGCCATCATCCTGACGTTGATAACCCAGCCATACCTGATTTTCGCAACCGGGTAGCGCAACCTCTGCGCTTTTTAATGTTTCCGGCAGGGAAGGGAGTTGTTTGGCTAATAAAATAAGTTGCCGGTAGCGCTCTTCCCATGAACGGCAGGCGTCGAAACGTGTTTTCAGGTCAGCGGCGCTAATCTGCTGGCCGAACGGATGAGTAGTGAGTGCAATATTCGTCATGATATTCAGTTGGTTAATCTGTCAGTAATTCAAGCGCCGCGCCAACGGCTGCAATCAGTAAATCAATATCCTGCTCATTATTAAAAGGCGCAAATGACGCCCGTAACGTGCCGTTAATGCCGAGTGCAGCCATCAATGGCTGTGCACAATGGTGCCCGGCCCGCAGCGCAATACCGCTTTCGGCCAGCAGCGTGACCAGGTCGTTGTGGTGAACACCGGCAAATTCGAAAGACAGCACGCTTGAACCGGAACAACGAAAACTGCGAAATCCGGCAAATTGCGCCAACTGCATTTCCGCCTGGCGGGCCAGGTTTTGGCTGTATTGCTCCGCTGTCTGCCAGTCCTGTCGTGATAACCAGTCCACTGCGGCAGATAAACCCAGTACGCCCGCGATATGGGGCGTACCCGCCTCAAACCGATGGGGGATAGCCTGAGGGGTGAACCCGTCAAAGGAGACGTGAGTCATCATTTTGCCGCCCCCCTGCCAGGGCGCCATACTTTCCAGCAACGCTGTTTTTCCATACAGCACACCGAGACCGGTAGGGGCATACAGTTTGTGTGCGGAGAACGCATAGAAATCGATATCCAGCGCCTGAACATTGGGTGGGCAATGTACCACGCCCTGAGCGCCATCGACCATCACCACGGCGCCATATTGATGAGCGAGCCGAATGGCTTTTGCCAGATCGGGCATGCCGCCGGTGACGTTAGACATGTGCCCCAGTGCCAGCAGACGGGTTTTGGCATTCAGCAACTCGGCAAGCCGCCCAATATCAGGTAAGAAATCGGCGCCGATGGGAAGTTTCACCACGCGTGCGCCGGTCTGTTCCGCCACGATCAGCCAGGGGATCAGGTTAGCGTGGTGTTCCGCCTCACTGACCACAATCTCATCACCCGGACGCAGGCGCGGTCGGGCGTAGCTTTGGGCGACCAGATTGATGGCTTCCGTCGCGCCTTTTGTCCAGATAATGGTGCGGGGATCTTGCGCATGAAGAAGGGCTGCCACCTGTTCCCGAGTATGTTCAAAACACTGCGTCAACCGTTGTGCGCTGCGGTGTTGGCTGCGGTGAACCGTGCCGCTTCCCTCGCGGTAAAACTGTTGAACAGCATCAATGACTGCCTGGGGTGTTAATGCCGTGGCGGCACTGTCAAGGTACACGCCCGACTGCATGAGAGCAGGAAAATGCTGGCGGAAACTTGTGGCGTTAAACGGTGTCATGCGCATCCTCTTTTGGGCGTCAGATCCTGTCTCATTTTTATGAGTGAAACAAGTTTAGGATGATGCTTAATGCAACTTTCTGGAAAAATGAATAAATTTTGCTACGCTTTAATCTGTTAAGGATCAGAGTTTCCTGATGTCTATGGTTAATTAAAAAGCATTTTATTCACTGGGAGTGAACGATGAAGAATAAAGTCTCTATTTTTGCCGCTATTGTTATGGTGTTTTCTCTGGCAGCCTGCTCCAGTAATTATGTCATACATACAAATGATGGACGAACCATCGTTGCTGATGGTAAGCCTGAAGTCGATGATGATACAGGAATGATCAGCTATACCGATGCTTACGGTCAGAACCAGCAGATCAATCGTGCTAATGTGAAAGAAATGGTTGAAGCGAAGTAATCACGGTGGTCTGGAACGTCTATTTCCAAACGAGTGAGATAAAAAAGCACCGCTTTCGCGGTGCTAGATAAAATCACTATAGACAGACAGGGTAAACGCACAGGAACTGAAAAAGGCAGCCCGGCTACCACGTCTGAAAAGGCAGGCAAATAAATAGCAAACACAACATCATCACAACCACAAGCCAAAAGCACCTCAGGTCACCCCTCCGCACTTTTCGTTCCGGCCCAGGAAGTCGCGCTAATATAGGTATTTGCTGGCATATCCTCAACGGACAAAATATAATGTTTCGGATTATAAAAACTAATAGATAGATGAACATGATGTACATGTTATCTATCGTTCATAGAAAGAATTTCATTCATGTCAAAACGCCTACCTCCGCTCAACTCCTTGCGTGTATTTGATGCGGCAGCCCGCCACCTGAGCTTTACCAAAGCAGCAGACGAATTATTCGTCACGCAGGCGGCGGTCAGTCATCAGATTAAGTCACTGGAGGATTTCCTCGGGCTGAAATTGTTTCGTCGACGTAACCGCTCTCTGCTGCTGACAGAAGAGGGGCAAAGTTACTTTCTCGATATTAAGGAAATCTTTTCTTCACTCAATGAAGCTACCCGTAAATTACAATCCCGCAGTGCCAAAGGTGCGCTAACCGTCAGTTTGCTTCCCAGCTTTGCCATTCACTGGCTGGTTCCGCGGCTTTCGAGCTTTAATTCGGAATATCCGGGGATTGATGTGCGCATTCAGGCGGTGGATCGCGACGAAGATCGTCTATCGGACGATGTGGACGTCGCCATTTTTTATGGTCGCGGTAACTGGCCGGGGCTGCGGGTGGAAAAACTGTATGCTGAGTATCTATTGCCTGTCTGCTCGCCCGTGTTGTTAACCGGGAACCACCCTTTGAAAACTCCGGATGACCTGATTGCGCATACGTTGTTGCATGATGCCTCGCGCCGTGACTGGCTGGCTTATACCCGTCAGCTTGGCGTAGCGATTAACGTACAGCAAGGGCCTATCTTCAGCCACAGTGCAATGGTATTACAGGCGGCAATCCACGGGCAGGGCGTTGCACTGGCAAACAATGTCATGGCGCAGACCGAACTGGAAGCCGGAAGACTGGTTTGTCCGTTTAATGATGTTTTGATCAGTAAAAATGCTTTTTATCTGGTATGCCATGACAGTCAGGCAGAACTAGGTAAAATAGCTGCCTTTCGGCATTGGATTCTGGCGCGGGCGGCCAGTGAGCAAGAAAAATTTCGTGTGCGCTACGATAATATTACGCGCTGAGGTGAGCCTCAGTTTCATACAGAATAATTAAATTGGATATCACGATGAGTAGTCGTTTTATGCTGGTGTTTTCTGCCATCAGCGGTTTTGTTTTTGTTGCTCTGGGGGCATTGGGTTCCCATATGTTAAGCAAAACGCTGGGGCCGACCGAGCTTTCCTGGTTACGTACCGGACTGGAATATCAGGCCTTTCACACGCTGGCTGTCCTGGCGTTGTCTGTCTCCATGCATCAGCGTATTAACCGGTGGTTTTACTGGAGCTGCGTTTTGCTGGCATTGGGTACGGTGTTGTTCAGCGGTAGTTTGTACTGCCTGGCGCTTTCTCATCTGAAGCTCTGGGTTTATATCACGCCGATTGGCGGGTTCTGTTTTCTGGTTGGGTGGTTGTTGATGTTAGTGGGCGCATTGCGTCTGAAAAGAAAGGTAGAGCGCCATGAATAAAGTTATTTTGTACTGTCGTCCTGGGTTTGAAAAAGAGTGTGCGGCGGAAATAACGGAAAAAGCGGCGCAACATGACGCCTATGGCTTTGTACGAGTAAAGGATAACAGCGGTTACGTGATTTATGAGTGCTACCAGCATGAAGATGCCGATAGACTGATAAAAGAGTTGCCGTTTCATACGCTGATTTTTGCCCGTCAGATGTTTATCAGCGGTGAACTGTTGCGCGACCTTCCACCGGAAGATCGCATCACCCCCATTGTTGGTATGCTGACGGGCGCGATTGAGCGGGCCGGTGAACTGCGGGTAGAAGTCCCTGATACCAATGAAAGCAAAGAACTGATGAAGTTCTGCCGCAAGTTTACCGTCCCTTTACGTGCTGCTTTGCGTGAAAACAACATCCTGCTGGGCCATGAGAAAGCCGATCGACCCGTACTGCATGTGTTGTTTATTGCCCCTGGCTGCTGTTACGTAGGCTATTCCTACAGTAACAACAATTCGCCGTTCTATATGGGGATCCCGCGTTTGAAGTTTCCCGCAGATGCGCCCAGCCGTTCAACGTTAAAGCTCGAAGAGGCTTTTCACGTGTTCATTCCTGCTGATGAATGGGATGAGCGTCTTGGCAGCGGTATGTATGCCGTTGATCTGGGGGCTTGCCCCGGCGGTTGGACTTACCAACTGGTTCGGCGCAGCATGATGGTTCACGCTGTGGATAACGGCCCGATGGCGCCCAGCCTGATTGATACCGGGCAGGTTATTCATCATCAGGCGGACGGTTTTCGTTTTGAGCCACCGCGTAATAACGTTTATTGGCTGGTGTGCGACATGGTGGAAAAACCAGCGAAAGTAACCAGCCTGATCGCGGACTGGCTGGTAAAAGGCTGGTGCCGCGAAGCGATATTTAACCTGAAACTGCCGATGAAAAAGCGTTATGAGGAAGTTTCGCAAAATCTGGCGCTACTCAATGAGCGGTTGGCGGAAAAAGGTATCAATGCAGAAGTACATGCCAGGCAGTTGTACCACGATCGTGAAGAAGTGACGGTTCATGCTCGTCGTTTCTGGAGCGCCGTCCCAGGCCGGCGTGATGAGCGGTAAACCTATTATGATTTGGGGCTTTCAACACGGAGGCGGCAATCTTAACTGTTGCAGATTGCCATTCAGCGTCAGATCCTTACTGAGCGTTGCCACCCGGCGGCTGACGAATGCCATTTCCTGTTGTTGCGCCAGCTTGGTACGCCATTTTTCCGGCACATTTTCCAACTGTTGATAAAGTTCGTCCAGACTGCCGGTTTGTTGCAGCAATTGCACCGCGCTTTTGGGGCCAATACCACTGACGCCCGGAATCTTACTGCTACTGATACCCGCCAGTCCCCAGTAGTCGGGAAGCTGCTGCGGTAATACGCCAAATTCCTGCTGTACAAAAGGCAGATCCAGCCAGCGTTTCTGGAAGTAATCTCTGATTTGGATCATGGGCGCCAGTAGCTGACAGTAGCCTTTGTCGGTTGAGACAATCGTCGCCTGATGCCCGGATACCGCAACTTTGGAGGCAAGGGTAGCGGCCAGATCGTCAGCTTCGTTACCGGGGGAATGCCAGCTTGCTACCCCCATTGCGGCAAATGCGGCTTTGATTTGCGGCAGTTCCTGTCTGAGGTTTTCCGGCATCGGAGCGCGCCCGGCTTTGTAGTCAGGTAAAATCTGATGACGCCAACCGGCGTTTCGATCTTCATCATCAAATACCGCGACGGCGTGGCTTGGTTGGCTGTGTTGCAGCAACTGGCTGAGTGCATTCTGACAGGCTGTGATACAGGGAGAGCCTTGTACCGCATGAATCCGACGTATTAAGTTAAGCGCATCGACAATCAGCAAATGTACAGGCATAGGCGGGTTCCTGGTGATGTCATCCATGTCGTGCGGGGAACATGTGCTTCCCCGCGTGGTTTTAATCAGATCCGGCGCCATCCGGCGGTTTTACACCGGATAGCCGCCTGCCGATGTTAAACGCTGATCTCGTAGCAAGGAATGTAGGCGCTACCGGGTAGTTTCATGCGTTGCTGCGCAACGAAACCCTGTAGCAGCTTATCCATACTTTTCATCAGCCTCGGGTCGCCGTGGAGCTGATAAGGCCCTTCCTGTTCTATGGCTTGAATACCGACCTCCTTAACGTTTCCGGCAACAATACCGGAGAATGCGCGGCGCAACGCGGCGGCAAGCTCTTCCGCCGGTTGGTCGAGGTGCAGGTCAAGGTTTGCCATATTCTCGTGGCTGGGGTTGAACGGCATTTGCAAGTCCGGCGCAATTCGTAACGACCAGTTAAAACTATATGCATCACCAGTATGCCGGCGGCTTTCTTTAACTAATGGCATCGCTTTTTTCATCTGACGGGCAACTTCCGCTGCGTCATTAATGATGATGGAATAGTAACGGCGCGCCTGACGCCCCAAAGTTCCGATAATAAACTCATCCAGCACGCGGAAATAATCGGCGCTTTCTTCCGGACCTGTGAGGATGATCGGCAGCACCTGCTCACTGTTTTCCGGGTTCATCATAATCCCCAGCAGATACAGGAATTCTTCTGCTGTCCCGACGCCGCCAGGGAAAATAATAATGCCATGCCCGATACGCACAAAGCCTTCCAGACGTTTTTCGATATCCGGCATGATGATCAGTTCATTAACCAGCGGATTAGGCGGCTCTGCTGCAATGATGGACGGCTCCGTCATACCGATAAAACGCCCGTTTTTATAGCGCTGTTGAGCATGTCCGACAGCGGCGCCCTTCATCGGCGCTTCCATTGCGCCGGGACCGCAGCCAGTACAGATGTTCAGTTCACGCAAGCCAAGTTGACTGCCCACTTTACGTGCATAGAGATATTCAATTTCATTGATTGAATGACCGCCCCAGCACACCACCATATTCGGTTCTTCGTCAACATGCAGCGCTCTGGCATTACGTAAGATAGAGAAGACCAGATCGGTAATGTGCGCCGAGTTTTCCAGATTCAGTTTGTGGTAATGACCCGCGTCGGCAAATTGGCCGTTAACAAACAGGATATCGCGCAGCACGGCAAACAGGTTGGCCTGAAGCGAACGGATAATATAACCGTCGACAAATGCGTCTTCAGGTGGGTTCACCAGTTCCAGTTTGACGCCACGCTCACGGCGCAGCACGTTGATATCGAAGTTCTCATAACGGGATAGCAGCTCTTTGCTGCTATCCGTCTGGCTGCCGGAATTTAATACGGCGAGGGAACAGTTACGAAACAGACGGTAGAGATCACTGCTGGCGGTGCTTTTCAGCATGTCCACTTCCAACTGCGACAACAAATCCATAGACCCTAACGGGCTGATATGTGTAATCAATTTTGCTCCTTTAAATGCAGTAAAATCTGACGATCCTTTTGATCTTATCTTTTTCAGAATCCCACCTTAACGCGCTGCCATCATTTTTTCCAATCATGACGGCAGCCAGCAACAGAAGTTGCGTAATACTACGCATTTATTGACGCGGCAATCGTCCAACCGGCGCGATAAACGGGATATTGCTGCGCCACGGATTGATATCCAGTCCGCCACGGCGAGTATAGCGAGCGTAAACGCTAAGTTGTTCCGGCTGGCAGTAATGCATCAGATCGTTAAAAATCCGTTCAACGCACTGTTCGTGAAACTCGTTATGGTGGCGGAATGACACGATATAACGCAGCAGAGATTCCCGGTTAATACGTTTCCCACGGTAACGGATCTGGACAGATCCCCAGTCTGGTTGATGAGTAATCAGACAATTGGATTTTAGCAGGTGGCTGACCAGCGTTTCCTCCACCTGGGTTGCATCACCCCCGGTTGACGCCAGATAGTCCGCATTGAACTGGTAGTTATCGATGTGAATATCCTCATCGTCGATACATTCGCCACTCAATCCGGCAATCGGCTGCCCCTCCAGTTCACTGAGTTTAAACAGCGTCATACTGACCCGACCTTGCGCGCAGTGGGCGAGATCGTTGATCAACGTGGCACGTACACTGTCCCAACCATCAAATACGGTTTGGTTGAAACTGTTTAAGTAAAGTTTAAAACTTTTGGATTCAATCAGGTTCAGACTGGCGGCATCCAAATGCATTTCACCCACAGCGACCTGGGGTACGCCGTTTTTATTCAGCCAGGAAAGCTCATATAACGTCCAGATATCTGCGCCATGAAATGGCAGAGCCTGTGGGAAGATACCAAGTGGTTCACGGTTCAAACTGCGGGGAACCGGTTGTAATAAAGCTGCATCATAGCGATCATGATAAGGTGTCGGTTTTCCCAGCGTCAGCCCGCTCAGGGCCTGATGCTTGTCGTAAGCGGACATGCTGTTGCCTTGATGTTAGAAAATATTATGGTGTGTAGTGTAACCCGACAAACAGAATGATGAGAAAAATTATGGATTATGAGGTCACTCAGGTATTGGCGGCTTTTACCCGGCGTTATGTCGAACTATGGCAGCGTGAAACGGGGCATCCACCCGCCAGTGAGGCTTTATACGGCGTACCCTCTCCTTGTGTTACTGAAAGTCAGGGAGGTGAAGTGTACTGGTTGCCACAGCCATTTTTCCCCGCTGCCGCGCTGGATGGTGTCGAGCGGGCGCTGGATATCAGCCTGCACCCGGATGTACAGGCGTTTTATACTGCTCAGTTCGCGGGCGATATGGCGGCACAATTCGGATCGGTTTCGTGTGTGTTGCTGCAAGTCTGGAGCGAGGCGGATTTTTCCCGTATGCAGGAGAACCTGATCGGCCACCTGCTGACACAAAAGCGCCTAAAATTGCCACCGACCTTATTTCTGGCGACAACCGACTCCGAAATGACGATGATTTCGCTCGCCAACATTTCCGGTGAAGTGATTTTGGAGGAATTTGGCACGAAAAAACATCAGGTGCTGGCTCCGACGCTGGTTGATTTTCTTTCTCAGCTCAGTCCGCTAGCGGCCTAATGATTAACAGTGTTTCACTTTCCACCTTGTGCGAGATATCTTACATTTGCTGTAAGACATCTCTCATCTTTCATGTGAAAATTAGGTTTCTTTTTTATTTTTGTATTATTAATTAGATAATTAAGTATGATCATTTTCTCTTTCCATAAAGATGGCTGATAAACGTAGTCATTTACCTCTTGCCGTATCCGAACAATTAATACATCTTATTACTTAAGCTAGTAACCGGTTGCACTGGATTTAATTATCAGGATCAGTGATTTTTCAGGAAGAAACGAGGACACCTCCAGGAAGGAGATTGAGAGCCGAACGTGGAATGTCGGTGGGGCTGGAGCCTGAAGGAATTGAGTCATGGATGATACAGGATGGATAAGTCAGGAAGAAAGTGGGACGCCAGCATGGATTGTCGGTTAGGAAGACCACCAAGGAAAAGTTTTCAAGGATGAGCAGGGACGCAAAGGTGTAGCGGGATGGCTATAAAACGAATCGGGGGTACTGAGCAATCAGTACCCCCATTTTTTTATTCTTTTTTTACTCCATTGTTCACCAAAATGTGGATTTTGGGCGAAACTGATATCAATGCTATGCTTTGCCGCCTACTGCCGCGGGCTACAGTCATGAGAAATTGTATGAGTTTAGAGAATCGGGTTCGTCAGTCTTTGTTTGACATCGAGCGGGTATTAAAAGACAGCCCTTTCTGGCAGGTCTCTCCACCGGAGTCCTCTGCTTTTGCCAGCGTCGAACCTTTCTGTATTGATACTATGCGAGCCGAACAATGGTTGCAGTGGGTTCTGCTGCCACGTATGTATGCACTGCTTGATAGTGGCGCGCCGTTACCCACTGAACTTGCTTTATTGCCCTATTTTGCAGAAGCGCTGGAAGGTGCGCAGTCTGATATCGAACCGATTCTGATGCGCATTGGGCAGCTTGACGCTTTGTTTGGTAATGACCCATATTCTTCTGATGAAAACAACGATGCTTGAAATCATTTATCAGGATGATCATCTGGTAGCCGTCAATAAGCCAGCTGGCTGGTTGGTACACCGCAGTTGGCTGGATCGTAAAGAGAAAGTTGTGGTTATGCAGACGGTGCGCGATCAAATTGGCCGGCATGTCTATACGGTTCACCGTTTGGATCGGCCTACGTCCGGCGTACTTTTATTCGCGTTGTCCAGTGATGTGGCTCGTTTATTATCTCAGCAATTAGAACGCCATCAGATGCAAAAAACCTACCATGCCGTGGTTCGTGGCTATGTTATGGATGAGGGCGTGATTGATTACGCCCTGACGGAAGAACTGGACAAAATAGCGGATAAATTCGCCGACCCGGATAAGGCGCCACAGCCTGCGGTGAGTCATTACCAATCGCTGGCACGAGCGGAAATGCCTGTGGCCATTGGTCGCTACCTGACATCACGTTATAGCCTGCTTGAACTGACGCCGCAAACGGGGCGTAAACACCAGTTGCGCCGCCATATGTCGCACATTAGCCATCCGATTATTGGCGACAGCGCACATGGCGATCTGCGGCAGAACCGAGGTATGGACGCACATTTTTCCTGCGACAGGCTGATGTTACATGCCAGCAGGTTGCGTTTGGCGCATCCGGTGAGTGGTGATGCATTAACACTGCAAGCGCGTTGGGATGCACCGTGGCAGGGGGTAATGGCGCAGTTTGGCTGGCAGGGTATTCTCCCTGATTTTGAAAGGGTTGAGTTGCCCGCAGCGTCCGGTCAGGATAGCTAGCATTTCATCAGGTTTTAAATAAAAAAGGGAGTCGGGAATCATGGCGCAGATTGGTATTTTTGTTGGTTCGGTTTACGGAAATGCAGTACTGGTAGCCGAAGAAGCGGAAAATATCCTCAGTGAACGCGGACATGAGGTAAAAGTTTTTGAGGATGCATCGCTGGAATCATGGCTGAGTTACCGTGATCATTATGTGCTGGTGGTGACATCAACGACGGGCCAGGGGCAACTTCCTGACTCAATTGCTCCTTTGTATGCGGCTTTACGTGAGCAGGGCGGCTATCAGCCGGAACTGCGCTATGGCTTAATTGCACTGGGCGACAGCAGCTACGAGCATTTCTGTGGCGGCGGTCATCAGTTTGATGGCTTGTTGCAGGAAATTGGCGCAAAACGCCTTGGCGACGTATTGCAAATTGATGCCATTGAAAACCCGGAACCGGAAGTGATTTCCTGCCCGTGGGTAGAACAGTGGGCGGAGTCGGTAGAAGCGCAGTAATCTGAATACGAAACGGGAGCGAAAAGCTCCCGGTTCGTGCTGCATGTGATTCAGATGCTATCAGCGATTTTTAGTCAGCTTTTCTAAATCAGCTTCGATTTCAGCGATTTTGTTCGATACTACACTGTCCAGATGGCGCAGATCATCGAGGATCTTACGTTTCAGATCGACTTCCACCTGCTCGTGCTGACAAATTTGATCAAGTTCATCAATGACATAACGTAGATTAGGGCTGATTTCATTGATCTCTTTATAACCCTGGCCTGAATTGTCCGCCATGATGGTTTTACGCTGGCGTGGATATTTGAATTTCACACTTTTGGCGAAAAACTCTCCCTTGTCTTTGCGAAAGTAAATTTTCAGGATGTCATTGCTGGCCTCCTGACGCAGGCTGTAGCGATCAATATCATCTGGATGGGTAATACCCAGGCTTTTCAGATTGTCATACATAGCGCCACCTTTTTGATATTTAAAATATTCAATAATTATAGAGGGAAGCGGCCGGGTTTATCTGTGATAGCCCACGATTTTTGGGTCGGCCCGCAGAGTGGTGGGCAGGATGGCCCACCATAAGAAAATGGCGGAGTGGATAAACCCGCCGGGTTCAGCTTAGTCGATGGTGCGCAATAACTCATTGATACCCACTTTACCGCGGGTTTTTGCATCCACTTTCTTAACAATAACAGCGCAATACAGACTGTAGCTGCCATCTTTGGACGGCAGGTTGCCAGAGACAACCACGGAGCCGGCCGGTACGCGGCCATAGTGGACTTCACCGGTTTCCCGATCGTAAATTTTGGTGCTCTGGCCGATGAATACACCCATCGAGATGACCGAGCCTTCTTCAACGACTACCCCTTCAACCACTTCGGAGCGTGCGCCGATAAAGCAGTTGTCTTCGATGATGGTCGGGTTGGCCTGTAATGGCTCCAAAACGCCGCCAATGCCAACGCCGCCGGACAGGTGGACGTTTTTACCAATCTGCGCACAGGAACCTACCGTTACCCAGGTATCCACCATGGTGCCTTCGTCGACATAGGCGCCGATGTTGACATAAGAGGGCATGAGAACGGTATTGCGGGCGATAAATGCACCCTGACGTACGCTGGCCGGCGGCGCGACGCGAAAACCTTCGCGTTGGAAACGTTCCGCATCGTAGTCGGCGAATTTCATTGGCACTTTGTCGTAATAGCGCGTTTCCGCGCCTTCTATCAGTTGGTTATCGTTAATACGGAAAGAGAGCAGTACGGCTTTTTTCAGCCACTGGTGGGTAACCCACTGGCCGTCGATTTTTTCAGCAACGCGCAGTGCGCCGCTATCCAGCAGACTGATAACCTGATTGACAGCTTCACGCGTGACGCTGTCTGCGCTTGCCGGAGTAATCTCGGCGCGGCGTTCGAAAGCATTTTCGATAATGTTCTGTAATTGTTGATGCATCCTGTTTTTCTCTTTCCTGATTGTGAAAATTAACTCAATGGTACTTTATCGTTTGGGTTAAGGGCTTCTGTCAACCGTTCTTGCAATTTAAGGCGTAATTCCGGTTTTAATGCCCGCCTGTCGCTGTCGGCCAGAATAAATAAATCTTCTACCCGCTCTCCGATAGTCGAAATGCGGGCGCCATGCAGCGACAGGTTAAGGTCGGCGAAAATTTCGCCAATACGGGCCAGCAGCCCAGGTTGGTCGAGGGCGCTAAGTTCCATATAGCTGCGTCTGTCCGTATGGGTCGGCAGAAAATTGACTTCGGTCGGCACGCTGAAATGACGTAATTTCGGTGAAGACCGACGGGCGCACGGATGCTGATAATCACGCTGCGTCAGCGCCTGCTCAAGAGCATAGCGCGTCATTTCGTGACGATCCTGCGCCAGTGGGCTACCGTCAGGCTCCAACACAATGAAGGTATCCATTGCCATACCGTCACGGCTGGTGAAGATTTGCGCATCATGAACACTGAGGTTACGGCGATCCAACTCACCTGCCACGGCAGCAAACAGGTAAGGCCTGTCCGGGCACCAGATAAAAATTTCCGTTCCCCCCCGGCTGGCCTGATGGCTGATTAATACCAGAGGTTTGTTGGTGCCGTGCTTTAATAGGTTACGTGCGTGCCAGGCTAGTTGGTTAGGTGAATGCCGCAGGAAATAGTCAGCACGACAGCGGTTCCAGATATTATGCAACGCTTCTTCATCAATATTATCCATGCGCAGCAGAGCCAGCGCCTGTAAACGATGATGGCGTACGCGTTCTCGCAGATCCGGGGTGTTCTGCATCCCCCGGCGTAGCTGTTTTTCTGTCGCAAAATACAGTTCACGCAACAGGCTCTGCTTCCAACTGTTCCATAATGTTTCGTTAGTGGCGCAGATATCCGCGACGGTCAGGCTGACCAGATAGCGTAAACGGGTTTCGCTCTGCATTTCCGTCGCAAATTGCTGAATGACGGTCGGGTCTTGAATATCACGGCGTTGTGCGGTAACGGACATCAGCAGATGGCGGCGCACCAGCCAGGAAACAAGATGTACTTCACGTGAATTCAATCCATGCAGTGTGGCGAACTCCAGCGCATCTTTTGCGCCGAGTTCAGAGTGATCGCCTCCGCGGCCTTTGGCAATATCGTGAAACAGGGCGGCGAGCAGCAACAATTCAGGCTGCGGAAGGCGTGGATACAGTTCCACGCACAACGGATGATGCGAATGGGTTTCCTCATCAGCAAAACTTTCCAGCTTAAGTAGTACTCGGATAGTGTGCTCATCAACGGTGTAAGCATGAAACAAATCAAACTGCATTTGCCCGACGATGTTGCCCCACAAAGGTATATAGGCTGATAACACGCTATGCCGGTGCATAGGAAGCAAGGCGCGGCTTACCGCATGTGGATGGCGCAGTATGTTCATAAACAGCTGTCGCGCTTCAGGAATGGTACATAACGGGCTGGCCAAGTGTCGCATTGCATGGCGCAGTTGGCGTAGCGTGGTGGAATAAATTCCCGCGATGTTACGGTTACGCGCCATTAGATAAAACATGCGCATGATCGCTTCCGGCTTACGGATGAACAAGGTTTCATCGCGCAGATCGATCAGATCACCGCGTAATTGGAATTCGTCATCCAATGGTCGCGGTTTATCACTCGTATCCAGTGCCAGAATCGCTTCATCAAACAGCTGCAACAGCATTTGGTTCAGTTCGCTGACGCGATGTGTCACACGGTAGAAGTCTTTCATCATGCGTTCTACCGGTGCATTACCTTCGCCCTGATATTGCAGAAGCTGTGCAACGTTAAGTTGGCGGTCGAATAATAGGCGATTGTCGTAACGGGACAGCATCAGATGCAATGCAAACCGGATACGCCACAGAAAACTCTGACATTCATTCAGTTCTTTTCGTTCGACTTCCGTCAGGAAGCCAAAACCGACCATCTCATCGAGCGAGGTGGCGCCAAAGTGGCGCCGGGCAACCCACAGTAGGGTGTGAATGTCACGTAAACCGCCGGGGCTGCTTTTGATATCAGGTTCAAGGTTATAGCTGGTGCTGTGGTAACGCCGATGGCGTTCCTGCTGTTCGACGATTTTTGCCGGGAAAAACACCGAAGAAGGCCAGAATTCTTCGCTGAAAACCTGCTTTTGCAGATTGAGGAACAGGGCGACATCACCGCATATCATGCGGGATTCAATCAGGTTAGTGGCGACTGAAATGTCAGCACACCCTTCCTGCAAACACTCTTCCAGCGTTCTGACGCTGTGGCCGACTTCAAGTTTAAGATCCCACAGCAGGGTAATAAATGCGCCCACGCGCTGTGAGTGTTGTTCGCTGAGTTTTTCCTGACTAAGCACCAGAACATCAATGTCTGACAGTGGGTGGAGCTCTCCGCGCCCATAACCGCCAACGGCAACCAGCGCTGTTTGCGCAATGTTATCAAAACCATAAAAAATCCACAGCCGTTGCAGCAAGTGATCGATGAACTGTGTTCTGGCGTCAATAAGCGCTTCTGCGCTGACGCCTGATTTAAACTCGGTTCCCAGCCAGAGCTGAAAGTGTTCCAACTGTTGTTTTAGCGCCTGACGATTCAGCATGTCGTCACAATAGATGAGTGGCGAATCAGGGGGCGGTACAACCGCTGGGGATTGCGCAGGAATACCATGCGAAAGGTTTTTGTTGGTCATATGCGCAGCCCATAAAAAATTGTCGGGAACGATTTTAAACGCCGCGAGCGGCGGCCCATAAGGGGGGTGGGCAGGACAGCCCACCATAAAAAATCGTCAACTGCCGGTTTAGCATTACGATTGATGCGTGATGATATTGGGAAGGGTGTCATCCTTTCGCAACGTCATTATTTCGCAACCGTTATCGGTTACCACAATAGTATGCTCGTACTGTGCCGACAAGCTGCGATCTTTGGTTTTTACCGTCCAGCCGTCTTTCATGGTTCGGATGCGGAAATCACCGGCGTTGACCATTGGTTCAATGGTGAAAGCCATGCCCGCCTGCAAAACGACGCCGCCATCGTCCGCATCATAGTGCAGTACCTGGGGTTCTTCATGGAAACCTTCACCGATACCGTGACCACAGTATTCACGAACTACCGAGAAGTTCTGTGCCTCCACGAATTTCTGGATTTCCTTGCCCAGCGAGCGCAGTCGGATGCCGGGTTTCACCATTTTCAGCGCCAGATAGAGGCTTTCCTGGGTGATTCGGCACAGGCGTTCGCCAAGGATAGTGGGTTTGCCGGCGATAAACATTTTAGAGGTGTCGCCGTGGAACCCATCTTTAATAACCGTAACGTCAATGTTGACGATATCGCCGTCTTTCAGAATTTTGTCTTCGCTGGGAATACCGTGACAAACGACTTCGTTGACGGAAATACAAACTGATTTCGGAAAGCCGTGATAGCCGAGGCAGGCTGAAACAGCCTGTTGTTTATTCGTGATATGATCGTGGCAGATGCTGTCCAGCTCGGCGGTACTGACGCCCGGCACAACATGAGGTTCGATGATTTCCAATACTTCAGCAGCCAGACGCCCGGCTACGCGCATTTTTTCGATGTCTTCAGGGGTTTTTATTGATATTGCCATTGAATATTGTCCGCAGGTGTCGAATTGAGCGACGAAATTTAAGGTCGGTAAGTAATAACTAATGTTATCAGCCCTGCTATTGGCTTGCCAAATTATCATTATGAAACGATGGCGGCGTGGATAACAAAAATTGGTGTCCGGTCGGGAATTATGATATAAAGCGCGCCGATGATCCGGCTGGATATTGTTGAGTACTGTCTGGCTGGATCAACTAAACTCACTTTGTGTATATAACACACACGTGTCGGCACATTCGCCGGGGTGCTCTAAAGGTTTCTGACCTGCGGGGTCGGCGTAATGGGACACGTGGAGGCTTAACCCCATACTTAATTAATAGAGGTAATCATGGCAACTGTTTCCATGCGCGATATGCTCAAGGCTGGCGCACACTTTGGTCACCAGACTCGTTACTGGAACCCGAAAATGAAGCCATTCATCTTCGGTGCGCGTAACAAAGTTCACATCATCAACCTTGAGAAAACCGTACCAATGTTCAACGATGCGCTGGCTGAGTTGAGCAAAATTGCTTCTCGCAAGGGCAAAATTCTGTTCGTTGGTACTAAACGCGCAGCAAGCGAAGCGGTAAAAGACGCTGCCAACAGTTGCGATCAGTTCTTCGTGAACCATCGCTGGCTGGGCGGTATGCTGACTAACTGGAAAACCGTTCGTCAGTCCATTAAACGTCTGAAAGATTTGGAAACCCAGTCTCAGGACGGCACTTTCGACAAACTGACCAAGAAAGAAGCGCTGATGCGTACCCGCGAACTGGACAAGCTGGAAAACAGCCTGGGCGGTATCAAGGACATGGGTGGTTTGCCGGATGCGTTGTTCGTTGTTGATGCCGATCACGAACATATCGCCATCAAAGAAGCCAACAACCTGGGTATCCCGGTATTTTCTATCGTTGATACCAACTCCGATCCAGATGGTGTTGACTTCATCATCCCTGGTAACGATGACGCCATCCGTGCAGTTACCCTGTACCTGAGCGCTGTTGCGACCGCCGTTCGTGAAGGCCGTTCTCAGGATCTGGCTGAACAAGCGGAAGAAGGCTTAGTGGAAGCTGAATAATAAGACTGGCTCTGTTGAGCCCTTATTAACCAGGTATTGACATATGTTGGTTAGGGGGCCTGTTAGGCCCCCTTTTTACTTATCTCGCCGCGAGATAACCGAGGAATAGATAATGGCTGAAATTACCGCTGCCCTGGTAAAAGAACTGCGTGAGCGTACTGGCGCAGGCATGATGGAGTGTAAGAAAGCGCTGGTTGAAGCGAATGGCGATATCGAGCTGGCTATCGACAACATGCGTAAATCCGGCCAGGCGAAAGCTGCCAAAAAAGCAGGCCGCGTTGCTGCTGAAGGTATCATCCTGACCAAAATTTCCGCAGACGGAAAATACGGCGTCATTGTTGAGCTGAACTGTGAAACTGACTTCGTTGCTAAAGATGCCGGTTTTAAGGCTTTCGGTGAAGAAGTTATTGCCGCAGCACTGAACGAGCGCATCGCCGATGTTGAGGCGCTGAAAGCGAAATTTGAAGAACAGCGCGCCACACTGGTGGCGAAAATTGGTGAGAACATCAATATCCGTCGCATTGCGGTGCAGGAAGGTGACGTATTGGGCTCATACCTGCATGGCGCACGTATCGGCGTTATGGTTGCCGCAACCGGAGCCGATGAAGAGCTGATTAAGCATATTGCTATGCATATCGCCGCCAGCAAACCGGAATACGTTAAGTCTGAAGATGTCCCGGCTGATGTCGTGGCTCGTGAGCACCAGATTCAACTGGATATCGCCATACAATCTGGCAAGCCGCGTGATATCGCAGAAAAAATGGTTGAAGGCCGTATGCGTAAATTCACTGGTGAAATCTCCCTGACCGGTCAGCATTTCGTTATGGATCCGAGCAAAACCGTTGGCGATCTGCTGAAAGAGCATAAAGCTGACGTGACCAGCTTCATCCGCTTTGAAGTGGGTGAAGGTATTGAGAAAGCTGAAGTTGACTTTGCTGCTGAAGTTGCGGCAATGAGTAAGCAATCTTAATAATAAAAAAGGGGCCGCCAGTTGGCGGTTCCTTTTTATCCAGCCAAAATAATTACAGCGCATTTATTCGGGGTTCACATTCTGGTGAACGTCGGTAAGTGTGATGCTAACAACTCCCAATACGATGACAGCCTGTAGGACAAGAACACCATGGCAACCAATGCAAAACCCGTATATCAACGAATCCTGCTTAAGCTGAGTGGCGAGGCTTTGCAGGGAACTGAAGGTTTTGGTATCGATGCGAGCATTCTGGATCGCATGGCTCAGGAAGTGAAAGAACTGGTTGAGTTGGGTATCCAGGTCGGTGTGGTTATCGGCGGTGGCAACCTGTTTCGTGGCGCAGGTCTGGCTAAAGCCGGCATGAACCGTGTTGTGGGCGACCACATGGGGATGCTGGCGACCGTAATGAATGGTTTGGCGATGCGTGATGCGTTGCATCGTGCCTATGTAAACGCACGCCTGATGTCGGCTATTCCGCTGAACGGCGTGTGTGATAATTACAGTTGGGCGGAAGCTATCAGCTTATTACGCAATAACCGCGTGGTGATTTTCTCTGCGGGTACGGGTAATCCTTTCTTTACGACCGACTCGGCGGCTTGCTTGCGTGGTATAGAAATCGAAGCCGATGTTGTTCTTAAAGCGACAAAAGTGGATGGTGTTTATTCTGCTGACCCGGTACAGGATCCCGCTGCGGTATTGTATGAAACACTGAACTATCAGGAAGTGTTGGAGCGCGAGTTAAAAGTGATGGATTTAGCCGCTTTTACCCTGGCGCGTGACCACAACTTACCTATCCGTGTTTTCAACATGAACAAACCTGGCGCCCTGCGTCGCGTGGTCATGGGCGAGAAAGAAGGGACGTTGATCAGTAATAACGGATAGCCCAAAAAATAGGGTAATATCCTGTTTTGGCGACAATCGATATTGCCATGTACCGCCAGCTAATGCTGGTATTAATTATTCACCGGGTCATGCCATTGATGACATGACCCGTCAGGCAACCAGTTTTCAAGGGTTCACAACGTGATTAATGAAATCAGAAAAGATGCTGAAACACGCATGGAAAAGTGCGTAGAGGTTTTCAAAAACCAGATCAGCAAAATTCGTACTGGCCGCGCATCGCCCAGCATTCTTGACGGTATCCAGGTCGACTACTATGGCAGCGCAACGCCGTTACGCCAGTTAGCTAACGTTGTAGTGGAAGATTCCCGCACGCTGGCGATTACGGTATTTGATCGTTCACTCGGCCCGGCGGTTGAAAAAGCCATCATGTCTTCCGATCTCGGTTTGAATCCTTCGTCTGCGGGTACGGTTATTCGTGTTCCTTTGCCTGCGCTAACGGAAGAACGCCGTAAAGATCTGATTAAGGTGGTGCGTGGCGAAGCAGAGCAGGGACGTGTATCCGTACGCAACGTGCGCCGTGACGCGAACGATAAGCTGAAAGCGCAATTGAAAGATAAAGCCATCAGCGAAGATGAAGAGCGCCGTGCTCAGGATGATGTACAGAAACTGACAGATATCTACATCAAAAAAGTGGATGCCGCACTGGCAGAGAAAGAAGCGGAACTGATGGATTTTTAATCAACCCTGTTAAGATGGCGTCGCGGGAAAGTGAGGGTGCAGAAGGTATCCGCTTTGCTGATGGCGCCTTATTTTTTGATGAATAGTTTTTGATGAATAGTATAGAGACTTCATGGCAATCGTCTCAGGCTAGTGTACCTTCCTATAATCAAATCCAGTTATTCAGAGCAATTTAATGAAGCAACTGACAATTCTTGGCTCTACTGGTTCTATCGGCGTCAGTTCGTTGGCGGTGATTAAGGCAAATCCAGATAAATTTGCAGTAAAGGCATTATCGGCAGGACGGAATGTCGAGCGAATGCTGGAGCAGTGCTTAACTTTTCGACCGGCCTACGCATCAATGGCGGATGACGCTTCAGCCAAATTATTACGTCAGCTGCTATCGCAATACGGATGCCAGACGGAAGTGTTATCCGGTGAGCAGGCGGCATGTGAGCTGGCCGCACTGGATGATGTTGATCAGGTTATGGCGGCAATCGTGGGTGCGGCGGGTTTGCTGCCGACACTGGCGGCTATCCGTGCAGGTAAGCAGGTTTTGCTGGCGAATAAAGAGTCGCTGGTAACCTGCGGAGGCTTGTTTATGGAGGCAGTCGCACAGAGCAACGCCCAGTTGTTACCTATCGATAGTGAGCATAATGCAATTTTTCAGAGTTTACCTGAGCAAATTCAGCGACAGTTAGGCTACTCTTCTTTAGAGCAGTATGGTGTTGAGCGTATTATTCTCACCGGATCAGGCGGGCCGTTTCGCGAAACGCCCATTGGCGCGTTGACCGGTATGACGCCCGATCAGGCGTGTGCGCACCCTAACTGGTCGATGGGCCGTAAGATTTCAGTGGATTCCGCCACCATGATGAATAAAGGGCTGGAATATATTGAGGCACGCTGGCTATTTAATGCATCAGTTGAGCAGATGGAAGTGATTATCCATCCTCAGTCTGTGATTCATTCTATGGTGCGCTATGTTGATGGCAGCGTGTTGGCTCAGTTGGGATCACCGGATATGCGTACGCCAATTGCTCACGCAATGGCTTACCCTAACCGGGTGGTATCGGGAGTAAAAGCATTGGATTTCTGCCAGTTGGGCGCTTTGACGTTTTCAGCGCCAGACTATGCACGATATCCCTGCTTGCAACTGGCCATTGATGCCTGTAATCACGGTCAGGCGGCGACCACGGCTTTAAATGCTGCTAATGAAATTGCGGTCGCTGCATTTTTACAATCACGAGTTCGTTTCACAGACATCGCTGCTATTAATCAGCGCGTGGTTGAGCAACTTACATTGCCTGAGCCAGTAAGCGTAGATGAAGTTCTCTTTATCGATCTTTGGGCCAGGCAGGCTGCGACACAGACACTGATGCATTATAAGCTATAGATAAATAATGTATTTACATGGCACAATTTGTTCGTGTGTGGTTGAGATGGTATAGTCTGCGCCGCTCAACAGCTGATTAAGCGACGTTTCTTGCGCCGGTGGTGAAGTCAAGCCGTGATCGTTCACGGCTTTTTTGCGCTGACAGAGTCTGATGTTATGGAAGGACTGTTGTATTTCTTGCTTGAGGAAATAAGTACGCGTTATGCCGTCCGATAATCAAAAAAGTGCTAATAATCTGTCATTCGCTGGGCCGCTGCATGTCGCCATCATTATGGATGGAAATGGTCGCTGGGCTAAAAACCGGGGAAAGCTGCGGGTTTTTGGCCATCAGGCTGGGGTTAAATCTGTACGCCGGGCGGTAAGCTTTGCTGTCAGCCATAAACTCAATGCATTAACGCTTTATGCGTTCAGCAGTGAAAACTGGAACCGTCCCGCGCAGGAAGTCATGGCTTTGATGGAACTGTTTGTCCGGGCGCTGGACAGTGAAGTTAAAAGCCTGCACAAACACAATGTTCGCCTGCGCATCATCGGTGATATCAGCCGTTTTAGCCTGCGCTTACAAGAGCGTATCCGTCGTTCGGAAGAACTGACAAAAAATAATCAGGGGCTGACGCTGAATATTGCTGCGAATTATGGTGGCCGTTGGGATATCATTCAGGGAGTACGGCGGCTTGCAGAGCAGGTACAGGAAGGAACATTACGTCCTGATAGTATCGATGAGGATTCATTGTGCCAATATGTTTGCCTGAATGAACAGGCTCCGGTTGATTTGGTGATCCGCACCGGTGGCGAGCATCGGATAAGTAACTTCCTACTGTGGCAAATCGCTTATGCCGAGCTTTACTTTACCGATGTCCTTTGGCCTGATTTTGATGAACAAGTCTTTGAAGGTGCGCTGAATGCATTTGCACAACGCGAACGTCGCTTCGGGGGAACAACACCTACCGATGCGGATGCATCCTAGGGGGAACCTTTGCTGAAGTATCGCCTGATTACTGCTTTAATTTTAATTCCGATTGTTATTGCAGCACTGTTTTTATTGCCCCCCGTGGGCTTTACGCTGGTGACTCTGGCTGTTTGTATGCTTGCCGCATGGGAATGGGGGCAACTGGCCGGGTTTGCTTCCTATGGTCAACGGCTCTGGTTGGCGATTCTGTGTGGTTTTTTGCTGGCGCTCATGTTGTTGACGCTTCCGGCATACCACTATTCGATACATGTCCCGCAAATTAGCGCAGCGCTTTGGGTCTCTCTTGTTTGGTGGATTATCGCCCTGTTTCTGGTTCTTTTCTATCCGGCTTCCGCAGCTTTATGGCGTCATTCACGTGTTCTGCGGCTGCTCTTCGGGGTAGTGACCATCGTGCCTTTTTTCTGGGGAATGGTCGCTCTTCGTCAGTATGACTATGATGTGAATCCCTTTATCGGTGCCTGGTGGCTGTTATATGTCATGATACTGGTATGGGGCGCGGACAGTGGCGCCTATATGTTTGGCAAATTGTTTGGTAAGCGTAAACTGGCGCCAAAAGTTTCTCCGGGAAAAACCTGGGAAGGCCTTCTCGGCGGGTTGATAACCTCAGCGGTGATTTCCTTGCTGTTCAGCCGTTATGCGCCCCTGGTCATTGCGCCGTCAACCTTGCTGGTCTGTTCCATTGCTGCTGCTTTGGCCTCTGTGCTGGGGGATTTAACCGAAAGTATGTTCAAGCGCGAGGCGGGCATTAAAGACAGTAGCCATTTGATTCCGGGACATGGTGGCGTGCTGGACCGTATTGATAGCCTGACAGCTGCCGTACCGGTGTTTTCCTGCCTGATGCTGTTAATGTTTAAAGCCGTTTAGGATGAGACGTTAGAGACTATTTATGATGAATTTCCTCTGGAGCCTGGCTGCATTTATCATCGCACTGGGTGTACTGATCACTGTGCATGAGTTTGGCCACTTCTGGGTAGCTCGTCGTTGCGGTGTTAAAGTAGAGCGTTTTTCCGTTGGTTTCGGTCGTGCATTATGGCGTCGCCGTGACCGGCTAGGTACTGAATATGTTATCGCTCTGATTCCGCTTGGCGGTTATGTCAAAATGCTTGATGAGCGTGTCGATACGGTGGCGCCGGAATTTCGTCATCAATCTTTCAACCATAAAACGGTTTTGCAACGTGCGGCGATAGTCAGCGCGGGGCCTATCGCCAATTTCATTTTTGCCATTGTGGCGTATTGGCTGGTGTTTATTATCGGGGTGCCTGGTGTTCGTCCCGTTGTTGGTGAGATATTGCCCAATTCTATTGCTTCTCAGGCTGAAATATCTGCCGGGATTGAACTAAAGTCGGTTGATGGTATCGAAACGCCTGACTGGGATACGGCGCGATTGGCATTAATTGGCAAAATTGGTGACAGTGAAGTCGTGATTGGTATGGTGGCTTCAGGCTCCAGTCAGGTTGTGCAGAAAACGCTGGATTTGCGCAACTGGCAGTTTGAGCCAGATAAACAGGATCCTGCGACCTCACTGGGGATGGTTCCCAGAGGGCCGCAGGTTGAGGCTGTGCTCACTCAGGTACAACCAGGGTCAGCAGCAGAAAAAGCCGGTTTACAAGTCGGGGACAGGGTCGTTAAAGTCGGTGGGCAGGTTTTGACGCACTGGCGCTCTTTTGTTACCGCTGTTCGCGACAATCCCGGGCAAAATATTGCGTTGGATGTCGAGCGCGGCGGTATGACATTGCCTTTAACATTGACGCCTGATAGTAAGTCAGTGGGTAATAACAGGACGGAGGGGTTTGCTGGCGTATCGCCAAGTGTGACTCCGCTTCCTGAAGAATTCAGAACGGTACGTCAGTATGGGCCGTTTAGCGCCATTTATCAGGCAACAGATAAAACCTGGCAACTGACGAAGTTGACTGTCAGTATGTTAGGAAAACTGGTTACGGGTGATGTGAAGCTGAATAACTTGAGCGGTCCGATTTCGATTGCTCAGGGGGCAGGAATGTCAGCAGATTATGGATTGATTTATTATCTGATGTTTTTGGCCTTAATCAGCGTCAATCTGGGAGTCATTAATCTGTTCCCGCTACCGGTGTTGGATGGTGGACACCTGCTCTTCCTTGCAGTTGAAAAACTGAAGGGCAGGCCGGTCTCCGAGCGTGTGCAGGACTTTAGTTATCGCATTGGTACTGTGTTGCTGATGTTGTTAATGGGACTCGCACTTTTCAATGATTTCTCCCGCCTTTAGGTGTGAGATTAGGTTAGGAAAAACGCATAACAACGATGGCGATGAAAAAGTTGCTCATAGCGTCGCTGCTGTTTAGCAGCGCCACCGTATACGGTGCAGACGGGTTCGTAGTGAAGGATATTCATTTCGAGGGCCTGCAGCGGGTTGCCGTCGGAGCGGCATTACTCAGTATGCCAGTCCGTGTTGGTGATACCGTCAGTGATGATGATATCGGTAATACCATCCGTGCTTTATTCGCTACCGGAAATTTTGAAGATGTCCGTGTCCTGCGCGACGGCGAAACGCTGATTGTGCAGGTTAAGGAGCGTCCGACAATCGCCAGCGTTACTTTCTCAGGCAACAAGTCGGTAAAAGACGACATGCTGAAAGAGAACCTGGAAGCTTCCGGCGTGCGGGTTGGCGAAGCGCTTGACCGTACTGCGCTTTCCACTATCGAGAAAGGACTGGAAGATTTCTACTATAGTGTGGGCAAATACAGCGCGTCGGTGAAAGCCGTTGTCACGCCGTTGCCCCGCAATCGTGTTGACCTGAAGCTGGTGTTCACGGAAGGGGTGTCGGCCAAGATTCAGCAAATCAACATTGTCGGTAATAAAGCCTTCAGCTCCGACGAACTGATTTCCCGTTTCCAACTGCGTGATGAAGTGCCGTGGTGGAACGTGGTCGGCGACCGCAAGTATCAGAAGCAGAAACTTTCTGGTGACCTCGAAACGTTGCGTAGTTTTTATCTGGATCGCGGCTACGCACGATTCAATATTGATTCCACACAGGTTAGTTTAACGCCTGATAAAAAAGGCATCTACATTACGATTAACCTGACGGAAGGTGATCAATATACGCTTTCTGGCGTTTCCGTTATGGGTAATCTGGCGGGGCATTCTGCTGAAATTGAAGGGCTGACGAAAATTGAGCCGGGTGAACTGTATAACGGCGCCAAAGTTACCCGCATGGAAGAAGATATCAAAAAGTTATTAGGCCGTTATGGTTATGCCTATCCACGCGTGGCGACTCAGCCTGAAATTAATGATGCCGATAAGAGTGTGAAACTGAATATCAGCGTTGATGCCGGTAACCGATTTTATGTCCGTCGCGTCCGTTTCGAAGGCAATGACACATCCAAAGACTCAGTGCTGCGTCGTGAAATGCGTCAGATGGAAGGTGGCTGGTTAGGCAACGATTTAGTTGAACAGGGCAAAGAGCGTCTGAACCGGCTGGGATATTTTGAAAGTGTTGATGTCGAAACTCAACGCGTTCCCGGTACTGTCGACCAGGTTGATGTCA
This sequence comes from Brenneria alni, assembly GCF_003666245.1. Classification (GTDB taxonomy): domain Bacteria; phylum Pseudomonadota; class Gammaproteobacteria; order Enterobacterales; family Enterobacteriaceae; genus Brenneria; species Brenneria alni. The sequence goes on from NZ_MJLZ01000010.1 coordinate 76,570, forward strand.
CCTATAAAGTTAAAGAGCGTAACACCGGGACATTTAACTTCGGTGTGGGCTTTGGGACAGAAAGCGGCGTGAGCTTCCAGGCCGGTGTCCAGCAGGATAACTGGTTAGGAACGGGTAACTCCGTTGGTATCAGCGGGACGAGAAATGATTATCAAACCTATGTCGAGCTGTCTCTGACCGACCCGTACTTCACGGTGGATGGCGTCAGTCTTGGCGGACGTATTTTCTACAACAAGTTTGAAGCGTATGACGCGGATCTGTCTGACTATACCAATACCAGTTACGGTATTGGCAGTACGTTAGGGTTCCCGATCAACGAGAATAACTCGCTGCGTCTGGGGTTGGACTATGTCCATAATAATCTGTCGGATATGAAACCGCAGGTAGCGATGTGGCGTTATCTGGATTCAGTTAATGTGAACCCGGAAGTGGTCGGCGAAAACGATAAATCCAGCGCTGATTTCAGTGCAAATGACTTCTTCCTAACGACCGGATGGACATACAATAATCTGGACCGGGGCTACTTCCCGACCTCGGGTACCCGTGCTTCCGCCAACGTAAAAGTCACTATTCCTGGTTCCGACAACGAATACTACAAACTGACGTTTGATTCAGCTACGTACTTCCCGTTGACTGAAAACCGTAACTGGGTGTTGATGGGGCGCGCCCGTGCGGGTTATGCAGACGGCCTGGGCGACAAGGAAGTGCCGTTCTACGATAACTTCTATGCGGGTGGTTCAAGCACGGTGCGTGGTTTCCAGTCGAATACCATCGGTCCTAAAGCGGCGTATTATATGTGTAATGGGGGGGAGTCCTCTTACAAAAATTGTCCGATAGATTCAAGTAATCTGGACGATGCCGTTGGTGGTAATGCGATGGCCGTGCTGAGTGCGGAACTGATTGTGCCGACGCCGTTTATCAGTGAAAAGTATGCCAATTCCGTGCGCACCTCTTTCTTTGTGGATGGCGGTACGGTTTGGGATACCAATTGGGAAAATACGGACGCCACATTGGCCGCAGGCGTTCCTGATTACAGCAAGGCGGACAATTTCCGCATTTCAGGCGGGATCGCGTTGCAATGGATGTCTCCGCTTGGGCCATTGGTGTTCTCCTATGCCCAGCCGATTAAAAAATACGATGGAGATAAGTCGGAACAGTTCCAGTTTAATATTGGTAAAACCTGGTAATGTGACGTCAGCAGGTCGTATGCAAGGCAAGTCGCATGGCGGATATAACTTGGCGTGCTGAAACGCAGCTAATGTTATGACGCTATGCACATCAATGTGTTAAGACACAAACAGGTTAGGTTGAGGAGTTTATAGTGAAAAAGTGGTTGTGTGCCGCAGGGTTCGGTTTAGCATTGGCTGCTTCAGCCAGCGTTCAGGCTGCTGACAAGATTGCTGTTGTCAACGTATCCAGTATTTTCCAACAGCTACCGCAGCGCGAAACGGTAGCCCGTCAACTGGAAAATGAATTCAAAGGCCGTGCTTCTGAATTGCAATCGATGGAAAAGGATTTGCAAACCAAAATGCAAAAGCTGCAGCGTGATGGCTCTACCATGAAAGCGAGCGATCGCAGCAAAATGGAAAAAGACGTCATGGCTCAACGTGAGCAGTTTTCAACTAAAGCGCAGGCATTTGATCAAGATAATCGCCGTCGTCAGATGGAAGAGCGTAATAAAATCCTGAGCCGTATTCAGGATGCAGTAAAATCTGTTGCCAGCAAAGAAGGCTATGATGTGGTGATCGACGCTAATGCAGTGGCCTATTCTGCTAATGCCAAAGACATTACTGCTGATGTGCTGAAACAGGTTAAATAATTCATGTATTCGATTCGACTGGATGTTTTAGCACAACAGTTGGATGCGCAATTACACGGTGATGGCAGTGTTGTCATCACCGGCGTTGCTTCTATGCATTCAGCAAAGTCCGGACAGATTACTTTTCTATCTGACAGCCGCTATCGTGAGCAATTGGCACAGACTCAGGCCTCTGCGATAGTGCTGACGCAAGCGGATTTGCCTTACTGTCAGGTTGCGGCGTTGGTGGTTAAAAATCCTTATCTTACCTATGCGCGTTTGGCGCAACTGATGGATACCACGCCAGCTCCCGCTACGGATATTGCACCCGGTGCGGTGATTGCGGCCGATGCTACGATTGGGGCGCAGGTTTCTGTCGGGGCGAATGCCGTTATTGAGTCCGGTGCGCAACTGGGTGATGGTGTGAGCATTGGCCCTGGCTGTTTTATTGGTAAAAATGCACGTATTGGCGCTGGCAGTCGGTTGTGGGCGAATGTCACGGTCTACCACAACGTTGAAATCGGTGAACAATGCCTGATTCAATCGGGGGCGGTCATCGGCTCTGATGGCTTTGGTTATGCTAACGATCGGGGCAACTGGGTGAAGATCCCCCAGTTAGGTACGGTTAAAATTGGCGATCGGGTCGAAATTGGCGCCAGTACGACGATCGACCGTGGAGCATTAGATGATACGATCATTGGCAATGGCGTCATCATTGATAACCAATGCCAGATTGCTCACAACGTTGTGATTGGCGACAATACAGCGGTCGCAGGCGGTGTCATTATGGCCGGAAGCCTGAAAATAGGCCGTTATTGCATGATCGGTGGGGCAAGTGTGATTAATGGTCACATGGAGATCTGCGATAAAGTCACGGTGACGGGAATGGGCATGGTAATGAGACCGATCACCGAACCTGGAGTATACTCTTCGGGCATTCCTTTGCAGCCCAATAAAGTTTGGCGTAAGACCGCCGCGTTGGTGATGAATATCGATGATATAAGCAAGCGGTTAAGAGCCGTTGAACGAAAAGTCGATAACAGGTAGTCACGGGCATTTTGTCTGATTGGCTGCAAACGCATAGTCTGGATGTAAATGAAAAGTCCGGGTGTAAGTGAATCGTGTTCATGCACCCGTGTACTAATCCTTATTTGCGGCCTGCCTGAAGATCCCCTTTTAGGATCTGAGCAGGCCGTGTTGTTGATGGCATCAGTTTTATGGACAGGAAGAGTATTTTGACTACTGACACTCATACTCTGCATATTGAAGAGATTTTAGAATTATTGCCGCACCGCTTCCCGTTTTTACTGGTTGATCGTGTACTGGATTTTGAAGAAGGTAAATTTTTACGAGCAGTGAAAAACGTCTCTTTCAATGAGCCTTTCTTTCAAGGGCATTTCCCAGGTAAACCCATCTTCCCTGGCGTGCTGATTCTGGAAGCTATGGCCCAGGCAACCGGTATTCTGGCGTTTAAAAGCGCTGGCAGGCTTGAGCCAGGTGAACTTTATTATTTTGCGGCAATTGATGAGGCGCGCTTTAAGCGCCCTGTACAGCCAGGGGATCAAATGATCCTGGAGGTTGAATTCATTAAAGAGCGTCGCGGTGTTGCGCGCTTTAAAGGTGTCGCTAAAGTTGATGGCGAGGTCGCCTGTGAAGCGTCAATGATGTGTGCTCGTCGTCGGGAGGCCTGATAACGTGATTGATCAAACCGCCTTTATTCATCCCAGCTCCATCGTTGAAGATGGCGCTATCATTGGTGCCGGTGTGCATATCGGCCCATTCTGCTATATCGGTTCTCAGGTTGAGATCGGTGCAGGTACTGTTTTGAAATCGCATGTTGTGGTCAATGGTATAACCAAGATTGGCCGCGATAACGAAATCTATCAGTTCGCCTCGATTGGTGAAGTGAATCAGGATCTGAAATACGCAGGAGAGCCGACTCGTGTTGAAATCGGCGATCGTAACCGTCTACGTGAGAGTGTCACTATTCACCGTGGCACAGAACAAGGCGGTGGGTTGACTAAAGTAGGTAGCGATAATCTGCTGATGATCAATACGCATATCGCGCATGACTGTGTTATTGGCAACCGTTGTATCTTTGCCAATAATGCAACGCTTGGCGGGCATGTATCCGTTGATGATTTTGCCATCATCGGCGGTATGACGGCGGTGCATCAATTCTGCATCATCGGTGCTCATGTTATGGTCGGCGGATGCTCTGGTGTCGCGCAGGATGTTCCTCCTTACGTCATTGCGCAGGGAAATCATGCCACGCCGTTTGGCTTGAACATTGAAGGGTTGAAGCGCCGTGGTTTTGAGAAAGAAACCCAACATGCTATCCGCAATGCTTACAAGCTGATTTACCGTAGCGGTAGAACGCTTGATGAGGTAAAACCGGAAATTGAGGCGCTGGCGGTCAAACACCCGGCAGTACAGGCGTTTATCGATTTCTTTGCCCGTTCTACCCGCGGTATCATTCGTTAACCTATGCCACAGCGTCCTTTGGTTATCGGATTGGTTGCCGGAGAAACTTCCGGCGACATTCTTGGCGCAGGATTGATTCGAGCGTTGAAAGCGAAAGTTCCTGATGCCCGTTTCGTGGGCGTCGCCGGGCCACGTATGCAGGCTGAAGGTTGTGAAGCCTGGTACGAGATGGAAGAACTGGCCGTCATGGGCATCGTTGAAGTGCTTGAGCGCTTGCCGCGTTTGCTTAAAATTCGCCGGGATTTAACACAGCGTTTTAGCGCGCTTAAGCCCGATGTTTTTGTCGGCATTGATGCGCCGGACTTTAATATTGTGCTCGAAGGCCGTCTGAAGCATCGTGGCATCAGCACCATTCATTATGTCAGCCCTTCCGTGTGGGCCTGGCGTCAAAAGCGCGTTTTCAAAATTGGTAAGGCAACCAATCTGGTGCTGGCATTTCTTCCTTTTGAAAAAGCGTTTTACGATCGTTTCAATGTTCCCTGTCGTTTTATCGGCCATACGATGGCGGATGCCATGCCTTTGCACCCGGATAAAGCGGCTGCCAGAGCAACGCTCGGCATCCCCGATGACAGCCTCTGTCTGGCGCTGTTGCCCGGTAGCCGCAGTGCTGAGGTGGAAATGCTCAGTGCCGACTTTCTCAATACCGCTCGGCTGTTGCGTCAGCGATTTCCTGCGCTGGAAATTGTCGTTCCTCTGGTCAACAGTAAGCGTCGCGAACAGTTTGAGCGGATAAAAAATACCGCTGCGCCTGATTTACCGCTTCATATACTCGATGGGCAAGCGCGTGAAGCGATGGTTGCCAGTGACGCAACCTTGTTGGCTTCGGGAACCGCTGCGCTGGAGTGTATGCTGGCGAAATGCCCGATGGTGGTGGGGTATCGTATGAAGCCTTTCACCTTCTGGCTGGCGCAGAAACTGGTGAAAACATCCTGGGTTTCCCTGCCTAACCTGCTGGCTGGGCGCGAACTGGTTACTGAACTGCTACAGAGCGAGTGCACGCCGGATAAACTGGCGGCGGCACTGACGCCCTGGCTGGATGATGAAAATAAAACCGCCGCTTTGCAGGCAACGTTTTTGAATTTGCATCAGCAGATTCGCTGTAATGCCGACGAGCAGGCAGCACAAGCCGTACTGGAATTAGCGAAATCATGAGTGATATGTTTATCTACCCGCAGGCTTACTATTGTATTGCGGGGGTTGATGAAGTGGGGCGTGGGCCATTAGTGGGGGCTGTCGTCACTGCGGCGGTTATTCTCGATCCTTCCAGGCCTATTGTCGGGCTGGCAGACTCAAAGCAACTGAGTGAAAAACGTCGGCTGGCGCTTTATGATGAGATAAAAGAGAAAGCGCTGTCCTGGAGTGTTGGACGGGCAGAGCCTGAAGAGATAGATCAGTTAAACATACTGCACGCCACCATGTTGGCGATGCAGCGGGCAGTCGCCGGGCTGGCGTTGACGCCGGATTTTGTGTTGATCGACGGTAATCGCTGCCCTGCTTTGCCCATGCCTGCGCAAGCGGTGGTTAAAGGGGATAGCCGCGTGGCGGAGATTAGCGCGGCTTCCATCATGGCGAAGGTCACACGCGATCGCGAGATGGTGGAGCTGGACAAACTATTTCCCGCATACGGTTTTGCGCAGCATAAAGGTTATCCAACCGCTTTTCATTTAGAGAAACTGGCGGCATTTGGCGCCACCGCGTTTCACCGCCGGAGTTTTGCTCCGGTTAAACGGGCGTTAGGGCTGGCGTAATCATCATTAACCCTTAATGCTGTGATGTCATTATTAAAATTACAGCGTTGACTAATCGATAAATTCTGGGATCTGGAGATGGCCGAACCACGTTTTGTTCACCTGCGTGTTCACAGTGACTATTCCATGATCGATGGGCTGGCAAAGATCGGGCCGCTGGTAAAAAAAGTGGCGGCGCTGGGTATGCCAGCTCTGGCGATTACCGATTTCACCAACCTGTGCGGGCTGGTCAAGTTTTATGGCGGCGCTCATGGCGCCGGTATCAAGCCGATTATTGGGGCAGATGTTTATGTCGCCAGCGAAGAATTAGGCGATGAACTTGCTCACCTCACGATACTGGCGATGAATAATGACGGCTACCAGAATTTAACGCTGCTGATTTCCCATGCTTATCAGCGTGGCTACGGGGCCGAAGGCCCAACGATAGATCGCGACTGGCTGATTGAGCACAACAACGGATTACTGCTGTTATCTGGCGGTCGCCACGGCGACGTTGGCAAGTTTGTGCTGCGTGGAAATCAGATGCAGGCTGAACATTGCCTGGCATTTTATCAGCGACATTTCCCCGATCGTTATTATCTGGAGCTGATCCGCACCGGGCGCCCGGATGAAGAAAGCTATCTGCATGCTGCCATTGAACTGGCAACAAAACACGGGCTGCCGGTGGTGGCGACCAACGATGTCCGTTTCATCAGCGAAGAGGATTTCGAGGCGCATGAAATTCGCGTGGCCATCCATGATGGCTATACGCTCGACGATCCCAAGCGGCCACGGAATTACAGCCCACAGCAATATATGCGCACTGAAGATGAAATGTGCGAGTTGTTTGCCGATATTCCTGAAGCATTGGCTAACAGCGTAGAAATTGCCAAACGCTGTAACGTGACCATCCGTTTGGGCGAATATTTTCTGCCGCAGTTCCCGACCGGGGATATGTCCACGGAAGATTATCTGGTCAAACGGGCGAAAGAAGGGCTGGAAGAGCGTCTGGAATTCCTGTTCCCTGACCCGGATGAGCGGGCAGAGAAACGCCCTGAATATGATGAGCGTCTGGATCTTGAACTGGGCGTTATCAACCAGATGGGATTTCCGGGTTACTTCCTGATCGTGATGGAGTTTATCCAGTGGTCTAAAGACAATGATGTGCCCGTAGGGCCGGGGCGTGGATCGGGGGCTGGTTCCCTGGTGGCGTATGCGCTGAAAATTACCGACCTGGATCCGCTGGAATTTGACCTGCTGTTCGAACGCTTCCTGAATCCGGAACGTGTTTCCATGCCAGACTTTGACGTCGATTTCTGCATGGAAAAGCGCGATCTGGTGATCGATCACGTCGCTGACATGTACGGGCGTGATGCGGTTTCACAGATTATTACCTTTGGTACGATGGCCGCCAAAGCGGTAATCCGTGATGTGGGCCGGGTGCTGGGTCATCCTTATGGCTTTGTGGACCGCATTTCTAAACTGGTTCCCCCCGATCCGGGGATGACGCTGGAAAAAGCCTTTGCTGCTGAACCGCAGTTGCCCGAAATCTACGAAGCTGACGAGGAAGTCAAAGCCCTTATCGATATGGCGCGTAAGCTGGAAGGCGTAACGCGTAACGCGGGGAAACATGCGGGTGGGGTGGTTATCTCACCAACCAAAATCACTGACTTTGCCCCGTTGTATTGTGATGCGGAAGGCAACCATCCTGTTACCCAGTTTGATAAAAACGATGTGGAATACGCCGGGCTGGTGAAATTCGACTTCCTTGGCTTGCGTACGCTGACCATCATCGACTGGGCGCTGGAGATGATCAACGCACGGCGTGCCAGGCAAGGGCTTGAACCGATAAATATTGCGGCCATCCCGCTCAATGACAAAAAGAGTTTTGACATGCTGCAACGCTCGGAAACCACGGCGGTATTCCAGCTTGAATCGCGCGGCATGAAGGATTTGATTAAGCGCCTGAAGCCTGACTGCTTTGAAGATATGATCGCGCTGGTGGCCTTGTTCCGCCCTGGCCCGTTGCAGTCCGGTATGGTGGATAACTTTATCGACCGTAAACATGGGCGTGAAGCAATCTCGTATCCTGATATCCAGTGGCAGCACGAATCGCTCAAACCGGTACTGGAACCGACCTATGGTATTATTCTGTATCAGGAACAGGTGATGCAGATTGCCCAGGTGCTGGCGGGTTATACGCTGGGCGGCGCGGATATGCTGCGTCGCGCAATGGGTAAAAAGAACCCGGTCGAAATGGCCAAGCAGCGCGGTGGTTTTGAAGACGGTGCAAAAGCACGCGGCATCGATGGCGAGCTGGCGATTAAAATCTTCGACCTGGTAGAAAAATTTGCCGGTTATGGGTTTAACAAATCGCACTCTGCCGCTTATGCGCTGGTGTCCTATCAGACGTTGTGGCTGAAAGCCCATTATCCGGCGGAGTTCATGGCGGCGGTGATGACGGCGGATATGGATAACACCGATAAGGTGGTTGGGCTGGTGGATGAATGCTGGCGCATGGGGCTGAAAATCCTGCCGCCGGATATCAACAGCGGGCTTTATCATTTCCACGTTAACGACGATGGTGAAATTGTTTACGGCATTGGGGCGATTAAAGGCGTTGGTGAAGGGCCAATTGAAGCAATTATCGAAGCGCGTAATCAAGATGGCTACTTCAAAGAGCTTTTTGACCTTTGCGCCCGAACCGATATTAAGAAGCTGAACCGTCGGGTGCTGGAAAAGCTGATTATGTCCGGGGCGTTTGACCGCCTGGGGCCGCACCGCGCCGCGCTGATGAATTCTCTGGGTGATGCGCTGAAGGCCGCCGATCAGCACGCAAAAGCGGAGGCTATCGGGCAGGTGGATATGTTTGGCGTGCTGGCCGATGCCCCCGAGCAGGTTGAGCAATCTTACAGCACGGTTCCGCCGTGGCCGGAGCAGGTGGTGTTGGATGGCGAGCGCGAGACGCTGGGATTGTATCTGACGGGGCACCCGATCACCCAATATCTTAAAGAAATTGAACGTTATGCCGACGGCTTGCGTTTGAAAGATATGCACCCGACGGAACGGGGCAAAATGACCACGGCCGTGGGGCTGGTGTTAGCCGCCAGGGTAATGGTGACCAAGCGGGGAAACCGTATTGGCGTTTGTACACTGGACGACCGTTCCGGTCGTCTTGAAATCATGTTGTTCACCGATGCGCTGGAAAAATATCAGCATTTGTTGGAAAAAGACCGTATCCTGATCGCCAGTGGACAGGTCAGCTTTGATGACTTTAGTGGCGGGCTTAAAATGACCGTCCGCGAGTTAATGGATATCAGCGAAGCGCGGGAAAAATATGCGCGTGGGCTTGCTATCTCGCTGACTGACAGGCAAATTGATGACCAGCTATTAAACCGTCTCCGCCTATCGTTGGAACCTCATCGATCGGGGACGATCCCAGTGCATCTCTATTACCAACGTGAAGATGCGTGCGCCCGGTTACGTTTCGGTGCGGCATGGCGGATAACGCCAACTGATTCGTTACTGAATGAGCTGCGCACATTAGTGGGTAATGAGCAGGTGGAACTGGAATTTGACTAATATAGGAATACTATGAGTCTGAATTTTCTTGATTTTGAGCAGCCGATTGCAGAGTTGGAAGCGAAAATTGACTCGCTGACCGCAGTCAGCCGTCAAGACGAAAAATTAGATATTAATCTGGACGAAGAAGTCCAGCGGCTGCGGGAGAAAAGCGTTGAACTGACGCGTAAAATTTTCTCCGATCTGGGAGCATGGCAAGTCGCCCAGTTGGCGCGTCATCCTCAGCGCCCTTATACGCTGGATTACATCAAGCATATCTTTACCGACTTTGATGAATTGGCGGGCGATCGCGCCTATGCCGATGACAAAGCGATTGTCGGTGGTATTGCGCGTCTGGACGGTCGTCCGGTGATGATTATCGGTCATCAGAAAGGGCGTGAAACCAAAGAAAAAATTCGGCGTAATTTTGGTATGCCAGCGCCGGAAGGCTATCGCAAAGCGCTACGTCTGATGGAAATGGCCGAACGTTTCAAATTGCCGATCATCACTTTTATTGACACGCCGGGGGCTTACCCAGGTGTGGGGGCTGAAGAGCGCGGGCAGTCAGAAGCCATTGCACGTAACCTGCGTGAAATGTCCGGCTTGCGCGTTCCTATCATCTGTACCGTGATCGGTGAGGGCGGCTCCGGCGGCGCTCTGGCCATTGGTGTCGGCGACAAAGTAAACATGTTGCAATACAGCACCTATTCAGTGATTTCACCGGAAGGGTGCGCCTCTATTCTGTGGAAAAGCGCGGATAAAGCGCCGCTGGCCGCAGAAGCGATGGGTATCACGGCTCCACGTTTGAAAGAGCTGAAAATGATTGATAGTGTGATCCCTGAACCACTGGGTTCGGCGCATCGTAATGTGACAGCGATGTCTGCGTCCCTGAAAGCACAGTTGCTGGCCGATCTGGAAGATTTGGACGGGCTGAGTGAAGAAGAGTTGCTTAATCGCCGTTATCAGCGTCTGATGAATTACGGTTACTGCTGATTTTATTCATTACTCTGTCATCTAAAAGTCCGCTGTCAGCAATGAGAGCGGGCTTTTTGCTATCATCAGCATGACGCCACGGGTAAGTCGATCTTTCAGCCAATATCCTGAGTGCTTAATCAGTAATGAAAGTGGAGAACCATGCTAAAACTCATTGATATTCATCACATTGCTATTATTGCTTCCGACTATGAGCGCAGTAAGGCGTTCTATTGTGATGTGCTGGGTTTTTCCCTGATCAATGAAGTATATCGAGCCGCACGGCAATCGTGGAAAGGGGATTTAGCATTGAATGGGCGTTATACCATTGAGTTGTTCTCTTTTGCGAAACCCCCGGCCCGCATCAACCAGCCTGAAGCTTGTGGTTTACGGCATCTGGCCTTTGCGGTTGAAAATGTAGAGCAGGCTATTACCGCACTCTCACTGGCGGGAGTGAATTGTGAGCCGGTACGGATCGATCCTGAGACGCAGCGCCGGTTTACTTTCTTGCGCGATCCCGATGGGTTGCCCTTAGAACTGTATGAGATTTGAAACGGTGAACAGCGACGCTCTACTTGCCTCCCTGGCATCGCAAACCGCAGGGTATCGGCAGATGCTGGTAGCTTACAGCGGTGGGTTGGATTCCTGCGTTTTACTGCATCTGCTGGTGACGTTGCGTCAACGCAGTAATATAGATGTTCGCGCTGCTTATGTTCATCACGGTTTAAACCCGCTGGCAGATAGCTGGGCTGAACATTGCCGCCACCAATGCCGGCAATGGCTGGTGCCTTTTGCCACGCTTGCCGTCACGGTCGATGCGCAAAACGGCGGGGTTGAAGCGGCGGCAAGGGCGGCGCGTTACCAGGTGTTGAAAGCGCATTTGCAGGACGATGAAATTCTGCTGACTGCGCAGCACCTTGATGATCAAAGTGAAACGTTTTTACTGGCGCTTAAACGCGGTAGTGGCCCGGCTGGGCTTTCTGCAATGGCCGCCAAAACGATATCTGACAACCATACGCTGCTGCGCCCATTACTGGGTTTTTCCCGCCGACAGTTGGAGCAGTATGCAAGGCAGCATCAACTGTGCTGGATTGAGGATGACAGCAATCATGATGAACGTTTTGATCGCAACTTTCTGCGCAGAAGGGTGCTTCCTCTTTTAACGCAGCGCTGGCCGCATTTCCCTGTGGCAGTGTCTCGCAGCGCACAGCTATGTGCCGAGCAGGAACAGTTGCTTGATGAGCTTTTGGCTGAATCATTACGGGCACTGTGTCAGTCGGATGGTTCTCTGAGCATTGAAGGCATGTTGCCGCTAAGTCAGGTGCGTCGGTTTGCTTTGCTGCGTCGTTGGCTGGCTGAACAAGGTGTACCAATGCCTGCCCGCGATCAACTGCAACGATTATGGCACGAAGTCGCCGTCAGCCGTCAGGATGCTGACCCGGTGTTACAGCTAAATCAACGACAAATCCGGCGTTTTCGTCGGCGCCTCTATGTGCTGCCTCTAATGCGATCGCTGAAAGGCAGGGTTTTGCCGTGGCAGCCTGTATCCGGCCCATTAGCGCTGCCTGATGGCTTGGGCTATGTATTGCTGTCAGATGAAGGTATCGCCATTAGGGCGCCGCATGTGGGTGAACAGGTTAGTATACGTTTTAGCGCTGGCGGGGTTGTGCACATGGTTGGCAGAACGCACGGGCGACAAATAAAGAAGCTCTGGCAGGAGCTGTCCGTGCCGCCGTGGTTGCGCGATCGCACACCGTTGGTCTTTTATAATGAGCGGTTGATTGCGGCACTCGGTCAGTTTGTCACTCTGGAAGGGCAGGCAAAAGAAGACGAACCGCATTGGCATATTGTCTGGCGTCAAGCCGGTATCTAAAATGAAAACGGACAACCACAGTTGTCCGTTTTAGAGAAAAAATGTGCTGGTTATGCTTCGCTGACGACAACTTTTCCTATTTCTGGATGGCTAAAACTGACGATGTGATCGAGACGAAGTTCCCGTGTCGAGCCAGACTCTTCGATCACTAAATATTCAACATGTTTACGTGAAATTATGTCACTGGCTTTACCGATAACGATTTCACCCCCACGCAGTTCCAGTGTTAGCATCAAACGCTGCTGACAGGTGGCTTCCAGATTGTCGTAGTCATCACAGTTGATGGGTTGATATTCGTTACTCATTGACATAATCACTCACCAATAAGTTAGCGGCGGCATAAGCCGCCTGTTCCCTGACAGAGGATGGCAACTCGCTGTTAGCGGCGATGTCATCCAGGGTTTTCAATACACAACCCAGCGCGTCGGGTATATAGCCCAGATCGCCGCTGGCGATCTCTGCGTATAAGCGGCGTACTAATTCACAGTATTCTTGCACTATATATCCTCCCTTGAAAGCTTAACCCGGTAGGCATTCATGCATCATCATTTTCATTGTGACGGATGTTGTAAGCCTACGAAGATAAACTCTATTTAGCAAACCGACTATAACATAGGCTCCGATAGGATATCAGTATTCCTCCGATGCCCAATCTCTCAGTTACGTGGCAGATATCACCTTTACTGTGAGGATAGCGCTTACTCAAGTACACTGTTGGTGGATAAATACGAGGTAACAGATGGCATTAAAAGCAACGGTTTACAAGGCAGCGATTAATATTGCGGATATGGATCGTCATTTTTTCTATGACGCTAACCTGACTATCGCCCAACATCCTTCAGAAACAGAGCAGCGGATGATGCTGCGTTTGTTGGCTTGGATTTGCCATGCGGATGAAAATTTACGTTTTACGAAAGGGTTGAGCGCTGATGATGAGCCGGAAATCTGGCTGCGTAATGACACTCTGGAACTGGAGCTGTGGATCGAGCTTGGTTTACCAGATGAAAAGAGACTGAAAAAAGCCTGTAACCAATCTCGTTCGGTAGTGCTGTACGCTTATAGTGAACGTGCCGCACAGGTATGGTGGCAGAATATCGCCAGCAAAATATCAGGGTATAAGAATCTGACAATACATTTTCTGGATGACCGTCAGTTAGCGCAACTCGCTGCTTTGGCAAAGCGAAATATGACGCTACAGGCCACGTTACAGGAAGGGACTATCTGGTTGTCCGATAATGAGAATAGTCTGGAAATGACTTTTGCCGACTGGCAAATAGCCCAGAGATAAGGCGCTGAGGGGATCAGCGCTTTTTTGATGTGACGATGCAATCGTCCCGCTTACAGCATTTTCTTCAACTGGTACAGCCAGTCCAATGCCTGACGTGGCGTTAACGCGTCTGGATCAATCGATTCTAACGCTTCCAGCGCCGGGGAAGGTTCTTCATTACCCAGCAATGCCAGCTGTGCGCCATCAATATGACTGGATGATGCGTTGTTAGACAGTGTCTCCAGTTCTTTCAGCTTCTGCCGCGCCCGCTTGATGACTTCTTTAGGTACGCCGGCCAGCGCGGCTACCGCTAACCCATAGCTTTTGCTGGCGGCGCCGTCCTGAACGCTGTGCATAAATGCGATAGTGTCGCCATGCTCTCTTGCATCGAGATGAACATTCACCACGCCTTCCATTTTTTCGGGCAGGTTGGTCAGCTCGAAATAATGTGTGGCGAACAGCGTCATGGCCTTGATGCGGTGAGCCAGATTTTCGGCACAGGCCCAGGCCAGCGATAATCCGTCGTAAGTTGAGGTTCCGCGGCCAATTTCATCCATCAGCACCAGACTGTTTTCTGTCGCGTTGTGCAGAATATTGGCGGTTTCCGTCATTTCCACCATAAAGGTTGAACGACCGGAAGCCAGATCGTCCGCCGCACCCACGCGGGTGAAGATGCGATCCACCGGGCCGATAACCGCCTGATCCGCCGGAACGAAGCAGCCAATATGCGCCATCAGTACGATCAACGCGGCCTGGCGCATATAGGTACTTTTACCTCCCATGTTTGGGCCGGTAACGATTAGCATACGGCGCTGCGGTGAAAGTGACAGCGGGTTCGAGATAAAGGGTTCGCTGAGAACCTGCTCTACCACCGGGTGGCGTCCGCCAGCGATTCTGATGCCGGGTTTATCACTGAGCGTGGGGCACACATAATTCAGCGTGTCGGCGCGTTCCGCCAGATTAGACAATACATCCAGTTCGGCTAATGCCGCCGCGCTTTGTTGCAGCTTTGCCAGGTGCGGCAGTAACAGATCGAACAGTTCATCATAGAGGGCTTTTTCCAGCGCCAGCGCTTTGCTTTTGGAGGTCAGCACCTTATCTTCGTATTCTTTTAACTCAGGGATGATATAGCGTTCGGCGTTTTTTAGCGTCTGACGGCGAACGTAATGTATTGGCACCAGATGGCTTTGACCGCGGCTGACCTGAATGTAATAGCCATGTACGCCATTAAAACCGACCTTGAGGGTATCAAGCCCCATTCTTTCACGCTCACGGATCTCAAGCCTGTCCAGATAATCGCTGGCGCCATCTGCCAGCGCCCGCCATTCATCCAACTCTGCGTTGTAACCCGTGGCGATAACCCCACCGTCACGCACCAATACCGGCGGCGCTTCCACCACTGCACGTTCAAGCAGGTCACGCAGTTCGTCAAACTGACCAATCTGGCTAACTAACTTACGGACATAGTCGGTTTCCAGCGGTGCCAGCAACGCCCGAATGTCAGGGAATTGCTGGAATGCATGGCGCATCCGCGCTAAATCACGTGGGCGGGCAGAACGCAGAGCCAGTCGCGCCAGAATACGCTCCAAATCACCGACCTGCCGCAGATAAGGCTGTAATTCCGACGTGATGTCCTGCAATGCGCTGATGGCCTGCTGGCGTTGAGTCAGCGTGGGGATATCCCGGCTGGGCATATGCAGCCAGCGCTTTAACATCCTGCTGCCCATCGGCGTAACGGTGCAATCCAGCACCGTGGCCAGCGTATTTTCCGTACCGCCCGACAGGTTTTGCGTCAGTTCCAGATTACGCCGCGTGGCGGCATCCATAATGATGCCATCCTGCTGACGTTCCATGGTAATACCACGGATATGGGGCAATGAGGTGCGCTGGGTATCTTTGGCATATTGCAACAGGCAACCCGCGGCCCGCAGCGCGAGCTTCGCCTGCTCAACACCGAACCCTGTGAGGTCGCGCGTACTGAATTGCAGATTCAACTGCTGGCGGGCGGTATCCAGTTCAAATTCCCACAGCGGGCGACGGCGTAAGCCATGACGATGTTCAATTAACGGCATGGATTCAAACGACTCGGGATAGAGTAATTCTGCCGGATTGGTTCGTTGCAATTCTGCGGCCATCGTTTCCTGATCGGCAGGTTCGCTCACCCGAAAACGACCAGAGCTGATATCCAATGTCGCATAGCCAAATCCACGGCTATCCTGCCAGATGGCGGCTAACAGATTGTCCTGTTTTTCCTGCAACAGTGCTTCATCACTGATGGTGCCTGGCGTCACGATACGCACAACTTTTCGCTCTACCGGCCCTTTGCTGGCGGCGGGATCCCCTATCTGTTCGCAGATAGCGACCGATTCACCTAACTGCACCAGTTTAGCCAGATAGTTCTCGATGGAATGATGGGGAACACCAGCCATAGGGATGGGTTCACCCGCAGAGGCGCCTCGCTTGGTCAGTGAGATATCCAAAAGCTGCGATGCCCGCTTGGCATCATCGTAGAACAGCTCATAAAAGTCGCCCATACGGTAAAACAGCAGGATTTCCGGGTGCTGCGCCTTCAGCTTAAAGTACTGCTGCATCATGGGTGTGTGGGCGGTGAAGTCCTTGTCTGTAGACTCTTTCATTATGATTTTACTCATTTTTATGGTTTTAGAAGTACTCAATTGGCCCCGTGTGAAACCCTGATAAAACTATCTAAATCCGAAAATTTGTATGCCTGAGGTATTCTAGCTACTATCGAGAATACAACATGGCTCTTCTGGTATACATGAGGCAACAACTGTGAAGATGACTCTGAATCAATCTATAATAATCAATAAGTTGTCGATAGAAACGAAACCTGATTTTGATTCAGACGGACGAGTTGTGTATGTGCCTAACATTTCTGGTAAGCCCTATCTTATCACTGACAACCATCGCGATTCACCTGTAGGCTTTGGCGTTCATTTCTGCCCAGGTAAAGCTTCCCTCCTACCAAGTCGACTCTACTGGCAATGATATGAATGTGTTGACCTGCCTCGTCGTCATGTATGACATAGCAGCGCAGGTGTGTATCGCTAAATCCCATACACAACATGTAGTCGTCAGCAAATGACACCCATTGCTTTGTGGTGAGTGATTCACCGATAGGTAGGCGAAGCGAGTTGTGCCACTGTAACGGTCAAATAAAACCGGACACTGATTTATGTAGTCCCCCCTGAATTTAGTCTTACCGTTTAATAGAGTTCTCTGGTTAAAATACAACCAGAGGAGGCTCATTATGAAGAAAGCGCGTTTCACTGAAACTCAGATCCTGCGGGTTTTGAAAGAAGTTGAAGGTGGTCGGCATGTGAAGGATGTGTGCCGCGAAAACGGTGTGTCGGAAGCCAGCTATTACAACTGGAAATCTAAATACGGAGGCATGGAGTCCTCTGATAT
>NZ_MJLZ01000011.1 GCF_003666245.1 Brenneria alni
AAAAAGCAGTTGGTGATTGACGCGTTAGAGATGGCAATAAAACAGCGCAGACCGACGGGGAAGGTCATCGTGCATTCGGACAGAGGGAGCCAGTATGCCAGCCATCGGTATCGTGAGATATTGAAAAACAATGAGTTAGTCTGCTCAATGAGCGGAAAAGGTTGCTGTTGCGACAATGCGGTCATGGAAAACTTCTATCACACGCTGAAAACGGAGCTGATGCAAGGTAAAGCGTTTAGCAGCAGAGAGCAGGAAATGAACGCTCTGTTTGATTATATTGAGGTGTTTTACAATCGCCGTCGCAGGCACTCAACATTGGGTTATCAAACGCCGGTGCATTATGAAATGGCAGCGTAATTAGGTGGGCATAATTTCGGGGAAAGATCACTCCGTCATCGAACCAACTTGACCCCAAATCTGACCACCATTTTTTCCCGATGCGGAGGGTAAACTGAAAATGCATCGGGAAGACTTTTCACGCTAACCTGTTGAATCTGAATTACATAGGGATTCGCAAAGCGGCATGAAAACAAGAATCTGGCTCCTCTGACTGGATGCGATGTCTTGCCTATCTTATTGAATCTAAAATATTTTAATTTCAATATCTAAAGTGAGGCCCTCAATAAAGCCCCAAATGCTTTTGCTGATTAAAAATGCGATATTTGTCATATTCTTGACTGTTGTTCTGTCTATCAATAGACATGACTAATCTCCTCAGGGGACATAATTAGCATGTCGGAAGATCTCTAAAAGTGGATAGTTGTTTTGGCGGGATCGGTAGCTATCAACTTCGTTGACAGCTACCGTCTAAAGCGCACCGTTATCTGATGGATAAGGTCTGAGTGAAAAATAATGTGCCGCAAGGGAATGCGGCTTTAGCCTATACCGGGGCCGACAGAATGAGTGATATTTCAGGAGATATTAATTTTCCTGCGGATATTCCGGGTATCAGATACCCGGAATATCCGCAGACTGCGGGTGCGGGCGGCAAAGAGCCCGCACGACCCGCAAACGGTATATCTACACTGGCATTGTAGTAGTGTAGCAGGTGACGAAAAAATCAGGGTTCAATGCAGACACTACAGTCTAAAAAAGGAATTTTAACAGAAGAAAGTTCCAGAGAGTTTTCTTCTGTTAAAAGAAATTTCCAGAGTCACTGTTTTTAATTATGGCCTAAGGTCTTCTTAAAATGATAAGTTGCAAACCAAAACCGATAAAAAAAAGAGAAGAAACTCTGCTCACTATCTTACCTGAGTTTTGGTGTCTTGCGAAAAATCCAGAAATATAACTTGAACAGAATATTAACAGTAATTCTATCAGTACTTTAACAAGTACAACTAATATGCCAAGAATGAACATCTGGATCTGCGGATGTGCATCATCACTCTGTACAAACATAGGTAAAAAGGCCATAAAAAAGAGGGCTGCTTTAGGATTTGAAATATTAACTAAAAAACCACTGGCAAAACTTTTTAAGCGTCCCTCTTTGATTTGCGCAGGGATCAATAAAGCCTGTGAACTAAAAAATAATTTTATACCGAGCCATATCAAATATGCAGCACCTGTATATTTGATAAGTGTGAACATTGTCTGGGAGGCGAAAATAATGGCAGAGAGTCCAATTGCAACAGCACTGACGTGTGTCAGCGCCGCAGTCCATAGACCGACCGCCCCCCAAAAAGCAGACAATCTTCCGGAACGACTGGATTTTGATAAAATGAACAAAAGATCAGGACCCGGTGTAATATTTATCAGCAATACAGCAGAAAGAAAAGCAAACCAGTACTCTATAGTCACAATTGTCACCTTTTATCTTTGCCTTAAACAGACATTCTTATAACATACCGCCCGATGTAAAATGGCGCAACTGAAATTATTTCATGTATTTCTCTTGTCCTGAAACTGCGCTACCAAAATTAAGTTTATAATGGCTGGCTTCATGCCTGACCTCTTTGGCTGCATCAATTATAGTGTCATAATCAACGGGGCAATATTTTTCAATATATTCTCTGGATATTTCATCAACATTAAACGGCCAGTCATTTTCTGAAAACTTTAATCCATCAGAAATCATTCTTTTCCCATAATAGTTTTGTGGAGTAGGTAATATGGGTTGTATTTCTATATCACTGATTATTCCTTCTTGTATTATTTTTTTAATCCACTCAATAGTTTCCCTTAACGTTGATTCCGTCTCAAACTCAGTCCCAAGAACGAATGAGCCATAGACATAGATACCTGTTTTTTTGAGTTTTCGCAGCGCTGCATAATTTACATCAACAGAATCTCGCTTACCTTTCATCATTTTTAACGTATGATTAGATCCTGATTCAAGACCAATATTCATCTTAAAAACGTTGAGTTTTTTAAGTGTACTCACCAGTTCTTCATTTCTGACGATATCAAGGGCCTGACCATAAATGAAAAAGTAAGGATCAAAACCAAGGTCGTAAGGTCTGAAATTAACCAGTTTTCTCATATAAGAGGCAAAGCTTGTAAGACTATCGCAGACTTCATAAAATAATTCAGCATGTATTTGCTGATTTGCTAATTTCACTTCTTCCCAAAACCGGTGTGGACTGGAAAATGAAATGTCCAGCAGCATATCACAATGCTTACATTTTATTTTCTCATTGGCACGACTACATCCTCTCACCCGATTCATTGTGGTTATACCAGATGGTAATGCACCATGATGCAAATGTCCGAATGACTTTTTATAATTATTTAAAGCTGTTGACCAGATGCCCTCAGAATATAGCAGGCGGTTTGTTGCAGGAAAAATATCTAAAGCATTATCTCTGTCCCGGTCACCGAGTAATTCATGGTTAAGTATGCCAAGTTTATGTTTGTCCGTATCATAATTGAAACCTGTAATATCACCATTTGCATTTCGCCATGTCAAGGACGGTATATCAGAAAAATTACAGTCATCATATGCAAGTTTTCGTATTAGTTTTTCTAACGGGTATTCTCCATATTCTGCACCTAACACAAAATCAACTTCTTTTCGATATTGCAGTATTTTATATGATAACTGAGAGGCTTGGTCATTTCCGAAAGTTGTATATGCACCAATTTTTTTTGCCTCTGAAGCAATACGAAGGGCTGGAGCATAAGTTGGTGCAAGAACACTAATCCCAACAAACCACGGCTTAAGCCGTTTTATGTCTGATAAGATTTCTTCCTCTCCTACGATCCCACCATCACTACATATGACTTCAAATTCAGGAATCCTTTTTTTTAACCATGTCCCAAGAACTAACATATTGAGAGCAGGGAAGCACTGCTCATTTGCAATTTTTGACATTGTTGGATCATTCGGAGCATTAACTAAATAAATAATCATTGTGTTAAGACCTTTCTTTTACCTTAGTAATAAATCTTACAATGTTTATAGAATACTCCCACTATCCAGCAGTGCTGGTATATGAAATGACTTTTTGATATAAAACAACAAAATGGTTAAATGGATGACTGTGAGTTTTTTCTGTATATGGATAGTGATAATGTAAAACGTTTATTTGCAGTAATATCTGTCAGCAATACTTAGCAAATCCAATAATACCATATAAAACATAATGAAAAAATCTCATTATAGTTTATGCTTTATTGGTTTCCCGACTGAAATATTATTGTAATCATGCGCAGTATTCACCTGAGATAATGGACGGGCAGGTAAAGGACAATATATTTTTCTTTATGGTAACTATTCTGAACAGAGCTCCATAACAGTGTATATATAACGATACTTGATGAGATCCCATCACTGATTTTTGTCATGAAAAACTGACACGCCATGAGCAGTCATTTTCATGCTTACTATGGGCGTCACTGATGGACGTCAGACCCTGCTTCCATCGGCGACGCCCACGGATGACGCCCATGAACCGGTTGCCCGCATCCCGCGTGCATGCTCGTTATCCGCGATTTCAGATACCCGCCGACCCGTGGTCGTCTGGTATCTGAAACGCCCGAATGGCGGGCAACAGTATGTGCCATTACGCTCGGGCTGGACGCCCTCACTGCCTGTCACATGGGGGTAATGACTCCGCTGAACGCTGCGTCAAAACCCCCAGGGTCAAAGGCGGCACACCGTCGCGCCACGCTACCGGCTTTTGGCCGGAGACTTAGCCGCGACGGTGTGCGGGGCGATGCCCCCCAAATAAACCGCTGTCGTGGGCGACAGCTTTTCGCTCGCTGGGGCGGCGAAATTTATTCGGCTCCCCCCGGCTGGCTAAATCCGCGTGGGCGCGGCTGTTTGCCGGTGAGGCGCGGTGCCTGAACTATTTTCGCTCCTTAACCCGCGAAATTAGTTCTGTCCGCCGCCTCATTTTTACGGCCCCATTTCTTCGCTCCTTAATTCGCGAAAAATGTGCTGGGCCGTAAAAACCTGAAAACCGCCACGCCTTAAGCCGGACTCGGCTGAAATATTCCGCTGTCGTTTGAGAGCTGAGAATAAAATAATAGCAGGGGTTAATATTGGCTCTCGCGGATTTCCCTGATGATGTCGGAATAACACTGACGACTTTCTTTAATGCTGGTTTCATCCAGCGTAAATCCTCGCCGGTTAGCTTCCTCTGTCAGCGTTATTCTGTCGGTGGCGTTCAGCGTTTGCAGCAACTGCAATAACCGGCAGAAAACCGTGCTTGTTCTTTTTGACGATGTTAAAGAATGCACGTTCGGCCGAATGGCATTCATTGCCGCCGCCGTTACCGTACATGCATAACACTACTTCACAGGCGTCAGCGGCCATGACGGAGGTTGAATATGACGCCATAATGCAGAGCAATAATGCGGAGGATATTGCTTTTTTCATTTCGGTCACCTTCATATTCAAACGAGGGTTGCGTAATTCGATAAGTTATTTATTGATGTCCTTTGAAGGATTTATCGGAGGGTTTGATCTTGCGGATAGCGGTATCGGTTAATGCCATAGCGGGGGCTCCATTTTCTCAACGAACCGTGAGGCCCCCGATTAAGCCCCCAAAAACTATGGATATCAAGAAACCCGGTAGTCCTTCTCAGGATAACCGGGTAAAGATAACTTCTTGTTTTTTAAACGCTTCAGGACTTATAGGAACGTCATGAAACTAAAATCTGGCTCCTCTGACTGGACTCGAACCAGTGACATACGGATTAACAGTCCGCCGTTCTACCGACTGAACTACAGAGGAATCGTGTGAACGGGGCGCATCATATCTGGCGCCTGCTGTACTGTCAACGGCAAAATCGGGGTTATCGTTTGACTGTTTAGGCTGTGTACAATTCTTTATTTGTCACGGGTTAATAAATAGCAGGCGCACGATAGTTCGTACTGTTTTGCCAGGTTTTGAGACGGGTCAACGGGTCCTGACGATAGAATCCTTTAAAGCACTGGTACAACACAGGAAATCGTTCAGTCAATAATTCTGGTGCACTGAAGAAATACTCGGAAAGTACAGCAAAGCATTCGGCTGGGTCGTGGGCGGCATAAGGATCCATGCTGGCGGCTTCCTGGCCCACTAAATCAATTTCCTCCTGTAGCGCCTCCATCGCGGCATGTAAATGCTGCTCCCACATGGCGATATCGCGCAGGGCAATAGGTGGAACGCCGGTAGCGATGCCGCCGCTGCGAGTATCCAGCTTGTGGGCGACTTCATGAATCACAAGATTAAACCCGGACAGATCGAATGAATCTTGTACTTCTTGCCAGTTAAGGATAATGGGCCCTTGGTCCCAGCTTTGTCCTGACTGGACAATTTTACCGGTATGCACCAGCCCGATATCGTCCTGCCATTCCTCATCCACAATGAAAGGACCCGGATAGATCAGCACTTCGTGGAAGCCGTCCAGACACTCGATACCCAGTTCCAGCACCGGCAAAGAAAATAATAGCGCAATGCGTTGTTGCATGATTTCAGTTAACACCAGTCCCTGTAACGGAATAAGGCGTTTTAGCTTCAGGAATTGACCCGCTACATTAATCAGGCGCTGCCGTTCCGCGTCGCTTAAAGGGGCGAGAAGGGGGATAGACATCGCAGGCTGCCAGCGATCAAGCGTTTCCGCCCGACGCTCATTTGTTTTCCACGGCCACTTAATCATTGCTGTTGCTCGCTAAGTCATCACTTGAATTTAAAGGCGAGAGCTAATGCTGTTAAAATGCCGCAAAAGTGGGCATCATATCAACCGTTTAAACGGAGAGGTGCCGGAGCGGCTGAACGGGACAGTCTCGAAAACTGTTGAAGGGGTAACCCTTCCGAGGGTTCAAATCCCTCTCTCTCCGCCACTATTCAATCAGTTGCGTTATATAACTTCCGCGATACTTATCACACTTGGTATATCTCCTATACGAGATTTATAGCGCAATTTATCCTCATTGATGAAAAATAAGTCCAGCGTCGTGCGGGATTTTTCGTTTCTGGGCCTCAGTAATCGCCAGTTTTTTTGATTGCGGCGCAATCATAATAAGAAAGCCCTACGGTCAGGGCTTTCAGGAAATTCATAGTTATTTTTCAGGAATAAAGTAATCGTTGTTATCTATGATAGGGATATATGCTCTCACCCACTCATTTCCTTCTATCATTTCCCAGCTATGCCCGTCGCCTAGGGTATCTTCCGCAAGAAGCACGGTTCCTGGGGAAATGATGAATGTAGAGCCATCGCTTACTTTGAATTTCAGTGTTCCTCTTAATGTGATGACATACTGTTTTCTTGGCGCAGGATGAATGCTCTTCTCCCAATCTTCAGTGGAGTTGTTGAGCCAGAATTTTTGTGCAGGGAGCTTTTCTAACGCCGGAATACTTCCTTTTAAAAAAGCAGAGTGGTTGCCTGGGGTATTGATTAGCTTAATTGCAGGTATTCGAGAGTCATCGTTTTTTGTTGCTTTCAATGGTTCACAATATCCTGCCATTGAGATGGATAAACTGGCAATCGCCAAGAGAAGTAATTTTGCTTTTTTCATTAACACAAACCCATGTAATATGTTGTTATTTAACAACTAATGACTAAATTTCGGTGTTTTCTACAACACCTGAAACGCGTTTTATGCCGTGGATACATTACGTCAACCGCTTGCTGATGCGCCAAATGTTTGCTCCACTTGCATCAATCGGCGCTGTCTGAAGGCTAAATTTGAGTGTTTACCTAAAGGTAAATTTGTCAGATTACGCCATCTGTACTAATTTGATAACTAATCATCACGTTAGGGAGGCTGATATGGGATTTTGGCGAATCGTATTTACTATTCTTCTGCCGCCGCTGGGCGTGTTGCTGGGGAAAGGGATAGGTTGGGCGTTTATCCTCAATATTGTACTGACCTTGCTGGGGTATTTCCCAGGTTTGATTCATGCGTTCTGGGTTCAGACGAAAACTGACGGCATCTGAGTGAAAACGACGATTTGAAGAACACCACCACGCTGAATGATAAACGGCAGCGTGGATCGCAGTATTACCACAAGCGGATGGCGTCATCCGCTTTCTTCTGTATTTCTACCAGAGATAACGCGTTTGACTCTGTTCAATATACGAGCATAAATGTTATCCTGATCACATATTACCGCCATCATAAATCAGTATTGCAAACACCTTAAAACCGCCTGTTTCATCATTGATTTTTGTCCTTATCGTTGGTGGCGATCAGAGTTTTGCTTTTTCATATGTTAAACATTATAACCGTACAGTATGTACAGGTATCCGCACCTTGCCATTCTATTAATTAAAAATGTGGATGTAGCAGTGATTTTTGTCGTATTCGGGGAATCAAGATGGTCGATGTGCTTATCAAAGCCTTCTCGTTTGTTTTTGTCATTATTATCGGATATCTGTTGAAACAGCATGGCGTATTACAACGTTCCGATAGTCTTGCTCTATCAAAGATTATGATGAATATTACGTTGCCAGCGGCAGTAATCACCGGGTTTGCCAGCTTTAAGGTTGATAATTCATTGCTGATCCTGGTTGCACTGGGGTTGGGGTGTAATCTTTTACTGATGGGGGCAGGGTATTGGATTGCCCGGAAAGGCCCGGATGAGATGAAAGCCTTTTATATGATCAATTCGCCTGGCTATAACATCGGTTGTTTTACCTTGCCTTATGTCCAGAGTTTTCTTGGGCCGGTGGGTATTGTCGCTACCTGCCTGTTTGATGCCGGGAACTCCGTTATTTGTACCGGCGGCAGCTACGTTGCGGCCTCGAATGCCACAGGCCGCAGCGCCGGTCTGAAAAGCACCTTTAAGCGGCTATTTTCCTCCGTCCCGTTTGATGTTTATATGCTGCTGTTGATCGCGGCGCTGTGTGGCCTGCACCTTCCCAGCCAGATAACCTTGATTACCGCCACCATTGGCAATGCCAACCCGTTTCTTGCCATGCTGATTATTGGCATGATGCTGGAAATCAATATTAACCGGGCGGCATTAGCGAATGTCGTCAAAGTGCTGTTTCTTCGCTACAGCGTTGCCGCCTTATTTGCCATTTTATTTTATTATTTTACGCCGTTGCCGCTGGAAATCCGTCAGGTGCTTGCGGTCGTGGTTTTTTCGCCGCTATCGTCACTGGCGCCTTTATTTACCTCAAAATTCAGTGGGGCGTTTGCATCGGTCTCCAGTTTTGCCAATTCATTATCGGTCATCATCAGTATCACTATCATGACGACGTTGTTGACATTGATGCAGCCATAAGAATTGCCATAATGAAATAGTCATCAGTTAATAACGTTTTTAAGGAGTTTCAATGCTTGATACCCATTTCGCCCGACTGCCCAAGCCTCCGTATTTTGCGGTTATTTTTTCATCACAACGTACACAAGGCGATGGTGGGTATAACGAGATGTCGAACAGAATGGTCGAATTAGCCATGCAGCAGCCCGGATACCTTGGCGCTGAAAGCGCCCGCGACACGCAAGGATTCGGGATAACTGTCTCTTACTGGGCGTCTCTGGAGGCGATCAAACAGTGGAAAAACCATTCAGAGCATCGCATCGCTCAGGAGTTCGGTATTTCGGACTGGTACAAACATTATGAACTGCGTATTTCCGAAGTGAAATACGCCTATGGCAAAAGAAACGGATAATCAATGTTTGCCAGTATCCTGGTTCGGTGCTTTAACCACCCGGTTACGACCTTGTTGTTTGGCCTGATACAATGCGATATCGGCACGGTTAATCAGCGTTTCCAGCGTTTCATCCTCTTTGCATTCGGCAACGCCACAACTGATGGTGATATGGATAAGCTCATTTTGGTAACGTACTTCCGTCATTTCAATGCATTGGCGCAACGCATCAGCGCGTTGTATGGCGTTGTCGATATTGCAGTCATCCAGCAAGATCACAAATTCTTCGCCTCCCCAACGGCATAATCTATCGTTACGACGGATTGTCTCTTGCAAAAGTGTGGCGATTTGTTGCAGAACCAAATCACCTACACCATGACCGTAATGGTCGTTGACCAGTTTGAAATGATCAATATCGATAATCAGAAGGGACAAGGGATTCTGCTGTGAATATTGCCTGGCGCGGATGCGCTTGAATGCGTATTCGAAAGCCTGACGGTTCATCACCCCGGTCAGTTTATCGGTAGTGGCCATTTGTTCCAGGCGGCGTTGGTAGCCGCCAATAGTCACCCACAGCAGGAATAAAAACAGCGTACTGACGGCAAGGCTGACCCCCAGGTTTTTCATCAGCGTGGTAAACAGCCGTTTTTCACTTGGGTGGTTGCTCTGTTCGACCATCAGATACCAGCCAAATTCCGGCAGCAAGCGGGTATTAAGAAATATATGTTTCCCCTGGAGTTCGTATTCATACGCGCCGCCGGGCACTGTCAGAATCGAGGTGGCGAGTGTGGACAGGCCGGGTTGTTGTTGAATTTTCAGCTTTCGTTTGTACGTTGTGCCGTGCAATGTCACATTGCCGGTTTTATCAACAAAGTAAATGGTACGGTTATAACGCTGTTCATATTTTTCAATGAGGTGTCTGACCCGTTCTACCGGAATACCGATGCCGGTTACGCCAATAAAATTACCTTCATAGTCTATGACTTTGTGGTTAATGAAGATATCCATATGGCTATGGTCTTCAGGATTGACATTGATGTTGATGGTATAAGGCATATCATCCGACAGCGCTTTGATTTCCGCGTACCATTGATCAGTCGGTGATTGTTTGGAGAGGGTGGTCTGAATGCTTTGCGGATCGTAATAGTATTTGGTTTTATCCGAGGCAAAAAAAGGAAACAAGGTGTTGAAACGGCGGTCAATCTCACTCAGATAGCGAATCATGGCCTGTGAGTCGTTTTCATTATTGAGTACCCAGTCACGCGCAAAAGTGTTGTGTGCCATCAGCGATGAGATGAAGATGGGTTTCAGAAGATCGTTTTGAATCTCAGAGTAAACATTATCGCTGGTCAAAGGTAAGGTATTTTCTTTTATTTCTGCTTCCAACGATTGTTTTGCAACAATATAGCTGGTCCAGCTAATAATCAGAAACGCGGTGAGCAGCATAACTGCGAATATTACAATGGCCTGCGTTTTATTTAGCCAGCGTGGATTTGTTATCATATCGATCCGCAAGACAGTGCTCCCAGTGTGATCAACTAACGGCGGGCAGATCAAGAATCATCATTCAACACCATGACTGCCAATAAATTCCCTCATTGAAGTTAAGCAGGCAGACAGGGAAACATCAATAAAAAGCCCATATGGCCGTTGACTATTTGATGTAGACGTTGTGGGGTAAATTTAAAAGTAATGGACGAATGCATGATGAAACGAGGATACCCATTAGCGTTAGCAGTGGTAATTAAGTTGGGTTGATAATGACAACGGAATAACGAAAAGATAAGCAGGGGCGCCTAACGTTACTTTTAATCATACACGGATTGATGGAGCATGAAAATTTCAGGTCAGCCAGCGGACTAACCTGAATATTACCGCTAGAGTAAGATATCGGTTATTTAAAAATACGAAAACGTTCTTCGTCAGGAATGTAGGTTTTTTCCCCCGCAGGCTGTTCAATAGAACCAAAAGGCAACTGGGCGCGTAATTTCCAGCCTGTCGGCAATTCCCACTGTTTTTTTACATCATCATCAATCAGCGGATTGTAATGCTGCAATGACGCGCCAATTTTTTCCTGTGCCAATGCAGACCACACGGCAAACTGGGCTATCCCGGTAGAGTGTTCCGACCATACAGGGAAATTATCCGCATACAGAGCAAATTTCTGCTGTAATTCCTCAATCACGTTGGTGTCTTCAAAGAACAGCACCGTCCCTGCGCCAGCCGCAAAGGAGGCAAGTTTTTTCTCCGTTGCTGTAAAAGCATCTTCGGGAACAATTTTTTTCAACTGCTGCTTAACAATATCCCAGAGTTTTTCATGCTGTTCATCAAAGAGAATGACGACACGGGAACTTTGGGAATTAAAGGCGGAGGGGCTGTGCTTAACAGCTTCGGTAACGAGTGACGCAACCTGATCTTCCGAGATCGGCAATGTTTTGCCGATGGCATAGATAGAACGACGGTTCTTGATGGATTGCAGAAAAACATTACTCATGATTTGTTCCTCTTTGCATGATTGCTTATTTCAATACTGTGGCACTGATGTATGCCGCATTCAATACAATAGTGCATTGATTTATACCCGTCATACTTCAAGCTGCATGTGCGTTGGCTTTCCTCACTCACCCCGGTCACTTACAGGTGTAAGCTCCCAGGGATTCGTTGCGTCGCCGCCTTCCTGCAACTCGAATTATTTAGGGTATATCTACTTATATTTACTAATGATAAATGAATTTATTATAACGGCGCAGCCGCCGGTTTGCCCTTCGCGGCAGTGCCGGGGGGCGGTATCAGCCGCCGCAGACCGTACAGACAGGGTTCTTCGGCAGTGTTATTTCGCGGAATTGCATCGTCAGGGCATCGAAAATCAACAGACGCCCTGTAAAGACCTTACCGTAACCGGTCAGTAACTTGATGGCTTCCATTGCCTGCAAACTGCCTATTATACCAACCAGCGGCGCCATCACGCCGGCTTCCACACAGGTGAGCGTGTTTTCGCCAAACAGGCGGCTGAGGCAGTGATAGCAAGGCTCATCGGGTTGGTAGGTGAATACGCTGACCTGACCTTCCATACGAATAGCGGCGCCGGAAATCAGCGGCTTTTTCAAATGAAAGCCAATGCGATTCAGCCGATCGCGGATAGTGAGGTTATCGGTGCAGTCGAGCACTGCATCGTGGTTTTCCACCAGCGTGCATAATGCCTCATCATCCAGACTGGCGTTGACCGTATCGAGTGACAGATGCGGATTGATTTCTGTCAGTGCGATCCGCGCAGATGCGACTTTCGCCATCCCGATGCGGGCGTCGCGATGTAATATCTGGCGCTGTAGATTGGAGAGCGACACCGTGTCAAAGTCGAGTAGTGTCAGATGCCCAACACCCGCTGCCGCCAGATATTGCGCAGCGGCGCAACCCAGCCCGCCAAGCCCGACGACCAGTATGCGGGCGGCTTTCAATTTTTCCTGTCCGTCAAAATCAAAGCCGCGCAGCACAATCTGGCGATTATAACGCAGCGTCTCTTCGTTGCTGAGTTCAGGTAACATGGTTAATTCCCCAGCAGTGCATTAAACGGTTCGATGTCGACCCATTCACCGGCAGCGATATGACCACGTTCAGCCTCCAGCACGATAAAGCAGTTAGCCAGGCTAAAGGAGCTGAATACATGCGAACCCTGATGACCAGTCGTTCTGACCTCCAGTTCGCCTAGTGCGTTACGGCTGAAAATACCGCGCTGGAAATCGGTTCGTCCCGGTGATTTTTTCAGCGCGCTGGTGGTCTTCACCCGGATACGCTCGGGTAGATGCCATTGTGTATGCCCCGATAAACGGGCCAACAGCGGCTGAACCAGTTGATAAAAGGTTAACACTGCGGAAACCGGATTTCCCGGCAGGCCGCAGAACCAGGCATGTTGTAGTTTGCCAAAGGCGAAGGGTTTACCGGGCTTGATGGCCAGCTTCCAGAAATGGATATCGCCCAGTTCCTCCAGCATCTGTTTAGTGTAATCCGCTTCGCCAACGGAAACGCCGCCACTGCTGATAACCAGATCTGCGCTGATGTCAGCCTGATGAAACGCGTCACGTAACGCAGCCGGATCATCACGGACGATCCCCAAATCATTGATCTCACAGCCAAGCTGTTCCAGCATCAAACGCACGGCAAAGCGGTTGGTGTCGTATATCTGCCCGCTTTGTAGCGGTTGGCCGATGGGCTGAAGTTCATCCCCGGTTGAAAAAATGGCGATTTTCAGACGGCGGAACACCTTAACCCGTGCGATCCCCAGCGAAGCCAGCAAAGGGAGTTCCGCTACGCTAAGTTTGCTACCGGCTGGCAGCACGCAAGCGCCTTCGCGGATATCTTCCCCTGGCAGGCGAATATTCTGCCCCGGCTTGACGTCATGAGTGAGGCGAACGCCCGCTTCACTCACCTCGGTATGCTCCTGCATAACAACGGCATCGGCCCCGGCGGGGATCGGGGCGCCGGTCATAATACGGATGCAGCTTCCGGTTGGCCATTCGCTTTCGAAAGGCACTCCGGCGAGGGCCTTGCCTGCTATCGGGAGCGGCGTTGCGGCTGATAAATCCGCAGTGCGGATGGCGTAACCATCCATAGCGGAGTTGGCAAAAGGCGGAACGCTTATCGGGGAGGTAATGGCACTGGCGGTAATGCGGCCCGTCGCCTCATACAGTGAAACGGTTTCTGTTTGCGGTATCGAGCCAAGCTGGGAAAACATGTTTTCCCGCGCTTGTTCGAGAGTCAATAAGCCTGAGTTAATGCCTTTCATCTGTACTCCATGATTAATTCGTCCCCTGTCTGTCTGTCTGTCTGCTGGCAGGCAAAAACACGCATCGTATGCCAATATTATGGCAGAGATCATATGAGGGGAGAATGTCAGTGAGTCAGGGAATACCGCATTTCTGGTCATGATGTTGTAAACGTGCGGATTGGAGAACGTTTGCCGGACGCGTTGTTTATACTGTTTGTTTATGATAATTAACTTAATGTTATAAAAAGAATTTCTCTCAAAGCAACGTTTCAGTTTCTGCTTTACATCCTACTTTTCGCTAAATATAGTCAAAAAGTTGTCATATGTTCTGAAAGATATGCCAGCATCCCGTTTTACATGGAGATTCACAGTTAATGACACAAACACGGCATCGTCATACGCCGCTTTTCACCCCTGAACCGGGGCTTTCTCTGCCGGATGAACGGGTACTGGCGGTACGGGATCTCAGCGTTTATTTTGAACAGCAAAGTCAGCGGACTGATGCGGTGCGTGGTTTAACCTTTTCGGTGGACCGGGGGGAAACGTTGGCGATTGTCGGGGAATCCGGGTCTGGAAAGTCGGTGACGTCACTGGCTTTGATGCGCCTTATCGAGCAGGCCGGTGGTGTTATTCATCAGGGTGATATGCTGTTTCGTCGGCGTAACGGTCAGGTGTTGGATTTAAGCACGGTCGGTCAGTCACTGATGCGTAAATTGCGTGGCGCCGATCTGTCCATGATTTTTCAGGAGCCGATGACATCGCTGAATCCGGTATTTGCGATTGGTGAGCAGATTGCCGAGTCCATTCGTCTGCATCAGGGGATGGATCACCGTGCCGCACGTCGGGAAGCCTTGCATATGCTTGATTTGGTAAGGATACCTGAAGCCCGAAATGTGCTGGATCGTTATCCCCATCAACTCTCTGGCGGTATGCGTCAGCGGGTAATGATTGCGATGGCGCTTTCCTGTAAACCGTCGCTGTTGATTGCTGATGAGCCTACAACGGCATTAGACGTCACCATTCAGGCGCAAATCCTGCAACTTATCCGGGTATTACAGCGGGAAATGAATATGGCGGTGATCTTCATTACCCACGATATGGGGGTGGTGGCCGAGGTTGCCGACAGAGTGCTGGTGATGTATCACGGTGAAAACGTTGAGACGGCAACCGCAACCGAAATCTTCAAGGCGCCGCAGCATCGCTATACGCAAGCGCTACTGGCGGCGGTGCCGACGTTGGGTTCAATGCGGGGACAGGCATTGCCGGTAAAATTTCCGTTGCTGAATCAGGCAGCACAATCGCCCGCCGACAGTGTGCCGCAGAACACTATTCCGGCCAATGCGGCGCCGATTTTGCAGGTGAAAGATCTGGTGACGCGATTCCCTATACGCAGCGGCATTCTGAACAGAATAACGCGTCAGGTTCATGCCGTAGAAAAGGTCAGTTTTGAGTTATACCCAGGGGAAACGCTGTCGCTGGTGGGGGAGTCGGGCTGTGGCAAGTCAACCACCGGGCGATCGTTACTGAGGCTGGTGGCAAGCCAGAGCGGGACGATTACCTTCAACGGACAACAGATTGATCGGCTGGCTGGCCCGGCATTACAGCATTTGCGTCGGGATATTCAGTTTATTTTTCAGGATCCCTATGCATCATTGGATCCCCGCCTGACGGTTGGATTTTCCATTATGGAGCCTTTATTGGTTCACGGAGTGGAAAGCCGTCAAAAAGCGGAGGATCGGGTGGCGTGGTTGCTGGCCCGCGTTGGGCTGGAGCCTGAACATGCCCGGCGTTATCCGCATGAATTTTCCGGCGGGCAGCGTCAGCGTATTTGCATCGCCAGAGCGCTGGCGCTGAATCCCAAAGTGGTGATTGCGGATGAAGCCGTTTCCGCCCTGGATGTGTCCATTCAGGCGCAAATCATCAATTTAATGCTTGATTTGCAACGCGAATTTGGTATCGCTTTTTTGTTTATTTCACATGATATGGCGGTGGTGGAGCGGATCAGTCATCGGGTAGCGGTGATGTATATGGGGCAGATTGTGGAAATTGGCCCGCGCAGCGCGGTGTTTGAACATCCTCAGCATCCCTACACCCGCAAGCTGATGGCGGCCGTGCCGGTTGCCGATCCATCACGCCGCCATCGTGAGCAGGTTTTACTGGTTGATGAAATACCGAGTCCGATTCGGGCAGTTGGTGATGAGCCTACCACCGCGCCTTTAGTGCAGGTTGGCGAGCGGCACTTTGTCGCTCACCACCCGATTGCCGGCGCTTATTGACAGTGAATCACAAGGAGAACGTAACACAATGAATGTTTTCACTTTAAAGCGTAACTGGCTACTCGCTGCGGGTGTCGCTGCGGCGATGGCAACCGCGCCTGTCTGGGCTGCCAAAGATGCGGTTATCGCTGTAGCATCCAATTTCACCACGCTCGACCCTTACGATGCCAATGACTCGTTATCCCAAACCGTTGCCAAGTCGTTCTACCAGGGGCTGTTTGGCTTCGACAAGGATTTGAAGCTGGTCAATGTGCTGGCGGAAAGCTATGAAACAAGCCCGGACGGTCTGGTTTATACCGTGAAGCTGCATCCGGGGGTGAAGTTTCATGATGGTACGGTGTTTAATGCCGAAGCGGTTAAAGTGAATCTGGATCGCGCCAGCAATCCTGAAAACCGCCTGAAGCGTTATAACCTGTTCAAAATGATCGATAAAACGGAAGTGGTCGATGGACAGACGGTAAAAATCACGTTGAAAACACCGTTCTCCGCGTTTATCAATAATCTGGCGCACCCGGCGGCGGTGATGATCTCGCCTGCTGCATTAAAACAATACGGTAAAGAGATTGGTTTCCATCCGGTGGGCACCGGGCCGTATCGCTTTGTTACCTGGAATCAGACCGATTATGTCAAGGTTGAGAAGTTTGCCGGCTACTGGAAATCGGGTCTGCCCAAACTGGATAGCATTACCTGGCGCCCGGTGGTGGATAACAATACGCGTGCGGCGCTTCTGCAAACCGGCGAAGCACACTTTGCGTATCCGATCCCCTTTGAACAGGCCAAAGTGCTGGAGAAAAACGACCAACTGGCGCTGGCTGCCTCACCGTCTATCCTGCATCGCTATATCAGCCTCAATGTGACTCAAAAGCCATTTGATAACCTCAAGGTACGGCAGGCGATTAATTACGCCATTAACAAAGACGCATTGATTAAAGTCGCCTTTTCCGGCTATGCCTCCCCGGCTGAGGGGCCGTTGCCGCCAAGCATCGATTATGCGGTGAAGTACCAGCCGTGGCCTTACGATCCGGCAAAAGCCCGTGAATTGCTGAAAGAAGCCGGTTATCCAAATGGCTTTACCACCACGCTCTGGTCCTCGCATAACCACAGCACGGCGCAGAAAGTGTTGCAGTTCACCCAGCAACAACTGGCGCAGGTTGGCATCAAAGTGCAGGTCACGGCTATGGATGCCGGTCAGCGCGCTGCGGAAGTAGAAGGGAAAGGCGTGAAAGAGACCGGGGTTCGGATGTTCTATACCGGTTGGTCGGCTTCAACCGGGGAAGCTGATTGGGCGCTGTCGCCGCTGTTTGCCACGTCTTCCTGGCCACCAGCGTTGTTTAACACCGCTTTTTACAGCAATCCACAGGTTGATGCCGATCTGGCGGATGCATTAAAGACCACCGACCGGGCGGAAAAACAGCAACTGTACAAAGACGCGCAGGACAAAATCTGGGCTGACGCCCCGTGGGTGTTCCTGGCGACAGAACGCCTGGTTTCGGCCAACAGCAAGAAGCTGACCGGGTTTTACGTAATGCCGGATACCGCCTTTAGTTTTGATGATGCGGATCTGAAAGAATAAGCCAGACGGCAGTAAGCACGGGGCGGTGAGGTTTTAGGCCGCCCCGTATTTTCAGCAAAATTCCACTTAACGGAGAACGAATCACATGTATGTGGAAACTTATTCATGCTGAATTATTTTATTAAACGGTTATTGGGATTGATTCCCACCTTATTGATTGTGATGGTTCTGGTATTCCTGTTTGTTCACCTGTTACCGGGCGATCCGGCGCGTTTAGCCGCCGGACGGGAAGCGGACGCCACGGTGATAGAACTGGTACGCCAGGATTTGGGGTTGGACAAACCGTTGCCGCAGCAATTTTGGCACTTTTTCACCCATGTTCTGCAAGGGGATCTGGGAACCTCAATGGTTTCCAAAAGGCCGGTAACGCAAGAAATTGGCACCCGCTTTATGCCCACCTTCTGGCTGACCGTCAGTAGCATGGTTTGGGCGGTTATTTTCGGTATGGTGATAGGCGTGGTCTCTGCCGTGTGGCGCAATGGCTGGCCCGACAGAATTGGTATGACGCTGGCGGTATCCGGCATTTCCTTTCCGGCGTTTGCCCTCGGTATGTTGCTGATGCAGGTCTTTTCCGTCGAACTGGGCTGGTTACCCACCGTCGGCGCAGACAGTTGGCGCCACTATATTTTGCCCTCCATTACGCTGGGCGCGGCGGTCGCCGCCGTGATGGCCCGTTTTACCCGCGCCTCTTTTGTCGAAGTGATGCAGGAAGATTACATGCGTACCGCACGGGCTAAAGGTGTGCGGGAATCCGTGGTAGTAGTGAAACATGGTTTACGTAATGCGCTGATCCCCGTCGTCACCATGATGGGATTGCAGTTTGGCTTTCTGCTTGGCGGCTCGATTGTGGTCGAGAAAGTGTTTAACTGGCCGGGATTGGGACGGCTATTAGTGGATTCCGTTGAAATGCGCGACTATCCGGTGATTCAGGCGGAAGTCTTGTTGTTTTCTGTGGAATTTATTCTGATCAACCTGTTGGTCGATATGCTGTATGCCGCGATTAACCCATCCATTCGTTATAAATAAGGACAGGGAATGAGAAACTGGCGACGTAAAGCCGTGCTGTCGACTCTGCCGGTAATTAAGGCGCATCAAATTCGTACGCCGTGGAGTGAGTTCTGGCGACGTTTCCGCCGTCAACAGGTGGCGCTACTGGCTGGCGTGTTTGTGGCGCTGCTGATTATTATTGCCCTGCTGGCGCCTTATTTGATTCCCTATGATGCGGAAACGTACTTTGACTATGAGCGATTAAATGAAGGGCCGTCACTGACGCACTGGCTTGGGGTGGATTCTCTGGGGCGGGATATTTTCAGCCGTATCTTACTGGGCGCGAGGATTTCACTGGCCGCAGGCATTTTCTCCGTGCTGGTAGGGATGCTGATCGGCACCTCTCTCGGGCTGCTGGCGGGTTATTATGAAGGCTGGTGGGATCGGATAATCATGCGTGTCTGTGATGTGTTATTTGCATTCCCCGGCATCTTGCTGGCGATTGCGGTGGTGGCCATCATGGGCAGTGGTATGGCGAATGTGATCGTGGCGGTGGCTATTTTCAGTATTCCGGCGTTTGCCCGTTTGGTCAGGGGTAATACGCTGGTGCTGAAACAGCAGACTTATATTGAATCGGCCCGCAGTATCGGCGCGTCTGACTGGACCATCGTCTTCCGGCATATTCTTCCTGGTACGGTGTCCTCTATCGTAGTGTATTTCTCCATGCGTATCGGTATGTCGATCATTACGGCGGCCAGCCTGTCATTTCTGGGGCTGGGGGCACAGCCGCCCACGCCGGAGTGGGGCGCCATGCTCAATGAGGCCCGTTCCGATATGGTGATCGCGCCGCATGTGGCGATTTTTCCGAGTCTGGCGATTTTCCTGACGGTACTGGCATTTAATCTGTTGGGGGATGGCCTGCGTGATGCGCTGGATCCGAAACTGAGAGGCTGAACGCAAAAAGCGCGGCATTAGCCGCGCTTTTTAGTCTAAATATAAGATCAGAACGAGGTGCGTTTGTAGCTGCGGTACTGCGGTTGCCAGAAGTTGTCTGCGATGGCTTTTGTCAGCACCTCGCCGGAGGTGACCATCGCCACGCCTTGCAACTGCGCTGCTTTAGCGACTTCCAGTGCAATGCGCTTTGACACGTCCTGAATATCATCGATATCCGGCAGTAACGCGCCTTCGCCATCGTTTGCCAGCGGTGAGCAGTCTGCCAGTGCCCGGCTGGCGGCCATCAGCATACCGTCAGTGATCCGGTTGGCGCCTGATGCCAGCACGCCTAAACCAATACCTGGGAAGATAAAGGAGTTATTGCACTGGGCAATAGGGTAAACCTTATCCTGATAGCTGACCGGTGCAAACGGGCTGCCGGTGGCAACCAGCGCGGCGCCTTCCGTCCAGCGAATGATGTCTTCCGGGCGAGCTTCCACGCGGGACGTCGGGTTAGACAGCGGCATCACGATGGGACGGGCACAGTGCTTGTGCATCTCACGGATGATTTCTTCAGTGAACAGACCGGGCTGGCCGGATACCCCGATCATGATGGTCGGTTTGGCATTGCGCACCACTTCCAGCAAGGAAATGGCGTCGCTGGCGATCTGCCAGTCAACCAGCAGTTCGCTTTTTTGCACCAGCTTACTTTGGAAGTCGAGCAGGTTCGGCAATTTGTCGGTCAGTAAGCCGAAGCGATCAACCATAAATACCTGGGCGCGGGCTTCATCTTCGCTCAAACCTTCAGATTTCATCTGGGCGATGATTTGTTCCGCGATACCGCAGCCGGCGGAGCCAGCGCCGAGGAAGACCACCGTCTGGTCGCGCAGTTGACTGCCCGCTGCGCGGCTGGCGGCAATCAGGCTGCCCAGCGTAACCGCCGCGGTTCCCTGAATGTCGTCGTTGAAGCTACAGATTTCATCACGGTAGCGGTTCAGCAGCGGGGTGGCGTTTTTCTGTGCGAAATCTTCAAATTGCAACAGCACGTTCGGCCAGCGGCGTTTGACAGCCTGAATGAATTCGTCGACAAATTCGTAATATTCGTCATCGGTAATACGCGGGTGGCGCCAGCCCATATACAGCGGATCGTTCAGTCGCTGCGGGTTGTTGGTGCCGACATCCAGAACGACGGGCAGGGTATACGCCGGGCTGATACCACCACAGGCGGTATACAGCGACAGTTTACCGATGGGGATTCCCATGCCGCCGATCCCCTGATCGCCCAGGCCCAGAATACGTTCGCCATCGGTAACGACGATAACTTTTACATTCTGTTTCGTGGCGTTTTGCAGCATATCGTCGATATGTGCGCGGTTAGGGTAGGCAATAAACAGGCCGCGCGCCCGGCGGTAAATATCGGAAAAGTGTTCGCAGGCTTCGCCAACGGTCGGCGTATAGATGATAGGCATCATCTCGCTGAGGTGCGCATCCAGCAAACGATAGAAAAGGGTTTCATTGGTATCCTGAATATTACGCAGGTATACGTGCTTATCAATGTCGTTTTTAAACTCCTGGTATTGACGCCAGGCTCGTTCGGCCTGTTCTTCAATGGTTTCGACGGCTTC
Source organism: Brenneria alni (assembly GCF_003666245.1). Lineage (GTDB taxonomy): Bacteria > Pseudomonadota > Gammaproteobacteria > Enterobacterales > Enterobacteriaceae > Brenneria > Brenneria alni. Next base: position 21,184 of record NZ_MJLZ01000011.1, read on the forward strand.
CGGTAATAAACCATGCAGGTTAAAGTCAGTGCGTTCTTCTTCTGTAAAAGCACTACCTTTATTCAACAAGGGAAATTCAAGAAGTATTGGACCAGCGTAAGGGATGTAGAGGGGACGTTTACTTTCGTATTCTAATTCCATGACTTTTTTTACTCTTTGGGTAACAGAAACGAATTCGGGTGATAACAGTAAGATGCTGTGGTGCGGATCTTAAATTACCCGCGAAATATGTACAGAAAATGTTAATTAAAATAGTTACAGATAGCTTGCATACAAGCGTAAAAAAAGCTGTATCGTTTCAACATTTTTATACAAAGTCGGCTAGCCGTCCAGAAAATCTAATACAACATCTTTACAACCCAGTTCGGTCAATAGGAGCCTGGACATTTCCCACTGGCGAATAGTGGCGTTGCGACGTTCGACAACGGTAGCCCTTCGTATCGCCGTATGCTTTTCGCCCGCCAGATTTAGCAGATTAAGCGCAACCTGCAAGGGGGGAAGGCTGGGGTTGAACGCTGCATTTTCAGCGTAACGTCCGGTATAGATATTCCCGTTAACCGTTTCCAGCGCAACGCCGCTTATCGCCTGGCTGTAGGGGGCGTGGCTGCGGTTGGCTGCATCCAGTGCGGCAAGGGCGAGTGAATCTTTACCCGACAGCGTATAAGCGTGGTTTATCTCATCCATTAACAGCGTGCTGATATTCAGATCGACGGGGCCAAATGCGTCGGGCAGGTAATGTCCAAGCAGAGCGGGCTGGCGGCCTGGCAACCGAATACTCAGGGACGCGGCTACGTTAAGCTCATTCATAAACTGCCGACAGTGACCGCATGGCGTATAGTTTACCGTAATGGCGCTCAACTCTGGTTCATTGCGTAACCAGGCGTGGGTGATCGCGCTTTGTTCCGCATGTATCGTTTGCTGAAATGGAACGTCGGTAAACTCCATATTGGCGCCGAAATAAAAATTGCCACTCACTCCCTGCGCAATGGCGCCCACTTGAAAATGAGAGATCGGCGCTTGCGCACAGGCAGCGGCCAGCGGTAACAACGTAAAAGCCAGCGTATGGGCATCCTGCTGGCTGGCATTGCCCAAAATTTTCACTTCATCAGCGGTCAGCATGGCCGCAAAATCCTGCCTGCTGAGAATAGGCTCAAGTGCCGACTGCAAATGGATTGGCAGTTGTTGAAATGCGTTATCAAATCGTGGATGCATAGCGGTTTTATCCAAAAAGGCCGAGCAGTACGGGAAAAATAAACGGAGCGGTCAGTGAAGTTATTATCCCGCAGATCACCAATGCCAGTGAGCTGAATGCCCCTTCCTGAAAATCAACTTCAGCACAGCGCGCCGTGCCTAATGCGTGTGATGCGGTTCCCATTGATAAGCCGCGTGCGGCTTTGGTTTTAATACCAATGCGGTCGAACAGGCTATGCCCCGCCACCGCCCCTACGATGCCAACAAAAATGACGCACACCGCGCTGATGGCGGGAATACCGCCGATAGAACTGGCAACCGCCATCGCAATCGGCGTGGTGACGGATTTAGGTAGTACGGAGGCGGCGATTTCAGGTGATGCGCCCATCCATAATGCGACCACCGTACCGGAAATAATGGCGGCAAGGCTGCCAATAAAACAGACGCTGATGATGGATTTCCACCGCGCCCGGATTTGGTGAAGCTGCTCATACAACGGAAAGGCCAGCGCGACCACGGCGGGCTGAAGCAGATTGTTCAGCACCTCGCTTCCCTTAAAGTAGTGCTCATAAGGGATGTTCAGCAGCAACAGTAAGGGAATAATAATCGCCATCGAAACCAGTAGCGGATTTAGCAAGGGTATTTTTGTCAGTACCGCCAGCTTACGGGCAGCAAAAAAGACCAACAGGGTGAGCGGCAATGACCACCACAAATAGGCAAACATTAATCTTTGTCCCGGGTTAGCTCGTTATCAGCGGCGATGGCGTGTTCACGCTGCATAAGCTGGGTGCTGAAACCGACGACGATCATCACAATGAAGGTACTGATCAGACAGGACACGACAATCGGGCCAAACTGTTGGCTGATCAGGTCGTAATAGCTCATGACGCCTACCCCTATCGGCACAAACAACAGCGCCATATGGCGGATAAACACATGGCAACCCGGTTTCACCCAGCCTGCCGGCAGGATTTGCGAAGCGAGAAGAGAGAACAGTATCAGCATACCGATGATGCTGCCCGGAATAACAAGGGGGAGTAACGCGGATATCGCATTGCCTGCCAGCAGACAAAGGTAAATCAATGCGAAAGCGCGTAAATACTGCCAGCAAAGCGTGATCGTATTACGCATGAGAAGTTCCTGATTAACTGAGGGACTTATCATAACGCTAATGGAATTAGTGTGCCACAGCTCACAGGTTTTCCGAGTCCCGTTCATCGGGATGCAGCCAGTCAGATCAGCAATGGCCTGTTTTGTGGTTAAACAAACCACGCTCTGATACTGCGCTACCGACCGCATCGGTAAGCTGTCGCAAGGGTTCTGGCTGAATGATAAACGGCGGCATAAGATAAATGAGTTTGCCAAACGGCCTGATCCAGACGCCACGATCAACGAAAAAGCGTTGCAGCCGCGCCGTGTCGACCGGGTGGCGCGTCTCCACCACGCCAATCGCGCCCAGTACCCGGACGTCCGCCACTTCAGGCGCATCGGCTAAGGGCATCAGCGCCTGACGTAGCTGTTGTTCGATGGCTGACACTTGCTGCGGCCAGCGGTTCTCCGCCAGCAGCGCCAGACTGGCGTTGGCCGCCGCACAGGCCAGCGGGTTGCCCATAAAGGTCGGCCCGTGCATAAAGCAGCCTGCCGCACCGTTGCTAATGGTTTCGGCAACCGGTCGGGTGGTGAGCGTGGCCGACAGCGTAAGATAACCGCCGGTCAGCGCTTTGCCCAGGCACATGATGTCCGGCGTGATGCCCGCGTGCTCACAGGCAAATAGCTTGCCGGTGCGGCCAAATCCGGTGGCGATCTCATCGGCAATCAGCAGGATACCGTACTGGCTGCACAGTTCGCGCACCCGTTGCAGATAGCGGGGATGGTAAAAGCGCATCCCCCCCGCGCCCTGCACGATAGGCTCCAGTACCACCGCCGCCAGTTGATCGGCGTGCTCGGTCAATTGAGCGCACAGCGGAGCGATATCGTCCTCCCGCCATTGGTCATCAAAGCGGCACTGCGGAGCGTCAGCAAACAGATGATTGGGCAAATAGCCCTGATACAGGCTATGCATCGAGTTTTGCGGATCGCACACCGACATCGCCCCGAAGGTATCGCCGTGGTAGCCGTGGCGCAGCGTCAGAAAACGCTGTCGCTGCTGGCCGCGTGCCTGCCAGTATTGCAGCGCCATTTTCAGTGCGACCTCGACGGCGACCGAGCCGGAATCCGCCAGGAAAACGCACTCCAATGCGTCAGGCGTGATATTCACCAGTCGACGACAGAGCGACACCGCCTGCGGATGCGTAATACCGCCAAACATCACATGCGACATCTGGGCAATCTGCTGTTGTAACGCCTGATTGATGGCCGGGTGGTTATAGCCGTGGATTGCCGCCCACCAGGAAGACATGCCGTCGATCAGGCGGCGTCCGTCATTAAGCTGAAGCTCGACACCCTCAGCCGACACCACGGGATAACAAGGCAGCGGCCGGGTGATTGATGTGTAAGGATGCCAGATATGGCGTTGATCAAAGGCGAGGTCTGCAGGCGTCATCATCTTACGTAAACTAAAATAGCATCGAGTTGGTTGACAGTATAAAGGGTTAATTTAAACTGGCGAAGTGTTTTTATTTTGGAGATGCCGATATGGCTGACCGCCGTTACTGGACGCTTGAGCAAGCGCAAAACCTATTTGACAGGCCTTTTCTGGAACTAATGTTTGAAGCGCAGCAGGTTCATCGCCAGCATTTTGATCCCCGCCAGGTGCAGGTCAGTACGCTGCTGTCGATCAAAACCGGCGCCTGCCCTGAAGATTGTAAATACTGCCCGCAAAGTTCCCGCTACCGCACGGGAATTGAAACCGAACGGCTGATGCAGGTGGAGCAGGTGCTGGAATCTGCCCGTCAGGCGAAAGCGGCGGGATCGACCCGTTTCTGCATGGGCGCCGCCTGGAAGAATCCGCATGAACGCGATATGCCGTATCTGGAGCAGATGGTGCAGGGCGTAAAAGCACTGGGCATGGAAACCTGTATGACGCTGGGTACGTTAAATGGCGATCAGGCGCAGCGTCTGGCCTCAGCCGGTCTGGATTTTTATAACCATAACCTGGATACCTCCCCGGAGTTTTACGGCAGCATTATTACCACCCGCAGCTATCAGGAACGGCTGGATACGCTGGATAAGGTGCGCGGCGCCGGTATCAAGGTCTGTTCGGGCGGTATTATCGGACTGGGAGAAACGGTGCGGGACCGGGCGGGCCTGCTGGTGCAACTGGCCAACCTGCCCACGCCGCCGGAAAGTGTGCCGATCAATATGCTGGTCAAGGTAAAAGGCACACCGCTGGCGGATAACGAGGATGTCGATCCGTTTGATTTTATCCGCACTATCGCCGTCGCTCGTATCATGATGCCGTCCTCCTATGTGCGGTTATCCGCCGGGCGCGAGCAGATGAGCGAACAGACGCAAGCGATGTGCTTTATGGCGGGCGCTAATTCCCTATTCTATGGCTGCAAGCTACTGACCACGCCGAACCCTAAAGAAGATAAAGATCTGGCGCTGTTCCGCAAGCTGGGGCTGAACCCGCAACAGACCGAGGTCGAATACGGCGACAACCAACAGCAGCAGCGGTTGACGCAGCAGTTAACCCATGCCGACACAGAGCAGTTTTACAATGCTGCGGTATAAGGATATGCGGTGGTGTGAACGCTTGCCGGGACATAAAGATCGGCTGCCAGCGCAATGAGTTGGCAACAACGCATTGCGCTGGCGTTGGTAAAACGCCGTCAGGATGGTGCCTATCGGACGCGCCAGGCTAATCAGGGAGGCAATAGCCGTTGGCTGGTGCAGGATGGGCAACGCTACCTCAACTTTTCCAGCAATGATTATCTGGGCTTGAGCCGCCACCCTGACATTATTCATGCCTGGCGACAGGGCGCGGAACTGTACGGGGTCGGCAGCGGCGGTTCCGGCCACGTGACAGGCTATACCGAAGCCCATGCGGCGCTGGAACAACAACTGGCCGACTGGCTGGGCTATCCGCGTGCGCTGCTGTTTATTTCCGGCTATGCAGCCAATCAGGCGGTTGTCGCCGCGCTGACGCAGGCGGGCGACCGTATTCTGGCCGACAGACTGAGCCATGCTTCTCTGCTGGAAGCCGCCGTACACTCTCCGGCGACGCTGCGGCGTTTTACTCACAATGACGCCGCCGCTTTACAACATCTGCTGGCAAAACCCACGGCGGGACAAACGCTGGCGGTTACGGAAGGGGTGTTCAGCATGGACGGCGATAGCGCGCCGTTGTCGCAACTGCATACGTTGTGTCGTGACCACGATGCATGGCTGATGGTGGATGATGCCCACGGGATCGGCGTACTGGGTGAAGAAGGGCGGGGAACATGCTGGCAGCAGGGGGTTAAACCCGAGCTGTTGATCGTTACGTTCGGCAAGGCCTTTGGCGTCAGCGGGGCAGCCGTATTGTGCGCCGGGCCGCTCGCGGAATACCTTTTACAGTTTGCCCGCCATTTGATTTACAGCACATCCATGCCCGCGGCACAGGCCTGCGCGTTAAGCGCGGCGCTAAATTGTGTTCGCCAGGGAGAGGCATTGCGTGATGCATTACAGCGCAATATTGCCCGGTTTCGTGCCGGTCTTGCCACCTCTTCTTTGCAACTGATGGATTCGAATAGCGCCATTCAGCCACTGATTATTGGCGACAATGCCCGTACGCTGACCTTAATGGCGCGCATACGAGCACAGGGCTTGTGGGTCAGCGCTATGCGGCCACCGACGGTGCCGCCCGGTAGCGCCCGTTTGCGAATTACGTTGACGGCGGCGCATCAGCCAGAAGATATCCATCGATTACTGACGGTACTGCACCATGTTGACGGAAACACACAATAAACAGGCCATCGCCCAGGCTTTTGGCCGGGCGGCTGACAGCTATGATCGTTTTGCACAGTTGCAACGGGCCAGTGGCGCACGATTACTCGAAATGATTGCGCATCACAATGGTTCACAGGTGTTGGACGCCGGTTGTGGCACCGGTCATTTCAGTCGCTGCTGGCGGCAGTTGGGTAAAACCGTTACGGCGCTGGATTTATCAGCCGCGATGCTGGCCCATGCCAGTGAGCAACAGGCGGCAGACTGCTATTTACAAGGGGATATAGAAAATCTGCCGTTAGCGGATCGCCGTGTCGATATCAGCTACAGCAATCTGGCGGTGCAGTGGTGTGATGACTTACCTCGTGCGCTGGCCGAGCTGCATCGAGTGACCCGCTCTGGCGGTGTGATCGCCTTTTCCACGCTGGCGGAAGGTTCACTATTGGAGCTGGCGCAAGCCTGGCAGCGTTTGGACGGCTCCCGCAGGGTAAACCGTTTTCTGCCCGTATCCGCCATCGAAGCCGCTTGTCAGCCTTATCGTTACCAACTCCATCAGGAGTGTGTGACCCGTTGCTTCCCTGATGTACTGGCATTGCTGAGGTCGTTGAAAGGTATTGGGGCCACCTGGTTACATCAGGGGCGTAAGCCCGGATTGCTCAGTCGTGCGCGTCTTAATGCGCTGTCATCGGTATATCCCCAGCAGCGGGGGGGGTATCCGCTTAGTTACCAACTGATTTATGGAGTGATTTACCGTGATTAAACGCTGGTTTGTGACGGGGACGGATACAGGAGTGGGTAAAACCATTGCCAGCAGCGCGTTGTTGCAGGCCGCCAATCAGGCTGGCTATCGTACCGCAGGTTATAAGCCGGTGGCTTCCGGTTGTGAAATCACGCCCGAAGGCGTGCGCAATAGTGATGCCATGCTGCTTCAGGCTAACAGTCTTGTCCGGCTTGATTATCACAGCGTCAATCCGCTGGCGTTTATTGAACCAACATCGCCGCATATCGTCAGCGCGGCAGAACAGCGGCCTATTCAGCTGGCCGTGCTTTCCGCCGGGCTAAAGGCGCTGGAAACCGAGGCTGACTGGCTACTGGTTGAGGGAGCCGGGGGCTGGTTTACCCCGCTATCGGCGCGGGAAACCTTTGCCGATTGGGTGGTGCAAGAGCAGTTACCGGTTATTCTGGTGGTGGGCATCAAGCTGGGATGTATTAACCACGCATTACTGACGGCCAACGCTGTCCAGCAGGCCGGGTTGGCGCTTGTTGGCTGGATCGCCAACGACATTGTGTTACCGGGAAAGCGGCATCAGGAATACCTGCTCAGTTTGCAGCAGCGTTTGTCCGCCCCGATGCTGGGCCGAATCCCGCATTTGGCGGCGCCACGGTCGCACAATGTAGGGCAGTATATTGATCTGACGCGGTTGGATTAACGCAAAATCCTCCAATAATGAAAAGTTATATTTATCACTGTTAGTGATAATTAGTGTGATATTTGTTACTTATTAATAAAAAACACCCTGACTTCACGCTTTACCCCTGCCAGCCCTTATTGAGCGTCTGGGTTTACGCTCTTATTTTTAGCACTTTTCAATCTAATACTTATGAGATAAATCGCAGAAAGCAGGTAAAGAAAATCTCTATCAGCAAGAATGTTTGATGAAGGTTGTATTTCAGCAACTCAGGGCGGGTGCGGGGTTGTGGGAGTTATCCACTATTTCTGTGGATAACCGTGTGCATTAGGGATAGAAAAGCCATGCCAGACGAGAGCTGACGCGGGTTTCCGCCGAGTTGACGTTATTCTCTGCTTTTTTGTTAATCTCTTTAAAATCATTCTGTTATTTAAAATCAAGTATCCTGATTACGGTTAGTGCGTGGTTGCATAAATTAACGACACGGGTCGTCGCGCTAGGTTACATAAGTCATAAATCTGGGGATAAAAAATTGTGACTTTTACTGGTGGATTGGCCGCTGATGTGCTAGCAAATCCACACGATTGATTAATCATCCTGGCAGGCAATAATTTTCTTGATGCTGTTTTTATATCCAGTATCATGATGATGGCAAAGTCCGGGATTGATTCCATACTAGCTTAAGTGTTAATCATTGCTGTGCAGTTCCATTCGCTTGCTATCCGGTAGCCCATTCAAGAGTAACGTATCCGACTATGAGTAAAGTATTCAAACTGAATTCCGAATTTAAACCGGCGGGCGATCAGCCGGAAGCCATTCGTCGTTTAAAAGAAGGATTAGAAGATGGGCTGGCGCACCAGACGCTGCTGGGTGTAACAGGATCGGGCAAAACCTTTACTATCGCCAACGTGATCGCTGACCTGAATCGTCCCACTATGGTGCTGGCGCCCAATAAAACGCTCGCCGCCCAGCTATACGGGGAGATGAAGGAATTTTTCCCGGATAATGCGGTGGAATATTTTGTCTCATACTATGATTACTACCAGCCGGAAGCCTATGTGCCGAGTTCTGATACCTTTATCGAAAAGGATGCATCGGTAAACGAACATATCGAACAGATGCGGCTCTCTGCGACAAAAGCGATGCTGGAACGGCGTGATGTGGTGGTGGTGGCCTCGGTCTCCGCGATTTATGGTCTGGGCGATCCCGATCTGTATCTGAAAATGATGCTGCATTTGACGCAAGGAATGATTATCGATCAGCGTGCGATTTTGCGGCGGCTGGCGGAGTTGCAATATGCCCGCAACGATCAGGCGTTTCAGCGCGGGACTTTCCGCGTTCGTGGCGAAGTGATTGATATTTTCCCCGCCGAGTCGGACGACGTGGCCTTGCGCGTCGAGCTGTTTGATGAAGAAGTTGAACGGCTGTCGTTATTTGACCCGCTGACCGGGCAAGTTTTGCAGACCGTGCCCCGTTATACCATTTATCCTAAAACGCACTACGTGACGCCTCGTGAACGTATTTTGCAGGCGATGGAAGATATCAAGGTCGAACTGGCCGATCGCCGTAAAATCTTATTGGCGAACGATAAGCGGGTGGAAGAGCAGCGGCTTAGTCAGCGAACCCAGTTTGATCTGGAAATGATGAACGAACTTGGTTATTGCTCAGGCATCGAAAATTACTCCCGCTTTCTGTCCGGGCGCGGCCCCGGTGAACCCCCGCCGACCCTGTTTGATTATCTGCCCGCCGATGGGCTGCTGGTGGTCGATGAATCTCACGTCACCATTCCGCAGATTGGCGGTATGTACCGCGGCGACCGGGCGCGTAAAGAAACGCTGGTGGAGTATGGTTTTCGCTTGCCGTCGGCGCTGGACAACAGGCCGATGAAGTTTGAGGAGTTTGAAGCGCAGGCGCCGCAGACTATCTACGTTTCCGCTACGCCGGGCAAGTATGAGCTGGAAAAATCGGGCAATGAGGTGATCGATCAGGTGGTTCGCCCTACCGGTTTGCTGGACCCGGTGCTGGAAGTCAGGCCGGTTGCCACGCAGGTGGATGATCTGTTGTCTGAAATCCGTCTGCGTGCCGCAGTGAATGAACGGGTGCTGGTCACCACGCTGACCAAGCGTATGGCGGAAGATTTAACCGAATATCTGGAAGAGCACGGCGAGCGGGTTCGCTACCTGCACTCGGATATTGATACGGTGGAGCGTGTTGAAATTATTCGTGACCTGCGGCTGGGCGAGTTCGATGTACTGGTGGGTATCAACCTGCTGCGCGAAGGTCTGGATATGCCGGAAGTGTCGCTGGTGGCGATTCTGGATGCGGACAAAGAAGGTTTCCTGCGTTCAGAGCGCTCCCTGATTCAGACCATCGGACGGGCGGCGCGTAACCTGAATGGTAAAGCGATTTTGTACGGCGACAGAATTACGCCCTCGATGGAGCGGGCGATTAATGAAACGGAGCGCCGCCGCGAGAAACAGCAGGCGTATAATCTCGCGCATGGCATTGTACCGCAGGGCCTGAACAAGAAAATTTCCGATATTCTGCAATTGGGGCAGCCGAGTGGCAGAGGCAAAGGTTATGGCAAAAAAGCCGCAGAGCCGGCCGCCAGCTATCAGTTACTCACGCCGAAAGCCCTGGAGCAGAAAATCCGTGAGCTGGAAAGCAAAATGCTGACGCACGCGCAGAATCTGGAATTTGAAGAAGCGGCCAGCCTGCGCGATCAGGTTCATGCCCTGCGGACGCAGTTTATTGCCGTATCCTGATGGACGCCAACGCGGATAATCCCTTTTCAATGGCGGCATAGAGTAATTTTCTATCGTGACGATAGGCGATATCGGCAGCTTCCAACGGTTGCTGAATCAAGATGCTACTGGCAGGCGCGGTGGCCGGGCCGGGAGGCATGATAACGATATCAATATGCCGCCTGCCGAGATGTTTTTCCATCATCTCCAGTTTCTGTTGCAGTGTCATGCCGGCAGCGCTTGGGCTAAGTTCGCGGCCAAGATTGTCAATATAGATAAGGGGCGCGGCGGTATCGCGCAGGGCACGGCTGAGATCGTCGAGCAGCAACGGCGGCATCAGGCTGGTCAGAAAACTGCCGGGGCCAATCAGAATCAGGTCCGCATCGGCAATGGCTTCCAGCGCTTCACCGGGGGCGGTGACGGGGGGAAACAGCATCAGATCCTGCGGCAAAGTGGACAACTGATCGATGTTGACCTCGCCATATACCGGATTACCCTGTTCATCAATGGCCATCAAATCGACCGGCTGTTCGGACATCGGGATCAAAAAAGCATCGACTTTCAGCAGATCACGCAGCAGGTTAATGGCTTCTAATGGCCGAACGCTCAAATGATCAAGCGCTTTCAGCATCAGGTTACCCAGATTATGTCCTGCCAGTTCGCCGTTGCCGTTAAAGCGGTATTCGAACATGGCGGAGGCGACGCTCGGCGTGGTAATCAACTGATTCAGGCAGTTACGGGTATCTCCCCAGGCAATACCGCCTTCAGCATGACGTATTCTGCCTGTCGATCCGCCGTTATCCGTGGTGGTGACAATCCCGGTCAGGCGGGAACCCAGGGATGAAAGTGAAGACATCACCCGACCCAGGCCGTGTCCACCCCCAAGAGCGACAACCCGATCAAGATCGGCTAACGTGCGATTGTGCATAGTAACCCTTATTACTGTTATTGCTGAACCGAGATAATCATTGCCGCCGGTAAGGTAGCCGATTTCGCTATAAAAGGCGAAAAATCATGATGCTGATGTGACTTAAGACCATTTTCGTCTGCGGTTTTCCAGTATGCTGCATGAACAAGATAAAAATCGTTATATATCATAGTATATATCGAATATTTAAATGACGATTTGCCGTGTTTAGCGGTAGACTCGGAGAAGAAATCACGGTTCTGTGTCTGCATTGTCTGGCTCTCTTTGTCAAATAATAGACTGGAATCAAACTCCTAGCCCTGGCGCCTACGTGATGCGTTTGTTGAGCATGATAGGGCGCCCTGGCCGTGGCCTGAATGGTCACCAGGGTGCGAGGTAGAAATGCCTGCATCTCCCGTTTTTGGAAAGGTGTTTATGGTGAGTCAACTGACCGATGCGTTTGCGCGTAAGTTTTACTATTTGCGCCTGTCTATAACCGATGTCTGCAACTTTCGTTGCACCTATTGCCTGCCGGAGGGCTATAAACCTGATGGCGTCAATCCGCACCGTTTTCTGTCCCTCGACGAGATCCGTCGCGTCAGCCGCGCATTCGCCGAATTAGGGACTGAGAAAGTCCGTCTCACCGGCGGGGAACCCTCTCTGCGCCGCGATTTTGCCGAGATTATCGCCGCGATCCGTGAAAACCCGGCGATCCGCACGTTGGCCGTCACCACCAATGGCTATCGGCTGGCGCGTGATGTCGCACGGTGGCGCGAAGCTGGCCTGAGTGCGCTGAATGTCAGCGTGGACAGTCTGGACGCCCGCCAGTTCCATGCCATTACCGGGCAGGATAAGTTCCGTCAGGTGATGGAGGGCATTGACGCGGCTTTCGCCTGCGGTTTCAGCAAAGTGAAGGTGAATACCGTGCTGATGCGGGATGTCAATGACACCTGCCTGCTGACTTTTCTTGAGTGGATCCGGCTGCGCCCGATTCAACTGCGCTTTATTGAACTGATGGAAACCGGTGAGGGGAGTCGGCTTTTTCGCCAGCGCCATATTTCCGGTGAAGTTATCCGCCAGCGATTACAGCAGCAGGGGTGGAGCGAGCAGGAGCGTGGCCGCAGCGACGGCCCGGCCAGGGTATTCCGCCACCCCGATTATCAAGGTGAAGTCGGGCTGATTATGCCCTATGAGAAGGATTTCTGCCTGAGCTGTAACCGCCTGCGTGTTTCCGCCATTGGCAATCTGCATCTCTGTCTGTTTGGTGAGCAGGGGATCCCGCTACGTGATTTGATGGTTGACGACAGTCAGCTCGATGCGCTGAAAATGCGTATTTCCGGTGGCTTATCGACCAAAAAACAAACTCACTTTCTGCATCAGGGTAATAGCGGCATCACGCAGAATCTGTCGTTTATTGGCGGGTAATGTCAGCAGTCCAACTTATCCGTAAGGAGTCTGGTATGAGTAAGGTCAGTAGTGAATTTATTCCTCTCGGTATTGCGGTGCTCACTGTATCCGAACGTCGTACTGAAGCCGATGATACGTCTGGTGACTATCTGCGTGAAGCCGCCCAGTCAGCCGGGCACCATATCGTTGCCGGCGGTATTGTTAAAGAAAATCGCTATCAGATCAGGGCGCAGGTATCAGCCTGGATCGCCAGTGACGATGTTCAGGCCATTCTAATCAACGGAGGAACAGGGTTTACCGCCGGTGATGTGGTGCCGGAGGCGGTCAGCGTGTTGTTCGATCGTGAAATTGAAGGCTTTGGCGAGCTGTTCCGCATGGTGTCATATGAGGATATCGGCACCGCCACGATACAGTCACGGGCGATTGCCGGCCTGGCCAATCAGACGGTTATTTTTGCCATGCCGGGTTCGACCCGCGCCTGCCATACCGCCTGGGAGCGCATCATTCAGGAACAGTTGGATGCGCGGCAAAAGCCCTGTAATTTTCATCCCCATCTGAAAAAGTAACGCTATCTATGTCACAACTAACCCATATTAATGCCGCCGGTGAGGCGTCGATGGTAGATGTTTCCGCCAAAGCCGACACGGTGCGTGAAGCACGGGCGGAGGCCTTTGTTGAAATGGCCCCGCAGACTCTGGCGATGATAATCGATGGCAGCCACCATAAAGGCGACGTGTTCGCCACGGCGCGTATCGCAGGCATTCAAGCGGCGAAACGCACCTGGGAACTGATCCCGCTCTGCCATCCGCTACTGCTAAGTAAAGTGGCGGTTGAGCTTGAGGCGCAGCCTGAACATAACCGGGTACGTATTGAGTCACTGTGTCGTCTCACCGGTAAGACCGGGGTTGAGATGGAAGCGCTGACGGCGGCATCGGTGGCGGCACTGACGATTTACGATATGTGCAAGGCGGTACAAAAAGATATGGTGATTGGCCCGGTGCGTCTGCTGGCGAAAAGCGGCGGCAAGTCAGGTGATTTCAAGGTGGGAGCATCATGATTAACGTGCTGTTTTTCGCGCAGGTGCGTGAGCTGACCGACACCCATCACCTGACCTTGTCCGCCGACTATGCCACGGTGGATGATCTGCGCCGGGCATTATGTGGACGGGGAAGCCGCTGGGCGCTGGCGCTGGAATCCGGCAAACTGCTGGCGGCGGTTAACCAGTCGCTGGTGGAGATGCAACATCCGTTGCAGGATGGCGATGAGGTGGCCTTTTTCCCGCCGGTCACCGGGGGATGATGATGACAGCGACCCGTATTCGCGTAACTGAGGAAAATTTCAATGTCGGCGACGAGTATCAGTGGCTGTCGCAGTGCTATGAAGATGGCGCCGTGGTGACCTTTACCGGCAAGGTTCGCAATCATAATCTGGCCGAGCATGTCGGCGCCTTGACGCTGGAACATTACCCCGGTATGACGGAAAAAGCGTTGGCGGAAATTATCGGGCTGGCGCGTGAACGCTGGTCGCTTCCACGCGTCAGCGTTATTCACCGGGTCGGCATCCTCTATCCGGGGGATGAAATTGTGTTTGTCGGCGTCAGCGCCGCCCATCGTAATACCGCGTTTGATGCCGCTCAATTCATTATGGACTATCTGAAAACCCGGGCGCCGTTCTGGAAGCGTGAAGCCACGCCGGACGGCGATCGCTGGGTTGAATCACGGGATAGCGACAAGCAGGCCGCCCGGCGCTGGTAGCGGCCATTGTGCTTGCCTCGGCTGAACGGAGGTTTATGTGTTAGGATAAAAGAAGGTGAGGCACGGTGCCTCTTACGTATAAATTTTTTAACGCAAAGGTAGCATCATGGACAGATATCCACGCTCGGGTGATTCGATTGTTGAACGTGCGCAAACAGGCCTTCAGGCCTATATGGCGCAGGTATACGGCTGGATGACCTGCGGGTTATTGCTGACGGCGTTTGTGTCGTGGTATGCGGCGAATACGCCTGCGGTACTCAATTTTGTTTTCTCCAGTAAGATTACCTTTTGGGGCTTGATCATTGCCCAACTGGGGCTGGTATTCGTGATTTCCGGTATGGTGCAGCGTTTGAGCGGCGGGGTGGCCACCGGCCTGTTTATGCTCTACTCGGCGCTGACCGGGCTGACGATTTCCAGCATCTTTATCGTGTATTCCGGTGAGTCAATCGCCAGTACGTTTGTGATTACCGCCGGGATGTTTGGCGCCATGAGTCTGTATGGCTATACCACCAAGCGTGATTTAACCGGTCTTGGCAGCATGTTGTTTATGGCGCTGATCGGTATTGTGTTAGCCTCGCTGGTTAACCTGTGGCTGAAAAGCGAAGCGCTGATGTGGGCGGTGACCTATATCGGTGTGGTGGTGTTTGTCGGTCTGACGGCGTATGACACGCAGAAACTGAAACGTATGGGCGAGCAGTTGTCCGTTGACGACAAAGATAACTTCCGTAAATACTCGATTGTCGGTGCGCTAACGCTGTATCTGGATTTCATCAACCTGTTCCTGATGCTGCTGCGGATTTTCGGCAACCGCCGCTAAACGTACCACGTTCTGCTAAATCAGCCCGAGGCGCAGCCACCGCCGTTTCGGGCTTTTTTGTTGCTGCCGGACAACCTTTTCTTGCCTCTCACGCAATATTGCGTCGGAAAATAGCGTAAGCCGCCGTACCGGTTGTCGCGGTGATAATCAGCAGCGGCCACAGACTGCCCCAGATAATAGAGAAGTCGGCATCTTTGAGGTAGATCTGTTTGGTGATGTCGGTGAAGTGGCGGATGGGGTTAATCCAGGTCAGGTTCTGCAACCATAGCGGCATGTTTTCCACCGGCGAGATATAGCCAGACAGCAGGATGGCCGGCATCATAAACACAAACACGCCGATAAATGCCTGCTGTTGTGTGGCGCAGAGCGATGAAATTAACAGCCCAAACCCCACCAGCGACAGGCCATAAACCAGAATGGCGGCATAAAACAGCAGCAGGGAACCGGCGAAAGGGATCTGATAGGCCAGTATCCCCGCCAGCAGGACGACCGTGGCCTGAAAGGCGGCGACGATCAAAGCCGGAACCGCCTTGCCAACGAAAATCTGCCATGTCGATAACGGCGAGACCAGCAGTTGCTCCAGCGTACCCTGTTCACGCTCGCGGGCGACCGACAGCGCCGTAACGATCAGCACGCCGATGGTAGTGATCAAGGCAATCAACGACGGTACGACAAACCATTTGTAGTCCAGATTCGGGTTGTACCAGTGGCGGATAACCAACTCGCTGTTGTTCATCCTGGGCTGATTGCCCAGTAATTCCATCTGATAATCCCGAACGATCTTCTGTACGTAATTAGCGGCGATCTGAGCACTGTTGGAGCGGCGTCCATCTAATATCACCTGTAACGACGTGCTGTTGCCGCTGACAATCTCGCGGGAGAACTGAGGCGGGAAACGGATGATCAATAACGCCCGTTGATCGTCCAGCGTCGGGGGGATTTCCTGAGAACTATGCAGTAATAATACGTTGGAAAAGGCTTTCGCTTTGGCAAAACGCTGAGTCAGCTCAACGGAGGCGTGGCCATTATCCTCGCTGTAAATGGCGATGGTGGCGTTGGTGACATCCAGCGTGGCGGCAAAGGGAAACAGACAAACCTGTAGGATGACCGGAAAAATCAAAATAGCGCGCGTTTGCGGTTCACGCAGCAGTGACTGTAATTCTTTGATAATCAATGTCCATAGGCGATGCAACATCATAGCTCCCTAATCCAGTCTGCGTCGTGTTTTCCAGGCCGTCAGACCAATGAAGAAAATGGCTGACGCAATCAGAAACAGCAGGTTAAGCAGTAATACGCTGCCAATGTTGCCAGCCAGAAACAGCGTTTGCAGCGTGCTGACAAAATAACGGGCCGGGATAAGGTAAGACACGGCGCGCACCAGCGCAGGCATACTGTCGATCTCGAAAACAAAGCCGGACAACATCACTGCGGGGAGAAACGCCGCGTTCAAGGCCACCATCGCCGCATTAAATTGATTTCTTGTCAGGGTGGAGATCAGCAATCCCATGCCCAGCGTACTGATCAGAAACAGACTGCCGATGCCAAACAGCAGCAGCAACGATCCCCGGTACGGCACATGCATAATGAAAGTGGCGACCAGAATACATAGCGCCATCACCATCATGCCGAGAAAATAGTAGGGGATCAGCTTCGACAGCAGGAGTTCACTGCGGGTAACCTGGGTGGATAACAGGGCTTCCATCGTGCCGCGTTCCCATTCGCGGGCGATGACCAGCGAGGTCAGAATAGCGCCGATTACCGTCATAATAATGGTGATGGCGCCGGGAATAATAAAATGTTGACTGATCGCGGCCTGGTTAAACCAGTAGCGTAATTGCACCTCGATCAGTTGCCTGAATTCCTGCCCCTGATCGCCTGCGCGCTGCTGCTGCCAGATAAGCCAGATACCTTCCGCATAACCCTGAACGAAATTGGCGGTATTGGGTTCGCTGCCGTCGGTAATCACCTGAACGGGCGCCACGGCCACCGGATGCGCCATCTGTTCGGCAAAATCGTTCGGAATGACGATCAGCCCGCGGATAGTGCCAGCCTGCATCATCTGAATCAGTTGTTGTCGGTTGTCGCTGATAACCGGAACAATGAACGGTGAGGCGGCGAACGTGTTTGCCAGATCACGGGCATCCTCACTTTGCTGCTCCATCAGGATACCGACATGAAGGCGGCTGGAGTCGAGATTGATACCGTAGCCGAAGATAAACAGCAGCAGCAGCGGGATCACAAAGGCGATCAGCCCGCTGCTGGGGTCGCGCACAATCTGCCGGGTTTCTTTCAGACACAGGGCTTGCAGACGACGCCAGGAAAAATAGATGTTGCTGTTCTGGCTAGCCATTGTCCGTCTCCTGGTCATGGTTTTGTTGATCACGATTTTGCTGATCATAGTCCTGTATCAGTGCGATAAAGGCTTGTTCCATCGTTGGTGATGGCGTTTTTTCATCAGCGGCCTGCTGTTTTAAATCATCCGGCGTACCGCTGGCGATTAGCTTACCGTGGTAAACCAGCCCGATACGGTCACAATATTCAGCCTCGTCCATGAAGTGTGTGGTGACCATCACGGTCACGCCTTTGTTAACCATCCCGTTGATATGTATCCAGAACTCCCGGCGGGTGAGAGGATCGACGCCGGATGTCGGCTCATCCAGGAACAGGATATCCGGCTCATGCATCAGGGCGCAGGCCAGCGCCAGACGCTGTTTAAATCCCAGCGGCAGCGCATCGGGCGTCTGGCGATAAATGGGCTGGAAGTTAAATGCCTGCGTCATTTCAGCCATTTTATCGCGCTGTGCTTTCCCCTTCAGGCCGTATACGCCGGAAAAGAAACGCAGATTCTGTTCAACCGTCAGGTTGCCATACAAAGAAAACTTCTGGGCCATGTAGCCTAAATGCTGACGTGCTTTACCTGAACTGGTTTTCAGATCCATATCCAGTACCAGCGCTTTGCCTTCCGTCGGCGCCAGAAGACCGCACATCATTTTGAAGGTGGTCGATTTCCCTGCGCCGTTAGGCCCCAGCAGACCAAAAATTTCGCCACGCTGTACCTTGAAACTGACACGATCGGTAGCGGCAAAGTCACCGAATTTTTTCGTCAGTTGCTGTGCTTCGATCACGGTTTCTTCACCGTTAACCTCAATCAGCGGCATGATTTTCGCCAGCGAGGATTCACTGGCCGGGCCGCCGCCCAGCAAATCAATAAAGGCATCCTCAAAACGGGGATCGGTGTCTTGCAGGTTCTCTGTCGGTAGCTCCAGTGCCGACAGCAACGCGGCCCGATCGGCATCCGGTTCCAGAATCAGCCGCACATATTGTCCCTGAATGACGCCATCGCTGACCTGTGGCTGGCGCAGGGCGCGTTGTAGTAACTTTCGGTGACTGCCGGAGCGCGTACCGATCAGCACGCAACGGCCCGCCATTTTCTCCGTCAGTTGGCGGGGTTCACCGCGATAAAGTTGTTCCCCTTCATTGAGCAGCAGGACGTCCCGGCATTGCTCGGCTTCATCCAGATACGATGTGCTCCACACAATCATCATGCCTTCATCGGCCAGCTCATGCACCATCTGCCAGAGTTCACGGCGGGAAATAGGATCGACCCCCACTCCAGGCTCATCCAGCAGCAGTACCTTGGGTTGACCCAGCAAGGTGCAGGCCAGCCCCAGCTTTTGTTTCATTCCGCCGGACAGCTTGCCGGCAAGCCGCCCGGTAAAGCGTGTCAGGTCAGTAAAAGAGAGCAGCCGTTCAAACGTTTCCTGACGTACTTTACCGGTAATGCCGCGTAAGTCGGCGTACAGCGTCAGGTTCTCCATTACGGTGAGGTCTTCATACAGCCCGAACTTTTGCGGCATATAACCCAAAATGGCGCGAAGCTGGCGATCTTCCTTAATGGGATCAAGTCCAACGACCTTCATCGTACCGTGGCTTGGCGTTAACAGCCCCGCCAGCATCCGCAGCAGGGTGGTTTTGCCCGCCCCGTCGGGGCCGACTAATCCGGTGACGGCGCCGCTGCGGATCTGTGCGGTGAGGCGGGCGAGAGCAGGTTTATCTTGTCCGGGAAAGGATTTTTCCAACGCCTCCAGTTCGATCAGCGCGGATTGATCATTCATGGCGCGATTTGCCCTGGGTTGACGGCGCGAAGCGCAGCGTCACCGGCATCCCCTGGCGTAGCTGTTGGTCTGCATCGTTAACAATGATGCGCAGGCGATAAACCAGATCGGTACGTAAATCTTCCGTTTCGACGTTCTTGGGGGTGAATTCAGCGCTGGGCGAGACAAAACCGATCTGACCATGATAGGGCTTATCCGGGCGGCTGTCGGTATAGATAAGGATTTTACTGCCAGGCACGGCTTGCCCTAAATCTGTTTCATTAACGTAAGCGCGCACCCAAACGGGACGGGTAAGCGACAGGGTAAAGACGGTGCTGCCGCTACTGAGCATACTACCCACCTCGGCGGCTCTGGTCAGCACTATGCCCGCCGACGGCGAAACCAGTTCGGTATCCTGCGCATCCAGTTCCGCCTGCGCCAGTGCGGCGTCGGCCTGAGCCAGCGCCGCCTCGGCAGCGGCGATTTCCTGTGGCCGATTACCGCTTTCGTACTGACGCAGTTTGTCTTTTGCCGCCTGCAAGGTGGCCTGTGCCTGATCGCGTGCGGCTTTGGCATCTTCCAGCGCATCGGCTGAAATAGAACGTTTTACCCATAGCCCTTGCTGACGCTGGTAGAAGCTATTGGCGTAATCATAAGCGGCCTGGCTCTGTTCCCGTTGCGAGCGTACCTGGGCTATCTCTTCGCGGCGATAGCCTTCCCGCAATAATCCTAACTGTGCCTGAGCGCTGGCAACGTTGGCCTGCGCCTGATGCAAGGCGTTTTGGTATGGGGCATTGTCCAGCGTGGCCAGCCGTTGGCCGGGACGAATACTGTCACCCTCGTCCACATCCAGCGCGGTCAGTCGCCCACCGACGCGAAAGGCCAGATTAACCGTGCGGATATCGACATTGCCGTACAGCGTCAGCGGTTTATCTTGCAACGATCGGTAATGGACGACGCCATACGCCGCCGTGGCAATCAGAACAATAATAACGATAGCAATAGCCAGTTTTTTCTTATTCATTACGCATTATTCCTTCATTCGCCGGGCATGATTGTCCATTCCGGTGCATCTGGCGATCGACCGGGTAACTAACTTTAGTATTTTTATCGACATTGATCGCAAAAATAATTTCTTTGTCGTCATATCGGCCTGGATAATAAATGGGGTGGCGCGCAGATAAAAATCCCTTAACCTCCAAAATCTCTGCTACAATCGCCGACAGTTACGCACCGTAGTTGTGCCCGTTCATCGTGGTTGTTGCTTACGTCGTTATTGTTGAGTTGATGGTGGCCCGGCAAACCCGTCTTATTGTCCCTCTGAAAACTACACCGGTTGTTACCCGGTCAGGGCGGATCTGGAGTTGTTCTCTATTATGTCATTTGATTCTCTCGGCCTGAGTGCCGATATCCTGCGTGCTGTTGAAGAACAGGGCTATCGTGAACCGACGCCCATACAGCGCCAGGCGATCCCTGTTGTGCTGGCTGGCCGTGATTTGATGGCCAGTGCGCAAACCGGCACCGGTAAAACCGCTGGCTTTACTTTACCTTTATTGCAACTGTTGAGCAGCAGCGCGCCACAGGTAAAAGGCCGCCGTCCGGTTCGGGCGTTGATCCTCACTCCGACCCGCGAACTGGCGGCACAGATTGATGAAAACGTGCAGGCTTACAGCAAATATCTGCGTTTACGTTCGCTGGTGGTATTTGGCGGCGTCAGCATCAACCCGCAGATGATGAAATTGCGCGGCGGGGTGGATATTCTGGTCGCCACGCCGGGGCGTTTGCTCGATCTGGAACATCAGAATGCCGTCGATCTGTCCCAGATTGAAATTCTGGTGCTGGATGAAGCGGACCGTATGCTGGACATGGGCTTTATTCACGATATCCGCCGTGTACTGGCCAAGCTGCCGGTTAAACGTCAAAACCTGTTGTTCTCTGCCACCTTCTCCGATGAAATCAAAACGCTGGCCGGCAAGCTGCTGACCAACCCTGCTTCGGTTGAGGTGGTGCGGCGCAATACGCCGTCGGAGCTGGTCACCCAGCATGTACATTTTGTGGATAAGCGCCGCAAGCGTGAATTGTTGTCTCAGTTGATTGGTGAAAATAACTGGCAGCAGGTGCTGGTGTTTACCCGCACCAAACACGGCGCCAACCATTTGGCTGAGTTACTGGAAAAAGACGGCATTACGGCTGCCGCTATCCACGGTAACAAAAGTCAGGGCGCACGTACCCGGGCGCTGACGAATTTCAAGGACGGCGGCATTCGCGTGCTGGTGGCGACCGATATTGCCGCCCGCGGCCTGGATATCGATCAACTGCCGCACGTGGTGAACTACGAGTTACCCAATGTGCCGGAAGATTACGTGCACCGCATTGGCCGTACTGGCCGGGCAGAGTCGACAGGGGAGGCTTTGTCGCTGGTCTGCGTGGACGAGCACAAGCTGTTGCGCGATATCGAACGTTTGCTTAACCGCGAGATCCCGCGCATTGCCGTGCCGGGTTATGAACCGGATCCGTCGATCAAGGCCGAGCCGATTATCAATGGTCGTCAGGGCGGACGCGGTGCGCCGCGTGGTCAGTCTGGCGCGCCGCGCGGCCAGTCCGAACGTGGTCAGGGTGAGCATAAACGCGCCGATGGCGCCCGTCAGCCGCGCAGATCTGACGCTAGCGGTTCAAAGCCGTGGGGCAGCAGTGAAGGACAACGCCGTGCGCCGCGTCCGCAAACCCGCAGTAAACCCGCCGCCAAATAAGCCATATCGCTGTCAGGGAGCCTTTCGGCTCCCTTTGTTTCTGATTATTTCGCCGGTGCGGCAGAGGCTCACGCGCTGAAAAGAGTCTTCCGCGGCTTCTCTGATGGTGAGAATCTCCCGCTCGTTATTTGACGCATCTTTATCATGGGTCAACACTTAACGCGACCATCAATTATGTTAACTCGCGTCAGGAGTGATAACCATGAGTGGAAAGTTCGAGATTTACCAAGGTAAGGACAGCCAGTTTTATTTTCGTCTTAAAGCAGGAAATGGAGAACCCATTCTTGCCAGTGAAGGCTACACCACCAAGGCCAACTGTAAAAATGGCATCGAGTCGGTGAAAAAGAATGCTCCCGATGACAGCCGCTATGAACGCTTAACGGCAAAGGATGGTTCGCCGTATTTTACGCTCACGTCCACCAATCATCAGGTCATTGGCCGCAGCGAGACCTATAGTTCAGCCGATGCCCGCGACAAGGGCATTGCCTCCGTCAAGAAAAACGCGCCGGATGCGATTATTGACGATCTCACCGACTGAACCGCCAGTAGATGCCGGGGCATAATATTATCCGCCCCGGCGTATCAGTAATCACAAAGCCATCCCGCATTAACAAAGGATGCGAATTTAGCGCCTCACCGGTTTTTTGCTATCGCAACCTGCGGGCAACGCGGCTTTACAGCGTGTTTTCCTGTTGCGCTCCCGTGATGATGAACAGTACCATGACGTGCTTTTTGTAACCGAGTAGCGTGATGCGTGTTCTGCTAGCCCCAATGGAAGGTGTTCTCGACTCGTTGGTACGGGA
This sequence comes from Brenneria alni, assembly GCF_003666245.1. Lineage (GTDB taxonomy): Bacteria > Pseudomonadota > Gammaproteobacteria > Enterobacterales > Enterobacteriaceae > Brenneria > Brenneria alni. The sequence goes on from NZ_MJLZ01000011.1 coordinate 43,926, forward strand.
ATTGCTGACCGAAGTTAACGACTATGACCTGTGTATCACCGAGTTTTTACGGGTGGTGGATCAGCGCCTGCCGGTCAAATCCTTCTATCGCCTATGCCCGGAATTACACCATGCCAGCCGCACACCGTCTGGCACGCGGGTGCGCGTCCAGCTACTGGGGCAATATCCGCAATGGCTGGCCGAAAATGCTGTCCGGGCGATTGAGTTGGGATCGCACGGGGTCGATCTGAACTGTGGTTGTCCGTCTAAACTGGTCAATGGCAGCGGCGGCGGCGCAACACTTCTGAAAGACCCTGAACTGATTTATCAGGGCGTCAAAGCCATGCGTGAAGCGGTGCCCGTCCCCCTTCCTGTGACGGTGAAAGTCCGTCTGGGCTGGGATTCCGGCGCTCGACAGTTTGAAATTGCTGATGCGGTGCAGCAGGCCGGGGCGACGGAATTGGCGGTACATGGCCGGACGAAAGAGGATGGCTATAAAGCCGAATGTATCAACTGGCGGGCAATTGGCGAAATTCGTCAGCGGCTGACCATCCCGGTGATCGCCAACGGTGAAATCTGGGACTGGCAAAGCGCGCAGGCGTGCATGGCAACCACCGGCTGTGACGCCATCATGATAGGCCGGGGGGCGCTTAACGTGCCGAACCTAAGCCGGGTGATAAAATATAACGAACCGCGTATGCCGTGGGGGAAGGTAGTAACACTACTGCAAAAATACGTCCGATTGGAAAAGCAGGGCGATACCGGTTTGTATCATGTTGCCCGTATCAAACAGTGGCTGGGTTATCTGCGGAAAGAGTACACCGAGGCCACTGAACTATTCGGCGAAATCCGGGCGCTGAAAACCTCATCCTCAATAGCCCGCGTGATAAACAACAGATAAACCCTGACTTTTAGCGTGGCGCGGAATACCGTTTATCTCTGTGCGCTCGGGGGGGCTTATTTGGTGCATATCTTTGCACCACTCCCTTCTGCAACGTAGAACACTAGCAGTTTTTCTCTCCTCGACTACTATTAACCGGTCAGTAACCTTTGAACAGGATCTGGCCGTTTTTTCCATTAGGGTAGGAAGAGGTCGAAGTGCGCGAAGTCTCTGCTGAAGGTGCATTTTTTGGAGCGCCCGGCTTAATGCGCTGATATTTTTGGACAAAGCGCGTTGATATGTTGAACCCGGCAATCCCATCGTGCTTACTACAGACAGCCCTGTAAGGAGAAAGAACATGGTTGAGCATTTCACTGGGAAATATGAAGTTGAACTAAAATTTCGTATCCAGGATATCGCCGTTTTTCGCGATACCCTCTTTAGCCATCATCCTGAGGCCTTTGTCTTCGAAAATAAAGAGCATGACATCTATTACGACGATGCTCAAAAGCGCCTGCAACAACAAAATATCAGCATGTTATTACGCTGCATGGCGCCATCAGGGATTAAATTTTGGATCGTCAAAGGCCCTGGGGTTGATCGCTGTGAAGCCGTGAATGTCGAATCGTTTGAAAAGGCGAGCAGTATGTTACAGACGCTGGGATATAACGCGATTTATGAGATTTATAAGACGCGCAGCGTCTATTTCCTGAATATTTTTCATATTACGCTGGATTATATCGAATCGCTCGGCCACTTTGTCCAAATATCAGTTATGACGGATGATGAAGCGCAATTGAATACTCTGAGAGGTCAGTGTATCGAATGCGCGTTTCACCTCGGGTTATCAATGGAAAATATTGAAACACATTCGTATCGGCAATTACTGGGATTTTAATCGGGAATAGCTGGAAATTATTATACCCGTCATACTTCAAGCTGCAGGTGTGTTGGCTGCGTTACTCGGCCCATTCATAGGCCTCGCCCGTAAAGGGCCAACGCTCTGCGTTGTTCAAAGCGACAACGTTTTGTCCTGCAACTCGAATTATTTAGGGTATAGATATGTCCGCCATGTCTTTCTTGTGTTATTTGTTTGTTAAATTAAACGGTGATTTTCAAATATTTTATGACGGTTAATTTACCGGCTTATCCTCCGATCATCTTGAAGGATGTATAATAGAAAAATAGACATCCTTCCTTTTCTTCCCCTGATAAATCTTCGCTGAATATATAATTGAGAAAATTTATAAATATATGATCGAGTTAAAATTTTTGAATACAAATTGGTGTAGGATTTACATCAGTACTGCTTTGTGCATGGTTGCGAAATGATTAATTTTCTGCATGTATCAAATCGGTGTCGGATTAAATTGATTCAGGTAATAGAAATAGGTTTTTGGAGTTTCATATTCGAAATAACAAAATATAGGTTCATACATCATGAAGAAACAAGTCCTATTATTGAGTGCGCTGGCATTAGCCTTTTCCTCGGCTGTTCACAGTGAAACGACGGATTTAGTCATTATTGGCGCGGGTGGGGCCGGGATGTCGGCGGCCATTGAAGCGCATAATCAAGGTGCAAAAGTCATATTGCTGGAGAAAATGCCCTTTGCTGGCGGAAATACCGCCCGGGCAGAAGCTGGATTAAATGCTGCTGGCACGGAACTGCAAAAAGCCAGAGGCATCACGGATAGTCCTGAAATGTTCTATGAGGACACCATGAAAGGGGGGCGGAACATCAATAATCCAGAAGTGGTTAAAACGCTCACGGAACATGCAAAAGACTCGGTTATTTTTCTGAAGGAGAATGGCGCTGATCTGGCAGATCTGACCCGTACCGGCGGTTCCCGTGTTGACCGCACCCACCGTCCTGCCGGTGGTGAACCGGCGGGAAGTTTTATTGCCGTGGCGCTGATCAAAAAAGTTAAAGCGCTGGACATCGATCTTCGTACCAGCACCTCGGCAACGGATATTGTCAAAAATGACAAAGGTAAGGTAATCGGAGTCAAGGCGAAAGGGAAAGATGGTAAAGAATTCACCATCGATGCCAAAAAAGTAATGATCACGTCAGGTGGCTTTGGGGCCAACTTTGACATGATTAAACAATACGATCCTAAACTGGTGGATTTTAAAACCACCAATGCGCCGGGTACGCAGGGCGACGGCATTAAAATGGCAACCAGGCTGAATGCCAAACTGGTGGATATGGAATATATCCAGATTCACCCTTCTACCGTGCCAGGTAAAGGCATCCTGATCACCGAAGCGGTACGTGGCGATGGCGCGATTATGGTGAATGAGGGCGGCAAACGTTTTGTTAATGAACTGCTCACCCGTGATGTGGTTTCCCAAAACATTCTCAAGCAACCTGGCGCACATGCCTATCTGATATTTAATGACGAACTGGTTAAGCAAAACCAGGCGACTCAATCTTACTTCAAGCAAAAGCTGGTTGCTGAAGGGAATACGGTGGAGGAGTTAGCCAAAGCCATTAATGTTGATGGTAAGCAACTGGCGCAGACCGTCAGCACTTACAGCCGCTACGCTAAAGCCAAAAAAGATGATGAGTTCGGTCGTGAAAGCATGAAACTGGCCCTTGATAGCGGCAAATATTATGCCATTGAAGTCACACCGGGCATCCACCATACGATGGGCGGGATTGCGATTAACAACAAAGCACAGGTGCTGGATGTGAATGGCAACGTGATCCCCAACCTGTTTGCCGCTGGCGAAGCTGCCGGTGGGGTGCATGGCGCTAACCGTCTGGGCGGTAACTCGCTGGCGGATATCGTAACCTATGGTCGTATCGGCGCCGATCAAGCAGTGAAAGAGATCAAAGAAGGGAAATAATCAGGGGACTTGATCCCAAAATTCAGCCTGACACATTGTCCAGGATGGCCGAGTGGTTAATATCAGTGTTATTAACAGGGTCGCTGCCCGCCCTTAGTTTTTGATGATCAATTTATGTGTAATTAACTTATGGGAAAGGTATGAAAAAATTAATTCCGGCCATGCTGGCCACATTGGCGCTTTCATTCTCTTTTGCTGCGGCTGCCGAATATAAGGATGGCACTTATACGGGTAAAGCACCGGGAAAAGAGGGTGAAGTTGAAGTTTCTGTGATTATCGAAGGAGGGAAAATCACCAACGCGGAAGTGGTCAGCCACGAAGACACCGAAGCATTGATGATGGGGGTCATTGATAACGTGGTGCCTGAATTGATTGAAACACAGGATCCTGACAAGGTGGATGCGGTAACGGGGGCCACCATGTCCAGTCAGGGAGTGATTAACGCCGTGAAACAGGCGTTGGAGCAAGCCAAAAAATAAGTGGTAAATACTCGCGCCAACCCGCCAGTCCGTGATGGGAAATTATCACAGACTGGCGCTGCGTGAAGACTTACTGCCGGAATATTGCGGTATCATCATTCGTCTGCTGAATCAAAAGGGTAAAGCGCAGGTTAATTGCCGTTAACTGGTGGAAACCAAAAGGTTTGTTAAACTTTGACACAAAGCTTTTTCTGCTGTGCGAGTGCGTGGTGATTGACGGTAAATTATAATGCGCCCGCCTATATCTTTTTTATTTAACAGGATACTGTTTAAGTTATTGAATAATGAGTAAAAAATTTAAAATATTTTTACCTGGACTGTTGCTGTTGTCAGCACATGCGTTGCTCACCCCTCAGGTAGTGGCGAAAGAGCCTGCTAAATCAGCGATTGGCGCACATCAGGAAATTGCTTCCGGTAGTGCGATGGTGGTGGATTTACGTGATGACCAGATTCTTTATTCCAGTAACCCGGATGTGATTGTCCCTATTGCGTCCGTGACCAAACTGATGACGGCGCTGGTGGTGCTGGATGCCAACCAGCCATTGGATGAAGTGATCTCCGTAGATATTAGCCAGACGGAAGAAATGAAAGGTGTTTATTCCCGGGTACGACTGAACAGTGAAATCAGCCGTCGCGATATGTTGCTATTGGCGTTAATGTCATCGGAAAACCGTGCCGCCGCCAGCCTTGCCCACCATTATCCCGGCGGTTATCAGGCGTTTATTGCCGCCATGAATGCTAAAGCCCGCTCATTGGGAATGACGCATACACGTTATGTTGAACCTACCGGGTTGTCGATTAACAACGTATCGACCGCACGCGATCTGACTAAGCTGCTCATTGCCAGCAAACAGTATCCATTACTCAGCCAACTCAGCACCACGCATGAGAAAATGGCAACGTTTTCCCGTCCGGTCTACAGCTTGCCGTTCCGTAACACCAATCATCTGGTTTATAAGCCTGACTGGAATATTCAATTGACCAAAACCGGTTTTACTAATCAGGCCGGGCACTGTCTGGTGATGCGTACCGTGATTAATCAGCGCCCGGTGGCGCTGGTGGTGCTGGATGCGTTTGGCAAATATACCCACTTTGCCGATGCCAATCGCCTGCGCAAGTGGATGGAAACCGGTAAAGTCAGCGCGGTTCCTGCCGCTGCGTTAAGCTACAAAAAACAAAAGGCGCTGGCTTCGCGGCAACCGCAACGCATGGCGAGCCTGGATATAGAGTAACTCTTTAAATCTAAAGAATGTCTATTCTGCGCAACGCATCGCATTATTCTTGCAGTTTTCATTCAATGAAATGTAAATAAATACACTATGATTATGCGCTGTGTATTCGAGTATGTTGGCGTTGTCGGTGGAGATCGGATTATACGTCTTCACCCTGCCGGATTTTATGGCGCTTTGGCTGACTTATCTTCAACCCTGTGCTGTGCTTCAGTGATCAGTACTGATGCCAGGACTGATGGGATCGATATAAAGAATGAAATGGCTTACTTCACTGACTATTGCAATTGGACTTGCCTGTAACCCGGTATCCGCTCAGGAAATAACCTCTGCGCCACTATCTGTTACACCGTCACACCAGCAACGTGATGTTTTTATCTCTGATTTAATGAAAAAAATGACGCTGAACGAAAAAATCGGGCAGCTCAGGCTTATCAGTGTCGGATCGGATAATCCGAAAGAGGCCATTCGTGAGATGATCAGGAATGGTCAGGTCGGGGCAATTTTTAATACGGTAACGCGGCCTGACATCCGGGCGATGCAGGATCAGGTGATGCAACTTAGCCGCCTGAAAATCCCTTTATTTTTTGCTTACGATGTGGTGCATGGCCAGCGCACCATTTTCCCTATCGCACTGGGGCTGGCATCCAGTTGGGATATGGACGCCATCGCCTTGAGCGGACGTATTGCCGCCTATGAAGCCACGGAAGACGGCCTGAATATGACCTGGGCGCCGATGGTTGATATTACTCGTGACCCACGCTGGGGGCGGGTGTCTGAAGGCTTTGGCGAAGATACCTGGTTAACCGGTAAAATAGCCGGTGTGATGGTAAACGCGTTACAGGGTGACGACGTTACGGCGCGTCACTCATTGATGACCAGCGTGAAACACTACGCGCTTTATGGCGCGGTGGAGGGCGGGCGTGATTACAACACGGTGGATATGAGCCCGCAGCGTATGTTTCAGGACTATATGCCGCCTTACAAAGCGGCGATTGATGCAGACAGCGGCGGGGTGATGGTGGCGCTGAACGCCATCAATGGGACGCCAGCGACGGCAAACAGTTGGTTACTGAAAGATATTCTGCGCGATCAGTGGGGGTTTACGGGCATAACCATTACCGACCACGGTGCGATTAAAGAGCTGATTAAGCATGGCGTGGCTGAAAATCCGCGCGAGGCTTCTCGTCTGGCTTTAAAATCCGGCGTCGCTATGAGCATGAGTGATGAATATTTCATCCGCTATTTGCCCGATCTGGTAAAAACAGGTGTGGTGAGCGAACGGGAGATCGATGAAGCCTGCCGTCAGGTGCTTAACGTTAAATATGACATGGGGTTGTTTCAGAACCCGTACCGTCACCTGGGGCCGGTTGGTTCCGATCCTGTCGATACCAATGCTGAGAGCCGCCTGCACCGTTTGGAAGCGCGTGATGTGGCGCGTAAAAGTCTGGTGCTGCTGAAAAACCGGCTGCAAACGCTGCCGCTGAAAAAACAAGGGACGATTGCCGTTGTCGGGCCATTGGCCGACAGCCAACGCGACACGATGGGTAGCTGGTCCGCCGCCGGTGTCTCCAGACAGACGATCACGGTTTATCAGGGCATCAGGAACGCCGTGGGCAACAACGCCACTATTCTGTATGCCAAAGGCGCAAATGTCAGTAACCATCAGGGAATTATCGATTTCCTGAATTTGTATGAAGATGCGGTTCAGGTTGATAAGCGCTCACCACAGGTGATGATTGACGAAGCGGTGCAGGCGGCGAAGCAGGCTGATGTGGTGGTGGCGGTGGTGGGGGAAGCGGCGGGTATGGCGCATGAGGCCTCAAGCCGTTCCAATATCGATCTGCCGCAAAGTCAGCGTGATCTGATTGCGGCGTTGAAAGCCACGGGCAAACCGCTGGTTCTGGTGCTGATGAATGGCCGTCCGCTGGCGCTGGTACGTGAAGATCAACAGGCGGATGCACTGCTGGAAACCTGGTTCAGCGGCACCGAAGGGGGTAATGCGATTGCGGACGTGCTGTTCGGCGACTACAACCCTTCCGGCAAGCTGCCGATGTCCTTTCCGCGATCTGTCGGTCAAATACCAATTTATTACAACTACTTACCGTCAGGCCGGCCATACACGCCGGAAAATCCAGGCAAGTACACCTCGCATTATTATGATGAAGCTAACGGGCCGCTCTATCCGTTTGGTTATGGTCTGAGCTATACCACGTTCAGCGTATCGGATGTTCGCTTATCCAGCCAGACCATGCAGCGTAACGGCACGGTGACGGCCAGCGTCACCGTCAAAAACACCGGAGAACGGGCAGGTGAAACCGTCGTGCAGATGTATTTGCATGATGTGGTGGCGTCTATCAGTCGTCCGGTGAAAGAGCTGCGTGGTTTCCAAAAAGTGATGCTGCAACCGGGCGAGTCGCATACCGTCAGTTTCCCTATTGATCAGGATGCGCTTAAATTCTACAACGCTCGTATGCAGCAGGTGGTTGAGCCAGGTAAATTCGACGTATTTATCGGTCTGGATTCACAGCGCGTGAGAAGCCAGCGTTTCACCGTGCTATAAACTAAAACAGGATCGCTGTTGGCGGTGGATTAAGCCGCCGATGGTAATCGCAAGGGGAGCAAATATGCCGTTAACGGAAGTCATTCTGGTTGATGAGAACGACAGGCCAACTGGCGTGATGGAAAAGCAGGAAGCGCATGAAAAAGGCGCAATGCACCGGGCAATAACCGTTTATATCTTTAATTCGCAGCAGCAGCTATTGCTGCAACAAAGAGCCATAGCGAAATATCACAGCGGGGGGTTATGGAGCAATACTTGCTGTAGCCATCCCGCGCCCGGAGAAGATACGCTACAGGCGGCGCACCGTCGGTTGTATCAGGAAATGGGGTTACGTTGTTCACTTACGCCCATGTTAACCCTGACTTACCGGTTGCCGTTGGATAATGGTTTGATTGAGCATGAGTTTGGGCATGTCTATTTTGGTATGACGGACGACACCCCGCAGGCTGACCCTGATGAAGTGGAAGGGTATCAGTATCAGTCACTGGAACAGATTGGGCAGCGCATGGCGGCGTCGCCAGAGGTGTTTACCTCCTGGTTCCGACTGACATTCGCACGTATTCCGGCTTGCTGGGCGCAATTTCACGCCGCACAAAACGATGGATACTCTGCCCGACGGGAGATTAACCGCCGTGCACAATAATGATATAACCGACCAGCATAACGCCGCCGATACCGCCGAGGGCACACAGGGCAAACAGCCCGATAATACCAACTTTGCTTAAATTCATCAGGTTGTCCTTTGGTTAATTGCCCCGAATTATAAAGCCTTCGGCGCCTTAAACAAGACGGGAATGGCATTCAGCGGTGAAACAGCAGGATCAGGCCGAAGAGTATCAAAATGACGCCCGCACTGCGTTCGATCAGGTTCAAATAGCGCTGAAGCCGTTTTTGTATCAACGGACGTGTAATCAGCATGGCTATCAGCAGATCCCAACCAAGTACCACTGAAAACAGCCAGCCGCCGCTGACAATCTGCTGTGTTGTGGTGACATGCTGACCGAGGATACTGGTCATCAGACTGATATAGAACAACATATTTTTGGGGTTTAGCAGAGCGGAACCCAGCCCCAGCAGAATTTGCCGGCTAACGGATGGACAGCTATTTGCTGTTTGTGCTGGCGACAACTGATGTGATTCACGGCTTTTCAACAGTTGATAACCAATCCACAGCAAATAACACGCACCGCTTAGTTCAATAAGGGTAAACAGCCGCGGTGAATGTTGTATGCCAGCCCAGCCAATTGTCGCCAGTAAAATATAAATACCATTTCCCAGCGCAATCCCCAGACAAATTCCGGCGCTGCCTCGTAAACGGTAACGGATGGCATACGCGGTTAATAAGAAGAAATCCGGGCCGGGGCTGAGTAAGGCAACAAAGTGGGCTAGCGCCAGCGCTGGAAAATTGGCAGGAAAGAGTGGACTGATGAACATAGCCGTGACCTCGAAGAATAAACGGGGTCAGTCTAGGCCGTTGATGTGGCTATTTATTGTCAAATATTGATCGAGCTTGTCGATATTGTCCGGGCGTTGCCGCCGTGTATTGCACAAAGGTTTTATGGAAGTGACTTTGATCGCAAAATCCACTCTGGTATCCGGCATCAGCCAACGTGGCGCCGTTTTTCAGTAATGTTTTGGCGTATTCAACCCGCGCGTTATTAAGAAAAGCCATCGGCGTGATACCGGTATTAACACGAAATTGCCGCACAATGGTTTCCCGCCGCAGGTTTAACTCCTCAGCTAATGTTTCCAGTGAGGGTGAACCCTGAAGATTACTTAACAAACGCTGACGCACATGGCGAGCGGTAAGCTGGGCAGGGGAAGACAATGGATTCGTAGACGGAAGGGGCAGACAATATTGTTGTAATAACGGCGTTATCAGCGTGTTCAGTGTTTGCCTGGCAGCGGTGATTTCCCTCCGATGCAGTTGACCGATCAGATGCTGATAGCGGTCAAACAGTGCCGGGTTCCGCAGAACGACACAGCGGCAGTGTAACGACGTAACCGGATAGCCGCACAAAGAAGACAGCAGTTTCAGACACCACGGCGTATCCAGATAAAGCATATGGTAGCTACGGGTTTGTCCGGGTAAGGGATTACAACTGTGAGGTTGCTGCGGATCAATAAAGATCAGATCGCCTGCCTGCAACTGGTGCTGTTCGCCACGGTAATGGCAGACCGTCGATCCCTGTTCAATCGCGCCAATGGAGAACTGTGCATGGCTGTGGGTTTTGTAGGCATGGCTGCTGTGCCAGGTCGAGCGGCTTTCAACATGCGGAAGCTGTGGTGAATACCAGTATGATTGATTGACAGTATGAACAGATGACATGGTGAACCGGCAGCTATCAAAACAGGCTATTACCCTAATCGCCAAACCGGGAAATGTCGAGCGGCGAGAGACGTTTGATATCGGCTGACGTTGCCGCCAGTCTGTGGGACAATACCCGCCAGATTGATTGAATACAGAGAATGCATGGCGCTGTCCCCCGCAATAAAACAGCAGATCGGCCAATGGTATAAGGCCCTGCAACAACAAATCCCGGATTTTATTCCCCGCATACCTCAACGACAGATGATTGCCGAAGTGGCAAAAACGCTGGCGGGTGATTATCCGCGCCATTTGGCCATCGAAGCCCCGACCGGAGTGGGCAAAACGCTCTCTTATTTGATTCCCGGTATTGCGGTTGGGCGGGCGGAAGAAAAAACGCTGGTGGTCAGCACCGCGAATGTGGCCTTGCAGGATCAAATTTTTAGTAAAGATTTACCCCTGTTGCAGACGTTTATTCCCGAACTGAAATTCACCGCCGCGTTTGGCCGTGGGCGTTATGTTTGCCCGCGAAATCTGGCGATGCTGGCGACGGATGTTGATGCGCAGGGCGATTTAACCCTGTTTCTGGGGGATGAGTTAGTCCCCTCCAATCGTGAAGAACAAGGAAAGTGCGCACGTATCGGGCAGGCCCTGCAAAATTATTCGTGGGATGGCCTGCGCGATCACTATCAGGAATCCATTGATGACGGTCTGTGGCGAAAACTCAGCACCGACAAAGCCAATTGTCTTGGACACAACTGCCATTATTTCCGGGAATGCCCGTTTTTTATTGCCCGGCGTGAGATTGAAAATGCCGATGTAGTGGTGACGAACCATGCGTTGGTCATGGCGGCAATGGAAAGTGACGCCGTGTTGCCGAACCCTAAAAACCTGCTGCTGGTGCTGGATGAAGGGCATCATATTCCCGATGTCGCCCGCGATACATTAGAAATGTCGGGTGATGTCACACCTGAACATATCACGTTGCAGTTGGAACAACTGGTTCAGCAAATTGGGCTGTGTATGGCGCAATTTGCGCCGAAGTCGCCGCCCCGGCTGGCGCACAGTGAAAGGCTGACCAGCCATTGCGAAGCGCTACGCGAATGGGTGCAGTCGTTTTCGCTAATGGGTGGGGTGTTTTTACCAACAGAGGGCAGTGAGAGCGAGTACCGTTTCCCGATGGGAAAAATGCCTGACGAGATGCGTGAAAGTTGTATCCAGTTGTTTAAACTCACCGATGGCCTACGGGCGCTAACCGAATTTATGCTCAACGATCTCAGTGAGAAAACTGGAAAACACGACGTGGTGCGTTTGCATCATGCGCTGCTGAAAATGAGCCGATTACTGGGCTATCTTGAATCGTTGAGCAAACTGTGGCGGCTGGCGGCGATGGAGCAATCTTCCAATGCGCCGGTTTCCAAATGGCTTACCCGTGATGTTCGCGATAAGCACCTGTACCTGCACTGTGCGGGCATTCGCGTATGCGACCAGCTTGAAAAATTGTTATGGAATAATGTGCCGCATGTAGTCGTGACATCGGCGACGCTACGATCGTTGAACAGTTTTTCGCGTTTACAGGAGTTGTCCGGTCTGAATGAGAAGGCCGGCGACCACTTCCTTGCCCTGAATTCTCCGTTTAATCACCGTGAACAAGGACGGCTGGTGATCCCGAAAATGCGTTATGAACCGTTGATGAAAAACGAGTCGCAGCATATTGCCGAAATGGCGCGTTTTTTTCGGGCAGAACTGCAACGCGGCAAACACCGCGGCCTGTTAATGCTGTTTGCCAGCCAACGGGCCATGCAGCTTTTTCTGACTCAGGTCACCGACCTGCGGCTGATGCTGCTGGTTCAGGGGGATAAGCCGCGCTATCGGCTGGTAGAATTACACCGTCAACGTGTACAGGAAGGACAGACCAGCGTACTTATCGGTCTTCAGTCTTTCGCGGAAGGGTTGGATCTGAAAGGGGATTTACTTTCTCAGGTGCATATCCATAAAATCGCTTTCCCACCGATTGACAGTCCGGTCATTCTTACCGAAGGCGAGTGGCTGAAGAGCCTGAAACGTCATCCGTTTGCGGTACAGAGTTTACCCAGCGCATCATTCAGCCTTATTCAGCAGGTTGGCCGCCTGATCCGCAGCCATGAATGTTTTGGTGAAATTGTTATTTATGACCGTCGCCTGCTGACCAAAGGCTATGGCGCTCAGTTGCTCGGCGCTTTACCGGTGTTCCCCATTGAAGAGCGGGACATGCCGGAGTAGGTTGGTTTCAAAATGGTTAAAATACTCAGATCGCTGACAAAGTTTGTTATTAGGGAGGGCGTAGCGGCCTAAGCCGCCGACAAATTTGCCGGGAGCAAATTTGAACAGAATTTATGCTGGCCAGCAGGGTGGGACACAAGGATGTGTCCCATCATGGCCCCTCGGGTAAGCTATGACGCATACATCTACCCGGCGTTCATCACGGTTTCCACCATGACTCCACCCCGCGCCATTTGCATTATTCAGACGAACGCAAAACGTGCTATTTTCACCGTTGAGCTATTAACGGTGTTGCGGTTAATGAAGAGGCCAGCATGGATTACACCAAAGTTATCAAAGAGGTCGGGCGCGGTAAAAATCATGCCCGAGATTTGGATCAGGAGACAGCCTATAAATTATATCGCCTGATGCTGAATGGTGATGTGCCGGAACTTGAGCTGGGTGGGTTGCTGATTGCCTTTCGCATTAAAGGGGAATCTGAAGCGGAGATGTGTGGTTTTTATCAGGCAATGGAGGAACAGGTTATTCGCCTGCGCCCACCGGCGCAGCGTCCGATGCCGGTGGTGATCCCCAGTTATAACGGTGCCAGGAAGCAGGCCAATTTAACGCCGCTGCTGGCACTTCTGCTGGCAAAACTGGATTTCCCTGTGGTGGTCCACGGGGTGAGCGAAGATCCTACCCGAGTGACCAGTGCTGAAATATTGCATCATCTTGGATTCCCGGCGGTGGACAATGCTGAACAGGCGCAACAACAGCTCGATGAGGGCCAGCCGGTTTTTATTCCTGTTTCGGTGCTGTGTCCGGCCATTGATCGGCAGTTGCAGCTACGCTGGCGCATGGGGGTGCGTAACAGCAGCCATACTCTGGCCAAAGTTGCCACGCCTTTTGCCCAGAGTGAGGCATTAAGTCTCGCCAGTGTTTCTCACCCAGAGTATGTATCCCGCGTCGGCACTTTTTTCAGGGACATTGCCGGGCGGGCATTGTTGATGCATGGCACGGAGGGAGAAGTGTATGCCAGTCCTCAGCGCTGCCCGGAAATTCACTTTATTCACCAGCAGAAAACCCAGGTTCTGCAATTGCGTCAGGATATCGTGGTGGCCCCTGATGCTTTGCCAATAGCGAAAGATGCAGTAACAACGGCACGCTGGACGGCGCAATGTCTGGCGGGGGAGATGGCACTGCCGCAGGCGATTCGTCTGCAACTGGCCTGCTGCCTGGTGGCGACCGGTGAAGCGCCTACAATGGAACAGGCCGTCGCAACCATCAGAAAACGTCTGGGTTAGAGGGGATTATGCAACAGGTTATAGATTATTTTAATGCGTTGAACCGCGATTATCTTGCAGTTCACCAAACCAAAGAAGATCTGTTCTGGCAGCTTTATATGGCAACCGGAAGTGATGAGGTAACTGCCCGGTTTTCCGCGGCGGAAAGTGCCTATAAGCGCTTTATTTCCCAGCCACAGCGACTGGTTGAATTGCGCGAACATATAACGGTGGTGGAAAATAGCCCGCTAAATGGCAGTCAGCAGGCATTACTGCATGGTTTGCAGGGGTGGTATCGGTTTTTTGACTGTAATGTGATTGAAGATCCCAGGGCGCAGGCATTGATGGATGAAATCATTGCGGCTGAAAGTGCGTTGTATGCAAAGCGTAAAGCCTATGAGATGACGCATGTGGATGCAAAAGGTGAGCGGGTAGCGGCATCGCTGGGCGAACTGCTGACCAATCAGGCGACCAATGATATAGAAGCGTACCGGCAGAGTTCACACCAGGCTCTGCGCGATCTGGAACAATGGCTGCTGCATAACGGTTTTCCTGAACTGATCGGCCTGCGTAACCGTTTTGCCCGCCAGATGGGATATCGTAACTATTTTGATTACAAGGTTAATAAAACCGAGCGAATGACCCCGGAACAGCTCTTTGCCATTCTCGATCCTTTTGAAGAGCAAACCCGGCAAGCGAATGCCCGCCGCCTGAGGGATCTGGCCGCTGAAAAAGGGCAACAGGCATTACAACCGTGGAATATTCGTTACGCCAGCGCCGGCGATGTGACGCGTCAGCTCGATCCCTATTTCCCGTTTGCTGCATCGCTTGCGCGTTGGATAAACAGTTTCAAGCGCTTGCATATTGGTTTTAACGGAGCAGAAATACAGCTCGACTTGCTGGTGCGTAAAGGCAAGTATGAGAATGGTTTTATGCACGCACCGGTTCCTCCTTTTGTTCAGCAGGGCGAATGGATCCCGGCGCGAATTAATTTCACCAGCCTGGCGAAACCAGATCAGGTCGGCAGCGGCGCCAGCGGTATAAACACCTTGTTTCATGAAGGTGGACATGCCGCGCATTTTGCTAATATCCGGCAGAATGCCCCCTGTTTCTCACAGGAGTTCCCGCCCACGTCGATGGCCTATGCGGAAACGCAATCCATGTTCTGCGACAGCCTGCTGCATGATGCCGACTGGCTTAAACGCTATGCGAAAAACGCGCAGGGAGAGGTCATCCCCGATGAATTGATCCGTGCCGATATCAGTACGCGGCAGCCGATGCGGGCGTTTAATGAACGACATATCCTGTTGGTGCCTTACTTTGAATGGGAACTCTATTCCTGGCACGACGAGCAACGCACGCCGGAGGCGATGACGAAACTGGCGCGGGATATTGAACAGCGCATTCTGGGGATCAGCGGCAGCCCGCGGCCAACACTGGCGATCCCCCATCTGCTGTCAATGGAGTCGGCCTGTTCGTATCAGGGGTATTTGCTGGCGTTAATGGCGGTAGAGCAAACGCGGCATTACTTCCTGCAACGTGACGGTTATCTGACGGACAATGCGGCGATTGGCCCCGATCTGGCGCAACATTACTGGTTGCCCGGCAATAGCGTCAGCCATGATGACACATTGCGAAGTCTGACCGGCGAAGGTTTCAATCCCGCTTATCTGGCGCAGGCATGTAATCTGACGGTGGAAGAGGCCTGGCAGCGCGCGGAAGCGTCGATGGCTCTGGCGTTGCAACGTCCTCAGCCTGCGGCTGATTTTGATTTATCCGCACGGATACGCGTGGTCGACGGTAGTCGCGTGCTAGCCGATAATGAACAGGGTGACGAGGTGATGTGCCGTGATTTTTCTGCGTTCATTGAACGGGAATACGGCATGAATGCACAGACGCAGAGATAATAAAATGGCCGTAAAACAGCTTATTCTTGCTGTCTTACGGCCGATGGATTACATCAAGGTATCAGGATACATGCTGTAAAAATTCACGTAAGCGATCGCTCGGTGGATGGGTAATCAGCGTTTCCGGATCCCCATCTTCAGCAATACGGCCTTTGTCGATAAAGATCAGACGTGAGGCGACCTTGTGCGCAAAACCCACTTCGTGGGTAACAATGACCATGGTCATTCCTTCTTCCGCCAAATCTTTCATTACCGTCAGCACTTCATGCCGTAACTCAGGATCCAGCGCCGAGGTGGGTTCATCAAACAGCATCAGTTTAGGTTTAACGGCTAATGCCCGCGCAATCGCGACACGCTGCTGCTGACCACCGGAAAGCTCAGAAGGGTAGTGATGCGCACGTTCAGACAGCCCCACTTTACTTAGCAGCCCCTGCGCCAGCTTTTCCGCTTCCGCTTTACTGGCGCCGCGAACCCGGATAGGGCCGAACGCCACGTTTTCCAATGCCGTCAGATGTGGGAACAGATAAAACTGCTGAAATACCATGCCGGCTTCCTGACGGATCAGACGCTCATCAACACGTGGATCGTTGACTTGCAGGCCATCAACAACCAGCTCGCCGCTGGTAATCTCTTCCAGTTTGTTAATACAGCGCAGCAGTGTGGATTTACCTGAACCGGAAGGGCCGATAATCACCACCACTTCACCCTGATTAATTTTCAGATCGATGTCATGTAAAACTTTCGTCTGACCAAAGTGCTTGGAAACGTTTTTAAATTCAATCATATAATCTTAAGTCTTCTTTCCAGACGACGCAGAATGAAGCTGAGTACCAGCGTGATGAACAGATAAATCACGGCTACCGCGCTCCAGATTTCCAGCGCACGGAAATTACCGGCGATGATTTCCTGACCTGAACGGGTCAGTTCCGCAACGCCAATGACAATAAACAATGACGTATCTTTGATACTGATGATCCATTGATTGCCCAGCGGCGGTAACATACGGCGCAGCGCGAGCGGCGCGATGACATAACGCAGTGTTGCGCGCCGGGATAATCCCAGCGCCAGCCCGGCTTCCCGAAAACCATTATGAATCGACAACACCGAACCGCGGGTAATTTCCGCGATGTAAGCGCCGGAGTTGATCATAATAGTGACCACCGCAGCGGCAAACGGATCAATCCGTACCGAGGTGAAAATCATCGGCAGGGCAAAGTAAATGAACATCACCTGTACAACAATTGGCGTACCACGGATGATTTCAATAAATACCAGTGCGATGCGGCTGGAAAACCAACCGCCGTAAGCGCGGGCAAAGCCCGCGAGAACACCGATAACCAAGCCGCCAAGCAGACCCAATACTGAGATCAGCAGGGTCATTTTTGCCCCTTCTAACAAAAGGGGCAGAGAAGGCCAGATGGCGCTCCAATCAAACTGCATGAAATATCTCCAGATTAAATCGGCAATTACTTAGGTTCTACACCAAACCACTTTTTGTAGATCTCAGCATAAGTGCCGTTTTCTTGCAGTGTTTTCAGCGCGCCGTTGACTTTGTCACGCAAGTCGCTGCCTTTCGGGAAAGCAATACCGTATTGCTGTGCCTTAATCGAGTCGCCTACGGCTTTGAACTGACCATTACCGGCAGTTTTAATGAAGTAAAGAATGTTCGGCGTATCGTGCAGCACGGCGTCCGCCCGATTAGTCCCTAATTCCATATAGGCATTATCAATATTCGGGAATTGGCGCAGATCTTTGGTCTTAATATTCGCTTTGGCGTAATCAACTGAACCGGTGCCGCTTTTTACTGCAACCACTTTCCCGGCAAGATCTTTCTCACCCTTAATGTCGTTGTTATCGGCTTTCACCATAACCAACAGGCCGCTATTGTAATAACCCTCAGAGAAATCAATTGCTTTTTTACGCTCGTCGGTGATGGTGATGCCTGCCAACGCCAGATCCACATTGCGGGTTTGCAATGCAGGAATGATGCCGCTGAAGTCCATAGGCTTCAGGGTATAGGTCACATTGAGTTGTTTGGCGATGGCATCCCAGAGATCAATGTCAAAACCGACGTATTTGTCACCCTGTTTGAATTCAAAGGGAACGAAAGCGGTGTCAGTGGCGACAATCAGTTCTTTCTCTGCGGCGTAGCTGGAAATGCTCATGGCCAGCGTCAATGCGGCCAAAGAGGCTTTCAGTAGTGATTTCATCAAATCCTTCCTATTGTACCAGTTGTGGGAAGCCTTTTGTTTTACAGGCTATATCAATATTAGTAAGAAATAAAAAACCTGTTAAAACATTAGGTTAGTTACCAAGTATTTTACTTAACCTGTTGTTTTTATGTAATTACCGCGCCGACACTATGGATTAACTCCACTGTCATAAAGCAAGGCGCAGCTATGATTAACTAATTTATGCAGGTGAAACAACTGTTGATTGGCGTTATGCCGAATTATTACGAGTAAGCGCTAATTTTTTGAGCACTGCGACTGAAAGAATGAAAAGTTAGTGTCCGGTATGCTTATAGAGTTAGCAGGATAGGGAAAAGATTGATTTCAAATGAAGAGAAAGCGGAATAAAGGGCTGCAATAAGCAGCCCTTATAGCCATTTACTCAATATTGGATTCGATAAACCACAGGAATTTATCCAGATCGCGTGATGCGGCCGTCAGGATATCGGCAGTATCTTCATCCTCAGTTTTGCTGATGCCTTTACGAACCGCGTTAGCAACAACGGCATAACGTTCAGCCAGTGCTTTAAGGTGATCTTGTACGCTGTGAATATTGGTAGGATAGCTTTTTAGTGAGGTTTTTTCATTCACCAACTGTACTGTACCCAGCGCTACGCCGCCTAGCTGAACAACACGCTCTGCCAGCGTGTCCTGATGATCGGTGATGGCTGTGCGAAAGCCGTCAAGCATTTCATGGACGGCAATAAAGTTAGCGCCACGCATGTTCCAGTGCGCCTGTTTTGTTATCAGAGATAGATCAATCAAGTCCACTACCAGCTGACTTAACAGCTTGATAGTAGAGGTTTTAACTTCGTCATCCAAATTGTTACGCGTGTAGATAAGATCGGAAGATGCGGAGTTTACCAGTTTAGCGGTGCGCATAATATTGTCCTCTTTATTTAATTTTTCATAATCTTGCTATTCAACGTCACTAATTATAGCAGTAATAAAGCAACGTATTGAAAATAATTACCGATTGAATAAATAGTTATAGCATATTAAAAATAACCTTTATTATCAGGAGTTTTATACAAAATGATAATTATTCTTATTTATAAAAATTGAATATTATTTTCTTTCAGATATAAACACATGTTTTATCAATATTCTCCCTCCCCCCGGAAACGGATACGTTTGGGCGCCACTTTCGGGGGAATCAGCTATCGCTGACACAGCGTAATTACTTTTTGCTCGGTCTAATGGTCAGGACTGCACCAGTAGACGCGGTAATAATAAAAATGAGCGCCACCCATTGGATGAAGGATAAATGTTCGCTGAGAAAGAGTATGCCGGAAATAGCGGCAATTGCAGGCTCCATACTCATTAGCGTACTAAATGTTCTGGTCGGCAAGCGAGTTAACGCGATCATATCGAGAGAATAGGGCAGCGCTGTGGAAAGAATAGCCACGGCAATGCCGAGTGGTAATACAGTGGATGAAAATAACGTAGTACCGGAATAGATCAAACCGACAGGGCAAAATATCACCGCTGCAATGAATGAACCAATAGCAACTGTTCCAGGGCCATGATTAGCGCCTGCTTTTTGTCCGAAAAGAATATATAGCGCCCAAAACCCCCCTGCACCAAAGGCATACATTGCACCAGGTATATCGACATTGCTGATATTATGTCCAAGGGGTAATAGGAGCCACAATCCCAGAACAGCCAGAATAACCCACAAAAAATCAATCACTTTTCGTGATGACAACATGGCGACTGCCAGTGGGCCGGTAAATTCAAGGGCAACGGAAATACCCAGCGGCACAGTGCGCAGTGAGAGGTAAAATAAAAAATTCATTCCCCCCAGCGTGATGCCATAAATTATCAGCGGTAAGCGGTTGCTGCCAAAACGCATACGCCACGGTTTAAAAATGATACAGAGGATTAACGTACCAATGCCCAGACGTAAAGCGGTCACGCCAGAGGCGCCGACCAGTGGAAACAGGCTCTTAGCTAGCGCAGCGCCGCTTTGAATCGATATCATCGACACGATAATGAGCAACACGGGAAGTAACATTGATATACGTGGAGAAGATAAGGTCATTCTTTCGGCCTT
The DNA here is from genome assembly GCF_003666245.1 of Brenneria alni. Lineage (GTDB taxonomy): Bacteria > Pseudomonadota > Gammaproteobacteria > Enterobacterales > Enterobacteriaceae > Brenneria > Brenneria alni. Next base: position 63,932 of record NZ_MJLZ01000011.1, read on the forward strand.
AAATGAAATGAGAAAGAACGGCTGCTATCAAAGCCCAGTTCCACCAGGATGACCAATTGTAAAGGATTTGTCCCGTTTTCGCTTACTTTTATTGACTTTTATTTACGTTATATTGAGTTGATTTATATCTCGTCTAAATAGCTTGTGTGCAAACTGAACAGAGAATTAAGAATTTTCTGTTTTATAGGTTTTTTTTGAATTAATTTTTATTCGTGCTGTCTGCTGATAAAAGTTAATGTAATTAGTAAAATGGCGTCATTTGAAAATGTTTGTTACATCTAAAATGTAATTGATAAATATTTACCAGGCGGCAAGTTCACTCTTTTTTTGTTATATTTATGGCGTTAGGTATCTTTCCATAAGATGAATTCGAGGCTGTATATATGAAAAAAATCGCGTGTCTTTCAGCACTGGCTTGTGTATTAGCCGTTAGCGCAGGTTCCGCACTGGCTGGTCAAAGTACTGTATCGGCAGGTTATGCCCAGGGTGATGCTCAGGGTGTGGCCAACAAAGTTAAAGGCTTTAACCTGAAATACCGTTATGAGTGGGATAACAGCCCGCTGGGTGCTATTGGTTCTTTCACTTATTTGGAAAAAACCGGTACTAACGACGGTTTCTACAATAAAGGCCAATATATGGGGTTCACCGCAGGGCCAGCTTATCGTTTAACTGACTGGGCAAGCATTTACGGTGTGATTGGTTTTAGTCACGGAAAACTGACCAGTAATGCAACTAACGGTGCTGATAACAATCGTAACGACGATTATGGCTTCACTTATGGTGCTGGTCTGCAATTCAACCCGATCCAGGATGTTGCTCTGGATGTGGGTTACGAACAAAGCCGTATTCGCAGTGTTGACGTAGGTACCTGGGCTGTTGGCGTGGGTTACCGTTTCTAATTTAGTGCGTGAGGTATTATCCCTCAAGTCTGGTTATTGGTTTTGTTAATGAAATCCGCCTTTAGAGGCGGATTTTTATGATGGACTTCCAGCCGAACAATGCTGGGGATGATAGCGCCAAAGCCAGCGTCCGCTTACCATTCGGCGGTAGAAAATCACACTGCGGAAAATCCAGTCAAAGAACATCCCCATCCACACGCCAATAACACCAAACCCAAGCATAACGCCAAGAATATATCCGGCAATAATACGACATCCCCACATTCCCGCCACCGCCACCCACATGGTGTAGCTGGCGTCTTTTGCGCCTTTCAACCCGGCTGGCAGCACCCATGATGCCGCCCAGAAAGGCGTAAAGAGTGCATTGAGCCAAATGAGGTGTTTAACCACTGCAATGACTTCTGGCTCATTGGTGTAGAACGATGCCAAAAATTCCGCGCTGGGGATGGATAGTACGGCAAGGAAGCATAAACCAATGTTTGAAAGCCAGAAAATGTAATTTCTTTTAATGCATGTTCGTCAAAATCCAGAAAATACGACATTAAAGATCATCCAACGTCACACGTACTGGCTTGGGATTGCGAAGGCGTTCACGGACAATTTCAACCAATTCAGCATCTTCATCACTAAGTAACGTCTGTTTAAAAGGAAGGCGTTCATTTTCAGCAATGTATTCCAGTGTAAGGCGCAATGCTTCAGAAGGTGTCACTCCCAATTTTTCGAGCGCTGCGTAGGAACGTGTTTTAAGATCATCATCGATACGGAGATTAATGCTACCCATCACTTTTACCTTTGTAGTTACGTTTGTCTTTACGTAGTGTCGCGCTTTTTTTATTTAGTTGCAAGGGAAGAGAGCATCCTTGCTTATAATAGGAAAAGGCAACTAGGGGCTATCCGGTGTACGCTAGGCCACACCGTCCACGGTCAGTAGAGTCAGGTCACATTGTAGTCCCTCCGGTTTTTAGTACCACCGCCAATGAGGATCTCCGGCCAGTTTTTGCCGCGCATAGATAACGGGTGGCATATCACCCAGTGAGCTATGCCGACGTTCTTCGTTATATTCTGCACGCCAGTCTTCTGTTAGCACGCGGACTTCTGACAGTATTCTGAACAGATACATATCGAGTATTTCTGTTCGTAGCGTTTTGTTAAATCGCTCAATACATCCGTTCTGCATCGGCTTGCCTGGCTGAATAAAATCGAGTATCACGCCGTGCAATTCTGCCCATTCGGCTAAAGCAGCGGCAGTGAGTTCTGGCCCATTGTTGCCGCGTATAAATGCCGGACAGCGGAATAACATGCTCACGGCGCATCTTCATGCGGCCGGCGGGGATCGTCCAGGTTTTCTCTGTGAGATTTATTTCGCTCCAGCGGGTTTCTGCGGCTTCGGCGGGGCGGGTAACAGTCAGTAGCTGCCATTCAATCAATAAACGGGTCTGTAACTCAATGCTGGCGACCGATAGCGTTTTCATCAAGCCAGGTAATGCCTCTGGCCGGATGGTCGGCATATGGGTTTTAACCGGTGTCTGAAACGCTTTGCGGATCTTGGCGGCGGGGTTGGCGGGAATCAGCCCGGAGTTAACCGCGTAACCCATTACCTCGTTAATTCGCTGGCTTACCCGTTTGACGGTTTCCAGTTTGCCGCTGGCCTGTATCGGCTCCAGCGCGGTGATGAAGTGACGAGCGGTAAGCTGGGTAATAGGTGAGGTTCCAATGAACGGGAACACGTATTTTTCCAGCGAACGCCAGATATCTTTAATGGTGTTCTCGGCCAGAGGTTGAGATTTTTTCACTTCGTACCAGTCGGCGGAAACTTTGGCGAACGTGTTCAGGTTGATGGCTTGCTCTTGTTCGCGCTGCTGTTGCTGGTGGAATTGCGGATCAATACTTTTTTCTAAGAGCGTTTTGGCTGCTTCCCGCATTTGCCTGGCATCAGCCAAAGAGATTGCCGGATAGCTGCCAAATGTCAGCGTAGTGCGTTTTTTGGTTTGTGGATGGTAATAGCGAAAACGCCATGTCTTTGTGCCGGAAGGTTTGACGAACAATAGCAGACCGCCACCATCATGCAGTGACAATTCTTTGTCTAGTGCTTTAGCGGCTTTGACTTCCGTATTGGTGAGGGGCTTTGCCTGGATTGCCATGATCGTTACCTTTGGGACTACGGTTTTATGGGACTACGTTGATTTAGTCCCAAATGTAGTCCCAAACTTTCCGGCTGTAAACGGGATATCCCGATAGATAACAGGCAACAAAAAACCCGCAAACTCAGTGAGAATGCGGGTTTCTGTGGGGTTTCCGGTAGTAAACGATACTTACCGAATATGTATTTGGTCGGCACGAGAGGATTTGAACCTCCGACCCCCGACACCCCATGACGGTGCGCTACCAGGCTGCGCTACGTGCCGATGCTGTGGGCGCTTATACTACCTTTTCCTGACCTTATTGCAATAGCCAGATGAAACGACTGCTTTAGATTTAGGCAGTTAGTTGGCAATAAAGCGTCTTTCATTGGTTAGCACTTGTAAGAGCAGGGCAAGCTGGGGTTTTTCATTACTCAGCTTACGGCCATCCCGATCATAGGCGCGATAGCTGCCGTTATTTTCCAGCATGATGATTTGCTCAGGCGTGGTAATCATTAAATCGCCCCCAGTGCCATTCGCCAGCCAGTTATTACGTCGCTGGGCTGAGAACAGGTCCTCTCCCTGGGAATAATCATCTGCTGCGTTTTTCACGTGCAGTAAACGTTGCATCAGGGTGGTCATAACATCTTTGTTATCTGTCATTTTAGTAATCGTTTGTGCTGGCGTACCCGGCCAGTGAACGATGAGCGGGATTTGCCATTGTGAGCGATGGAAAACCTTTGCTTTATCACTTTTGCTGAGATTTTTTTGCATGGAAGTAATAATAACGACGGTTTTATCCAGCACGTTTTTTTCTTGTAATGTACTGATAATGCGCTCGATCTGTTGATCGACATGTTGACTGTTAGCATTGTCACGCCGGGATTGTTCTGCCACGGAAAGTTTTCCTGTTTCCCCGTTTTGTGAGGTTGTGTTCAGCTCAATATAAGAGAACCAGGGGGCGGTGTTGCTATCGTGATTCAGCCATTGTTGCCATTGCGCCGTAATTGCTTCGTCACTCTGTTCTTGTGGTGCCGGGAGCGAGAAGTCAGACAGCAATGCCTGACGGTAAAGCGAATTATTAAAACCGGTGGTGGAGAATAGCCCAAGCTGATAACCCTGCTGACTTAATGCGGTCATTAGGGCTGATGGTTTACGGGCACTCAGGATACCGTCCATGTACGTTGTCGAGATCCCGTAGAAAAGATTAAATAGCCCGCCATTTGGCTGTATGCCTGAATCGTAATGATCGCTAAAGCGAATATTCTGCTCGGCAAAGCGCGCCAGGTTTGGCATGTTGCTCTGGATACTATCAGTTTGGGCATTATCTATCACAATCACCAGTAGGTTATATCCACTGCCGCCATCGCGAAATACGATGTCATTCAGAGGATATTCCACCGTCATCGCTTCAGGATCCCCCTGTTGCGACAGGCGACGCTGATACTCTTGGGCATCAAGCAAGCCATGTTTTTCCAGAAAACGACGTGCTGTCATGGGGTAAGACAGTGGCAGATTGGCTCGCTGCATGGTAATGGGGCGGTAGAAATTCGCATCCGCCCAGATGTACATCAGATGTGAGGCGAAGAAAGCCGAAATAAAAACACCGGCTAAAGGTTTACCAAAATTGCGACGGCTGAGGCTGCGCAACTTTTGCCAGCACCAGGTTCCAAACAGCATTTCCACCATAAAAATAAGTGGAATGCCGATAAACATGAGCTGCCAGTCGCGAACAAGTTCGCTTTGGTCAGGGTTTGTTACTAACTGCCAGACGGTGGTGTTAAGGTGAAGGTGAAAACGTGTGAAAACCTCAATGTCGACCAGAAGCAGCGTAAGACCTGCCGTCGCCAGTGCAGCGGAAAGAAAGCGCATCAGGCGCTGGGACATGACAATAAATGTCAGCGGGAAGATAACCAGCAGATAAGCAGCAAATCCGATGAAACTGAAGTGCCCAAGCCAACTTACCAACGCATAAATGCGGCCAAACAGAGAGGAAGGCCAGTCGACAACAAACAGATAGCGGCTACCCAGCCCCAGACTGAGCAAAATATTAAACAATGCGAACCAGTGTCCCCAACTGATCATCTGGGAAACTTTTTCACGGTAGCGCTGACGGTTGGTTACCATAAGTTGGTCAAAAATTAGTGAGCTTTATCTGTTTTTTTAATTGAAGCCTGCAATGCTTCAGCGAAAGAACGAGCCAGAGCCTGACGTTGAGCAGGAGCGATACTGGTATTAATCAGGTTGGTCACCATATTACCCAGTACCATTAAAGCAAGATCGGTTGGAGCATGGTGTTTTTCCAGAACATTGACCAGCTCGGAGAGCAGTTGTTCAACGTGTTCGTCACTGTAACGGGATGATTGTGGCATAAAATGGCGTTTCTCAAGCTGTTAAAGTCGGATATCTTACCGTATAGGCACATCCTTTTCCGCACTTTTATCATTTTACACCGGTTGTGTGTTTGCAACAGGTGAAGTACGGCTTTTTGGTTGCAGGTATAGTGGTTCGGTGTTTGAATACGCTCCTTGCCAAAGGAGAGTTTATCATGAGTCTGGATATCGGCCAGATTGCCCTGCATCAGCTGATTAAACGCGACGAGCAAACGCTGGAAATGGTGTTGCGTGATTCATTGTTGTCAACCAATACAACAGTGGAAGAAATGATGGCTGAATTGCATCGCGTCTATAGTGCCAAGAGTAAAGCTTACGGCTTGTTTAATGAGCAAAGTGAACTGGCGGATGCGCTCAGGGCCTGCCGTAAAGGGGACGAGGGTTTTCTGGAATTCACGCGTGCGGCCACAGGGCGCTTGCGTGACGAACTGGCCAAATACCCTTTTGCCGAAGGTGGCATTGTTCTGTTTTGTCAGTATCGTTATCTGGCCGTTGAATATTTGCTGATTGCGGTGCTCAATAGCTGCAACAGTATGCGGGTCAACGAGCAACTTGATATCAGTAGTACGCATTATCTGGACATCAATCATGCAGACATTGTCGCACGCATTGATTTGACCGAATGGGAAACCAACCCAGAGTCAACACGTTATCTGACTTTTCTAAAAGGGCGGGTAGGACGTAAAGTCTCTGACTTTTTCATGGATTTCCTGGCCGCTTCTGAAGGCTTGGACACCAAAGCGCAAAACCGTGGCCTGCTGAAAGCCGTGGATGAGTACTGCGCTGATGCGCAACTGGATAAAAACGAACGTCAGAACTATCGTCAGCAGGTCTACAGCTACTGTAATGAACAGTTGCAGTCCGGTGAGGAAATTGAGCTGGCGGCGTTGTCTCAGGACTTGCCCTCATTGGGTGAGAAAACGTTCCAGCAATTTTCAACTGAGCAGGGATATGAACTGGAAGAGAGTTTCCCTGCCGATCGCAGTACTCTACGGCAATTAACAAAATTTGCCGGCAGCGGTGGTGGTATCAGTTTGAATTTCGATGCGTTATTGCTAGGTGAACGTATTTTCTGGGATCCGGCAACGGATACGTTAACCATAAAAGGGACGCCACCTAATCTGCGCGATCAATTACAGCGCCGTTTAACAGGTGGTAATCAATAACATTCTTGATGTACGGGTCGCCGTTGGCGGTCCCAAACGGCAATCCTGCCATTTTGTCGAATGCTGACGACGTCCCATCACATATAAAAGCAAACGCCCTTAGCTTTCGCTAAGGGCGTTTGCTTTTATATGGCGGTGAGGGAGGGATTCGAACCCTCGATACGTTTTCACGTATACACACTTTCCAGGCGTGCTCCTTCAGCCTCTCGGACACCTCACCGGGGGTTGCCGCATAGGTGGCAACGGGGCGCTACTATAGGGAGTCACTTTACTTCGGTCAAGCAGTATTTGATGGTTTCAGCTTATCTGGTTAAGCATTGAACGCTGGAAGGATAAAGGTGTCTTGGATAAGCGATATTTATGCTTTTGTCGTGTAAATCAATAAACGAGTGGTCAAAAAAACCACAGATCACAACGACCTGTGGCACCTTTTTTTGTTGAGCCTTAGGGGAGCTGGCTTCTGATGTAGCTAGTTAGTACTTCATCTTTGCTGTTGGCAAAAAAATATTCCTGAAATTTAGCACCACTGATAGCACCTTTCAGCAGTCCCTGATCGATACTCTTCAGGATAGTGATCAAATCTTTGTAGGCAACCGCTTTGACTGTATCCAAAATCTTTTTGTTGCGCTGCTCTGGAATAACGCGATCGTGCGGATAATCCTGACCACCTTCGCATTCGAACAGTTTTTCGAAGATATATTGCAGATTTAACTCCGCACCACAGCCAGTGACGACGTAATCAGCCGCACCGGAATTCAGCAGAATAGCCGCCAGAATACCATTCTGTACATAAGTCAGCGGGGCGGTATCTTAAGCAGAATATTGACCGTAGTTGAAAACAGTGTGGCCCATAGGCTCAACAACTTTAGTCAAGGTAGCGGCAATCAGCTCGTTCTTGCCAGCCTGGCTGTTTTCGTTAATCAGAGCAATTTTCATGTTCGTTCCTTTTTTTGATGGATATATTATTTTTTTAAAACTATATTTCAATTTATTGGATTCAGTATACTGTTTCCAAAATAAAGCGCAAATCGGCACAGTAAAAAGGCAGCACAACAACTGGCACGTGATGAAAAATCTCCCCCAGACTTTTCATTGATATACATAACCTGACAAAAAAATGTCTCCCAAGTTTTACTATGAAGAGGCTGACATTAATGTCTGTAACGCTATTTGCTTGAGGTGGAAAATGAATAACTGGATACAACAAATTCAGGGTCTATTGAGTTCTGGTAGCCCCAGGCAGGGTAATCATCAAGGCGGCGGTAACGGTAATCTGGGTGATATGCTGAAGCCTGCTGCATTAGGGGGACTTGCCGGTGTATTGTTGTCGAATAAATCCGCCAGAAAATTGATGGGATCGCTGGGTAAGAATGCATTGATTATTGGCGGCAGCGCCGCAGCCGGTGTGGTGCTGTGGAATCAGTACAAGAAACGAGTACGTGATACGCATAAGGATGATCCGCAGTTCGGTGTGCAATCATCCCCCGACGACATACGTGCACGGCGCTTGATTCAGGCGCTGGTGTTTGCGGCCAAGAGTGATGGACATATTGATGCTTCAGAGAAGCAGCGGATTGATGAAAATATCCAGCAGTTGCAATTGGGTAGTGAGGCCCAACGTTGGGTACAGGAAGCCATTGCTCAACCTTTGGATCCAGAGCTGCTAGCCAGGGATGTTAAGAATGAGGAGGAAGCGCTGGAGGTCTATTTTCTGAGCTGCGCGGTGGTTGACGTTGACCATTTTATGGAGAAAAGCTATCTGGATGCGTTGGCTGCATCGCTTAAGATCCCTGAGGATGTCCGTCAGTCGATCGCAAATGAAATGAATAGCCAGAAATAGGTCGGATAGTTATCGTTCAGTGCGCAATCTCAGATATCATGGGCGAAAAATTAGGTGGTTTTTCGCCCTTAGATAAAATCAGAAAGAACTTGTATCCTTGAATAAGCCAACTTTCAGCTCATTTGCCGTATAGATTAAGTGCCCGTCTACAAATACTTCACCATCAGCAATGCCCATCACTAAACGGCGGTTAATAACGCGTTTAAAATGAATACGGTAGGTGACTTTTTTCGCGGTAGGCAAAACCTGTCCGGTGAATTTCACTTCACCTACGCCCAGTGCGCGTCCTTTCCCTTCACCACCCAGCCAGCCGAGATAAAAGCCAACCAGTTGCCACATGGCATCCAAACCAAGACAACCCGGCATTACTGGATCGCCGATAAAATGGCAACCAAAGAACCATTGGTCAGCATTGATATCCAGCTCCGCTTCCACATATCCTTTACCATGATGGCCGCCGTCTTCGGTCATTTTTACGACCCGGTCCATCATCAGCATATTAGGAGCCGGTAACTGAGGGCCTTGCGGACCAAATAGTTCACCACGGCTGGAGGCCAAAAGGTCTTCTTTTGTATAGGATTCGCGTTTATCTACCATGTTCTCTGTAAGCCTTGTTTTAGTGAAGCACGCAGGTTAGCGTACAGATGTACGCCGAGCAAGTCCGTTACGTCTGGTTAAACCAGTTTGATTAACGGAAAAACCAGGGAAAGCGTCGCCGCTCCTGCGGATTTAATTGCCCGATTCGTTCACGGATTGCCGCCAGCAAATTGGGCTGTCGAGCATCGTCGTAAGCCAGATTCGTCAGTAATGATATTGCTTCCGGTGCCGTTTCCACCGGGAAAAGATGAAATTGCCCTTCGCGAACGGCAGCAATAACGTCTTCCTGTAGGCACAAGTGACGGAGATTGGCCGCTGGCAGTATTACCCCCTGCTGGCCGGTTAAACCTCGGCGCTGACAAACCTCAAAGAAGCCCTCAATCTTTTCATTTACACCGCCGATAGGCTGAACATGACCGAATTGATCAACAGAACCCGTCACGGCAATCTGTTGGTTAATGGGCTGCAAGGCAAGAGCGCTGATCAAGGCGCTCAGTTCGGCCAGTGAAGCACTGTCTCCATCAACTTCACCGTAAGATTGTTCAAAAACAATGGACGCGGAGAACGGGAGTTGTTGATCAAGTTCTAACTCAGATATCAGAAACGCCTGCATAATCATCATGCCTTTGGCATGTAGATTACCGCCCAGTTCCGCTTTGCGCTCAACATCGGTAAATTCACCATCACCAGGATGTACCACACAACTGATGCGTGTTGGTTCACCAAACATAACAGGGTAACCAGGATATTCCAGCACTGATAACCCATTGACTTGTCCGATGACATAGCCATCAGTTTCAATCAGTATTTGTCCCAGCTCAATTTCATCCTGCATTCGTTCACGAAGGTAACCTTCCCGCCAGCGACGGGCGGTTACTGCGTCAATGAGTGTCTGAGCGCTAATTTCCTGACTTTGCGCGTATAGCGCGGCATATTTAAGCTGGTGAACCAGCCATAACGGGCATAAGGGCAGACTGCCTTGATCTCCACTGTAACGCACTGACAAATTGAAGAATTCAGACCAGGCATCGGCTGTCAGCAAGGGAAGGTCATTTTCTATGCACAGCGAGTTGATATAGGCGCACCAACGTTCCATGTCGTCGATTTCAATAAGCTGCAACTGTGCTTCAAATTCACCATATATTGACTGCTCGCCCAGATCGGGTTCCATATCATGAATATCACCTAAACTTTCCCGGTCACCCAGAATGATTAAACGAATATCCATCGGCATTGGTGGAATATCGACAGGCAGGGGTTTGCGTTCATCGGGAGAAAGCCAGCGATATACCCCCTCTGTAATAATCTGCTTTAGACGTAACCACATTAATGGTTGTGTCAGTAGCGCCCTGGCAGAAAGAATCAGCGTACCGCCATTTACCTGATGAATTAATCCAGGATGGAGAGTAATTTCATCCCGAAAATAACGGACACATCCAAATAGTTGCTCTGGTTCAATCCATTCCTGACCGCAACAGGTACTCTGCGACGCAAAATTGTCGGTGGCCTGTGTCGCTGGTTGTACCTGAATATCATGGCCTTCTACTGTATATATACTGCCGTACAATGTGTCGGTTTCAGGGCTGATGGCATTCACGGCCCGTTCAATGAGTGTCAGGTATTCGCTATTCTCCTGTGCCTTAAGCAGCATAAAACGTGAAGGGGCCTGAGGATGGCAAAAAAGCATCAAACTGTCGGCCAAACGCGGCTGAATAGCAGAAAATTCAGCAGGAGTAAGCTGTGCAGCCTGAGTGAATAACGTTTGATAAGGCGTATGATTGGGCAGTAAATGCTGCCATGCAAGTCGGTTATTGGTCAAAGTATCAAATGTAATCGTCTGAAGGAAAAACGTGATTATACAAGAATAATGCAGGCTGCACATGAGGAGAGTCATATGATAAAAAATGACCTTGCCCAATTAACTTGTTTTGCGCAGAAAATAGTCTTAAAAATAAACAGAGAGCGGTGAAAGTCAGAAAAAAACTGTTATGCTAATAATAACGTTACGCGGTCACTAAAGAAATTAGTATGAAATATCAGCAATTAAAAAATCTTGAGTGCGGGTGGAAATGGAAATATCTGGTGAAGAAGCACCGTGAAGGTGAAGCTATTACTTGTTTCATAGAACAAAGTGCGGCTGAGGAGTCAGTGAATACACTGCTAAAAATGGAAAATCAGCCTGTAGAGATATTGGCATGGATCGAACAGTGTATGAACCCTGCACTGGAAAACCGCATGAAGCAAACTATCCGTGCACGGCGTAAACGTCATTTTAATGCAGAGCATCAGCATACACGTAAAAAATCGATTGATTTGGAATATCTTGTCTGGCAGCGGCTGGCAGGTTTAGCTCAACGGCGTGGGAGTACGCTATCGGACACTATTGTGCAACTGATTGAGGATGCAGAGCATAAAGAGAAATACGCCAGTCAGATGTCATTGTTTAAACAGGATCTTAAAGCGATTCTGAATAAAGAAAGCGATTAGAGAAATAGGATTATTAGCATGTGAATAAAAAAACCTCGCCTAAGCGAGGTTTTTTCGGTGATAACACTTAAGCCTGAGGCTGGGTTACCACGTCTTTGATGCCTTTAACTTCGATCTCTACACGGCGATCCGGCGACAAGCAGTCGATCAGAGCAGCACGAGGCTTCACGTTGTCACAAGTAGAACCGGTAACAGGATCAGCTTTGCCATGACCACGAGCAGAGATTTTGTCCGCAGGGATGCCTTTGGCAACCAGATAATCAACAACGCTTTGTGCACGTTTTTCAGACAGAGTCTGGTTATACTGCTCAGAACCTATGCGGTCTGTAAAGCCCAGAACGACAACTGAACCGTCTTTCGGATCCAGAGAGCTCAACTGAGTGTACAGCTGATCCAGCGATTGCTGGCCTTCTGGTTTCAGCGTGGACTTATTGAAGTTGAACAGAACGTCAGACTTCAGGGTGAAACGCTTGGTTTCGACCACTGGAGCCGGAGCAGGGGCTGGAGCAGCGGGTGCTACGTAGTCATCTTGACCGAAGCGGTAAGAAACACCAACACTCAGCATACCATTATCAGGACGACCGCCAACAGTAGCTGCGTCACCGATATTGTTAACCCATTGGTACTCCAGGCGAGTTGCCCAGTTTTTGTCTATTGCGTACTCAAAACCGGCAGCGGCCAACGGAGATACGCCAGTATCATTGTTACTATGACCTGCGTGATCATTACTGTCTACACGCCATACCATACCGCCCAAACGGGTGTATACATCCAGATCGGGCGTTACCGGATAGCTCAGTTTAGCTGCAAGCTGAACGCCCTGAGCTTTAAAGGCTCCACCGCCAAGACCGCCACTATATTTCATACGGCCAAGCCAGTCATAGCCCAGTTCAAAACCTAAGTATTCATTGGCTTGGTAACCCAGGAACGCACCTGCGCCCAGTTGATTGTCCTCGGCTCCATCTACATTGTAACCGTTGCCGTACATACCGGTATCATGGAACTGGGACCAGCCCAGTTTAGCACCGGTGTACCAGGTATCATCTTTCGGTGCGGCTTGCGCTACGGTAGCGAAGCCCGCCAGTGCCACTGCAATTGCGATAGCTGTTTTTTTCATTTTACGCCTCATTATCATCCAAATCGGCAATTAACCCGGAAGGCTAATCGACCTTTGGTTAAAATCCTTTAACAGGAGACTTTGCTCTTATTTATTACTCACTGCCAAGTAACTTGGCGTTATAAAAGAGCAACTCTAGCGTGTTAAAGTCTACAACGTGATGAGAAAGTTACAAGTATGATGTGATTCGTATCATAAAAAAAATAGCGATTCATACATACTTACTAACAAATAGTAGATGATTTTGACATATATCACTGGTTTTCTATTAAATCAAATACGTCATGGAAGCCCTGGAATGCCACTCTGCTGGGAAATGCTGTGATTTCCCTTCAAAATTGATGAGAAAATTCTTAATTTACTCAATGATACAATGTTGAGTGAATTTTCAGGTTGGAAAGCAGTCTATAGGGGCCGCAATTTGTTTTTTCTGGCCGCATGATAAAACCATAAGTGTTTCCTGACTGAGCTGCCTGACGTAATCTTACCTTCTCTTCTTCAGTCAAATCATTCGGCAACCAGCACAGTACAGCACTATAATTTCCCGTCACTAATGCTTTTTCCATAGCATCAATTGTCAATATAGGGTTGATATGATTTAGCTGAATAATTTTATCTAACGGCAACCCTGATTGTTGTAACCAGGGACGACTAAGTTTCTGTTGAGGAGACAACCAAAGCAGCCAGCGTGATTGTGTACCTAACTGTTGTAAAAGTGGAAGCAACAAATGTGTGACTATGGGTTGATCGGCATGGTAAACGATTTCGCTAATGATTCCACCACAGGGCGCAGAAGACGCCGTAGTTAATTGGTTACCGGAAAACGAAGACTGTTGGTCGCTGTGAGAACTGAGGGATTGAGCACGCATAATGAGTTCCACCCATAGTGTTACTGTATGCACATACAGTATCTTTTGTATGAATGAAAATCAACCAAAATTTTTCAAAGCGCTTCGCATATTCTGAATGTAATGCCCAACATGCTCATTTTATGTTTGAAGCTGCCTCTGCCCTGTGATTAATTACTTGTTCCTGTTATCGATATTCCAATCTGACAGGGACAGGTTATTTCAATACTAAGGGTTACAGTAATGAAACAGTTATGCGAAAAAAGGATTTTGCAATCTAAGTGTTATTTTGCGTCTTTAGGGGACATAACCTCGCGTTCCCAATTTGGTGGTTACAGTATTGCAGCAAATAAAATTATTTTTGCGCTGGTGTCGGAAGGTGAGCTTTATCTGCGTGCCAGCAAGAAAGATGAAAAGCACTTTCATAACCGCAATATGCCCCATCTTATCTATACCAAGCGCGGAATGCCGTTTCCGCTAAATTATTATCTTGTTGAGGAATCACTATGGGAAAACCATATTCAACTTCTGCGTTTTGCCAGAATCTCACTGGCAGGTGCGCAATATGACAAAGTGGCTAAGAACGGCGGCGGGCGCTTAAAGGACTTGCCTAATCTCAATCACGATCTTGAACGTTTACTATGGAAGGCCGGCATAAAAAACATCCATGAATTACAGCAGCATGGCGCAAAAACCAGCTACCTGAAATTGCGGGCGGTCAGGGCTAATCTGAGCGTTAATATATTGCTGGCGCTTGCCGGTGCAATATGTGGTACCCATCAGGCTGCACTACCGAAGGGTATTCGTAATGAACTACTGGAATGGTATGAATGCAATGCTGCATCCTCTTTCAAAGGACACAAGCATTGAAGGAATATCGCCTATCTGCTGACTATGGTTACAACTTAATCATGTCATTTTTTAATTGAGTCAGTTCGGGCAATAGCTCAATGAGTAAACCAATCTGCTGAAGTACCAATAGCGCTTTGCTATCTGGTTCTGTTGACAGGGATTGGATGCGGCTGGCTATAGCATTCAATTCCTGAGCTATACGCAGGTTTTCTGGCTCATGATGATGCAACGCATCGTCAACATAACAGACGGTATCATCCAGTAATTGCAGGATTTCCGGGGATGAAATTTTTCCGCGATGAGCGCCTAATGTGGAGATATAACTTAGCAAGGTGTGATTAAGGCACATTAAGCGAAAAGCACTCTCCATTTTATTTCTGATGGTATGAGGCTCGGATGACATATTAGAAACTACGGACGCTAATTCCGCATCACAGTTGTGGGCATCCCGGCGGGCAATGCGATATGTCAGGCTGTTATCTTTTCCGTGATGGTATTGCGCCATGATAGCATCGAGATACCGGCAATTGGCATCCAGTGTTTTATTGATGACGGCAGGTAGTCCGCGAAAGCGCCAGTCCGGCCAGATAAAGCTTACTGCCGCCCATGCAATGGCACACCCGATTAATGTATCAATTACGCGGGGGGCCGCGACCTCAAAGCCTTCACCCAGCAGGTTGAAACACAGCAAAACCAATAAGGTAATAAACATGGTGGCGTGGGCATATTGTACATTCCGAAAGGCAAAAAACAGCACGCCGCTAATCACAATGAGTGTCAGTTGTCCTTCAAGCGAGGGTACAAAATACAAAATAGGCAGGCCCAGCAAAATACCTGTCAATGTGCCAATGATCCTCAGCGCCAATCGCCGCCGTGTCGCATTATAGTTGGGTTGACAAACAAACAGGCTAGTCAGCAGGATCCAATACCCATGCTGCATTCCCGTAATCTGAATAAAAGCATAACCGCTGCAAAGTAATACCGACATGCGAACAGCATGTCGAAACAGTGCGGATTGGGAAGTCAGATGGCGGCTGATTCTCAGACGAATATCGCTCCAGCCGGTAATCTTGTCATCGGCAAGGGTGTTTTCTGGATTATTCTCTTGTTCGATGGTTTGTTCTGATTCAATGGTGGCCAACTGGGCGTCGATCGCCCGCAGATTATTCAATAAGTACTGCAACGCTTTAATTTGTGAAGCGTCAGAATTTTTGTTTTCAGCAATACGCGTAATCGCCAGTTCAAGATGCACGAATGCGTGTTCAATACGACCATTATGCTGATATTTTTGATGTAATAAGATAGATTGCGCCAACTGTTGACAGGCGCGAGCCTGCATTGAAAGTAAACGCTGGAAACGGAACAGAATGTCGCTATAGCGGAATTTCTCACGTAGCTGCGGATAATGCACGTGGGATGAACTGGCCCGCTCATGTATATCTTGAGCAACAAAGTAGTAATGTAGTGTCCGCCGGGTGCCTCTCTGACCGCGATCGCCTCGCAGACGTGTCAGTAATGACGATTTGGTCTGATTCAGGGTTGCAACCAACTGACTGTTAACCATCGCGACCTCAATCAATGGTTTATCTGTTTCATCTTCAATATCAGGATCGAATAAATTGGCCTTCGCGTCCAGATAGCGCGCAAGTTGCTGATAACACTGCGCCAGATTGTCCTGTAGCGGACGGATGGGGAAAATCAAGTGCCCAAGCAGCGTGAGTAAATTGTACCAGGATGCCCCGACCAGCAGCATCATGGGCTGTTGATACCAACTGCTATAAAGGGAGATACCCAACATGGTATATACCGCAATCAGCAACGCGCCAAAAGCGATGGTGGCATAACGTTGCCCTAATGCACCGAGCAGAATAAATCCACAAGTTGACAAAGCCAGCCCGATGCCAAACAGCCAGGGATAGGGAAATAACAGCTCGATCGAGACGGATGCGATAAAAAAACAAGCCAGCGTAATAAACAGATTACGCAGACGGCCAGTCAGGCGATCATCAAGATCCGCTAATGCGGCGGCAACGACACCCAGCGTCACCGGGATAGTTGATGTCGGTTGACCAAGCCACCAGGGAACCGCTGCTGCGCCGGTAAGTGCAATAAAGATACGGATGTTATACAGCAAACTGCTGTTATAAACATAGCGGCGGATCTCTGGTGTAAATAGAAGCAACGATATATCCTCTGGCTCAGTTTAACGATAATGGCGGCGGGCATTTTCTTCTCTGGCGGCCTGTGCCAGCTCAACCGGTACGACACGGCGACCGACTGGCCACAGCGCGATGGCCGCGATTTTAAAGTTGGCGATACCAACAGGAATGCCAATGATGGTTATGCATTGCGCAATACCTGTGAGGATATGTGACAGGCATAGCCACCAGCCAAAGAAGATGAACCAGAAGATGTTCAGCAGAGAACCACCCGCGCTTAAAATGGCATTTTTCCCATCCGGGCGTAGTTCGTCAACGTGAATTGCTTCGTTGCCATAGGGCAGCAAAGACAATTTGGTAATCTCCCAGCATGAGCGAGTCAGCGGCAGCGTAAAGATCAGCAGGACGCTCACTACCGTAGCCAGAAGCCAGGATAACGTGGTGAAGAACCCCCCCAGCACGAAATTAAGGATGTTCAGTACTGCGCGCATAATTTCTCCAGTATTTCCAGGGTAACCAAACTCCATGATGATAAAAGAATTATCACATCAAATATCGGGATATCCTAACCTGTTTTTAAGGCTAGAGTGTAAATACGGATAACAGGTAAACTACCGTGATGGGCAATCAAAATCTCACAATTTCATGGCGCAAAATAGAATGGAACTTAAATCAACATCTTTAGGTAAACATTTAGCGCAGCACCCGTACAACCGGGTGCGGCTGCTTAATGCGGGCGTCGAGGTGAGTGGCGATAAGCATGAATATATTATCCCTTTCAACCAGCTTCTTAATATTCATTGTAAAAGAGGGTTGGTATGGGGAGAACTGGAGTTTGAATTACCCGCTGACAAAGTTGTTCGTTTACATGGAACTGAATGGCAGGAAACTCAGGCGTTTTACCGTTGTTTGCTTAAATCCTGGCAATCGTGGAGCGAGGAAATGAGTCTGGTGAGCGCTGACGTTTTACAAAAACAGGTAGACGAAATCCGTGATTTGCAACAACAGGACAACTGGTTTGGTCGTAAGGCCCTCGTGCAATTGCAGGAGGATATTGGCAGTACGCTGGCATCACTTCCGTTACCCGTTGCCCGTCTTGGTGAATTTGATATTTGCCGGGAAAACTATCAACTTTGCCAACAGTGGCTTGACCGTGGAGCCAGACAACGCACGGAATGTAATCAGGGATGGATGGAGCGTATGCTGGTGGCCCAACAAACATTTTTTCAGTCGGTAGAAACGACGGCGTTGAATGTTGCCCAGTGTAAAGCGGTGATGAATGGCGAAGATGCCGTATTGGTACTGGCAGGGGCTGGCAGTGGCAAAACGTCCGTATTGGTGGCCAGAGCCGCCTGGTTAATACAGCGTGGGGAGGCTTTTCCCGAACAAATTCTTTTGCTGGCATTTGGGCGAAAAGCAGCGGAAGAAATGAATGAGCGTATTCATGAGCGACTGCGCACGGACGATATTCAAGCGAAAACGTTTCATGCATTGGCTTTGCACATCATTGAGCAGTCCAGCCGTAAAGTTCCCATGATTAGCCAGTTGGAAAGCGATGGCAAAAAGCGTCGTGAATTACTGATACAACATTGGCAGCAACAATGCGCAGAGAAAAAAACACAGGCTAAAGGCTGGCGGCAATGGTTGACAGACGAACTGGGTTGGTCGCTTCCTGACGGTGATTTCTGGCATGATCAGGCATTAACTGAACGTTTGGCCGGGCGGTTGGAACGTTGGATTGGTCTGATGCGTATGCATGGCGGCAGCCAGACTGAGATGATTGAACAGGCCCCGGAAGATCGCCGTCCGTTATTTCAGCAGCGAGTCCGGCTGATGGCGCCTTTATTAAAAGCCTGGAAGAAAGCCCTGAAAGATGAAAATGCCGTAGATTTCTCCGGTCTGATCCATCAAGCGGTCAACCTGTTGGATAATGGGCGTTTTATCAGTCCATGGAAACATATTTTAGTGGATGAGTTTCAGGATATCTCGCCTCAGCGTGCGCGCCTATTGTCCGCATTACGCAGACAAAACAGCAAAACATGCCTATTTGCAGTAGGGGATGACTGGCAGGCCATTTATCGCTTCAGCGGGGCTGAGTTGTCACTGACCACAGCATTTGAACAAAACTTTGGTGTTAGTGAACAGTGCTCGCTGGATACGACTTATCGGTTTAATGAACGCATAGGTAACATTGCCAACCAGTTTATTCAGCAGAACCCTTATCAGCTAAAAAAACCACTTAATAGCCTGAGTAAAGGGGATAAAAAAGCAGTGATCATTCTTCCTCAGGAACAACTAGAACCTTTGCTGGATAAATTAAGTAGTTTCGTTAAGCCAGAAGAGCGGGTTTTACTCCTGTCCCGTTATCATCATTTACGTCCCCAGGTGTTACAGAAAGCGTCAACAAAATGGCCGAATTTGCCTATCAACTTTATGACGGTTCATGCCAGTAAAGGTCAGCAGGCAGAATATGTGATTATCATCGGTATGCACGACGGCAAAGATGGTTTCCCTGCACCAGCGCGTGAATCCATTCTTGAGCAGGTACTTTTGCCTGAACCAGAAGATTTCCCTGATGCGGAAGAGCGTCGTTTGTTGTATGTCGCATTGACTCGGGCGAAGCACCGGGTTTGGTTATTGCAGGACAGTAAAAATCCGTCAGTATTTATCGAACAACTTCACAAACTGGGTGTGCCATTGCAGCGCAAGCCCTGATGAACGTCGCAAAAAGGCCGACGATAGTTCATCGGCCTGCTCTGCGAAGCAGTGGCTTGCTACTTTAAACGTTCCTGCAAATAGCGCTGATAATCAGGAATGATTATTTGGACGGGTTGTTTAAACAGATCTGAGTTGATTAAAAAATCAGCCGTGGAACGGTTTGTTGCCACTGGAATGTTCCAGACGGTGGCCAGTCGCAGCAGTGCTTTAACATCCGGATCGTGCGGCACGGCGTTGAGCGGGTCCCAAAAGAAAATCATCAAATCAATTTTCCCTTCAGAGATTAATGCGCCAACCTGTTGGTCGCCACCCATTGGCCCACTCAACATACTCTTGACAGGAAGGCCGGTATTTAGCTGAATCAAGTTACCTGTCGTGCCTGTGGCATAAAGTTTATGTTCACCAAGCGTCGCTTTATTGGTACTGACCCAATCCAACAGTGATTGCTTACAGTGATCGTGCGCGACCAAAGCGATATGTTTATGTGCGGCAATGGTGCGGGTGGTGAACTCCATGGTTACGTCCTTCAATCAGTAGAGTGAAGCTATCGGTGTGGTAAAAATAGATTACGGAAACCGTGTTTCAGTGCAAAGTAATAAAAAGAAAAAATGCGAACAGCCGCTAAAAATCCGCTGTGAATGTGCATAAAACCAACATTCTGATGGCTCAGGGGTATTTGGGTGGCATCTCTTTTTGAGAAATGTGCGATACACTGTAAAGAATAATGTAAAAGAGGCAGAGCATGATGAAAGACAGCGATATTGAATCGGTACTTAAAACAGTAAAAACTATTGCGCTTGTAGGGGCCAGCGAAAAAACTACCCGGCCAAGTTACGGCGTAATGGCTTATCTGCTCGAGCAAGGCTATGAAGTGATACCAGTAAGCCCAAAACTTGCGGATCAGACTTTACAGGGACAAAAAGTCTATGCCAGTTTGGACAAGATTCCACAACACATTGATATGGTTGATGTATTCCGTCAGCCGGAAGCGGCTTATGATATTGCCAGAGAGGCGATAGCCATAGGGGCCAAAGTATTATGGTTACAGATCGGTGTAATAAATGAGCAGGCAGCTATTCTGGCAAGAGATGCAGGATTGCATGTGATCATGGACCGCTGCCCTAAAATTGAAATTCCCCGTCTGGGTTTAGAAAAATAAGTATACGACCTCATTTACCGGATCGACCGATCATGCAACATAAATCAGTGGCGAAGCCGTGGAGCACGGCGTTGGATGACCATAGCCAATTCATCTAATGAGGGATGATCATTCAGGTATGGTTCTTCTTTAATCAGCTGCGCTTCTGCCAGATACGTATGAATTGGCTGTCCTGCTTCGTCCTCCATTACGACATGATACCAAGGGGCTGTCCGTAGGGTTTCGTGAGCATTTAATTCCTCCCACGCGGGGGCTTCTAATGAATATTCGGGGTCGATATCGATAACGACGCCTGGATATCCCAGAAGCTTATGACGAATCTGTTGCCCGATGCCAAATTTACAGATGATCATATAACCTCCTGAAATCTAGAATACTCTCTAAGTGGGGGCTTCTGGTTTTTTTTTCAAGTAAATGCACAGTACGTAAGCTTATTTTTTGCACAATGTTGATCAGTTGAATACTATAAAAATAGTATGGTGCCATTTTTCAGAAGATACTATTGAGTCAGCGACTGAGCCAAATGATTAATAGAGGAGAAGGAGGATGCCGACAGTATCTATCGCTGCCTATGTTTATGGCTTGGTTCAGGGCGTCGGTTTTCGCTACAGCACACAGTATCGGGCTATGCAGTTAGGTCTTGGCGGCTATGCACGCAACCGTGACGATGGCAGTGTAGAAGTTATCGCCTGTGGCGAACGTCAGGCAGTTGAACAACTGGTCGAATGGTTGAAGCAAGGCGGCCCACGCAGTGCCAGAGTGGAAAAAGTCTTCACGGAGCCACATGGCAAGGCGGATTATGAGAGTTTTAAAATTCGCTATTAAATTTTATATGCACTTGACTGGCTTAGGCAGGCCCGCAATTTTGGTTGCTTGTTTTGCTGGCCCTTTTGGGAACAGGCGATACAGGTAG
Source organism: Brenneria alni (assembly GCF_003666245.1). GTDB lineage: Bacteria > Pseudomonadota > Gammaproteobacteria > Enterobacterales > Enterobacteriaceae > Brenneria > Brenneria alni. The sequence goes on from NZ_MJLZ01000011.1 coordinate 85,200, forward strand.
CGACTATTGCCTTTTTCTTCACCATATTTTTGCGCCATTGCTTTTACCAACATACGAATGGCCGGCGAAGTATTAAACTTCAGATAGAATGTTCGAACAAACCGGACAACCTCCCAGTGGGCATCAGTAAGCTGAATACCTTCTTGTTCAGCTAATATCGATGCCAACGCTTCATTCCAGTCAGCACTGTGCATCAGGTATCCCTGCGCATCCATTTCAATGCTCCGGCCTTCAAACTCCAACATACTTCCTCGTGTGTAATATGACTTACCGCCAGTTTAACAAAATTTCTTTTGCTAAGAATGTCTGGTGTTGCCTACTAAAAGAAAACTCCACCCAAAGTGGAGCTTTCTCCGCGTGATATATAGCGTTAATCAATCGTTACGCATAATACCCAGGATGCTTAACAGACTGACGAAAATGTTATATATCGCTACATAGAGGCTGACTGTAGCCCGAATGTAGTTGGTTTCACCGCCGTGGATGATGTTACTGGTTTCCCAGAGAATCGCACCGGCAGAGAACAGAATAAACATCGCGCTGATAGCCAGATGCAGTGCCGGAATTTGCAGGAACAGGTTAGCAATTACGGCAACCACCAGTACGACAAACCCTGTCATCATCATACCGGACAGGAAAGACATGTCCTTACGGGTTGTTAATACATAGGCTGAACAGCAAAAGAAAACCAATGCCGTACCACCTAGCGCAAGCATAATAATGTCGCCCGCACCGGAAGATATCAGTGTACTTAATAGCGGGCCCAGCGTGTACCCCATGAACCCCGTGAGTGCAAAGGCAGCCAGAATGCCTGCTGGACTATTTGCCAGTTTGTGGGTCAGAAACATCAAGCCATAAAAACCGACCAGCATGAGCAGTAAGCCAGGAGCTGGCAGGTTTAGTACCGTGCTGGCGGTGGCTGTGACGGCAGAAAAGCCTAATGTCAGCGATAGCAGGAAATAGGTATTACGCAGCACTTTGTGGGTGCTAAGTAATGAGCTTTCGCGGCTTGGTGAAACAACAATACGATCCATATCAGCGACTCTCTCTTTAAGGGGGCCATTGTCCAGCACCAAAGGGTAAATAGTTACTGAGCGTTATTAAAGGTGTTTTACCCTTCTTTACGCTGTAAATCGCTATATTTATGAGCATTATGATGATTTTGCATCCATTTAAATCACGGAAGATTATTTTTCAGGCAATTGAACACGATGGTGCTTTACAACACTCAGCTCTCTGTTTATAGTGCGCGTCATTGCGGAGGAGTGGCCGAGTGGTTGAAGGCACCGGTCTTGAAAACCGGCGACGCGCAAGCGTTCTAGAGTTCGAATCTCTACTCCTCCGCCAACAAATTCAACGGGTTAGCTTAGGCTAGCCCGTTTTCGTTTTGGGGACTTGGTATATTCGCTTGGCATATCGAAGGAGTCATGTGAGCAGTTTGCCTAAAGCGTCTGTCATTCTTTAGAAGATAGTATTTTACATGGCTAGTTGATAAGTGGCGTTCGTTTACTGGATAGCGTAAAAATATTGTTTATGCTTTATCTTTACGAGGCACTTTGGGAAGAAAAAAGTGACCGCACTTCGGGCAAATAAGGGTGGTATTTTTGCGTATTTTGCTGCGTTGTTGCAGGGTAACAAAAGAACATTCCGGACATGTAACGTTAACGGATGTGCTGCTGAACATCTTTAGGGCATCTAAGATAGACATACCTTTCACCAAGTCGATGTATGGAATAATATTCTATCACTTAATGTATTAATATGATAAAGTTTTGTCATTGCCTCTGAAATGCAGTGTGTTTAAACCAATCAATGTTATTAATGCAGGATGTTAATTTTGTTTTAGCCCATTTTTTGGTTTTTTATAATGATAAATATCTGCGTAAATAGGTTTGAGTAAGTGATCGGCAGATAGGGCGAGTCTCGGCTAAATAAACATAAGATACTTATATTG
>NZ_MJLZ01000012.1 GCF_003666245.1 Brenneria alni
GATTTATTGAGCGATTTAATAAAACACTACGAACAGAAATACTTGACATGTATCTGTTCAGAACACTGTCAGAAGTCCGTGTGCTAACAGAAGACTGGCGCGCAGAATACAACGAAGAACGTCCGCATAGCTCACTGGGTGATATGCCACCCGTTATCTATGCGCGGCAAAAACTGGCCGGAGATCCTCATTGGCGGTGGTACTAAAAATCGGAGGGACTACACTGTGACTGTTTTTGCCGCAGACGGTGTAATTAAAGATGGCACCTATAAGGCGGAAACCATCAATTTTGATGATCATGGATGGAAACCTTTCTTAGAGCTGACGTATAAAGAGGGGAAAATTACCGCCGTAAAATTTGATTATACTAGCGAGAAAGACGGCCATCTGAAAACATCAGACGAAGAATACGGTAAAAAAATGGCCGCCGTGGCAGGCACCTCGCCAGATATCTATACGGTAAAACTGTCTCAGAGTCTGTTGGAAAAACAAACCATCGAGGGTATCGATGGCGTAACGGGCGCAACACACTCAACGGATGACTTTAAAATACTTGCCAGTGCGGCAATGGAAAATGCAAAAGCAGGTAATACAGAGACAGCAAAAATCGAATAAATCTTGTCGTGCAAAGCAGCGGCAACATGCAATTATCCTGTACAGTACCGGGGTACAGGATAATCTGCTTTACTTGTTATTTTTTGACCGTCATTAACGCTCAGGAATGACGTTTTTGAAGTCAAGTGCAACATCCCGCACCTGTAAATCATCGGCATTTTCATTTGCATGTTGTGGTACTAACATTTTCAGCAGATCCAACTGTCGCCGTTGTTGTTCGACAATCTCCTGCAACAATTTGATTTGCTCATTCGCTCTGACGCTCGCCCGGTTGATAAAAAACCAGACCAGTGCAACCAGAAGCGTAACGACGACGACAAAAATCATTTCTACTCTGTCCACACCTATTCCACTCATAACCATCTGCCAGACAACAACCCACGGATCTCCATCTTAGCACCAAGCCAACGGTAAGTTCGATACTCTGTATTGATACCCGAAACCCGGCCTCACCATCTTTCTGCATGTTTGCGTAGACAATATGACAGCCCGCCATAAAAAAGCCTGAGGTTGCTGACAAAGTAGCCTGTAAGCCTGAGATACACGGGCCTGGCGTACCGAGGGGCCATTATGGGACACATCCTTGTGTCCCACCCTGCGGGTCAGCATAAATGCTGTTCAAATTTTGCTCCCGGCAAATTTGTCGGCGGCTTACGCCGCTACGACCCCTCAGCACGCTCTCCCTAATAATGAGCTTTGTCAACAGTCTGGCCTGTCACAAGGACTGGTTTATAAAAATATTCTCAGATCAAAATGGGTAAGCGTGATAGCCCATTTGCTCAGAGATGTTTCTGGCTGCGGTATGTAACATTCGAACATAGCCGAGTTTGTTTTCCTCAGAAAAGCGAACGGTTGGGAATGAAATGCTTAAACCGGCAATCACCACCCCAAAACGATCAAAAACCGGAACAGCGATACAACGTAACCCCTCTTCCTGTTCTTCATTATCTTCGCCGTATCCTTGTTCACGCACCAAATCCAACTGTGTCAGCAGATCTTCAGGGGTACAAAGAGTATTCAGGGTGCTACGCGTAAATTCAACGCCAGAGAGGATGTCTTTTACTTCCGCGCTATCGCGCCATGCCAGCAGCACTTTGCCAATAGCCGTACTATACAATGGGTTACGCCGGCCAATACGAGAATACATACGCAGGTTATACATCGAATCGATCTTGTGGATGTAAACGATGCTGTCTTCATCCAGTGCGCCGAGGTGTATGGTTTCCCGCGTGAGGGAAGAAAGTTCCCGCATTTGTATATCTGCGCTACGGATTAAATCGACGTTTTGCAATGCTTTCGCACCGAGTTCAAATAATTTCAGCGTCAGTGAATATTTCTCTGATTCACCTTCCTGCGCCACATAGCCCAGGGATTTCATCGTCTGCAAAAAACGGTACACGGTACTCTTAGACATCATCACACGCTGAGAGAGTTCGGTAATACCGATTTCACGCTCTTCACCTAATGCCTGCAAAATACCAAAAACCTTTAAAACGGACGATACGGAATCGGGCTGTTTATCTAAATCTGCAATAGCCATTTTTGTGGTTACCCTACTCAGTTTTCTTGTTTTAAAAAAAATAGAACAATGGTTTTAGTATAAAGGGAACACTTTAATTATGGCAATGGAACAACGATGATAATTAAGTAATGTTGGTCAATATCAGGCTGGAAATTTTACTAATGAATATGTAAGTAAATTTATCGCAATAAACCGCGATATGGATAGCCCCACGGTTTATTGCATAAGATAAATTGGGTGCCCCAGCCATTGATTTTCCTGAAGGATAATTCCCGCTTTGCCGGTTGCCAGATCGACACGGATCAAGCGGCAACAAGGATTAGTGAAGTAAAACGCCTGGAATTTTTCCAGTCAGTCAAGGGTTTCCAATCTTCTTTCTTAAATTTTAGTGCAGTCGGAGTTCGCCACCCAGGTGCCATAGCCCACCCAGTCATCAGGAACCTGATAAATCGTTTTTTCTTCCAGCGTTTCCAGATCGACACGCATCAGGTTACGTACATTTTTCACGTAATACAGCGCATCGTCATTTGGAGACAAGAAACCGCCAAAGGTATTATCGCCCTCTCTTTCGGTTAACTGCATGGCCGCCTGAGTTGTCAGATCCAGCAGATAATAGTTCCATGAGCCATCAAAAGCCCCACCAAACAGCAACTTACTTCCATCATTACTGAAGCATTTCTGATAAAAGTAATTGCGGTGGCAGATGATATCGGGCGGGGTTAAACGCACAACTTCGGTGCCGGTTGCTGAATCCTGGTAGGTATGAAACGTCAGGGGAAACGTGTTGCCTTTAGCCATCCGTAATTCCTTAGAATTTATCATGAAAAGTTTGACGCCACGCGAACAGAGACAATGACACTTATCATTGCGACCACTATAACCGGCGATCGCCTGGAACTGCGACGATCCCATCTCACATGATAACGTCGATTACATCATTATTATAGAAACATTGTTTCATTTTTACGTGATCGCGGTTTTATTTTAGGAAACATTCCCTGCGTTTTGATCAAACGTTTCAGATTGAATAAGATTTTTACGGTGGTGAAAAGCGGCAAAGGGATACTTGTGGCGAGCACAGAAACAACAAAGGCCCATTTGCGGGCCTTTGTTGGAAAACGATCGAAACGGTTATTTCAGGTAAGTACCTGAGCGCAGGGCTTCAATTCGTTTATCTAACGGCGGGTGCGACATAAACAGCTCGCTGAACGACTTGGATTTACCATTGATACAAAACGCCAGCATACTGCTCTCTTCCTGTGGTTCATAACTGGTTTTCAGCCGTTGTAGCGCAGCAATCATTTTTTCACGCCCCACCAGTTTCGCTGAACCGGCATCCGCATGAAATTCACGATAGCGGGAGAACCACATGGTAATAATACTGGCAAGAATACCAAACACCAGCTCCAGTACCGTTGCAACGGCAAAATAGACTAACGGATTACCGCTGCTTCCCTCTCCCTCATCCCGATTACCGGATAGAAAACCAGAAGCGACCTGTGCAATTAAGCGGGAAATGAAGATAACAAAGGTATTCACAATACCCTGGATCAACGTCATGGTGACCATATCACCATTAGCAACATGGGTGATTTCATGAGCGATAACCGCTTCTGCTTCATCACGACTCATGTTTTGCAACAGCCCGGTACTGACGGCGACCAACGACGCATCACGCCGTGCTCCGGTCGCAAACGCGTTAATATCAGGGGCATGGTAAATCGCAACCTGAGGCATTGCGATACCCGCCTGCTGAGACTGCGAACGGACAGTGTCCAGCAACCAACGTTCTGTTTCATTACGTGGTTGTTCAATCACTTCACCACCGACAGATCGTAATGCCATCCATTTAGACATCAGCAGTGAAACAAACGCACCACCAAAGCCAAACAGCCCAGCCATAATCATTAAACCCTGGACACTGCTGGATTGGATTCCGGTCAAGCTGAGTACCAACCCGAAAACCAACATCACCGCCAGGTTGGTGATTAGGAAAAGCGCAATACGCATCATAGAAGTCTGATTTCCTCTCGCAGAAAAATAAAGTTTGCAACACTCACATCGTATGGGCTGCGGTAGCATTTTCAAGTATTCTTAACTTTTCAGTTACTAAATCCACATAACTTTACATTTTATAAGGAGAAAGATTAATTATTAATGGGGGCAAACGGTCGGGTTTTTACTGGAAACACGGCGATGTTGTCACTAAAATAAAAAGTGATCGTACCCGCATAAGCCGTGTCAGAGTCGAAATACCCAGGCGAGAGATTGGACACTGTATAAGCAGATCAATGTGTTATTGTTTAACAGAAAATTTTCTTAATTTTAGCAGTTGCGTGAAATTCTTAGCTGGCATGGGATGTCCAAATAAATATCCCTGAGCCTCTTCACAGCCTTCACTTCTCAGCAGTTCACACTGAGCCACTGTTTCGACACCTTCTGCAATAACCTCTAACCCAAAACTTTTCCCAAGATAGAGTATTGCCCGGACAATAGCCGCATCCGAAAGTGACTCACACATGGTGCGAACAAAAGTTTGATCAATCTTAAGGCGCGTTACCGGATAGTTTTTTAGCATACTGAGCGAGGCATAACCGGTACCGTAATCATCAAACGCAATACCAATACCTGCATCCCGCAGTTCATTTAGCGGCTGCAACATATTTTCGTCATAGCGCAGGATAATATTTTCAGTAATTTCCAACTCCAGCGAACTTGGCTGCAAACCGGTCTGCGCCAGTACTTCCGCTATCTTCTGCGCCAGCATACCTGAGCGAAACTGGGCACTAAACAGATTAATGCTGATACGGAAGTTTTCAGCACCGGAATGACACCATTTAGCCGCCTGCTCACAGGCTGTTTGTACAATCCAGTCACCGATACATTCAGACCACGTGCCATATTCCAGCGCAGCAAGAAAGGCAGCCGGGCCGAGCAAACCTTTTTGGGGATGGCGCCAACGAAGCAGCGCTTCCGCCCCAACGATCTCGTTATTCGACAGGTTGACCTGGGGTTGATAAAACACTTCAAACTCATGTTGCTCATAAGCACGTGCAAACTCTAGCTGAAAGGCATGTTTTGCCTGAAAAACCTCTCGTAGCTCTTGAGTAAAAAAGCGATGGCAATTGCGGCCTTCAGCCTTTGCCTGATACAGCGCAAGATCTGCGCTGGTCAACAGCTCCTGTGCGGTAATGCCGTGGGCGGGGTAAATCACCGTACCAGCGCTGGCGCTGATATTGACCTGGTGATCGTCAATAATCATGGTCTGAGAAATTTCATGGATAATCTGCTCGGCAATGTTGGTGGCCACTTTCGGGTCATCCAGTCCTGGGAATAATAATGCGAACTCATCTCCGCCCATGCGGGCTACCAGATCGCCAGAACGTACGTTAGCCTGCAATTTTTTTGCTACGTTAACCAGAATATCATCACCGCTGGCGTGTCCCAGGCTGTCGTTAACATCCTTAAAACCATCCAGATCGACCATCATTACGCAAACCGCCGCTTCATTCTTCAACGCCAGCACCAGATTTGACGTCATTAATGTACGGTTAGCCAGACCAGTAAGCGGATCCATGTGCGCCAATAAAAATAACCGCTCTTCATTACGGCGGCGCTCAGTAATATCACGCAGGATAGCGCCATAACTCACATTTTCGTTATCCCCCCACATCGATATGGATAACTCGACAGGGATCAAACTACCACTTTTGTTTCGAACACTTAATTCCAGCGTTACGCCTTTAACCAGCGCGTCTCTATCTGCAATTAAATTATTTAGCTGAGGAATAAAAGAGTCAGGAACGAGGGTAATGATACTCTGCCCGAGAATTTCGTGACCCGCGTATTCCAGCATCTTCTGTGCCGAGGCATTAAAGAAAGTAATAATGCCTTCGTTATCAAAACACATGATGGTATCGGGCGAGGTATTAGCAATATTTTCAAAACGCGACTGGCTCGCGTTTCGCGCCAAATTAAGGCGCCGAATTTCCAGTTTATCCATAACCAGCACGGCCAGATCATGCAGATTTTGTTTGTCTCTGATGCTGAGAGCAGGCCGGGGCTTAAGATCGATAATGCAAAGCGCACCAATAGCATGGCCAGATGGCGCTCTTAATGGAATGCCTGCATAAAAACGGAGATAAGGCGCACCCGTCACCAATGGGTTATCTTTAAAATTTGGATCTTTACGTGCGTCGGAAACGACCATAATTCTCTTTTTCAGAATCGCATGGGTACAGAAAGCCATATCGATTGGCGTCTCACTAAAGGAAACGCCAATACTCGCCGCAAGTAACTGTCGTTCCGATTCCAATATTGATACCAACACAATAGGTACATTAAAAACATTTGCCGCCAGATTAACCAGATTATTAAGACCAGGATCAAATAGTGCGTTCTTAATGCCATACTCATGGAGTGCAGCAAGACGCTTGACTTCATCTTTACCTATCGGAGCACGGCTCATAGGTCCCCCTTCAATATCCGTCGTTTTAGTTTTCAGATTAAAACGTAAGCTTTTAGGCATAAATCTAATTAATTATAACGGTACGGGATAGATACGTTCAGTAAGCCAATGTTAAGACGTACAAGAAGTGAGTTGTACATTCAATACCGAAGTAACGAGGTTCTATAAACTATTATGGCAAAGGATCTTGAGTCCATCATCCTTCAGCATGCGAAATAGTGACAAAAGAAATTATTAACATTCCATATTGATTTCACAAACAATAATGCACTGTCTTGTCAAAAGATGTATGCTGGCAATGTTAAAATTTCGTTAGTGTGACATTAATTTTCGTTTACGAAAAAGAAAAAGCACTGCTGATTCGGGTATCAGTTCAACCGGGAAACAGCGTCTTACATCATCACCATGTGGAAATATTTTACCTCAAGAAGTCCCGGTGTGTTTCCACCTACGCAGGAGAAAGAGCATGGCATACGCCACGACAAACCCTTATACAGGGGAATTGATAAAAACCTTTCCTGATGCAACGAACGCTGAAGTGTCATCAGCTATAGAACACGCTCATGCAACCTTCCTCACATGGAAAAACACATCGTTTGCCGACCGAAGCATCATTATGCAGCGTGCTGCCGATTTGCTGCGTAAAAACAGTGACAGCCATGCAAAGCTATTAACGCTGGAAATGGGTAAACTGGTTGGCGAAGCGAAAGCGGAAGTAGAATTATCCGCCCAGATTTTTGAATATTATGCAAAATACGCAGAATCACTACTTGCACCGGAAAAACTTCCGGTTGCCGATCCTGCGGAAGGTGAAGCGGTGATATACCATGATCCACTTGGCGTTCTGTTGGCTATTGAACCGTGGAATTTTCCTTATTATCAAATTGCCCGTATTATCGCCCCGCAGTTGTCCGCCGGTAATACTATCCTTCTGAAACATGCCTCAAACGTTCCGCAGAGTGCCGCACTGTTTGAACGTCTGATGCGTGAAGCCGGTCTGCCGGAAGGTGCTTTTAAAAACCTGTACGCCACACGATCTCAGATTGAACTCATCCTGAATGATCCTCGCGTTCACGGCGTTGCGCTTACAGGTTCTGAAGATGCCGGAGCGCTCGTTGCCCAGCAAGCTGCTAAGGCACTCAAAAAATCCACACTTGAACTTGGCGGAGCAGATGCATTTATTGTACTGGCCGATGCCGAGATGGAAAAAACTGCCAAATGGGCAGTATTCGGACGTCACTGGAACGGCGGGCAAGTGTGTGTTTCATCTAAACGAATGATCATTGTCGATGAAGTTTACGATGACTTCCTCAAACGGTATACCGATGGTGTAGCGGCATTACGCGCAGGCGACCCGATGTACCCGGATACTACGCTTGCCCCGCTTTCTTCACAGAAAGCAGCGGATGAAGTGAAAGAGAAAATTAAGTTTGCCGTGGCTCATGGCGCCACCGCGACGGAAGTTGGCCCCAAAGTCCCTGAAAAAGGGGCATTTGTACAGCCGACCATTCTTACCAACATTTCACCGGACAACCCAGCCTATTCAATGGAGTTTTTCGGGCCGGTATCCATGCTTTTCCGGGCTAAAGATGAGGCCGATGCGATCCGCATTGCCAATGACTCGCCTTTCGGCTTAGGCGGTTCCGTCTTCACACAGGATACCAAGCGTGGAGCGGAAGTGGCGAAAAAAGTATCAACCGGTATGGTGTTTGTTAACCACCCGACAATGGTTAAAGCCGACCTCCCCTTTGGCGGTATCCGCCGCTCAGGGTATGGACGTGAATTAATTGGATTAGGTATCAAAGAATTTGTTAACCACAAACTGGTTAACATTGTTGATATTGACGCTGAATTCTGATCACTTGGTTTCCTGACATAATGACCTGTAGGCGATTTTTCCTTTGCGAAAACTCAAAATACAGGTCTTTATTTAACAGCATATTTTTATAAGTTTTGATGCCGACGGTAATCTTATTGACGGAAAAATCAAAGAGTTAATATCACAGCAAATGTCAGCATTGACGAACACCATCAATAAAGCATAATTGTGGCTCCACCACCTTAAAAACAAGATAAATGGTTAGCATCTGCCATATCTGTGACGCCAGTTAACTATACTGACCATTTATAAATATTAAGCCGGGAAATAGGTAATCGAATGCTCAGGCGTATCATTTTTGGCATTGATGATTAAATCCCAATCACCGGTATAAGGAACCGTTAAATAAACCTCATCCTCAGCGCTTACGCTAATAGTGCCTTGTATAACGGTTTTATTCTCAGAGTTGGTCTTCTGTGAGCCATTAACCATCTGAAGCTCAAATGTGTTAGGGCATCGAACAATTACCGTATCACCGCCAAAAAGACTCAAACACGTGCGAATTACAGACATACATCCTCCGCGGCACACCACTATAAATATGCCTCTATGAAACAATTCTATGGTTCATTTCCCACAATGGGATTTTCATAAGAACAAAATGTATACCGGCAGATTGTGATTTAGATCAACTTAATCTCACGTTTTTTTGCAAATTGCCGCTGGAATAAGATGAAAGTATGGGGAGCATGGTTTTATTAGGCTCTTTAATACTGCTAAAAAGTCTCCTTACCACCTAATAAACAATGAAAAATCGTAATTTTGCAGAATAAAATATGGCAAAAGTCAGGGAAGAATATTTTTTATCAATTATGATACCGGACTCATCATAGATGACATATCACATGGCGATCCTCTGTCTATACTTCAGATATGAGTGAAATTTCAGAGGTACCTATGCTTTGGTTTGAAGAGGGTTTATACCTAAGAATAAAACAGTTGGAAAACGGACCGACCCCATTGCCGCTTAACAGCGGATTTAACTGTGAAACAGCCTACAGGGCGATTGGCGTGTTCAATCCATCCGAAACATCAGACGCCTATTACATTTTTTCCAACGATAGGGATGAGGTGTGGTTCATCTGCAACAGACACCTGCGAACGGTTGCCATATCGCCTGAACCCGCTGATTTCAGACGGCCTCTCAGCTCATTTTAGAATGATTCTTTCGAATAAGAGAACCACGCTAAGGCACCCTGTGTAATATATCTCTTTATTATTCAATATTCTGAATCGAGCTAATCTCATGCTGAAAAACATATGGATCTGAAATTAGCCCAAATTTTTCATCATCGGGATAGGTTACAGCGACATGATAGTCGTCACCTGCAAATTGCCGGATTGACTCAATATCTTCCCAGTAGGTTGCAAGAAAGAAATGCTCGAACTCTCCCTGAGACTCTCGACGAAAAAAAGCGCCTAAATTACCGGGAATCCGCTGAGAATGCTCAATACCCGTTATTTGCAAGTGGTGTTCAAAGCCATCGGCTTTCATTAACGGTACACAGCCATGCCAGGTCCTTACAATCATCTCTTAACCTTACAAAATAATAACAACCGATCGCTATTAATAATAAACGGGAACATTGCGTTCCCGTAATATATTGGACAAACTCATCACTTACATATTATCAATAATATCCTGCGCAAACTCACTACATTTCCGTAGTTTAGCGCCGTCCATCAGACGTTCGAAATCGTAGGTCACGGTCTTATTGCGGATAGCGCCTTCAACACCTTTAACTATTAAATCCGCAGCTTCGAACCATTGCATGTGACGCAGCATCATTTCAGCAGACAGGATAACGGAACCGGGGTTCACTTTGTCCTGACCTGCGTATTTCGGGGCAGTACCGTGGGTAGCTTCAAACAGTGCGCATTCGTCACCGATGTTTGCGCCCGGAGCAATACCAATACCGCCAACCTGCGCGGCCAGAGCATCAGAAATGTAGTCACCGTTCAGGTTCATACAAGCAATGACATCATATTCCGCGGGACGCAGCAGGATCTGTTGTAAAAACGCGTCCGCAATTACATCTTTAACCACAATCTCTTTACCGGTGTTCGGATTGTTGATTTTAACCCACGGCCCACCATCAATCAGTTCCCCCCCGAACGCTTCGCGCGCCAGTTGATATCCCCAGTCTTTAAAAGCGCCCTCGGTGAATTTCATGATATTGCCTTTGTGGACCAGCGTGACTGAGTCGCGATCATTGGTGATCGCATATTCAATCGCCGCACGCACCAGACGTTTTGTCCCCTGTTCGGAACAAGGTTTGATGCCAATACCACACTGTTCCGGGAAACGGATTTTGTTTACACCCATCTCTTCGCGCAGAAACTTAATGAGTTTATCTGCTTCCGTTGAGCCGGCTTTCCACTCAATGCCCGCATAAATATCTTCGGCGTTTTCACGGAAGATCACCATGTCAGTCAATTCCGGGTGTTTTACCGGGCTTGGCGTGCCTTCGTAGTAGCGCACCGGACGCAGACAGACATACAGATCCAGTTGCTGACGCAGTGCGACGTTCAGAGAACGGATCCCACCGCCCACTGGCGTCGTCAGCGGGCCTTTGATCGCCACGCGATATTCACGAATCAGATCCAGCGTTTCTTCCGGTAACCAAACGTCTTTACCATAAACCTGCGTTGATTTTTCGCCGGTGTAAATTTCCATCCAGGAAATAGCGCGCTGGCCCTGATAAGCTTTTTTTACTGCGGCATTAACGACATTGATCATGGCGGGCGTCACATCCACACCAATGCCGTCCCCTTCAATAAAAGGAATAACCGGATTATTGGGAACGACCAGTTTGCCTTGAGCGTCAACCGTGATCTTTTGACCCTCTGTCGGTACCACTACTTTGCTTTCCATTAACCTCTCCTTCGAGCGCAATTTTGTTAATGACTTGTAAGATGTGTGACGATACTACTTGAATATTTAGCCCGCGCCAATCGCAAACCATTTCGAGTATAATGCTTTTGTTATCCGCGGCTATAAAGATGATGAATAAATTCCCTGTTAAAAATCACCAAGTTAAACGATTCAGCTCCAGAGTGACAAAGAAGCGCAGCGATGTAAGACCGCGGCGTATCGTCTTGTTCAATAAACCCTTTGACGTGTTGCCGCAATTCACTGATGAGGCCGGGCGCTCGACCCTGAAAGACTATATCCCGGTTGCCGATATCTACGCTGCCGGGCGTTTAGACCGCGATAGTGAAGGGCTGATGATCCTCACCAATGATGGTAAACTTCAGGCCAGACTCACTCAGCCCGCTCGAAAAACAGCAAAAATCTATTATGCCCAGGTTGAAGGCATTCCTGATGAAGCCGCACTCATACGGTTTCGAGCAGGCCTTGAGCTTAACGACGGAAAAACGTTGCCGGCAGGGGCTGAAATCGTGCCCGAACCTGAATGGCTGTGGCAGCGGGTTCCACCTATTCGGCAGCGAAAAAACATTCCCGTCTGCTGGCTGAAAATCACACTGCATGAAGGACGTAACCGTCAGGTTCGCCGTATGACGGCAAATATAGGTTACCCCACGCTGCGTTTAATCCGCTATGGCATGGCGGATCAAAGCGTGGAAAAACTGTTACCCGGAGAATGGAGGGAGATTGCTGATGTTTAAGCCGCACGTTACCGTTGCCTGCGTTGTCCAGGCGGAGAACCATTTTCTGGTGGTCGAAGAATTAATTAACCATAAATTATTATGGAATCAACCTGCCGGGCATCTGGAAGCCGATGAAACCCTGATTCAGGCGGCCAGCCGGGAGCTATGGGAAGAAACCGGTATTCAGGCTGCGCCGCAGAGTTTTCTGCAACTGCATCAGTGGATCGCGCCTGACCAGACGCCGTTTCTGCGCTTTTGCTTTGCCCTCGACTTACCTCATCGGCTGGCAACCCAACCGCATGACAGCGATATTGAATGCTGCCGCTGGCTGACGGCAGAAGAAATTCTTCACTCCAGCCAGCTACGCTCACCGTTAGTCGCGGAGAGTCTTCGCCGCTATCTTCAGCCGGAACGCTATCCTTTAACCATACTTGGCGCCTTTAACTGGCCATTTTAGCGGATAACACGTCAGGAATAGCGGTGCAGTCCCAGTCGCAACATGATAAAATACGCCGCTTGTTTTTCGCCTTAGTGCGTAAGTATTTCAGTTCGTGAGACTCATGAGACTTCCATGTCAGATAACAGCCAGAAAAAAGTGATTGTCGGCATGTCCGGCGGTGTTGATTCATCCGTTTCCGCTTACCTGTTGCAGCAGCAAGGCTATCATGTTGAAGGCCTGTTTATGAAAAACTGGGAAGAGGACGACGACACAGAGTATTGCTCTGCGGCAACCGATCTTGCTGACGCCCAGGCCGTGTGTGACAAGCTCGGTATTACATTGCATACCGTTAATTTCGCCGCCGAATATTGGGATAACGTCTTTGAACTGTTCCTGGCGGAGTATAAAGCGGGCCGCACGCCGAATCCTGACATTCTGTGCAATAAAGAGATTAAATTTAAAGCTTTTCTTGAATTCGCCGCCGAGGATTTAGGCGCGGATTACATCGCCACCGGTCACTATGTCCGCCGTCAGGATATCGATGGGAAAAGCCGTTTGCTGCGTGGGATGGACGGTAACAAAGATCAGAGTTACTTCCTTTATACACTCAGCCATGAGCAGATTGCGCAAAGTTTATTCCCGGTGGGGGAGCTGGAAAAACCGCTGGTACGAAAAATCGCCGCGCAGTTGGATTTAGCCACCGCCAGGAAAAAAGACTCCACGGGTATTTGCTTTATCGGTGAACGAAAATTCACCGATTTCCTGTCACGCTATCTGCCCGCGCAACCCGGCCCGATTCTGTCCGTTGATGACGGTAGACCTATGGGGCAGCATCAGGGATTGATGTATCACACATTGGGGCAGCGTAAAGGACTGGGTATCGGCGGCGTCAAAGATGGCGGCGAAGATCCCTGGTACGTGGTGGATAAGGACGTAGAAAATAACATCCTGTACGTCGCACAAGGGCATGAGCACCCTCGCCTGATGTCTTACGGGTTAGTCGCCCAGCAACTGCATTGGGTTGATCGTCAACCACTAACCACGGCGTTACGCTGTGTGGCCAAAACCCGTTATCGTCAGGCCGATATCCCCTGCTCCGTCATTCCGCTGGGCGAAGACCGTATCACCGTGCGTTTTGATGAACCAGTGGCGGCAGTGACGCCAGGGCAATCCGCCGTGTTCTATCTGGGTGACGTTTGCCTGGGCGGCGGCATCATTGAAGAACGTTTACAGGAGTGATAGTGGCTAAAAATTATCATGACATTACCCTGGCGCTGGCAGGCATCTGCCAGTCTGCCTATCTGGTGCAACAGTTAGCCCATACCGGTAACGGCGACAATAACATTTTGCACACTTCACTCAACAGCATCCTGGTGGTGAACCCGCCATCAACCTTGTCTGTCTATGGTGATACGGAAAGCAACCTGAAAACCGGGCTGGAAACCCTGCTGGGGATATTAAATACCAGCAGCAAAGGCCCAGGCGCTGAACTATCACGCTATGCCTTCAGTCTGATTGCCCTGGAGCGCAAGTTGCACGCCAACACCTCGGCGCTCGACGAATTAGGTAAACGCATCGGGCAGTTGGCGCGTCAGTTGGAGCATTTTGAACTGCTCTCTGATACGATCATCAGCGCACTGGCTGGCATTTACGTTGATGTGATCAGCACGCTGGGGCCACGAATTCAGGTTTCAGGCTCGCCAGAGATCCTGAAAAACAGCCAGATCCAGGCCAAAGTGCGTGCGACGCTATTAGCCGGTATTCGTTCTGCGGTACTGTGGCAACAGATTGGCGGCGGGCGCCTGCAACTGATGTTCTCACGCAGTCAACTGATGAAAGAAGCAAAACAGATATTGGCGCGTTGCTGATCCACCCGATAAATTTCACGTTGCAGAAAGCCTGCGGCTCTGCAACGTGACAGATGGCGGACATCGCTATCAGCAACGGTCCGCTGCACTTATCTTTATTTTATTAAAACCAATCCCAGGAGTAGCTTGCGATGGAATTATCCTCACTGACCGCCGTTTCCCCGGTCGATGGCCGCTACGGCGATAAAGTCAGCACGTTACGCGCCATTTTCAGCGAATTCGGTTTGCTGAAGTTTCGCGTACAGGTTGAAGTGCGTTGGCTGCAAAAGTTGGCGGCCTGCGCAGAGATTCAGGAAGTTCCTGCCTTTGATGCTGACGCAAACGCTTTCCTTGACCAGATTGTCGCCGATTTTAATGAGCAGGATGCCGCACGCATTAAAACCATTGAGCGCACCACCAATCATGACGTTAAAGCCGTTGAGTATTTTCTGAAAGAAAAAGTCGCTGCCGTTCCGGCACTGCATGCCGTCAATGAATTTATTCATTTTGCCTGTACTTCGGAAGACATCAACAACCTGTCTCATGCGCTGATGCTGGATACAGCACGCCGCGAAGTCATTCTGCCCAACTGGCGTAAAATCATTGATGCACTGGCCGCCTTGTCCCGGCAATATCGTGATATTCCGCTGCTATCGCGTACCCACGGCCAACCTGCTACACCATCAACAATTGGTAAAGAATTTGCCAACGTCACCTACCGTATGGAGCGTCAGTATCGCCAGCTTCAACAGGTCGAAATTCTGGGTAAAATCAATGGCGCCGTGGGTAACTATAACGCACACATTGCGGCATATCCTGAAGTTGACTGGCATCAGTTCAGTGAGCATTTTGTCACCTCACTGGGGATCACCTGGAACCCATACACCACCCAGATCGAACCGCATGACTATATCGCGGAATTATTTGACTGCATTGCCCGCTTTAACACCATTTTGATCGACTTCGACCGTGACATCTGGGGTTATATTGCCCTGAACCACTTCAAGCAGAAAACCATTGCTGGTGAAATCGGTTCTTCCACCATGCCGCATAAAGTGAATCCAATCGATTTCGAAAACTCGGAAGGCAATTTGGGATTGGCGAATGCCGTTTTGGGGCATTTGGCCAGCAAACTGCCGGTTTCCCGTTGGCAGCGCGACCTGACCGACTCAACGGTATTGCGTAATCTGGGTGTGGGCGTTGGTTATGCGCTAATCGCTTATCAGGCGACGCTAAAAGGCATCAGCAAACTGGAAGTTAACCGCGATCGCCTGAGTGAAGAACTGGACCATAATTGGGAAGTGCTGGCAGAGCCGATACAAACCGTGATGCGTCGTTACGGCATTGAGAAGCCTTACGAAAAACTGAAGGAACTGACTCGCGGCAAACGCGTTGATGCAGCAGGTATTCAGGCATTCATCGACGGACTGGCGCTGCCAGAAGCAGAAAAAACACGGCTGAAAACCCTGACGCCGGCAAATTATCTCGGTCGAGCCATTAAAATGGTCGATGACCTGAAATAATCACACTCTCTCGACAGGCGGGCCGTGCGCCCGCCGCGCCTTGCCCGTCCGTTTATCCTCCGTTTATTATCCATATGGATAATTTGCTAGATTAAAACTGAATAATACGATGAATTCCGATTGCGTATGGCGATGATGCGCAAACAGAGTTTGCCTGTTTGGAAGAGGACATAGCCATGCGCATTCTGGTCGTCGAAGATAATATTTTATTACGCCATCACCTTACCGTTCAAATGAATGAAATGGGACATCAGATTGATGCCGCCGCAGACGCCAAAGAAGCCGATTATTTCTTACACGAACACTCACCGGATATTGCTATTGTCGACCTCGGATTGCCTGATGAAGACGGGATGAGTTTGATTCGCCGCTGGCGTTCACAACAGCTTAAATTACCCATTTTAGTGCTGACGGCACGGGAAGGCTGGCAGGACAAAGTCGCCGTATTGGAAGCAGGCGCGGATGATTACGTCACGAAACCTTTTCATATGGAAGAGGTTGTCGCCCGGCTGCAAGCCCTGATGCGCCGCAATAGCGGACTGGCATCGCAAATTATCAGCATACCGCCGTTTGAAATTGACCTGTCACGACGTGAAGTGATGATTAAAGGGGCGGCGGTTAAGCTGACGGCATTTGAATACACGATCATCGAAACGCTGATCCGCAACAATGGCAAAGTGGTCAGCAAGGAATCACTGATGTTACAGCTATACCCGGATGCAGAGCTACGGGAGAGCCATACCATTGATGTATTAATGGGCCGATTGCGCAAAAAAATACAGAATGCTGATTCACCGGATGTTATCACTACGGTTCGTGGTCAGGGTTATCGTTTCGACCTTGATATCGGCCAGGCACAAAAACAAAATGAGTGATAAAAAATTGCCGGGAGCGATTTTTAACGTCGCTGGCGACGGCCCGAAGGGGGACGGGCAGGACGCCCGGAATAAAAAATCGCCGGGAGCGATTTTTAACGTCGCTGGCGACGGCCCAAAGGGTGACGGGCAGGAAAATCTCCACAAAAGTTCCCCCTTCTCACTACGTGTCCGCTTTTTATTAGCGACGGTCGCCATTGTGCTGGCGCTATCTCTGTCTTACGGCGTGGTGGCGATTATCGGCTACAGCGTCAACTTTGATAAAACCTCTTTCCGGCTGCTGCGTGGCGAAAGCAATCTGTTTTACAGTCTGGCGCAGTGGCGCGATAACCAGTTAACCATCGCCTCGCCACCGGATATCGATATCAATTTCCCCACGTTGGTTTTAATTTATGACCAACAGGGGAAAATACTCTGGCGTGAAAAAGAAGTGCCTGAGCTGGAAGCGCTGATCAGCCCTGACTGGCTGAAAAAAACGGCTTATCATGAATTGGATACCGATGCCGATACCAGCAGTGCCGTGCTGAGAGGAAATACACGGGTACTGAATAGCCTCAGAGCGCTCAACGGTAGCAATTCTGATACGCTGACACACTCTATCGCCGTTAATTTCTATCCACAAACGGAACATCTGCCGCCATTAACAATCGTGGTGGTCGACAGAATCCCGCAGGAGTTGCAGCAGGAAGATATTGTCTGGGAGTGGTTCAGCTACGTTTTTATCGCCAATCTTATTCTGGTTCTTCCCTTACTCTGGCTGGCGGCGCACTGGAGCCTGCGTCCGATCAAAAACCTGGTTAAGCAAATTGCTGAACTGGAAAACGGCACCCGTGAGCAGTTAGATGAAAACCCTCCCCAGGAATTGTTCAGCCTGGTGAGAAATCTGAACATTTTATTGAATAACGAGCGCCAGCGTTATCACAAATACCGCACGACTCTGACCGATCTCACCCACAGTCTTAAAACACCGCTGGCGGTTTTACAAACCACGCTGCGGGCTTTGCGTACGGGTAAAGAAATCAATATCGATCAGGCGGAACCCATTATGCTGGCGCAAATAAGCAGAATATCGCAACAGATTGGTTATTATCTGCATCGGGCCAGTGTGCGTTCTGAGCACCCTATGCTGATGCGTGAGGTAAATTCAGTACCCGCATTACTGGATGGTCTGTGCTCGGCGCTGAATAAAGTTTATCAGCGCAAAGGGGTAGTTCTGACGCTGGATATCTCTCCCGAACTGACCTTCGTCGGTGAAAAGAACGACTTTATGGAGGTTATGGGAAATGTGCTGGATAACGCCTGTAAATACTGCCTGGAATTTGTGGAAATCAGCGCACAGCATTCCGACCATAAACTTCATTTGATCATTGATGATGACGGCCCCGGCATCCCTGAAAACAAGCGGAAGCTTATTTTCCAGCGTGGACAACGCGCCGACAGATTACGCCCCGGTCAAGGTATCGGCCTGTCGGTTGCTTCTGAGATTATTGAACAATATCAGGGTGAGATCATTATCAGTGACAGTGCGTTGGGAGGGGCCAGGGTAGAGGCCATATTTTCCCGCCAGAATCTTGGCCATAATGAGGTATGAAAGTCAGTACAGCCAACGGCGCATCCGCTATAATTGCTACAGCTCTCACGTTTTCAGGAAGATATGGTATGGACTATCAACTCAATCTCGACTGGCCGGATTTTTTAGCACGCTACTGGCAAAAGTATCCGGTAATTATCAAACATGGTTTTAATCATTTTATCGATCCTATCTCGCCAGACGAGCTGGCCGGTCTGGCATTGGAAAACGAGGTCGACAGCCGGTTGGTCAGCCATAATAACGGTCGCTGGCAGGTTAGCCACGGGCCATTTGAAGGTTTCGACCATCTGGGCGAGAATAATTGGTCGCTGTTGGTGCAGGCGGTCGACCATTGGCACGAGCCATCCATTTCGCTAATGCGCCCTTTCCGACAGTTACCTGACTGGCGTCTTGATGATCTGATGATCTCTTTTTCTGTTCCCGGCGGCGGCGTTGGCCCGCATCTGGATCAGTATGACGTATTCATCATTCAGGGAACAGGCCGTCGCCGCTGGCGTGTGGGTGAAAAGGTGCCGATGAAACAGCATTGTCCTCACCCTGATCTGCTTCAGGTCGATCCTTTTGACGCCATTATTGATGAGGAGATGGAGCCAGGCGACATTCTGTATATTCCCCCCGGATTTCCGCATGACGGCTACTCGCTGGAAAACTCACTCAACTATTCCGTGGGTTTCCGCGCCCCTAACGCACGCGAGTTGATCAGCGGATTCGCTGATTATGTGCTATCCCACGAACTCGGTAGTTACCGTTACAGCGATCCGGCAATCCCTACCCGTGATCACCCGGCCACCGTGCTGCCGCAGGAACTGAACAATTTGCAGCAAATTATGTTGGAATTGGTTCAGCAGCCAGAGCATTTCCAGAATTGGTTCGGCGAGTTTATTTCTCAATCCCGCCATGAACTGGATCTCGCGCCACCAGAGCCGCCTTATCAGGCCGTTGAAGTCTATGATTTTCTGCAACAGGGGGAGCAATTACGTCGTTTGGGGGGGTTACGGGTGCTGTGCGTCGGAGAAAACTGCTATGTAAACGGTGAAGTGATTAGCAGCCCCCATAAACAGGCACTGTCGGCATTGGCTCAACATCACGCTATTGATGCCGCAATGATGGCGGAAGCGCTGGAAGATCCGTCGTTTCTGGCGCAGCTAACCGTATTGATTAACAGTGGCTATTGGTACTTTTCCGATTAAAGCGTTCGTAACCTCAATCCGAACCGGCGAGTGACGGAATCCTCGCCTCACTGGGCTTTGGCGCGTAATGCGGTTAGCTCGGCAATTCGCATAATAACCGACACCGACTGCTCCATGCCTTCCAGCGTAACGAACTCATGTTTGCCGTGATAGTTGTAGCCGCCGGTAAACAGATTCGGGCAAGGCAACCCCTGAAACGACAGAAAAGCGCCGTCAGTACCGCCACGGATCGGCTTAAGCAGCGGTTCAATATCGCAATCCCGCATGGCTTGTTGCGCCAGCGCAATAATATGCGGATGCTGCTCAACCTGCTCTCGCATGTTGTAGTAGCTGTCAACGATCGTCACCTCAATATAGCAATCGGGATGCAGACCTTTCCCCACGGTTTCCGCAATCTCCAGCATCTTTTTCTTACGTTGTTCAAATCCGTTACGGTCAAAGTCACGCACGATATAGTGCAACTCCGCACGTTCAACCCCCCCTTTGATGCTATGCAGATGATAAAAGCCCTGGTAGCCGTCGGTTTTTTCAGGAGACTCATCCGCAGGCACCTCATGATGGTAGCGTGATGCCAGCGTAAGCGCATTGACCATCACCCCTTTGGCGCTGCCGGGGTGCACGTTATTACCCACAATCTTCACCGTAACGGAGGCGGCATTAAAGTTTTCATATTCAAGCTCACCCACGCCACCGCCATCCACGGTATAGGCCCATTGCGCATTAAATGCCTTAAGGTCAAAAAACTGAGCGCCTTTACCAATTTCCTCATCCGGCGTAAACGCCAGCCGGATCTCGCCATGCGGCACCTGGTTTTTTTTCAAACGCATCAGCGCGGTAATAATTTCAGCGATTCCGGCTTTATCATCCGCGCCCAGCAGGGTTTTGCCGTCTGTGGTAATCAGCGTGTGCCCCAGCAGTTGATGCAACACAGGGAACATCACTGGCGAAAGCACTTCATCGCCAATGCCCAGGGCAATATCGCCACCACGATAGTTTTCCACAATCTGGGGGTTAACGTTCTTCCCGGAGTACTCAGGAGACGTATCCATATGAGAAATAAAACCGATGGTTGGCACTGACCAGGCCACATTTCCCGGCAGCGTCGCCATGACACACCCATGTTTACTTAACGTGACCTGCTCAAACCCCAGATCCAGCAGTTCCTGCTGTAATGCACGGGCAAACGTCAGTTGGCCTTCGGTGCTTGGCACCTGCCGGACACCGACTTTTGATTGAGTATCAAAAGAAACGTAATTTAAAAATCGATCGAGTAATTTATCCATCTCTATTGCCTCTTGAACCCTGCATTGCATTATGAGGATGGCGCCTACGGCAGATATTGCGTCAGGTCAGTTTTTACCGTGTTAACACGCAGAATCGAAACATCGTTCTATGTCTCCTGCGCGGCTCAAATCACGGATTATCGTCACTATAAGGCAATAAACTCGGTTGATATCCAACTGCGCATTACAAAATGTACCAAATAAAATAACAACCACATAGCATCAGGATATAGCGCGTTACCCGTTCGGCCAATGATTTGGGGCTGTCATCACTAAGTATAGCCGCACAAGTTGGCGTTCAGCATGGTTTCCCGTAGAATGCCGACCCTCAACTAAGCTTGTAGGCTGAAAGGTGATAACCCTTGGCATGTCCCGTCCCGACACCTCGTGGACTCACCATACCTGGAACAGAGCGATAACCCTAAATGAAAGATAATCGTCCTGCTACTCCGGTCGTTGAACTGCTCGACGTCCATAAACGTTTTGATGGCAAAGACATCATTTCTCACTTTAATCTCACCATCAATAACGGTGAGTTTCTCACTATTCTTGGGCCTTCCGGCTGTGGTAAAACCACCGTGCTGCGCCTGATTGCCGGTCTGGAAACGGTGGACAGCGGCAATGTCATATTAGAAAAACAGGATATTACCCACCAGCCTGCCGAACACCGGCATATTAATACCGTCTTCCAAAGCTATGCGTTATTTCCGCATCTCAGTGTTTTTGACAATGTCGCATTTGGGTTACGGATGCAAAAAACCCCTGAAGCGGAAATTATCCCCCGGGTACAGGAAGCGCTGAAAATGGTGCAACTGGACGAATTGGCCCCGCGCCGACCGCACCAACTCTCTGGCGGGCAGCAACAGCGCGTGGCCATTGCCAGGGCCGTGGTGAATAAGCCAAAGGTGCTGTTGCTGGATGAATCGCTCTCGGCACTGGACTACAAACTGCGTAGGCAGATGCAAAATGAGCTGAAGGCGCTGCAACGTACACTGGGCATCACCTTCATTTTCGTCACCCACGATCAGGAAGAAGCGCTCACCATGTCCGACCGTATCGTGGTCATGCGCAATGGCCGCATCGAGCAGGACGGTACGCCGCGTGAGATCTACGAAGAGCCGTGCAACCTGTTCGTGGCCAGCTTTATCGGCGAGATCAACATATTCGATGCCACCGTCATTGCGCAAGTTGATGAGCAGCGCGTGTGCGCCCGTGTTGAAGGCCGCGAGTGCATCATCACCGTTGGTTTTCCGGTAAGCGTCGGACAACATCTCAACGTCCTGTTGCGACCGGAGGATCTGCGGGTAAAAGAGATTAACGACAGCGCCACAACCGCCGGGATCATCGGATATGTGCGCGAACGTAACTATAAAGGGATGACGCTGGAGTCCAGTATTGAGCTGGAAAACGGCAAAATGGTCATGGTCAGCGAATTTTTTAACGAGGATGATCCCGATGTAGACCATTCGCTGAATCAAAAAGTGGCGATCACCTGGGTTGAGAGCTGGGAGGTCGTTCTGCACGATGAAGAAGCCGCGTAAACGCTTTCAAAATACCATTATCACCATCATTGTGGCCTGGCTGGTCCTGTTCGTTTTCATGCCCAATCTGATGATTATCGGCGCCAGCTTTTTAACCCGTGACGATACGAATTTCATCAGTCTGGTTTTTACGCTGGATAACTACACGCGCCTGGCCGATCCGTTGTATGCCTCAGTCTTGCTGCATTCGTTGAACATGGCGGCAATTGCAACGCTGTGCTGCCTGCTGCTTGGCTACCCTTTTGCCTTTATTCTGGCGCGGTTACCGGAAAAGATACGGCCATTACTGATGTTTTTATTGATCGTCCCCTTCTGGACGAACTCACTGATCCGCATTTACGGGCTGAAGCTGTTCCTGAGCACCCGTGGCTATCTGAACGAATTTCTGCTGTGGATCGGTCTTATTGAGTCGCCCCTGCGCATTATGTACACCTCTGAGGCGGTTATTCTCGGCCTTATCTACATCCTGCTGCCGTTTATGGTTTTACCGCTCTACTCGAGTATCGAAAAGCTTGACAGATCCTACCTTGAGGCCGCCCGCGACTTAGGCGCCAACAAATGGCAGACGTTTGTGCGCATCGTTATTCCACTGACGATGCCCGGTATCATTGCCGGTTGTCTGTTGGTTCTGCTGCCGGCAATGGGCCTGTTTTTTGTTGCTGACCTGATGGGCGGCGCCAAAAACCTGCTTATCGGCAACGTGATTAAAAGCCAGTTTCTTAATATCCGTGACTGGCCGTTTGGCGCCGCCACCAGTATCTGTCTGACCCTGATCATGGGGCTGTTGCTGTTTGTTTACTATCGCGCCGCCCGGCTGCTGCACAAAAAAGGGGAGCTAGAATGATAGGTCGCCTGCTGCGCGGCGGATTTATGTCCGTCATTTACGCCTATTTATATATCCCCATCATCATTCTGATCGTGAATTCTTTCAATCAGGCCCGCTTTGGCATCAACTGGCAAGGCTTTACCCTTGACTGGTACCGGCGGCTGCTGAATAACGACAGCCTGCTACAAGCCGCACAGCACTCGCTGACCATGGCCGTCTTTTCGGCCAGTTTTGCCACGCTGATCGGTTCCCTGACCGCTGTTGCGCTCTACCGCTACCGTTTTCGCGGTAAACCTTTTGTCAGCGGTATGCTGTTCGTGGTGATGATGTCACCGGATATCGTTATGGCGATCTCTCTACTTGTGCTGTTTATGCTGCTGGGGATATCGCTGGGGTTCTGGTCGCTGCTGTTTTCCCACATTACCTTTTGTCTGCCTTTTGTGGTGGTCACCGTCTATTCACGCCTGAAAGGGTTTGATGTACGGATGCTGGAAGCCGCCCGTGATTTGGGGGCCAGCGAGGCGATCATTTTGCGAAAAATCATTTTGCCGCTGGCAATGCCTGCGGTGGCGGCAGGTTGGTTGTTGAGCTTTACGCTCTCGATGGACGACGTGGTGGTGTCATCATTCGTCACCGGGCCAGCCTATGAAATCCTGCCGTTGAAAATTTATTCTATGGTTAAAGTCGGTGTATCGCCGGAAGTGAATGCGTTAGCCACTATTCTACTCATACTGTCATTACTACTGGTGCTGTGCAGTCAGCTTATCCTGCGAGATCGCACCAAAAAATAATATTTACCCTTTGGGAAAGGAGACAAACAACATGAAAAAATGGTCACATCTGCTGGCAGCCTGCGCCCTGGTTTTCGGCCTCAACGCGGCCAATGCCAACGATGGGAAAACACTGTACTTTTATAACTGGACTGAATATGTTCCCCCCGGTTTGCTTGAGCAGTTCACCAAAGAAACCGGAATCAAGGTGATTTACTCTACCTATGAATCCAACGAAAGCATGTACGCCAAGCTGAAAACCTATCAGGACAGCGCCTACGATCTGATTGTACCTTCTACCTACTTTATTTCCAAAATGAGTAAGGAGGGTATGCTGCAAAAAATCGATACCGGTAAACTCAGCAACTTTCATCATCTTGACCCAAATTTACTGCACAAATCGTTTGACCCCAATAACGATTACTCCGTCCCTTATATCTGGGGCGCGACGGCCATTGGCGTCAACCGCGACGCCATTGATCCTGCCAGCATCAAAAGCTGGGCCGATCTATGGGACAAGCAATACAAAAGTAGCCTGCTGCTGACGGACGACGCGCGCGAGGTGTTCCAAATCGCCCTGCGTAAACTCGGCTATTCCGCCAATACCACCGATCCGCAGCAGATAGAAGCGGCCTATAAAGAACTACAGAAACTCATGCCCAACGTGTTGACGTTCAATTCGGACAATCCGGGTAACCCGTTTATGGAAGGCGAAGTGAACCTGGGCATGGTGTGGAATGGCTCTGCTTATGTGGCCCGGCAGGCTGGCACGCCGCTGGAAATTATCTGGCCGACAGAAGGCGGTATTTTCTGGATGGATAGCCTGGCTATCCCGGCTAACGCCAAAAACGTTGACGGCGCCATGAAAATGATTAACTTCCTGCTGCGACCGGAAATCGCCGCGCAGGTTGCCGAAACAATCGGCTACCCGACGCCTAATCTGGCGGCAAAGAAGCTGCTGCCGCCAGAGGTTTCAGGTGATAAAACACTGTACCCGGATGAAGAGATAATTAACAACGGTGAATGGCAGAATGATGTTGGTAGTACCGGCACTGTGTACGAAACCTATTTCCAGCAGTTAAAAGCAGGCCGCTAATCGTTATTGAAACCTGATCGGCTGGCTGATCTGCCGGTGAGCGGATAGAAAAAAGCCCAGTCGGCCATCAAGAAAAACCCCGGACGCGCCGGGGTTTGGTTTAGGAAAGGGACAATCGATAACTTACTATTTTTCTGCCTGCGCCAGATCCTGCGCAATCTTTACCGTTTCATCCAGATAGGGGTCTGGAGCCTGATAATCTTTTGGCAAATCGTCCAGTGATTTCAGCGGTTTCTTCCCTTCTCTGACCAGGCGATCGTTAATCCGGTTCAGACGCATCGCTTCATCATCGTCACTCTCTTTCTCACGCTGGGCAAGATTGAGGGATACCGTATTACGCTTATCTTTCAGCGCGTTATACCGGGCAATATCCTCTGCGATATATTGAAACTCTGGATCTTTAGCAATACGCTCCTGATGATGCTCATTCAGCGTACTGATAACCGGCTTCAAGTCGCCGCTTTTCGTGTAGTCAGCCGCTTTGATGCTATCCCACGGCAGTGCGTTGTCCTCGAATTTTTCGCCGGTATCAACCGTTTCGGTTCCGGTAGGCATCATCACATCAGGCGTCACCCCCTTCATTTGAGTACTGCCGCCATTAATGCGATAAAACTTCTGAATCGTATACTGAACAGAGCCTAATGACGGCCAGTCAGGGCGCAACATCTGATCGTAAATTCGATTCAGGGAACGATATTGCTGTACCGTACCTTTACCAAAGGTCGGTTCGCCCACAATCAAGGCCCGGCCATAATCCTGCATCGCAGCGGCAAAGATTTCAGAAGCAGAGGCACTGAAACGGTCTACCAGCACCACCAGCGGCCCTTTGTAGTAAACCGTGCCGTCTGTATCGCTGTCTGCGCGGATTTTGCCGTTATTATCACGGATTTGCACCACTGGCCCGCTGGGAATAAACAGCCCGGATAACCCTACCGCTTCGGTCAGTGCGCCGCCGCCGTTACTCCTCAAGTCAATCACCACGCTGCCGACGTGCTGTTTTTCCAGCTTCTGGAGCTGAACTTTTACGTCATCCGTCAGGCCTACGTAGAATCCTGGAATATCCAATACCCCAACTTTCTCTTTGCCGACATTCTTGACCGACATCTTAACCGCACGATCCTCAAGACGTATGCGCTCACGAGTCAGCGTAACGATACGGGTTTTGGTGCCTTTGCCCGCAGGCAGAATTTCCAGCCGAACCTTGCTGCCTTTCGGCCCTTTAATCAGCGCAACCACATCATCAAGACGCCAACCGATAACATCAACCATCGGTTTCCCGCTCTGACCGACCCCCACCACGCGATCGCCCACCGTAATGTTTTTACTTTTCGCCGCCGGGCCGCCGGGCACCATAGAGTTAATCACGGTGTAATCGTCATCCATCTGTAATACCGCGCCAATCCCTTCGAGCGACAGGCTCATTTCGGTATTGAACTGTTCGGTATTTCTGGGCGACAAATAGCTGGTGTGCGGATCAATTTCCCGCGCAAAGGCGTTCATAATCAGTTGGAAGACATCTTCGCTGTTGCTCTGCGCCAGACGGCGAATCGCAAACTGATATCGCTTGGTCAGCGTTTCCTTGATGTCTTTGTCTTCTTTGCCGGTCAGCTTCAGGCTTAACCAGTCGTATTTGACTTTGGCGTCCCATAGGCGGTTCAGTTCACTCGCATTTTGCGGCCAGGGCGCTTTTTCGCGATCCAGCTCGATCGTGTCGTTGCCGGTAAAGTCCATCGGTTTTTCCAACAACGACAGCGCATATTGATAACGTTCAAAACGCCGTTTCTGCGCCAGATTATACAACGCATAGGGAAGATCCAACTTACCGGATTTCAGCTCATCCCCCAACTGCGTTTTCTTACCGGAAAACCGTGCAATATCCGAAGCCAACAACACATTATGGCTGTAGTCCAGCATATTGAGATAACGGGAAAAAATTTTTTCGGAGAAAGCGTCATCCAGCATAAACTGGCGATAGTGGGAACGCAGAAAGCGCGACGCGACTCTGTCACTTACCGTGGCATGTTGAGGTTCCTGCTGTAACTGAGGAATTTGTTCAACACGCGTAATATTTTCATTCGCAAAACTAACACTCGCCAGCAGCAAACCTGCGATAGCGGTCATTCTGGCTAAATTGTTCATGCCCAGGTTGGCCTCCGTATCAGAACTGCAAATGTTCTGCGCGCACAATCATTGCCATGCCTGAAGCCAACTGCACCCTGACTTCACCTTTGGCAATCTCAAGCACAGTGGCAGCCATAGCATCTTTGCCGGCTCTGACTTTGATTTCCTGACCGATTTGCAGTTTGGAAACATCCGTAACCGCCACCCGCGGCTGCTGAGGCTCACTGCTGGCAGATTTTAGCTGACGGGACTGGGCGTTAGCAGGCTGCTGAGAAGGAGATGACGACGGCCGGAAAGCAGGCTTGCGCGGTTTACGCGGCGCGGTATTAGCGGCATCACGCTCACGGCGTGGCGCATTTTTACCATTTGCCGGACGATGACGCACTGGTTCGGCGGTTTCTCCCGCTTCACGTTTTTTCGCTTGTTGCTCGGCGCGTTGGGCCTGAACCCTGGCTTTCGCTTCTTCCAGTTGCTTACGGGCGTGGTCGACATGCTGCTGTTCCAGCTCGCCGCAGGGATTTCCATCCAAATCCACTCGTTGAGCGCCCAGTTTAACGCCGTACAGATAACGCCAGCTTGAAGTATAGAGCCTCAGCGCAGAACGCAATTGCGTTTTGCTGACGTGATCTGTTTCGGGAATGCGTTCAACAAGATCTTGAAAAATACCGATCTTTAACGGTCGAGTTTCACCTTCAGTGGTGAAACAAAGCGGAAACCGCTCTGCCAATAGAGCAATGACTTCTTTACTACTGTTCAACTTAGGTTGATTTTCCATGAAATTTCCTGATTACAACGGGTGTGCCAACCGGCGCAGGCATGAACAGGCGTCATTATAATGACGCCATCAGCAATTGCTACGTTATCCTTGTTTCAACGTGAGAGAATTGACAAAAGTCAGCACATCGCTTTCTTCAAGTTGTACACAAAGTGCTGTCACCGCGGCCTTAAGCCCCTCTTCATCGTCTGCGTCAAACCGTTGATAAACCGTGCTGTCAATATCTAAAACGCCGACCAACTGACCGCTAACCGTCAGCGGCAGTACAATTTCGGCGTTACTCGCAGCATCGCAGGCAATATGGCCGGGAAACGCATGTACATCACCTACGCGTTGAATCTGATTTTCAGCGATCGCCCGACCACATACACCTTTACCTACCGGAATACGGACACAAGCCACCCGTCCCTGAAACGGCCCAAGAAACAGCGAGTCCTGTTCCAGCAGATAAAAACCAACCCAGTTAACCCCATCCAAACGTTCAAACAGTAATGCGCTGCTGTTTGCCAGGATGGTGATAAAACGATTTTCTCCCGCAATCAGCGAGGATATATCACCCACCAGATCCCGATAAAATTGTTGTTTTTTCATAAAATATTATTCTGTCTTTTTGAGTCTACCCAGCCACATACGCCAAAATAACCATCCGCAAATATCCGCTACAGGATGCCATAAGATTTATTCATTAGCGCGAAGAATCATCCTTGTCGAAATATCGGAACCATGCATATCGTGCTATTTACCTATTAATTATATCGTCTACAGAGTGTAGTCTCATTTTATGTCGCTCATCATTCCGTTAGGCTATATCGTCGTGCGTTACGCCGTTTTTTATCGACTACACTCATCTGGCTCATGGATCGTTAACCGCAGGTAATATGAAAATATATAACATAATGAGTCCTGCACCCTATCCGTCATCAAGGCCGCCCTATGTCGACGGCGCTGTAGCGCCCGCACGGCCAACAGCACGTTATCACCGTTGCCCTGAATGTGATGCTTTTTTCATGTTACCCATTGTTAAGCGTAACCAAACGGCAAACTGCCCGCGTTGCGATGCAAGAGTAAGCTCAGGGCGTGACTGGTCCATCTCCCGGCTGGCGGCCATGGCCGTTGCCATGCTGGTGCTGATGCCGTTTGCTTATACCGAACCGTTAATCAGCATCCGCCTGCTTGGCGTATCCATTAATGCCAGTCTGTTTGAAGGGATCTGGCAAATTACCCGGCAGGGACACCCGATAACGGCCAGCATGGTCGCTTTTTGTACTGTCGGTGTGCCGCTGACGCTGGTATTTTCGCTTTTGTATCTGTTTTTCGCGCCGCGCATGGGCATGAATCTGCGCCCGATTCTATTGATGCTGGACAGGCTGAAAGAATGGATGATGCTGGATATTTACCTGGTTGGCATGGCGGTTGCCGCCATCAAAGTTCGGGAATTCGCTGATGTTCAGCCAGGCGGCGGCCTGATTGCCTATCTGGCATTAATGATATTGAGCGTGCTGACGCTTATCCACCTTAATAGCGACCAACTGTGGCAGCGCTTCTACCCGCGAATGCGACCGGTTATCTCACCCGAACGTTACCGGATATGCATCTTCTGCCATTTTACCAGTTCACCTGATAACCGTGGGCGCTGCCCTCGCTGTCATATTCCGTTACGCTTGCGGCGTAGGTATAGCCTGCAAAAATCCTGGGCGGCGCTGATTGCCTCAATTATCTTCCTGTTGCCCGCCAACCTGTTGCCTATCTCCATCATTTATGTGAATGGCGTTCGCACCGAAGACACCATTTTTTCCGGTATTCTGTCTTTGGCATCGGGCAACATTCCTGTGGCGCTGGTGGTGTTTATTGCCAGTATTCTGGTGCCTTTTACTAAGGTTATTGTACTGTCCGCATTACTGTTAAGTATTCATCTGCGGATTGAGGACGGTCTCATTGCCCGGATGAAGATGCTGCGTATTATTCGCTGGATCGGACGCTGGTCAATGCTGGACTTATTTGTCATTGCACTGATGATGTCGCTGGTCAACCGCGATCAATTACTCGCTTTTACTATGGGGCCTGCGGCTTTCTATTTTGGCACCGCAGTGATTTTAACTATTCTGGCAGTCGAATGGCTGGATAGCCGACTTATGTGGGATAACGATGCAAGAGAAAATACCCGAAGCGCCAACCGCAGCCACTGTGAAGAATAAACGCCGCCTGTCGCCCTTTTGGCTGCTGCCGCTGATTGCCCTGATGATTGCCGGTTGGCTGGTATACACCAATCAGCAGGAGCGGGGAGCCACCGTCACCATTGATTTTGTGTCGGCTGATGGCATCGTTGCCGGTCGCACGCCAGTGCGTTATCAGGGAGTGGAAGTCGGAACGGTGCAAGATATCAAGCTCAGTGATGATTTGCGCACCATACAGGTTGAAGCCAGTATAAAAAGCGACATGGAAGACGCGTTACGTACCGGAACCCAGTTCTGGCTGGTGACGCCGAAAGCGTCGCTGGCTGGCGTTTCCGGTCTGGATGCGCTGGTCGGCGGTAACTACATTGGCATGATGCCCGGCGAGGGCGAACCGCAGGCGCATTTTTCCGCACTGGATACCCAGCCCAAATACCGGGTCAATACCGGTGAGTTGCTGATCCATCTGCACGCCGATGATTTAGGTTCCCTGAGCAATGGCTCATTGGTCTATTATCGCAAAATTCCGGTCGGAAAAGTCTACGATTACACCGTCTCAGCGGATCAGCATGGCGTAATGATTGATGTGCTGATCGAACGGCGATTTACCCATCTGGTTAAGAAGAACAGCCGTTTCTGGAACGTATCCGGCTTTAATGCCGACGTGGGCTTGCGCGGCGCCAGGGTGGAAATGGAAAATCTGGCGGCACTGGTCAACGGCGCGGTGGCGTTTGATTCACCCGACGACAGCGAAAAAGCCAGCGCGGAGCAATCCTATCGTCTCTATCCCGATCTGGCGCAAAGCCAGCGTGGCGTGGTGATTACGCTTGATTTACCGTCCGGGGACGGTCTATCGGAAGGACGCACGCCGCTGATGTATCAGGGACTGGAAGTCGGGACGCTGAAAAAAATAACCCTCATCCCCGACAGCAGTAAAGTGAGCGGTGAACTGATTATCGATCCGGCGGTGGTGGCGTTAATGCGGGAAGGAACGCGTATCGAGCTGACCAAACCGCGGTTATCCCTGAGCGATCTGAATATTCCCCGCCTGCTCAGTGGCCCCACGCTGACGCTCATTCCCGGCGAAGGCGAACCGCGTCAGCACTTCACCGTGGTGGACAGCGGGCTGCAACAGTTAACTCAACCCGGCGTTCTGTCCATCCGGCTTAATGCCGCGCAAAGCTACGGTATCGATAACGGCCAACCGGTGTTGTTGCACGGCGTACAAATTGGTCAGGTGGTGAAACGGACACTGGATGAAGAAGGGGTCGGTTTTACCGTGGCGATTGAGCCACAGTATCGGCAGCTTCTGCATCGTGACAGTAAATTTGTCGTCAATAGCCGCCTGAATGTCAAAATGGGACTGGATGGCATACAGATGCTGGGGGCCAGCGCACAGGAGTGGTTTAGCGGCGGCATTCAGGTATTACCCGGCAGCAAAGGCGACGTGCTGCAACATTATCCCCTCTATAGCGATCTCGAAAAGGCGGAAGAAGGTATCCGGGGCGCCACGCCATCCCCGACATTGACGCTGGTAACCGATCGTCTGCCCGATATTCAGGATGGTTCGATTGTGCTGTACCGCAAGTTTCAGGTCGGTGAAATCATGCAGATCCGGCCAAAAGCGGATTATTTCGAGGTGGATGTCTATATCCGCCCGGAACACCGCAAACTGTTGACGGATAGCAGCGTTTTCTGGGCCGAAGGCGGCGCCCGCATCCAGTTAAACACCTCCGGACTAACCGTACAGGCCTCGCCGCTTAACCGCGCCCTTAAAGGCGCCATCAGCTTTGATAATCTGGAGGGAGCGCCGGAAATCAAAGGCGGCAAGCGGGTTCTTTACAGCAATGAAACCGCAGCACGCGCAGTCGGCAGCCGCATTACCCTGCGAACTTTTGATGCCGGTAAACTGGCGCCCGGTATGCCAATCCGCTATCTGGGGATTGATATTGGGCAACTTGACTCACTCAAGCTGTCTGAACAGCATAATGAAGTGTTGGTGCAGGCGGTGCTTTATCCCGAATATGTCCGCGGATTTGCCCGTGCGGGAACTCGCTTTTCGGTTGTCACCCCGGAAATTTCAGCGGCAGGGGTTAATCATCTGGAAACCCTGTTCCAGCCCTATATCAATGTTGAACCCGGCGGTGGTGGCGTATCCCGCAGTTTTGAGCTGCAACCGGCAACCATCTCAGATTCCCGTTATCAGGATGGTTTAAACATCAGCGTGGACGCGCCGGAAGCCGGTGCATTACAGGTAGGCACGCCCGTGCTGTTCCGGGGAATAGAAGTGGGAACCGTTACTGGCCTGTCGCTGGGTACGTTGTCTGACCGTATTTCCGTCGCCCTGCGCATCAGTAAGCGCTACCAGCATTTGGTGAGAAACAACTCGGTCTTTTGGTTGGCTTCCGGCTATAACCTGGAATTTGGCTTGACCGGCGGGGTGATAAAAAGCGGGACGTTCCAGCAGTTTATCCGCGGCGGGATCGCCTTTGCCACTCCGGCGACCACCCCGCTCGCCCCCAAAGCTCAGGAAGGGAAACATTTCCTGCTGTACAACGAAGAGCCAAAAGAGTGGCGGCAATGGGGTACGGCGATTCCGACCAACTAAAATCCGGGCGGTAAACCCGCCCGAGGTTGATAGACTACCTGATAGCATTTTGTGGTAAGCTCCGCCGCTTAATCTTCACTGCCGTAATGGAACCGCCTAACGTGGCTAAACAGACGCCAGCCCATTTACCCCCGGAGTTTCTCGCTGCCATCCAGGCCATCATGCCCGGCCATCTCTCTATGGATGACTTCATTTCCGCCTGTCAACGGCCTTTACGCCGTAGCATCCGGGTGAATACGTTAAAAATCGGCACCGATGAGTTTTTAAAACGGGTGGAACCTTATCAGTGGCAGCTTGAGCCTATTCCCTGGTGCAGCGACGGTTTTTGGCTGCTGAACGCCGATGATGAAATAGTGCGATTGGGAAATACGCTGGAACACCTGAGCGGCCTGTTCTACATCCAGGAAGCCAGCTCCATGCTGCCGGTCAGCGCCCTTTTTCATCATGATACCGCCCCGTGTCACGTATTGGACGTGGCGGCGGCTCCCGGTTCCAAAACCACGCAAATTGCCGCCAGAATGGAAAATCAGGGAGCCATCATTGCCAATGAATACGCCGCCAGTCGGGTGAAAGTCCTGCACGCCAACCTCAGTCGCTGCGGCGTCAGCAATACGGCACTGACCCACTTTGACGGACGGGTGTTCGGCGCGGCGTTGCCCGACTATTTCGATGCGATCCTGCTTGATGCCCCTTGTTCCGGCGAAGGCGTGGTGCGTAAAGATCCCGCTGCAATGAATCACTGGTCGCCGGAAAGTATCGCCAGCATTGCCGCCACCCAGCAAGAGCTAATCCTGAGCGCGTTTCACGCCTTAAAACCCGGTGGAGTGATGATCTACTCTACCTGTACGCTGAACACGCAGGAAAATCAGCAGGTGTGCCACTGGTTGCAACAAACTTTTCCCGATGCCTGCACATTCGAACCCTTGACCGATCTGTTCCCTGACGCCGCGCTTGCCGCAACGGAAGAGGGTTTCTTACACGTTTTTCCACAGATTTATGACAGCGAGGGCTTTTTCGTGGCGCGTCTGCGTAAAACGGCCAGCGTCCCGCCGCTCCCTGCACCCGGTTACAAAATAGGTAAATTCCCTTTCTCTGCGCTGAGTGCCAAAGATGGCGCGCCGATCATACAGGCAGCGCAACAACAGGGGCTGACGTGGGAAAACGATCGGCTACAATTATGGCGGCGCGACAACGAAATCTGGCTTTTCCCCGCCGCGTTGGCCTCCGCTTTTGGGAAAATCCGCTTCTCACGTATTGGTATCAAGCTGGCGGAGCAGTTTCCCAAAGGCTATCGCTGGCAGCACGAAGCCATCATTGCGCTGGCGAACGCGGATGCCGACCACGCCTACGCACTCAACGTTCGGCAGGCCTGCGAATGGTTTCAGGGGAAGGACAGCTACCCGGAGCCTGCACCCTCAGCGAATGAACTGCTGCTGACTTATCAGCACTGCCCGGTGGGGCTGGCCAAACGCATCGGCAGCCGGATAAAAAACAATTTGCCACGCGAGTTGGTGCGCGACGGCGCCTGTTCCGCCGCACAGGATAGCCGTCAGGATTCTGCACGGCGACAATCAGATGGAGACAAAACCAACTGATAAACAGATCCGGCCTCACTTCTCTGTGATTCTCATCTACAATTGCCTACAGAAGCGATGGAAAAAACCATGCTGTTAACCAGGAATTGAGGGCGTCATGTTTGCACTGGTGATATTCGTTTGTTATCTCGGCAATGGCTGTGATGAACTGGTGGTGGACGCGTACAATACGGAATCCCAGTGCATCAAGGCCATGAATGAACAGCGCTTACGCCGCGCCGGGTGTTATCCTATCGAAGAGTTTATTGATGGTTTCTGGCTGCCCGCACAGGAATATGCCGATTTTTAATCTGCGCCAGCCTCTGTGCATTATGTCTGCCCGACATGCCGTTACCGGCACACGCCGAAGCCACGCATTCCCAGATGAAAATGATTGGCATGGGCCGCGTTGTATTCCGGCCCCAGCGAATTGCCAAAGAAATCACAGCTTTGCTCAAACGTGGTGCGCAAGTAATCGCCGCTTTCATCCGCTGCCGTCCACTGGTTCAACACGTTGATACTCCGCCCGTCGGCCAGCTTGAAGCCGGTAACGTCCCAGGCTTGCGCAGTGGCATGTTCACTCAGCCGCCCTTCAGGCCGGTGATAAATATTTCGACAGGCATAGCTGCCGACATGATCAATATGCGACAGAGTGGTTCCCAGCCGCTGCGCCTGCGGTATCGCCGATTGCGTAACAAACATCGCGCTGCTTAACGCCAGCGGACAACTGGCCAAAAAACTTGAACTGAGGGTCACGGCGCCAAAACGCTGAACGCGAACAGGAGAAAGCAACGGACACTGCCCATCAATACTGCCCGGCAGAACGAAGGCAATGCGCCCTTTATCCTGTGCCTGTCTTAATACCGCCAGACAGGTTTCGGGATCGTCCGCCAACTGCCTAAGCTTAAAGCGAGTCACCAACGTGGGCGGGTCGTCAACCGACAGCGGGGTAAAAGGATCATATCCCGGTGGGAGATGTCGTTGGATCCAGGGCGCCAACGCAATCAAGGCAGCCAGAATCACTATTACAACCAGTAGTCCCCGCATTTATTCCGTCACTCCGGTTAT
Source organism: Brenneria alni (assembly GCF_003666245.1). Lineage (GTDB taxonomy): Bacteria > Pseudomonadota > Gammaproteobacteria > Enterobacterales > Enterobacteriaceae > Brenneria > Brenneria alni. The sequence continues at coordinate 35,395 of NZ_MJLZ01000012.1, forward strand.
TATGTGCCTTATGCAATAGTAGGCCATATCAACCGAATGTTATCTGTCTTCATTTATCCTACTGCTTAATTTATCAACGTTAAAACCATTTTCCCTTATGGGAACCCCGCAAGGCCTTTCCTCACTCATTTTATAACGAATGGACGGACGTGCTAAATGCGTCCGTCCGTTCGCCATGATGCAACAAAGACACCCATCCCACTTTTTTCATGAGGTCAATAATGACAGATATTACGCTAACCATGACAGTCCCCTCGTCAGGATTGTCACAGACCAATCTTGATCAGCAAAAGACTGGATCATCACCGGAACGCTCTCAACAACAGGAGGATCAGATGCTGGAGGCGTTGGCTGTTCTACTCAACGCACTTATGCCCAATAATACTCAGGGGAATAACAACTCACAGCAGGGCGACGATCCATTGAACCGCTCGGCTGATTCACTTGGCAACAACACGGACAAGCAGGCGTTGAGCGAGTCATTGATGAAACTGCTTGAGCAACTGCTACCTGGCGATGACGCAAAAAATGGACAAAATGCACAAAACCCATTATCGCAGTCAAATAATGCAACTCCCGGTTCATCCCCATTATCGGGCACCTCCGGCAGCGGTGACACGCAGAATCCGGAAAACCTCAGCCGTTCCCTGCTGGATGACACCTCAAGCGGAGCGATGAAAAATGCCATCAACCCAACAGAAGATGGCGGCGGGCAGATCAGTGAGAATACGTTGATAAAACTACTGATGGAGCTAATCGCCAATCTGATGGACACGCAAAAAGATGAGTTCGGTCAGCCAGAGGACTCCAAATCAACGCCAGCATCAAACGCGTCTAATCCGATGTCCACCAGCAACCCGAATAGTTCTTCCTCTCCTGCTGGCAACCCTCCCTCCACCACCTCTGGAAGCGGCAACCCTACCACGCCGTCAACTGAAGGCAGCAAAGGCGCGGCGCCAAGCGGGAGCGGATCCACCAACAATACCAGCCAGGCCGGCCCGGTTGAATTTCCTAGTGCCAGTGGTGATGTAACTACGGTTGATGAAACGATAAAAGTCGGTCCGGGCGAAGTTTTTGACGGCGGGGGTAAAACCTTTGTCGCCAGCGACAAATTAGGCGACGGAACCCAGAAAGAAGGACAAAAGCCTATTTTTGAACTGGCTGATGGCGCCACCCTGAAAAATGTGGTCTTTGGGGATAATGCCGCAGATGGTGTTCACGTCAAGGGCGATGCCAAAATTGATAACGTCCACTGGACTAATGTCGGTGAAGATGCGCTGACCGTGAAATCCAACAACGGTAAGCCTGCCAACGTTGAAATCACCAACAGCAGCGCTCAGGGTGCATCCGACAAAATATTCCAGCTTAATGCCGATGCCAATCTGACCATTGATAACTTCAAAGCGAAAGATTTCGGCACCTTTATTCGCACCAATGGTGGCCAGCAAGGCGACTGGAATATTAACCTGAGTAACATAGACGCAGAAAACGGCAAGTTCTCGTTTGTGAAAAGCGACAGTGATAATTTGAACGTAACAGGCGGTAACATCAACCTGACCAACGTCGACAATCACTACAAAGTTCCTCAGTCCGCTAACATACAGGTGAACTAAGATGCCTGCATCAATGATTCCCGCCACCAGCACGCCTTCACGCTGGGCCGACCTGGTAAAACAAGGCGGCTATCTGACGCCGGTTCAGCGTGAAGCCTTTGAGCGTGCGATAAATCTGGTCACTGAATGTTTGCACCAGATTTTGTCACAGACCAGCCCACAACGTAGCGGCCAGTTTGAGTTTGACGCTTTTGTGGATTCACTTGAGCAGGATTTTCTGCATCAGATCAACGTCCAAGCGGCAAATGGGCTGCACAGTGATGTGGCACAAACCGCTTATTGGATAGCACGACAGATGGCCGATCAACTCATTAAAGTGCGGCAACCCGCCAACCTTTCCTCATAGATAAACCCGCGAAGCCAGCGCAAGCTGGCTTCATTCTCATTCTGCTGACAAACGTTCTGATTTTACCCCCACGGGCTTTACCTGGCCGATAACCAACGCAAAAAAGCAGGGACGATACCCTGCTTTGGCTACTATGGAGTTTATCTCAATCAATCGGCCAGTTTTTTCAATTCATTACTGATGATACTGTCGCCGAGCATCGACAGGTCGATACCTATCGAGTTGCCGCCATTGCCACGCTCATACAGGTTGGCGTTGCCCGTGTCGCCGGCCACCGCACTTTTAACCATGCCCACGGCTTCCAGAAACTTATTCAGGCTCTCTTTTGTCATCCCATCCTTACCGGGATTACCCAGGGTTTGCGCCCAGGTTTTATTATCATCCTGAGGCGCATCCCAGTCTTTTTTCTGATACTGAGGCACCCCAAATTTTTCAGGATATTGATCCATAAACTGACCGATCTGAGCAGCCAGCTCACGGTCTTCTTTATCAATAACATAACGGTTATATTGGTTGTTATTGTCTTTTTTATCGTAGCCGATATTGTTCAGCGCCTCTAAGCCCGCTTTCTGCCCGACTTCCAGCCCGATCTGAGTACCAAGCTGATTGAAGTCACTGGCGCCGTTTAACCCCTCCAGGCCCTTATCATCTAATTGCAGCGGCGTCTGGTTGCTGGATGCTTCTTTCAGACCGCCATTCAAAAGTAAATTCAGTACATCCTGAACGCCCTGATTATAAGCGGAGACTTCCTCATCGTTCGGTTGTTTTTGGCCAAACAGATTGCTCGTATCAAGTTGATCTTCATCAGTATCCAGCAGATTGGACAACGCACTGAGCAGCAGATTACCCAACTGTGCGGAGGGATCTAATGCATTCAGGCTTGCTCCCAGCATACTGCCGGTATCGGTCAGTTGACCGTTTTGATCAAATAACGCTCCACCATCCTTATTTTGAATACCGTAATTTTGGCTACCAGAATTTTGACTATCGTAACTCTTGCTGCCATCGCTCTCAGAGCCAAACAACAGGGACGTCAACAGGTTTGCCAACAGTTCCGCCACATCCCCCTGCTGGCCATCATAGGAAGATGAAGACTGAGATGAATCCGTAGAGCGAGTCGACTGATTCGTTCCCTCTGTTTTGATAGTGATTTGCACGGTAGTACCGCCGCCAAGAGAATTAAGCATAATGTTTCCTCGTAATTGAATGAGTTGGTCAAAGCACCGCTATCCTTTACCGTCAGGGGATATCCCGACTTATTTGATGGGCGCACCAATTTAGTGATGCTCTGTTGTTTTCAGTTCCCGCAGTCCAGGTGGTAAAAATCGATTTATTTCGGGTAGTTACAACGGCGGCAGGCCTGTCAGCCGCCATAGTCTGTCCAAGGCGTTGACACGGTTCTCTTCCTCTACAGGAAGCTGGCAGCACACGAGCAAATCACGCTGCTCATTCATGCTCAGGTAACAATCAGCGCATGTTTCGGCCTCAAGAAAACGTCGTTGCAGTAATTGATGCAACATGCCGGGGTGGCGCACACTTGAGGCCAGCGTTAGCTGGAGAACTTTTTCCTGGCCCCGTTGCTGGAACAGCAGCGTAACCCCCGGCCGAGGTTCCCAACGGCCTTCCGGCACATAGTTTATTGCGGCAAGAAAGTCACGCTGGGTGGTAAACAAAACTGGCGTATCAATCATTTATGCTTATCCTGCTGTAATCCGCCGGGCCGGTACGTAAATCAGGGTGCCACCAGATAATAAGCTGTCGCCCATCGGGCTGAGGCCGGCAAGTGACCGAGGTGCAATTAACTATTTGTCGTGATGACGAACATGCGCCCAAAAGCAGCACAGCCGCGATAAGCAAGTAGGGTTTATGACACATAACAATTTTCCCGAGTTAATAAGACGTCAGCAGTGAACGCCGGACAGGCACGGTGGTAGATAAAGGCTGGAGGGCGACAAAGACTTCGGTGGACTCCCCTGGCGCCAGTGTGGTTTTAGGCCAGACGGCAACCGCCAACGTACGATTACCACCACAGTCCGCTTCGTCAAAACGCTGAACCTGCGAGCCGCGATTGCGCACCACACCGACGGTTATCCATATACTGCCATTGCCATACCATTGATTACGGTTACTGTCATACACCAGGCCGCGATGCGAACGACACACTTCGCTCAAACGAGAGCCTTTTTCTTGGTTCTCAAATCCCGCCGGAAACTGTTTGCTGGCCAGATCACGCAGAGCATTTTCCACCAGACTGTATTGATCGCTTTTATCATTACGCCGGGCGACGCGATTCATGGCATCGTTCAGTTGATGGCGGTTTTCAGTAGAGACATAGCGGGTTGGGTCCGTTTGATCGCCAATTAAATGCGGCGTCAGGATGAATAAACGCTCCCGGCGCGATACCTCATGCCGGGTGGAGGTAAACAGTTTACCCATTATAGGAATATCACCTAACAAGGGAATGCGATGATCACGTTCGCCGCTCTCTTCAACATGAAAGCCGCCCAGCACCAGAGCGCGATTTTCACCAATCAGTACCTGGGTGCTGACAGTACCCCGTTTCACCCCGGTGGCTTCTCCTTCGCGTCCGGTTTCAACCTTCCCGTCCTCGATATCAATGATCAGTTGAATACTGCGCTTCCCATCCAGCCCCACCACACGCGGCGTGACTTGCAGGCTGGTTCCGGCGGTAACGGACTGAATATTCGCCACCCTCTCCCCCGTGGCGGTAATGAATGCGGTGCGGCTGAAGTCCACAATCGCGGGCTGATTCTCCAGCGTCAGTACCGAGGGGTTGGCGACGATAGAAGCGGTTCCCTCACCTTCCAACGCCTGAATATCGGCAAAAAAACGCTTAAAATCGCTGACAAACAGGGTACTGCGCCCCATCATCATGGTACTTCCCGCGCTGACGCTCCCCAACGTCCCCTGCCAGTTCGCCTCCAGACGCGACAGAGCGGTGCGATCCACATCCAGAATGATGGCATCGATATTAACCAGATTTTGCGGAACATCGATCTGCTCGACCAATTGCTGGTATTCCTCTCGTCGCTTTTCATCGTCGCGGATCAACAGCGCGTTATTACGCACATCAGCGGAAATCTTGCCATTTAGAATCAGATTCCCTTGCTCATCGGTGCGGCGTTCCGGGCTGTTACGCCCTGCCAGCCTCATCATCAAGGCTCGTGAATTTTCACGCATGGCTTCCATACCGGTATCAGGAATCGCGTTCGATGAGCCGGAAGCACCTAACGGTGCAATACGCTGGCCGTCCATCAGCTCACTAAGGATCGTCGCCACGCCGGGGATAACAACACGCTGATCGCGATATTGCATCGTTCTGTCGGACACTGATGCAAAACGCAACGGGAATATCATCACTTTACGGCGTTCATCCTGCTTTTCCCGCTGCTGACTGAAACTACGGATCAAATCAATATAGGTCTGCGGCCCGGTCACCAACACTACGCCTTCATCTGGAAGCTCTCCCCAGCCGAAACGCGGATCGAGCAACCCGATGCCACTAAGCGCCTGTTTAAGATCAGGCGCGGCATCCGGCGAAATCTCCAGTCGAACCGACACCTGCTCATCCTTCGGGCTGACATAAAGGGTATTATTGTAAACAAACCACTGAAAACGATGTTCCAGCGCCAAACGATCCAGAAAGGCGACCGGCGTTTCCGCCCGGATTTTGGCATCAACTTCCTTATCATTCAGGTTTCCCAGCATCAGTTCTACGCCATGTGTATTGGCAAAATCGGTTAAAATCGTCGACAACAGCGTCTGTTCCGCCGAATAGGCATATGCACCCTTACCCCATCCCGCCGGCGTGGTTGCCTGTGCCATAGGCACCATTCCCACCAGAACAAACGACCAGCAAAACCAGTGATATAAGGTCAATAGAAATGCACACAGCGTGTTACGCATCACCTTTCTCCTTGCAAAAAGGCCAGCGAGTTCAAATTCCGTGGCCCTGGCGTTGCGGCTCTGAGTGCCGGCAACAACATGATTTGCCAGACATCCCGTTGATTCACCAGTCTCTCCAGACACTGGCATAGTTGCATTACGTCGTCGGGTTCAGGCCGCATCCACAGCCACAGTTGCTTATCCTGTTCAGATAGCGACAGCGCCGCCGCTTCCTCGCCATACTGCCACCGTGCGACATCGGCTAGCAGCAACGCACGTTCCAGTACGCTTTCATCCGGCGCTGTCGGTAAAGGGATAGCCGCACAACAGGCTATTCCCTGAGCTTGGCGCATCAGCGCCACGCCGCCGCCGTCTATTTCGAGCCGCAACCTGGAGGACTGGCCGTTCAGCCAATCCTCCAGCGAGGCAAACAACTCAGTTGAAGTCATTGATAATAGCCTTCGCCAAGCCATGTTTTACGGTCAGCAATTGCCCCACGGCCCAGTTGGCATTGGAGTAGTCCATGCTGGCTTCAAAAAAGGCATAGCTGTCGGCCTGACTGGCGCCGCTATCGGCGACATCCAGCGCGATACTATCCAGTTTTTGCTGTGCGTTGACGAAATGCGTATCCAGACGGCGCTGTATTGGGTCGTAAGACATAGTGAACTCTCCTGTGTAAACCGGATCTTTGTATTGACAGAAATTGAGTGGTTGCCGAATCAGAGGAGTTCCATCAGGGATGGGTGATGCCGCTACACGAAAATCTGAACTTAGGGGGAGAAAGCGCAATGCGACAGCACCGTGCCGGGCTGCCTGTTTTCGTCGTGTTATGCCATCCGTTGAATGCAGATGGCACAACTTGAAATTTATTGGGTATAGCGCTTTGAATGTAGCTCCACCACCTCTGTTGGCGGCATAAGATGCGCGGTGGCGCGTTGCCAACTCAGCGACATAACGCCATAGGCGGTTATCAGTTTCAGGGCATCATTTTCCAGCGACTCATCGCTGGTCAGTCGCCAGTCCAGATGCGGATGCGCTTTCAGCCAGCTCTCCACCTCCGCCAACTGTGCGGGATGGCAATACAGCGTACCGTGCGTCTCGCCCTGCTGCTGTTTAAGTAGCTGTTTTAACAGCGCATCATGACGTTGATCATCAGGAATATCGCCCAACAACTGGCTTAACGCCTCACGCAGTAATTTCCCGGATTGCATTACCCAAACCTGTTCCAGATTGTCTCGATCCTGTCGAAATCCCTGTAGCAATGCATCCGCCTGTTGCCAGAAGCTGGCTTCCGCCTGTTCAGTAACCTGCCGGGCTTCCTGCTGTGCCTGTCTGCGCGCCTGCGCCAGCAGCTTATCCGCCTGCTCGCTGGCATTATCCAGCAGCGTGCGGCTGTAATAATGTTCCGCCACTCGCTCTAAAGGGATCACCACCGCTTCTTGCCGGGTGGCGCCATCAAGGGTGTTAAAGGTTTTTTTTGTCAGCATCTCACTCTCCTTATGGGATTGTCTCATTGTATTCCGGGGTGGCGACCTTCCAGATCAACGCATCACACAGCGCATTAAGCCGCCCGGTTGGTAAAGATTGCCTGAAGTCAGGGCAGCGATCAGTTAAGTCGCGAGGGTACAGCAGCCGTAAGCGCGGCCAGCACAGTTCGCCATAACGGGCGCGCAATAAGGCTAGCGCGTCACTATCATCCGAAAAGGTGCAGCAGTCCGGTAGCCACAAACCGGGCCGCAAGGCCCTGGCCAGTCGCTGGCACCATGTCACTTGGTCAGCCGTGGCCTTGCGCTGACGATCAACCGGTTGGCACACTACGGCCATCAGATGCAGGACTTGCGCCCGCTGGCCTACGCCGAGCGTCCCAAGCCGCATCAGAGAAGGTTCCGGTTTCGGCGGCAACTGTACCGGAAGGTTAAAATAACGACAAAACACCGCTGGATTGGCATGAATAAAATGCCGCATCTGCGGTGTAAAAAAATGTTTTTCATCCCATACCGGATCGGCCTGTAGTCCACAGTCGCCTATCCACCAGTTAATCCAGTCGAGACCAGAAGGATCGTCATTCATCTCTCGCCTCGTCAGTGCTGTTGTGGGGCGTCAGCGCGTTTTTGTCGCCACTGCTGTATATAAGGTTTACCCACTCGCCACCCCAGCAAGCTGGCAATTAACAATCCCAACAAGCCCGCGCTCCACTGCCAGCGCATCATTTCTTCCGGCGTCAGCGTAAAAGGCCCGAGCGTCACCACAGGAATGCTATCCAGAAAAGGTTCGGCAGGAACAAAAACAATAGATAGCTCCTTATCATTTTTGCCCGCAAGGCCGGGGATACTGCTGGCCACCATACGGCGAATACGTGGCTCTATGCCATCCGGCTCCAATTCAGGCCGGTATTTGATAAATACCGCCGCTGAAGCTGGCTGTACCGGCTCGCCAGGAGCGATACGTTCGGGTAACACCACATGGACTCTGGCTACCAGCACACCATCGATTTGCGTCAGCGTGGATTCAACTTCCTGCGAAAGCGCATAAATGTAACGCGCTCGTTCTTCCAGGGGCGTGGAAATTACGCCGCTTTTCTGAAAGACGGCGCCCAGATTGGTTCGGGACTGGCGGGGTAATCCGGCGGCATTCAGAATATTGACCGCTCTTTCCATATTTTTCCCATCGATAATCAGGGTTACGCCCGTTTTTTCAACCCGCTTTTCCGCTGGGATCTGATAGCGGCCAAGCGTGGCAATCACCTCATTGGCATCGTTTTCCGATAGCCCACGGTTTAGCTCAATGGGATCGCCGCAACCGGTCAGCATTAGCAGCCCCAACAAAAAGAATAGTGCTCGCAAGTCAGTTTTCATCATGCCGCTACTGTAGGTTGGTCAGTTTTTCCAGACTCTGAACGCTCTTGGCCACCAATTTGGCGCTGAACAGACTTTCCAGATAGAAAGAAGAAAGTGTCCGGGTAGCATCCAGCACATCTTTTGGATTACCTGACCGCACAACCCGGTCTACTTCGCGTTCAGCATCTTTCAGCTCTGTATTTAATCCCTGAGATTTTTCTGCCAGGCTACTCAGCCAAGCGCTATTGCCGTTAACCGGCGCAGCCGGAGATTGCTCCAACTCAGCACTGAACCAGGCGATATCCTGACTGTTAAGCGCGAACTCTCCTGCCGATGTTTCGGTATCCAGCGGAGCTGACTCACTGATGCGGTTGATTTTCATGGTATTTTCCATCACCAACAAAAGGGTAGCCTGCCGGTTAATGCCCGGCAGGCTGTTTCAGTATCAGAACTGGATACCTTTTGACGTTTTCTGGCCTGCGTTCATTACCTTGGATGCAGAATCCATATGACCGTCGGCAACGGCGTTCTGCGTATCCAAAAGCAATTTTGCCGCTTGTGCCTCTGCAGATTGGGTCAGCGAAGTCGCCATCGCGCCGTCCAGGGTTGCAGTGGCGGTCTGTGAAGCAACCTGTGAAAGTCCTAATGCCATGATATATCTCCAATGTGATTGATATTTACAAGGGATGAACCGTCATGCTGTACTACCGTCATGCTGTTCATCGATTAAGTGGGGGGGAGGCAAATGCAGTTCCGCATGCTGCTGAACTTTTTATCCTATCGCTTTTTAACGTTCAGTAACGTTAAGGACTTTTAGCCTGTGATACAGCGTGCGTTTTGGTATCCCCAATTCGTTAACCACTTCGTCAATACAGTGCCCATGCCGTCGTAGCGCATCCAGAATCAAAAATTTCTCAATTCGCTGTAAGCGGGCTTTCAGCGGCAGATGGTCGTGAACTTGCTCTGATAACTGCGCTAACGGTGATAGCCCCAATACCCAGCGCTCCGCCGCTGCTTTTAATTCACGAATGTTACCAGGCCAGGCGTGCGCCAACAGGCGTTCATGCAGGCTGGTGTTAATCGAGGGGGGCGACACATTCAGGCGCTGCGCCGCTTCATGGCAGAAGCGTTGGAAAAGTGGGACGATCAGATCAGTACGGGAACGTAAGGGGGGCAACTGTATTTTCACCGTATCCAGACGAAAGTACAGATCACGCCTGAATCGCCCATCTTCCACTAACTTGTGTAGCGGCGTTTGCGTAGCGACAATGACCCGCATATCCACCGGTTTGAACTGGGTACTGCCAAGCCTCTCAACCCCTCTATTTTCCAGCACCCGCAACATTTTTGCTTGTAACGTCAATGGCATACTGTCGATTTCATCCAGAAAAAGAACCCCTTTGTCTGCCGTTTCCAGATAGCCCGCCCGAGAACGGCTGGCCCCGGTATAGGCACCGGAAACCACGCCAAAGAGTTCGCTCTCGGCCAGACTTTCCGGAATGGCAGCACAGTTGACCGCCACCAGCGGCCCACTACATCCCGATAGCTGATGAATACGACGCGCCATCGTGTCTTTACCGGTTCCGGTTTCTCCCTCAAGGACAATATCAACACTCAGTGGTGCAATAACATTTATAAGCGGGGATAGTGTTGCGTGAATATCATCTGATGCATAAGCCGCTGACGCTATTTCCGGGCATGAGCCTACCCAGCAGTGGGCGTCACTGTTTTTCCCAAACATCTGCCTGCTCCTGAGCCCCTCCGGGCTGACTTTATACCTTCCAGACTTTCTTATGGTGAATAACCATCTTATCCTTACGCCGCCGGAGCATATTAGCCGCCCCGTTAGTCGTTGATGGAATGGTTAAGCATTACCATCAATGGAAAGTAAAACAATCAGCTATCGCTGAACGTAGGGTAGGAATTACGGAGAAAAGGGTCAGAAAATCCTTACCTCAGTCCTGATGAAGTTGTAATTAATAAGGCCGATGTCCGGGAGAACAATTTACAGGATAAGCCGCTTATTCAGCACATATTTAACAATGTCGGCATTGGTGTTGAACTGCATCTTTTCCATCAGCCGTGATTTATGGGTACTGACCGTTTTATTACTGATGGCCAGGGCACGGGCAATAGCATTGATTCCCATGCCCTGGGCAAACATCATCATAATTTGATTTTCCCGTGGGCTTAGAACCTCATGCTGCGCCTTTCCCCTTTCTTCACAATCGAAAAAAACCAATTGTTCAGCAATGGCGTGGTCAATATAGCGCGCCCCTTGCGCCACCCGGCGAATAGCCGAAAGCAGCGTTTCCGGATCCTTATCTTTAGTAATATAGCCCCTGGCCCCGCTTTTCAGCGCACGTTGCGCAATCTGCGCCTCGCTGTACATGCTGAGTACCAGGATTGCCAGTTGCGGATACTGCGCGACGATGCGTAAAATCAAGTCCTCGCCACATATGCCGGGCATAGACATGTCCAGCAATAACAGGTCGATATGACTGGTTCGCAGCTTGGACAGCACCTGTGCGCCGTCACCCGCTTCCGCCACGACATTCAGCGATTCATCCAGAGCAAAAATCTGCTTAAGTCCTTCACGCATAATGACGTGATCATCCGCAATCATTAAGCGGATATGCTTTTCCATCACATACTCCTTTTTCCTTTTTCTTGCTATGAACTCATCACGCATCTTTCTCCATTGGAAAGGTGAACTGTACCGAGGTACCGCATCCCGGAGCGCTTGCAATGACCACCTTGCCTCCCAGCATCCGTCCTCGTTCTTTCATGCTGATCAGACCATAGGCATCCTCTTTTTTTATTCCGGTGTCAAATCCCCTACCGTTATCTTTAATGCACAGCACGACATTGCCTTGCTGGATTTCAAGCGTAATCACAACCTCTGTTGCCTGTGCATGGCGCGCTACGTTGGTAAGCGACTCTTGTGCGACACGGAATGCCGCCGTCGCGCTTTCATCTTTGAGCACCACTTCCGGCTCCGCCGTTTTCAACAGACAACTGCCATTGTAATTACGGTTGAATTCATCGCGCAGCCATTCCAGCGCAGGCGTCAACCCCATATTGAGCACATTTGGCCTCAGCTTGGTGGAGACATTGCGCACCACCTGGATGGTCTGATCCGATAACAACATCAGCCGCTTTAACTGCTCCAGCATATCTGGGTTGCCCTTAGCAAAACACATACGCATCAGTGAAAGACTCATACGGATTGTCGTCAGGTGTTGCCCCAGTTCATCATGGATCTCACGGGCAATATGCTTGCGCTCTTCCTCACGGGAGATCTCACGCTGGCGGGCCAGCAGGCGCAGTTGCATATGCGAAGCCTCCAGTTTTCTTTCTGCATAACGAATAGCGGTGATATCACGGCCCACGGCCAGGATAGACAGCAATTCCCCATGCTGATCGAACTCGGGAACACAACGAATATGATGGATGGCCCGGTGGCGTTGATCACCTTTGCCGGTTTCTTCCGACAGTTCACCTTCCGCACTACGGCGTGTATCGACAACTTGTTGTACCAACTGCTGAATGCGTATGGCGCACCCGACCCCCGGCCTTAAATCCGTTAGCAGGCGTCCACGCAATTGCTCAATAGTGAAATCCAGGTGGTTTAGAGTGGCCGGATTGGCGTAGAGGCAAATCAACTGAGGATCAAAACGGGTTATCAGGTCGGGTGAGTTTTCCACCAGTGCGCGAAATTCCTGCTCCCGTGCATATGCCAGTTGCTCAATATGTTTACGTTCCCTGATATCTCTTACTACACACATGCAGTAACAACGTCCTTTATGTTGAAAGTGAGTCAAATTGACTTCGACGGGAATAATGATGCCAAAACGGGTGATATGCCCTGTTTCAAATGTAATGCCCCGATCAGATTCATATTCCTGCCAACAAATTGCCAACCTGCACCTGTCCGGCCAGGTGGGATCGATATCCGTAATACGTAAATGCATAAACTCGACGCTGCTGTAACCCAGCATCTGACATGCCGATTCATTGGCATAGCAGAAACTCGCTTCTTCATTAATGATATAAATCGCGTCTTTTATACGGCTGAACGCAAAATCCACCAACTCCAGTTGTGGTGTATCAGCGTCAGAAGCAGACTCAAAAGGTTGCGTAAACATTATAGTCATCTCTCCTTGTTAATTGAATATCGCACGCATGGCCGAAGCCATGCGGCGTTTCAGAAATATCACAGGAGCAGCGCTCAGAATAAATCTGCAACAATATAGTCATACTGTCTGACAGAAAGTTACTTCTATTAACAGATGGGATCAGGCATCCACCGCCTGGCGAATAACCCCGCGCGCACGGGAGAGTCGCGAACGTACTGTTCCGATAGGAATATTCAGTTGCAGTGCTATATCCTGATAACTGACGTCAGAATCGAGCAGCAGCATCAACATTTGATGTGTTTCATCAGGCAACTTTGACATCGCTTCAAATGCTTTATTCAACGCTTTCTGACTCTCCGTGATAATTCCAGGGTCAGCATCAACCGTTACATGCTCCAATGCTTCGTCACCAACCTCATACGATCGCTGACGTACCTGTTTGAAATGGTTGCGAACCAGATTGAGGGCGATACCGAACACCCAGGTTTCCGGACGTGAGGCACCGAGAAACTTATCCTTATGCTTCAACACTTCCAGGTAAGTCATTTGCTGCAAATCCTCAACATCGTCATGATTGTTGACACGTTTACGGATGAAATTATGCAACTTCTTTCCGTGTTGCCGAAATACCTGCTCCCAATCGACGGGCGGTACGGTATGCGCAGTATCAGTCTGGTTGGCAGATGTAAGGATAAAGGTTTCCATTTTTAGTTACTCTCCATTGTTACGACTTGTGGTGCCAACGGTAGAGCAAGCCCTGTGCCATTCTTCTTGTTTTTTTATTTTATTGATTTATATGAATTTATTTTTAAATCACTGCTTTTTCATGCCATTTATTGCCAGAACGTATAAAAAGTAACTGCAAGATCTTGCAATACGTCAAAGGTATGGGATTCGCCGCCACATAAGACCTCAATCACGCTGACTTCCTGCCAACGACTTGGGAACTGGCGTTGTGCTTGATCCACACAACAGCACCTTGTTGATTCACGCCGGACTGGATGATGATAAAAATTCCCAGTATCACACCCACCACCATGCCTGTACCGCACCGGATAGATGCTCCTGACGATACACAGGCGACATCACCCGTCGTGTTAAAAGCACCGCATCATGAAGCGCTGCGCCCACCGCTTGCCACCTCGATGGAAGAGATAGCCATGGCATTTGGGGAACAGGCGGAGCGCCGAAGCAAATCGATTAATCGTCGCCATATTTCTCAGACAGACATTCGTGCGTTAGCCAACGTCGAAAGGATTGAAAAACTCACCGAACTGTCCAGGCTGTTGGAAAATCCGGCAGAGAGCCGGCCCGGTCAACAAGTGGATCGTATGCGACGCCTGTTGACAAAATCCCCCCCGCCAACGGTCGAGGACATACTTCAGGCAGCCGGCAATGACCCGGCGCGAGGTGACGTGCTGTTAAGGCAGGTCATAAGCCAGACTCAACAAGACGAACCCAATGTGGCAGCAGCGGCAGAGCAGGCTTTGCAGCAGTTGCATCAGGAAAAGGGGCCGGAAGTTCGGGCTGGATTAAACACCGCTTCCGCCATTGATCGATTCAGTACCAACCCCGAACATAAACAGGCAATACGCGATCTCTATTATCAAAAAATTGTGCATCAGCAATCAGCCAGCGCGCTATTGGATGCCTTGTTGGAACGCTTTGGCGCCAAGCATTTTCCAGATGCCCTGCATACATTGCAAAGTGCATTGTCGGCGGATATCGCCTCGCTGGCACCCTCGCTCCCTAAAGTCGCATTGAGAAAAATGCTTGGTAACCTGAAAGATTCCTGCAACCTGAGCCATACACTGTCGGTCAGTAAGCAAATCCTTGATAGGTTGTCCACGAAATTACAGAAATCGACCCTCAATGAAGTTGAACTCACCCGTCGCCTGATCGGTCTGAGCGCAAATGGCGCCTATGCCCGCGATCTGCACAATCTGGGACGCGAGGTGGCAGGCACACAACCGCAGCATCAAACGCTGTTTTTCAATGCATTGCTTCCCCTGGTCAATAATCTGCCGCAGTCACTGTGGCGGGATCCGAAAAACCGGCAAACCGCCCTCCAACTCATACGCGGCCTGATTGGCGATACCGTCCAGTACGAGAATAAAAGGGCAACGCTGTCACCAGACAGGAAGTTTGCATGAGTCTCATCATATCCTTGCTTAATCGCATAGCTCTCAGCGCGATGCAGCGCTCAGAGGTAGTGGGGGCCGTCATCGTCATGTCGATTGTGTTCATGATGATCATTCCGCTGCCGACAGGCCTGATTGACGTATTGATCGCTTTTAATATCTGCATCTCTTCGTTGCTGATTGTGCTGGCGATGTACCTACCCAAGCCGCTGGCATTTTCGACATTCCCAGCGGTGCTGCTGCTGACCACCATGTTCCGGCTGGCGCTATCCATTTCCACCACTCGCCAGATTCTGTTGCAACAGGATGGCGGCCACATCGTTGAAGCGTTTGGCAATTATGTGGTGGGCGGTAATCTGGCGGTTGGGCTGGTAATCTTTTTGATTTTGACCGTGGTAAATTTTCTGGTAATCACCAAAGGCTCAGAGCGCGTAGCAGAGGTTGCAGCGCGTTTTACGCTGGATGCCATGCCCGGAAAACAGATGTCGATCGACAGCGACTTGCGCGCCGGGCTGATCGAAGCTCATCAGGCACGTCAGCGCCGTGACAATCTGGCGAAAGAAAGCCAACTGTTCGGCGCGATGGACGGGGCGATGAAATTCGTCAAGGGTGACGCGATTGCCGGCCTGGTCATTGTGTTTATCAACATGATTGGCGGGTTTGCCATCGGGGTGTTGCAGCACGATATGGCCGCCGCCGATGCCATGCATGTGTACTCGGTGCTGACCATCGGTGACGGGCTGATCGCCCAGATACCCGCTCTGCTGATTTCACTGACTGCCGGCATGATCATCACTCGTGTTTCTGCCGAAGGACAGCCAACGGATGCCAACATTGGCCGTGAAATCGCCGAACAACTGACCAGTCAGCCCAAAGCCTGGATTATTTCATCCATTGGTATGTTTGGTTTTGCGTTATTACCCGGTATGCCCTCCGTGGTTTTTATCGCGATCAGTCTGGCCTCATTGGGCAGCGGGGTATTTCAACTGTGGCGGGTCAAACAAGCAGGAATATTAAACAACTCCCAGTCGGAAGCCGACAACCTGCCCGCAGAGCTTAATGGGCATCAGGACTTGCGGCGATTCAATCCAACACGCGCCTACCTGTTGCTATTTCATCCAACCATGCAGGGAAAACCCGCCACACTTTCACTGGTACAGAATATCCGCCGTTTGCGCAACCGGCTGGTTTACGAGTTTGGCACAACGCTGCCATCATTTGACATTGAATTCAGCCCCCGTCTGAGCGAGGACGAATTCCAATTCTGCGTATACGAAATCCCCTACGTCAGCGCCACTTTTGCTACCGAACGGCTGGCCGTTCCCCTTTCGTCGGTAGAGTTGGCGGAACAGTCCAATCATATCGTGGGATCTGCGCTGCGGGATGAGGCTGACTGGCTATGGGTTTCCCCCCCTCACCCGCTCCTCGAACGGGAAGATTATCCTCACCGATCGGCGGAAGAGTTGATCCTGATGCGGATGGAAAATGCCATCCACCGTACCGGGTCGCAGTTTATCGGCCTTCAGGAAACCAAATCTATTCTGAGCTGGCTGGAAGGTGAACAGCCTGAGCTGGCGCAAGAACTGCAACGCATTATGCCGCTGTCCCGTTTTGCCAGCGTTCTTCAACGGCTGGCGTCGGAACGCGTGCCGCTGCGGGCGGTTCGTCCCATTGCCGAAGCGCTGATTGAGATTGGGCAGCATGAGCGGGATGTCCACGTACTGACCGACTATGTCCGGTTGGCGCTGAAATCACAAATCTGCCACCAGTACAGTCAGGAAAACAGCCTGTATGTCTGGCTGCTAACGCCGGAAACGGAAGAGTTACTGCGCGACTCGTTGCGTCAGACCCAGAACGAAACTTTCTTTGCGCTGACCCAGGAGTATGCCGCCACATTGCTTGGACAGCTAAGACGCGCCTTTCCGTCCTCATCTCCCGCAAACGGACAGATACTGGTTGCACAGGATTTGCGCAGTCCTTTGCGCGCCTTACTGCAAGATGAATTCCATCACGTACCGGTATTGTCGTTCACCGAACTGGAATCGCATCTGTCGATCAACGTCGTCGGACGCTTTGATCTGTATGAAGAAAACACACCTTTTAGTGCATAGGAAAGAAACATGTTTGAGCTGCGCGTACTGACAGGTTTACATCGGGGTGCGGCGCTACCGCTGAGTGGAACGGCATGGCGGATTGGCGCCGATGACAGTGCCGACCTCGTCCTCTACGATCCGGGTATTAAAGCACAGCATTGTCTGCTGGAAAAACAGGCTACGGGCTGGCTACTCAATGCGCTGGATGGCGAGTTGTGTGATGCAGAAGGACATAACGTGGCGCAGATAACCGATCTGGCAGCCGGCATCCCTTTTGCCCTTAATCACATCTGGCTATGCGTGGTCGCCGCCGAGACACCCTGGGAAACAGAGGAAGAGATCCCATCACCTGTTGCCGAACCAGAAAACACCGCGACGGCATCATCGGAAAAGACGGATACCTCTCCGGCGCCAGCAACCGCCATCACGCCACCTTTTGCTACCAACGTGGCAGTGTCTCTGCCGCTGTGGGCCAAAATCTGCTATCTGCTGCTTAGTCTGTTGTTAATGATGATGGTCGGCAGTTGGCTGCTGCAAGTGAGCGTCGCCATGCCCCCCGCCCCACCGCCTCAGGATACGCGCCGGATGATCAGCACCGTGGTGCAGCTGGAACGCACACTGCGCATCATGTTGCAGGATCGGGAGTTAACGGATGCGGTAAAACTGGCCTCAACCCATACGCGGGTTACGATGACCGGCCAGTTAGCGCCAGAAGAACAAAAAAAACTGGAACGGATGCTGACTCAATTCCACCAACGTTATAACACCGCGTTGTCGGTGGATAACCGTACGCAGTTGAAGACTTCACAATTGCCGTTTCAGATTGTGCAAGTCACCAGTGGGCCGAAAGCGAATGTGGTCACCTCCGATGGCAGACGGCTGTTTATCGGTGATGAAGTGGAACAGCTTAGGCTGGTCAGCATTGACGAGCACCAGATCGTGTTTCGTGGTCAACAGCAGATTAAGGTGAATTGGTAAATGCAC
The DNA here is from genome assembly GCF_003666245.1 of Brenneria alni. Taxonomy (GTDB): domain Bacteria; phylum Pseudomonadota; class Gammaproteobacteria; order Enterobacterales; family Enterobacteriaceae; genus Brenneria; species Brenneria alni. The sequence continues at coordinate 53,454 of NZ_MJLZ01000012.1, forward strand.
ACGCAAACAGCGACACAATTTCCACTGATAACTCACTGGTTTCAACAACAGCGGCAAAGGTTATCCGATTACGCGCCGATCGATTTAAAAGGCCGCATCATCGGTATTAGCGGCATTTTACTGGAGTGCAGCTTGCCACAAGCGCGCATTGGCGATCTCTGTCTGGTAGAGCGTAAAGACGGCAGCCAGGTAATGGCGGAAGTGGTAGGTTTCAGCCCACAAAACACTTTTCTGTCGGCACTGGGAGCGCTGGACGGCATTGCTCAGGGCGCTATCGTCACACCGCTTTACCTGCCCCATTGCATCCAGGTTTCCGATAAGCTGTTTGGCAGCGTGCTGGATGGCTTTGGCCGTGCGCTTGAAACCGGCGGTAACAGCGCGTTTGTCGAACCCGGCGCCAACTATACCCACGCCCAGCCGGTTTTGGGTGATGCCCCGCCGCCGACAACGCGTCCACGCATCACCACGCCCCTGCCCACCGGCCTGCGGGCCATTGATGGTTTGCTGACGCTGGGGCAAGGTCAGCGGGTGGGGATTTTCGCCGGTGCCGGCTGCGGTAAAACCACGCTGCTGGCAGAGCTGGCCCGTAATACTCCGTGCGACGCAATTGTGTTTGGCCTGATTGGTGAACGCGGACGCGAATTGCGCGAATTTCTTGATCATGAACTGGATGATGACCTGCGCAGCCGCACCGTGCTGGTTTGCTCCACCTCCGATCGCAGCAGCATGGAGCGCGCCCGCGCCGCTTTTACCGCCACCGCCATTGCCGAAGCCTATCGCGCTGCGGGAAAACAGGTGCTGTTGATTATCGACTCGCTGACTCGCTTTGCCCGCGCCCAACGCGAAATCGGCCTTGCCCTCGGTGAACCACAGGGCCGCGGCGGTCTGCCACCCTCGGTATATACCTTGCTGCCCCGGCTGGTGGAACGCGCCGGGCAGACACAGGAGGGCGCCATTACCGCCCTCTATTCGGTACTTATCGAGCAGGACTCAATGAACGATCCAGTCGCAGACGAAGTGCGCTCGCTGATTGACGGCCATATCGTCCTGACGCGTCGGCTGGCAGAGCAAGGCCACTATCCGGCAATCGATGTACTGGCCAGCCTCAGCCGAACCATGAGCAATGTGGTGGACGGTGAGCATAATCGTCATGCTGGTGCGGTGCGCCGCCTGATGGCCGCCTATAAACAGGTGGAAATGCTTATCCGGCTTGGTGAATACCAGTCGGGCCACGACCCGTTAACCGACTCGGCGGTCAATTCGCATCCAGAGATTACCCAGTTCCTGCGTCAGTCCATGCGTGACCCGATGTCTTACGACGATATCCAACAACAGCTTGCCGGAGTCAGTCGCCATGCTCCATGACGATGCCGGCGCACAGGAATTGCAAGCCACGCTGAATGTGCTGATGCCGATACGCCGCCAGCGCCTGATCCGCAGCGAACGGCAGTTGAGAGAAGCGGAGCACGATCTGAGCGCAATCGACACGCAAATCCGCCAACATCAGGAGCAGTTACAGGTATTGCGTCAGGCATGTCAGCAACAGCGGGACGCCTTTGACACCCAGACCATGGGCCAACGCCAGACACTGGACGATCTCAAGATGCAACTGGAAGACGAACGCAAGGCGCTTTCGCACATCGAGCAGGAGATACAGCGCGGTCATGCCTATCAACAGCAGCATCACCTACAGCAGCAACAGATCGGACAAGCTCGCGAGACAGTACGCCAATGTCAAAAAGCCGTCGAAAAGCTGGAGTTTTTGTTGACGCTACATCAGGAGGACGTATGACGAATCCAACGATCCCGTTTCAGAAACCGGCTAACACCTCAGTGACGAAATCGGTTAACGCCTCAGTGACTGCACCTGCCTATTCAGGCAAAGGTCCACTTCGGGGAGAGAAGGATCAGCATAGTTTTTGGCTCCCGTTCAGCGACTTCAACAGTTTTGAACAGGCTATTCTTGCGGAAGAAACCGCGCCCGTGCTATCAGCCCCGCTCCACTTTGATCAGCCGTATCTTAGCGATACCGATGCCACGCCGGAAAAAGTGACATCGTCACAATGGTTGCACTTGCAGCACGAATTGGTTGAATCGGTGAACAACATTGGCTCCCCGCCTTATTCATTCAGCCTGCAACTGCCGCAGCTCGGCGATATTGATATCACGATGGCGGCACTGGCGCCGCAGGGTTGGGATATCTCGCTGCGTTTTAGCCGCGAAACCTATAAGTTGTTAAGGCCTCGCCGGGAATCGTGCCGCCGTTCGCTATCCGATGCCCTGGGCTGCCCGGTCAGACTCAGTTTTGCAAGCCGGGAGGTGTGCTGATGTATGCACAGCCGCTGGCGCTGACGCCCATGCGCACCGCAGAGGCCAACGTCCGCAATAGGCTGGCCGCTGGCCTGTATCTTCCGTTCAGCCGCCAGGATCAACCCGGTGAGATACACGTCAGTCTGGCGGCAGACGGCGATAACGCCCCCTTAAGCTACTGGCGCTGTGATTGCGGCATTTTCGCGCTCTCCACGCCTTCCCCGGTCTTGGGTCTGTTGTCGGACTGCCCGCTGTTACCGGTGGCCGAAACGCCAGCAGAACAACAATGGTACTGGACACTGTACAACCAGTCTCTTGCTCCATCGGTCAGCGCGGTTTTAGGCCATATCCATCCGCAGCCGGATGCCGATACCGGGGAAGCCTTGCTTAAAGGCTGGGTGGCTGTGAGCTGGAACGGACTTCGCACACGCAGCCTGATACAGGCATCAACAACCGTCTGGCTGGCCCTGCTTAGTCAGTCGGGCTGGCAAGCGACCTATCTGCCCTTGCCAGACTCACTGTCTTTTACTGTTCCCTTGATACTGGCCGACGCCGTTCTGACGCCAGAGGCGTTGCGCCCGCTGCACACCGGCGATCTCATTCTGCCGACTCACCCCTATTTTTCCCCTGACGGGTTGGGTTCGATCACCCTTCCGCCGTGGCGCATCCAGGGCACAGTGCAGTTGGAGGGATTGGCCCCTTACCATTTTGTCATCTCTGACATGGAGAATGTCCCAATGAACGAATCGTTTGACGATATGCAGGAGTATGAGGTTAATTCAGAAGGTGACAATGTCACTAACAACAGCTTATCCGAATCGGTCAACCGACCGCACACCGCCAGCCTGCCACCGCTGCCAGTAACGCTTAACATCCGCTGTGGGCAGATTACCTTCACCCTGCCGGAACTACAGCGCCTGACCAGCGGCGCCGTACTGACGTTACGTGACGTGGTGCCGGGGGAGGCCTGGCTTTGCCACGGAGATATTCCGTTGGCGCATGGTGAACTGATTGATGTGGAAGGCAAGCTGGGACTGCAAATTACCCGGATGCTCTCCTCCCCTGAGGCCCCGGCAGAACCGGAGTTCGGGGTATGACGCACGGTTCCTTTGATCCGTTGATGTTCGCGCTCTTTCTGGGCGCACTGTCACTCATCCCACTGATGATGATTGTCTGCACCTGTTTTTTGAAAATCGCCATCGTATTGCTGATCACCCGCAACGCCATCGGCGTACAGCAAGTGCCGCCCAACATGGCGCTGTACGGTATTGCGCTGGCCGCCACTTTGTTCGTGATGGCGCCGGTGTTTCAGGACATTTCCACCCGCTTTCAGGAAAACCCGCTGAACATGAACGACATTTCCGTATTACAGGAAAGCGTGACGCAAGGGCTGGCGCCGTTGCAAACTTTTATGTCCCGTAATACCGATCCCGATATTCTTACCCACTTGCAAGAAAACAGCCTGCGCATGTGGCCGCCATCCCTGTCTGAAAAAGTGAATACCCAGAACCTGCTGCTGGTGATCCCGGCGTTTGTCCTGTCTGAGCTACAGGCCGGATTCAAAATCGGTTTTTTAATCTATATACCCTTTATCGTTATCGATCTGATTGTGTCCAACGTGCTGCTGGCGCTGGGAATGCAGATGGTGGCCCCCATGACGCTCTCCCTGCCCCTTAAGCTGCTGCTGTTCGTATTGGTCAACGGCTGGACACGCCTGCTGGACGGACTTTTTTACAGTTATCTGTGAGGGATCTATGGAAATCATCACGCTCTTCCGGCAGGCCATGATAATGGTGGTCCTGCTCTCGGCTCCCCCATTGCTGGTGGCGGTTATCGTCGGCGTACTGATCTCATTGTTGCAAGCGGTAATGCAACTACAGGATCAGACACTCCCTTTTGCCGTCAAGCTGGTTTCGGTTGGCGTGGCGCTGGCGCTCACTGGCCGCTGGATTGGTGTCGAGCTGATTCAACTTGCCATCACCGCGTTCAATATGATCGAACATACCGGGGTCTGAAACCGAGCCATGATTTCCACCACCCAACACGTCTATGACTTTATTATTGCCATCACCCTGGGCATCGCTCGCATTTACCCTAGTTTTATTCTGGTGCCGGTATTTTCTCTCAACGTACTGAAAGGTATGTTGCGCAATGCGGTGGTAATCTCGCTGACGCTACTGCCCGCACCGATTATTCAGCAGCAATTGCTACAGACGCCGCTCTCCTGGCCGATGCTGCCAGGGCTATTGTTTAAAGAGCTAATTGTAGGTTTGCTGATTGCCCTGATCCTGGCAATGCCTTTCTGGCTGTTTGAGTCGGTAGGCGCATTATTCGATAACCAGCGCGGGGCGCTGATGGGTGGGCAACTCAATCCTGCGCTCGGCCCCGACAGTACCCCGCTCGGCCATTTGCTCAAGCAATTGATTATTTTGCTGCTGATTATTGGCATTGGGATTAACGCGCTCACTCAACTCCTATGGGACAGCTATCGCCTGTGGCCTGCCCTTGAGTGGCTGCCAGCCCCTACCGAACAGGGATTTGAGGTTTACCTGAAGCTGCTCGCTGAAACATTTACACATATGGTGATCTATGCAGGCCCACTGGTCGCACTGTTGTTGCTGTTGGAATTCAGCATTTCATTACTCAGCCTCTACAGCCCGCAATTACAGATATTCGTGTTATCCATTCCCGCTAAATGTTTGGTTGGTCTGTCATTTTTCATCGTTTATCTGCCGGTGTTGCAATACCTGGGAGACGGCAGGCTCCAGGCATTGTCCGATTTAAAACACCTGTTCCCGTTGCTTTTTCCTGTATCGGCCGCGGGGTCGCCATGAGTGAAAAAACCGAAAAACCCACCGATAAAAAACTTCGGGATGCCCGTAAAAAAGGTGAAGTGGGGCAAAGCCAGGATGTTCCTAAGCTACTTATCTGTATAGGGTTGCTGGAATCTATTCTAGCACTGGCAGACAGTACCATGGGCAAGTTACAGACACTGATACAACTGCCCCTGATGCGGCTAAACCAACCGTTTGGGCAAGCCGCCAAAGAAGTGTTTCATGACGCCATGACGCTGGTACTGACCTTCTGCCTGCTGGCAGTCTGCATCGCGGTGTTACTCCGGGTTATCGGCGGCTGGGTACAGTATGGCCCGCTGTTTGCTCCAGAAGCATTAAAGATAGACTTCAACCGCCTTAATCCTATTAATCAATTCAAACAGATGTTTTCAATGCGCAAGCTTACGGAAATGCTAACCAACATTCTGAAAGCCGTCGTCATCGGTACGGTTTTTTATAAGGTTGTCGTTCCTGAGTTGGAATCGTTGGTGGAACTGGCTTACGGTGATTTGCAAGGTTTCTGGCAAGGCGTAAAAGGACTACTGACGCATATTGCCCGCACGACCCTCGCCGCCCTGCTGGTACTCTCAGCGCTAGATTTCGGTTTGCAAAAATATTTTTTCCTTAAGCAACAACGTATGAGTCACCAGGATTTACGCAACGAACACAAAGATTCCGAAGGGGATCCACACATGAAAGGACACCGCAAATCGGTAGCGCATGAATTACTTAACCAGCCAGCCGCCGCACCGCCCAAAAAACCCGTGGCTGAGGCCGATATGCTGCTGGTCAACCCTACCCACTATGCTGTGGCGCTCTACTACCGGCCCGGCATAACGCCGCTGCCTAAAATTATCTGTAAAGGCGAAAACCAGCAAGCACAGGAGCTTATCGAACAGGCTAAACAAGCCGAGATCCCGGTTATCCGTTTTATCTGGCTGGCCCGAACCCTTTACCGAACACCCGTCGATCATTACATCCCGCGTGAAACCCTACAGGCCGTGGCGCAGGTATACCGTGTCTTGCGCAAACTAGAGGACGAACAGAAAAATGAAGTGATTGAGATGGAGTAACGGGGCTATATAAAAAGCTGCCGCTAGTTTCAGAATAATTAAGAAAAAAATTTTCATTCCAGGGGATGATTGTCACCGAAACAATTGGTAACATTAAGTTTCTTTTTATCAATTAGTTAGCAATCTAAGGATCAAGGAATGAAAAACTTATCTATCATCGCTTGTGTATTTTCCGGGCTGGCTTTTAGTTCATCTGTTTTTGCTGCAGGTGAGAGCACCCTTTCCATTGGTTATGCACAAAGCGACGTGAAATATGAAAGCGAAAGTCCAAAAGATGACCCAAGCGGATTTAACCTGAAATACCGTTATGAAATTAACGATAATTGGGGGGTGATTGGTTCTTTTACTTACACAGGAAGCGATAGCAACTATTCATCAGGAGACTCACGCTCTTCGCTCGATCTGAAATACTACTCCCTCGGAGTTGGGCCGACATATCGTTTTAACGATTACATCAGCGCATATGCCCTGCTGGGAATTGGCTACGGAAAGGCTGAGTTTGAATATGAAGACAGTTTAATCCGTGCATGGGCAGAAGAAGATAAAACCTATGTCACAGGTGGCGTTGGCTTGCAATTCAACGTGACGCCAAACTTCGCCATCGATGCCTCTTATGAATACACCGAATTAGACAACGTCGAAGTGGGGACATGGGCGGTAGGTGTCGGATACCGTTTCTAACCTCACCATTGCCAAGCTCAAAGCCCAGCCCCAGCGCTGGGCTTTCTTTGTTTTACTGCCACAACCTCGTACTGGTTTGCTGCATCCCCCGCACCTGAATAGGTGAAGTTATTCAGGTTGTCTTGATTGCCAGAGTGAATATCTGATTAGCGCCAATAACCGGATAACCGCCACCTACCAACCGACAAAACAGGAAAATGCATGTAGACCATCATTGACTCCGTATGCCCCGCCACATTCCATCGCTCCGCCCTGTTCTTATGGAAGCCATTTACTACCTTTATCTATGTGCAATCAATAAATGAGGTGAACTATGAGCGGGATAAACGGCAGTTTCGAAGAAGGTGGGACCCTAAACTACAGTTATGACATGCTTTTCTACGAAAGTGATGGCAACTACTACCGTTGGAATGGTGATTTCAACAAAATTGTCCCACCAGGCTCGACACCTGCGAGTAGTGGCGGTGTGGGTGCTGGAGCATGGATTAGTGTTACCGACGTCGCACTTCGCGCAAACCTTGGTTTAAGTGATGGAGCTGAGTTGATTGGCTATCACCGTCCAGATGTTTACGATGGGACGGTCGGCGAATACCTGGATAAATCCATCACCTATGTAACTCCTGAAATGTTTGGGGCTGTAGGTGATGGTATTACTGACGACACCAGTGCGATCCAGTCAGCTATTGAATATCTGAAAACAGATAGTTCAAAATATGCAATTATCGGTCACAGGGATTATGTAATATCCAGTTCCCTGAGCGTCTCCGGATTTGCGTATGGTTTTGAAATGCATTTGCGCAGTCTTCGTGCGCTGGATAGTTGGCCGGATTATCATGACTGGAAAACTGCGGCACCGTTAATTTCAATTGGCGGCACGGGTTCAATGGTTGGGTTAGACATTCGTTGTGAGTATGTCAACGGAAATAATCGGGCTGACTGGATAAATATCATTGGTCAAGGGTGCGGCGGGTCGCATTTTCATGCTGAGAGATTGACAAATGTGATAAACGGATTAGCCCCAAAATCAGTCACTTGGCCCAGTGCTTCCAATCATATTTCTGGCGGTTATTGGGATACAGGTGCTGGCGTCGCGGTATGGCTGCAAAAAGGGACGACCGGAACCAGTCCCGTTGTTGAGGGCTATATTATTGATGTCAATTTTGTGAGCGGATTTAAAAACGGAGGACTCCTGCTTCGCAATGGAGCACAGTACGCGAACGTCCGCGGGCAGTTTGATTTTAACGGTCGATACCTGTCAGAGTTGACAATGTCGTCTAATACGACGAGCGGTCTTACCCGAGGGGATACAGTCACCAACGGCACAAACACCGCCGAAATCATCGCCTTTTATCAACATCCCGTTGGGACGTATAAATTGCTGCTGTCTGAGGGGCATGACGTCTCTACCGATGGCAGTAATTTTTCTGTAGATGCAACATTAACGAATTCAAACTCGTCATGGTCATCAACAATTAGCGCGGTTAAAACGCCAGCCTCCTCAAACTGGTATCCAGACATTATTCACGACTTTACTGGTAGCGCATTCGGAAAATGTGCCATCGCTTCTCCGTATTGTGGTGGTCTCGTCGGCGGTCTGCTACATAGTACTATTTTCCAGTACGGGAATAGCACTCTCGCGACCACAAACGGAATCAACGGCGCTCAATGGGTTCATTCTGGCACCACGCTTTCACTACGTGATGCATATAGAGATAATTACGTATTAGATTTTTATGAAAAATTTATGGCGCCCTACCGCCATTTGTATATGCGAACCTATAGAATTTATGGAACAGAGGTCTATATATCTCTGGTACAAAGTACGACAAAATCAATCCGCACATTTTCAAAAATTGGGGACGGGACGGTAACAAATACCAGGGAGGTTTGGCGTGTGACCGTGTCAGGAGAATTGGAGGGTGTTGGGGGAGAATGTCTGATTTATGTGTCATCATCGAAGATAACGATTGTCGACAACACTGTGACAAACGTCACTTTGTCAGTTGAAGAGTTCACATTCAAAGCAGCTCAGGGGGCTCAGTCAACGATGAATGTAATATTCAACTTTCAGAGGATTTTGTAGTGCAACTCGCAGGCACGTTTAAATTATCGCTGCGCTGGCAAAGCTAATGTGACGCGCCGCGCGATAAATGCGGCACATCCTGCGCGGTAAATTGAGTGCCAGATCAGTTTCATATACTGATAATAAATTACACAATCAGGTTGTGCTGGCTGGGAAATATTTATAGATGGTCGATATGCAGACATCATAGATGATGGCTAACTGACGTCTGCTATGCCCGTCCCTCAATAATTTGCCAATCATTTCTCTATCGTTCAATGATAGTGCTTGAGGTCTTCCGCCTATGCGACCGTTTTTTCGAGCGGCTTCCAGCCCTGCTAATGTGCGTTCTACTATTAACTGCCCGACTCCACTAACATTCTGACGGTTAATGGAGCCGGTTTATAGTAGCCAGTTTCAACCGCTCACGTTCAAACAGCGGAATCTCTGGAAGTTCGAGAAAGTGAATATTTTCACTGCCAACTGAGATCTTTTCGTTGAGAATTTCGCTAGGATAGCCGTGCTATGAAACCGTTGGCGCTTCCGGCCAAACGATTTCTGATGCGGCAGTATCAATGCGGCTCAGTAATACCCGGTATTTTTTCCATTGTTCAAGCTCGGCGGTTTCTTCTTCGGTTGCCATACCTAAATCAATGGCGTCAGTCAACGTCTGGATACGTTCGTTTGCCATTACCTGTCGCGTACTCAGCTCTTTTTGCGCATCCTGCTGTTTCGCTATAGCTGCCGCTTGCTGTTGGGCTTCTTCATCTGTTACCCAGGCTTCGCCGTCCCAAATATCGAATTCAGTGGCAGGCGCTGACAATGTGACGTTATCCGGCAATTCGCCGATAGCATCAACCGTCTGTTGTTGTCGGGTTTGCGTGTCATAAACCGTCTGGCCGCGATAATCCGGCACATGCTCCCACGCTTTACCGTCAGCGCTGCGGCGTAAGGCGAGTCCTGCGACTGGCAGTTCTGGCTCGTCAATATAACTATCAGCCGGTAAACCGACTCCGACCATCAGATATTCATAGCTGGCGCTCAGATATTCACGGGTAACCGGGTGGACGTGATATACCGTCACCCAACCCGCATTTTTACTCAGACCGTTTTCGTTTAACTCTGCGGTTTTAATTTCAGTGGAATAGTTGCTCATTATGCTGCTCTCACGATGTAGTTAAATGCAATATTGCGGGGGCGTGTTTCACTTGCCGTACGGGTAACACGCGATGAATCAAAATGCGCTTTGGCACCTCTACTGGTCCTGTCTGACCCTGCATCATAATTAACCGTACCCATGCCATTGAAATATAGAGCGCCTGAAGGTGGATAGGTTGTATCCGTCGTTTGGTCATCAATTGTCCAGCCTGCTGTTATCGGTTGCATCGCATCACTTTGCGCGCTCAAAATCACCCGGCTGGCATCCACGCCTCGCTCGTCATCCCAGCCACGAATAAACTCGCCGCGCAGGTCGGGAAGTTTGCCGGATGAGTAAAGCGCGGCTAGCTTAGGATATTTGGCTTTGTCGAACGCCTGGCCGTTGCATTTCAGCCAGCCTGCAGGTGCCGTGGCTGATGGATACGGCAATGGAATGCCTGTCAGTTCGTCTGCGCCAATAGCACCGACATCGGCGGCGGTGGGTTTGTTGTTCGGGCTGTATACCCTCTGGTTTTTTTCATACAGTATGCCGCCTATTTTCAGGTTCTGGTCGATCTCGACATTGCCGGTGTTCAGATAAACCCTTAAGGGGCGTAGGGTGTTGAAATCTCCCTTTTCGTTACCTTTATCGGTCAGCATCAGCAGAAATTTTTCACCGTCATTGAGGAAAAATGCGCCGTAGCCGCCGTTAATCATACGCAGTGAGCGCGGGCTGTACGAAATGACTTCGCCGGTCAATGTCCCGCCCGTCGTCGCCAAAGCTCCAATATCCGCTGCGGTGGGTTTGTTGTTGGGACTGTAGACGCGCTGGCCTTTTTCCTGAAGTACCGAGGCATTTGCGGTATGGCCGAATTCGATATCCCCTGTAGCTAGGTTAATTCGAAGTGGCCGCAAGCTATTGAAGGCACCGCTGGCTGCATCCTTATTAGTCAGCAGGATATAAAAACCGCTTCCGTCATTACGAAAAATAGCGCCGTATCCGACATTAATAAGGCGCAGTGCATCGGCTACCGTCGAAATCAGTTGGCCGGTCAATGTGCCACCCGTCGTCGCCAACGCGCCCACGTTGGCGGGAGTGAGTGCGATATCTGCGGTGCCGTCAAATGCTACGCCGGCGATTTTTCTCGCGGCGGCCAGCTTGGTTGCTGCCGCTGCCGTGGCCGTTTTCCCTAAATAGCGTCCATCACCGACAGTGATATCGGGAATATCGCTGGCCGCTGAACCCACGGCGCGTGTGGCGGCGGATTTTAACCCGACATTCGCCATAAATTTGGCCTTGTCGGGAATATCCGCACCGTTTTGTTCTTTCTCCAGCTTTTGCGCCAGCTTATTCAGCACGGTAGTGCTGAAATTCGGATCATCCCCCAACGCGCCGGCCAGCTCTTTTAGCGTATCCAGCGCGCCCGGAGAACCATTCACCAGCGCGGCTATCGCGGCCATGACATAGGCTGTGGTGGCGATCTGCGCATTATTGACGCCCGCCGCAGCGGTCGGCGCGGTCGGCGTTCCCGTCAAGGCGGGGTTGGCTTTCGGCGCGTACTGCTTGTGTGGATCGGCGGCGTCGATATGCGCTTGCAGATCTTCTCCGGTGCTTTCCAGTTCTTTTTTCAGATACGCCGTGCGGTCGGCCAGTTGCTCCGCCTGTCGGTTGGATACGCCGCCGGGGCCGCCGACCACCGGGTCTGACGTCTCCAGTTGGTAGATACCGTCAATCCATTCCTGTTTTTCCGGCAAGTTCGCCATACTTATGCACTCCCGTGATTGTAGTTACCGTCATACGATGCGGTTTCGTTGTAGCGAATAGGAACGCCCCAATATTCCAGGCTGGCCAACTGGCAGCGTGCGGGGGCGATCATTTCCAAAGTGTTGCGCAGCATCTGCGCCTGATCGTTGGTGATGGGCTGTTGAAGCAACACCCGGTAGACCGGCCATTTCGTTTTATCGCCATAGACCATATGGCCGTTGTAACTGCGCACGCCGTCGTAATTAAGCCGTCCGATATGCTCAATCAGTTCGACCTCACCGAACCCCAGACTGTGGAACACCTCACGCACCGCCCACGGCGTACCTTTAAATCGGTGCATCTCAATAGCTGATTTAATCGTGGCCCGCCGGGCGTCTTCGGATTCCGCCAGTTGCCAGCCGTCTTCGGTCAGCGAGAACTGTTCGGCCAACGCCCCCAGTGCGCTGCTGTCGACGATATCGACCAGATAGACCATCAACGCTTCCAGCTTGAGCGCGTCGAAACGGTCGATGAGCGAAGCCAGCGCACGGAAGCTGGCGTCGGCGGCCAGCGGCGGTGGAAGCAGCACGTCACTCATCGGCGGCTCCGGCAATGGTGATGGTGACGCCGGTACAGACGGCGAGTTGCCAGTCATCCAGCACCGTTAATGCGGGGGATAACAGTTCTACGCTGTAGACGCCGTCCAGCGATAATGCGGCGATAATCTGGCTGGGGACGATATCCTGCCCCAGCGTAGCGCGGCGGTTTTCCACCCAGTCGGCGGCTACCCGTTCCGCGACCTGTTTGACCGGCAATGCCTGAACATTGCGTCTAAGCGTCAGACGGGCATGGAGCGCGTACTCCACCGCAACGGGCGATTTGGCGGCGACCGTATCGGTCAGCGGCCGCACTTTCTCATCGGAACAGACGCTTTCCACTTGCGCCAGCAGCGCGGCATCGGGCAGCCCGCCGGACAACAGCGGATAGAGATGGACGACGCCCGGTTCGGCCCTGACCACCGCCACATCGACAATATCCGGGTGGGCACTGAGCGCGTGATAACGGTACGCCAGCTTTGAACCCGCCGTGCTGAAGGACTCCGGCGCCAGTTGAATACGTTCCCGTAGCCGATCGTCACTTTCTTCTTCCGCGCCGCCGGCACTGGCGACGGTGTTGATCACCGTGAAATCGACATCGGCAATATCATCCAGCAGGGTGCTGATCTGCGCCGGTTGCCAGTTATTCCCGGCAGTGCCGGTTTGCGTGCAGGTGGCGCTAACGTCCACACTCAGCGCGCCCGCTTTCATCACCGCGTCTTTATCTGTCACAAACACAATGCTGTCTGACGCGCTGACACGCGTTCCAGCCGGGATCAGCGTATCCGTCAGCAGTGCGGCATCCACACTGAACAATAGCGTGGTTTGCGCCGCCTGCGCCGCCAGCCGGTAGGTGCCGACCAGTTCGCCGAGGTAATCGAGCATCGGCGCACGGGCATACCGCACCAGATTCTGTTTCGCCGCTTCCTGAATGCCGCTGCGCAGCAGCATTTCCCGGTAGGCGATAAGGTCGATCAGCAGGCGCTCCGCCTGCGCCGGATAGAGCGTTTTTCCGCTGTCGGCTTCATATTTGGCGATCATCTCGGCGGTGATCGCCTCGGCGTCGCGCTCAATAAAGATCGGTTCTTCGGTTACCGCCATAACACCTCCGTGGCCTGCAACACGCCGCTGGTGGTTTCCCAGCTCACGCGCAGGGTCATATGTTCGCCGCTGATAAGCGGTTTTACCGCCAGCAGCCTGCAACGCGGCTCCCAGCGCTTGATAGCCTCAACCGCTTCACGCACCACATGCGGAACGGCCCGGTCGATGGGGTAGTCAATATAGTGGTGCAAATTGCTACCGAATTCGGGCCGATGGGGATCGCCGCCGCGCGGTGTGCGCAGAATGATGAGGATGGCCTGTGTGATATCGGCAACCCCCTCGACGAGTTCGCCAGGGCGTTGCAGGGCCGGTTGCCAGAAAACAGAGTTAGTATTCATGGGGGCAGTATCGCCCCCGGCGGGATTGGCCGATATTAAAGGAAGTTAAAAAGGATGGACGGGTCAGTGAGAGTGATGATTTGAATTGCCGCCGGCATCCATCACTGTGCCGCTGGCATCAATATTACCTTTCACGCTGACGTTGCCCTGAATAGCCGCTGCCGTACCGCTGCCGCCAGATCCCGCCATACCGCCCTGATAGGTCAGTTTGCCTTTTACCAGCAGATTGCCGGTTATTTCGGTTTCCGGCGCGTCAAGGGTGGCTTTTTGCGTTTTCACCGTCACGTCTGCGCCGCAGGTAATCACGATATGCTCGATACCGCCGTTAATCGTCAATGTGTGCGTCTGGCGGTCGTAATAAAACGCCGCGCTGTCCGCATAAGTAACGCCGCGTGCGTCCGGGTTATTGACCGGCGGCGTATCGACGCTGGAGTAGACCGCGCCCAGGATCACGCCGTCTTCGCCGTTGGCGTCCAGCAGCATGACGACCTGTTCGCCGACGTCGGGCAACCAGTAATCCTTGTTGTTCTGAGTATTGTGTTGCAGCACGTCCAGCCAGTTGGTGCGCAGGTTATCGCACTCTGGCAACCGAACGCGGGCGCGGACGCTCTTTGGGTCAACGGCACTGACGGTGCCGATCTGCCGGGATACGCTCATAGTTTTTCTTCTCTGGTGACGATTTCGGTGGCGCCATCCGGTTTATACGCCGTTAATGTCTTCTGCGGCTTACTGCGTGTCGATTTGCCCTCGGTGACTGGCCCACGCGATATTTCAATTTCTGTGGCATAACCGCCGCTGCGGTCAAACGAATGCCGGGCGGAGGTAATCAGCCAGTGGCCCGACAATTGACCGAAATTCACCAGTTCGATTTTGTTGCCGGCGGTCAGTTGCGGCGTACCCATCAGGGTTATCGAACCGGTCTGCTGGTACTCGTTATGCGCATCCAGCGCCGCATCAGCCTTGAGTTGCGCACTGTCTTCGTCCGCCGAACGGCTGGTGACCTTCAGCGTATCCGCGCTGGTGGGCTTGCCGCTGCTTTTTGTCGTTGTCGTCGTACTGCCGTCCGCCTCATATGCCACCAGTTTTTTATCGCTGGCTTTCTGATGCTTGACCTTTGCCGACTTGTACACCCGGTTGATGGTGTCGCGCAGCGAATAGCGGGCCACGTCCTGCGGCGTCAGTTGCCTGACCGGGTCGAGCTGGCGCAGCGTGGCCAGATGCGAGAACACCAGTTGATCGCTGACGACCTTCACCGCATAGCCATACTCGCTGGCCAGTCGCTTCAGAAAGGCGACATCGGTTTCCGCGTATTGTGTGACGCGATCAATCTTGACCGGCTCGATACCGCCGACCAGTTTCAGGTCATGCTTTTTGGCTATCCGGCTGGCGATGGCGGCCAGCGTGGTGTTTTCAAACCCCCGGCTGGATTTGGTGCGCAGCGCGGTATTGACCGATGTGGCGACGCCGCGAATCGATACCGTTGACGGCGGCGCACCCACTTCGATCTCATCGATAGAAAAGGTGCCGCAGGACAGCAGTTTTTCTCCGCGATAGCCCAGCTTCAGCGTCAGCGTATCGCCGTTGCCCGGATACCATTTATCCAGCCAGCGACCGTCGGTATCCTCCAGTTCGACGTCGATGGTGTCCGATTCCGACTTGATATTGTCGGTATAGCTGACGCGGGTGACATAGGGCGCGATATCGCTGGTGATATCCTGTTGCAGATACCACAGGGTAAAGAGCGGCTGAAGCACCTCGGAAATACCAGAAGAAGTAGCCTGCTGAATTAACGTAGCCACGGCGCAATCTCCTCGGCGGTTACCGCCTCATCCGCTTCAATCATCGGGATCAACAGCACGATGCCGGAAGGCAACACCGGCGTGATGGCGACCTGCGGATTGGCGGCGATAATCCGCTCATACCCCAGCGGTTCGCCGTAGTAATGATAGGCGAGTAAATCCCAACGCTCGCCCAGTTTGGTCACATGCTCGATATACATCATACCCTCCGCGTGGTAATTGCCGCCGTCATCTGGCTCAACGCCGGTGAAACGTTGGCGAGTAACGTGCCGGCAGCATTAAACTGGCCGGATACGCTGTTTAATGCGCTGGCGATATTGCGGCTGTCGGCGTTCGCCAGAGTATCACGCGCTTCGTTAACAACGTTGGCGGCCTGACTGGTTGCTCTGGCGACGCGAATGGCATCGGGAAAGTTTTCGGTGATGGCGCCCAGCGTGGGAACCGACGCGGCTAATGGCGTGGCGACGCCGCTGATTTGCGTCAACAGGCCGGGAACGCGGGCCAATGCTATCGCCGGGTCGGACGCCATCTTTTGCACTATGCGCACCGTACTGGCGGCGGTTTGCAGTGCCGACTGCGCTTTTTTGGCGTAACTTACGGCGTCACGCACCGATTGCGCCAGTCCACTGGGTTTGGTTACCGCGCCGATGACGACGCCGGTGCCGGGGATCGCGCTTTTAATCGCGGGTGGCGGCAGCGGGTTTTTCGGATCGCCGGTATATTCGCGCAAGGTCACTTCCGCCGTCATGGCCATCACATTGCCGGACGCATCCGTCTGCTGGTTGCTGGCCGTCACCGCGGTAATCACGAACCAGCCGCGATAGTCGCCGTTGCCGAACACCAGCGCCAGCGCCTGATGTTCGCGCATGGCGCGGCGTAACCGCGTCAGTTCGCTATCCGGCGTGCAGTACATACTGTGGAAGACCAGGCTAATGCGGAACTCATCCAGCCGTTCGCCGACGAACTGTAGCCCCGGTTTACCTTCGATGCGGCTATGTTCGGCATAATCGACGCCGAAGGTGGACTCGAAGCCGTCCCAATAGGTGATCAACTCAAATTCAATATCGCCAAGAACGGCAAACATCAGGCATACCCCCTACGTTGTTGTTGCGTCATAATGCGCGCCAGCATTTTTTCCAATTCGTGCAGTGACAGGTTGAGTGCGCTGGCGATGTCCGGCGTGGCCGGGGATTTTTTACCCTCCATGTAGATGTTGGGTGAAAACGTCACCGCAATACCGCCGCTGGCGTTAGCCGCCTGACGGCCAGCGCGACGGCCAATAACCGTATTCTCCGCCCCAGCGGGCAACGCCGGGATTTCCGGTAAGGCTTTGGCAGTCGGGCGGGCGTTCAGTGAAAGTAATAACGGTTTGATTTTAGGCGCGGCGGGGATCAGCGCCTGCGCCAATTGCAGCCCGGCCTGCGCCGCCTGCGGCGTGGTGCGGCTGATACCGATAGCGGCGCCCTGCGCGATATTGTCGCCAAAGCCGATAAATACCCGGCTGGGCGAATTAATTTTGAGTTTATTGGCAAACCAGCGGGAGACATTATCGCCCAATTCGGAAACGCTGGCTTTCGCCGCCTCCCATTTATTGCGGATACCGTTAACCAGCCCGCTGATAATATTGCCGCCGAACTCGGTAAATTTGTTCGGCATATCGATGCCGAAATATTTCATCACCCCGGCAAAAACCTTATAAAACAGCCCCAGCGGCGACCAGTTGATGATTAAGCGAGACACGCCGCCGATACCGCCGCTGAAGGCGGTGCGGATATCGTTCCAGCGCGCCTTGAACCAGTTGCCGATCGGCCCCCAGTAGCGATAAACCAGATATGCGCCCACGGCAAAGGCGGTGATAAACAAGCCGATAGGCGTCATCAACAATGCGCGTCCCATTATCATGGCCGCACGACCGACCAGCATGATGCCGCGCACCAGAACGCCGCCCAGTAAGCGTCCCAACGACAGCGCACCTCGGCCCAGCCGGGCAAACAGCCCCAGCCACTGGCGGGCGCGGCCTCCTGCGCCAAACGCCGCACGCAATAGCAGCCATTTGGAACGCAGCAACATCGCGCCCTCCCACAACTTCACCAGCGGTGATAACAAGTTGACCAACACCAGCCTGGTTGTGACGGCCACGTCGCTAAATGCCTTAAACCCGACGACGGTGAGCACGATCCCGCTGACGATCTCCGGGTTGGCGGCGATCCATCTTCCGGCCTGATCGATAATGGGGATAATTGCGTCGCTTAACGAGATCAACGTCGGGCGCAGTGACTTGCCGACGCCGATTTCAACCTCATTGAGCGCGATTTGCATTCGCTGCCAGCGTGCTGCCAGGGTGTCATTTTGACTGGCGAAATCGGTGTCGAGGGTGTTTTGAGCATCCGGGCTAGTCATCGTCTGTTTATTGCTTTGATATTTGCCCCAATTCTGACGCATCGACAGCAGATGATTCACGCTCCGGGTGTCGGTAAACACCTCGGACAGACCAAATGACGCCATCAGTTTCTGCTGGGCTGCGGTATCGCCTTTCGCGCCCGCCGCCTGGAAGGGTTGCAGGAACGCTTCGCCTTTGTCCCCGATAAATCTATCCGCGATCATCAGCGAGGCTTCATATTGGGAGAAACCGCCGGCGATATAGTTCTGCATCGACTTTTCGTAGTCGATGCCCGACGCTTCGTATTTCATACGCGTATCGTTGCTGTTCATGACCGACAACCAACTGGTCATGTTGCTCACCGCGCTGTCGGTTGAGCCGCCGCCTTTCGCCACGCTCAGGCTGGCGACTATCTGCGTAACCGCCTGCTGGCCGGTAATACCCTGCGCGGCAAAGGCTTCCGCCAGCCCCGGCAGGGCTTTGGGCATCTCCTTCAGTTTAAACGAACCCAGCTTCGCCCCGCTCGCCGCCACATTAAACGCCTGCTCTAACTCTTTGGTATCCGTAATTTTCAACGTCTCGCTGAAAGCGAAGGTCATTTTGGCCAGATCGGTCATATCGGTTTGGGTCGCCGTCGCGGTTTTTCCCAGCAGCCCGGTAAGCTGTAACGCTTTTTCCGGCTTTATTCCGTCGTTAATCAACTGACCGACGCCGCCCAGCAAGGCTTCCTGCGTCTGGTTGACTTTCAGCGCGGTCTGGCGAATCAACGTCTCGATTTTTTGCTCCTGGGCGCTATCCAGATTGCCCATCACCGCAATATCCCGCAGCCCGGCTTCAAAGCCTGCATATTTCACGACGGCGCCTATCACCGGCGCGGCCACCGTTTGGGCCGATGCGTAGGTTTGCTCTTTTTGGTCGAGCAATGCCGAGCGGCGGGCCTGTAAGGCATCACCGGCGTTCGCTGCGGTAGAGAGGCGGTTTCGCTGGCGTTGCAGTTGTTCCATTGTGCGTCCCACACGTTGCAGTTCGCTGTTCAACCGCCGGTTGCCGTATAAGCCGACCTGGCCGTAGCGCTCCATTGCTTTCGTCAGGTCGTTTTGCCGTTGTTGCAGGCGGCGGGTGGTTTCGCTAATTGACTCCAGCGTGCCTGGGACGCCGGAAAACGCAGACCGTAAGGCGCCGGAAACAGTCCCGCCGATAGAAGATTCAGTGACCACGATTTACACTCCAGATAGACCAGACGAAACAGGATTACCAATATGAGAAC
Source organism: Brenneria alni (assembly GCF_003666245.1). GTDB lineage: Bacteria > Pseudomonadota > Gammaproteobacteria > Enterobacterales > Enterobacteriaceae > Brenneria > Brenneria alni. The sequence goes on from NZ_MJLZ01000012.1 coordinate 72,776, forward strand.
GTCGCTGACGGCAGTTGGTCTGGGCATTGATGATTGGCGGAGAAGCAGTGGTATTGACGCAGGCCCTGATGTTGGCTGTCGTTATCCTGCCCCCCGCCATTTATTTGTTAGCGACCTGACTTGCCGGAACCGGCGCGTCTGTTAGTTAGTCGCTATCGCCGTTCTCATGCTTAATCTGCGTGCTGGCCGTCTCCAGCCAGCACTCAAACTCTTCCAGATCCAGATCGTTTAACTCACTCGGCTGGAACCGAAACCACCTCGCCAGCAGCCCCTGCGCCTGAATCAAGGTTTTCGGATGGTGTAGCCAGGCCTGTAAGTTGATGAAATCGTTTTTGCAATGCCAGATAGTCGGCCAGATCCATGTTATCCAGATCCTCCGGCGGCAGAACGCTGGCGCGGGAAATCAGTAAATCGTCCCATTCGGCGGGGTTATCGCTGATTTTGCGCACCGCTTTCAGGTCTTTGACCTGCAAACGGCGCAGGTTCAGAGAGTCAATGCGTACACCGGCAGCGGTGGTAAAAGGAATAGACAGCGGAAAGGATTGTTCTGACATCATGTGCTCCTGTTTTTGGAAAAATAAGTGTGGGAAAGTAAGGCTTCAGGAACAGTATGAAAAGCGGGGACGAATGCAGCTATTAAAGGGATTTAAAGAAAGGGAGAAGCACAGCCTCTCCCTCAGACAGTAAACGGTGATGCGTTGTTTATCCGCCGATGTTGATACGGTAATCGGTCAGTTGATCGACACCGCCGACGCGGAAGATATTCGCCAGATAATCCAGCTCCAGCAGTTCCTCGCTATCCAGCACCTGTTTGATGTAGGAGCAGCTAAAGCTACTGGAGAACTCGGCGTTTTCATGCTGTTTGAAGGTGCCGAGCGGGTTCTTCTTGAACATGATGGTCATATAGGTGACCAGCGGGATCTCGTCGATTCGGCCCTGGGAACTGTAGCGCTCAACGCTGGAGCGGCACTGCAACGCCAGCGTTTGATACGGGTTGGCCGCGCCCAGCATGGCGTCACGGTAGAACGAGTTCCACTTGATCTCGCCTTCCAGTTTGTCGAACCCGGCGGGCAGTTCGATCTTGCCCACCATACCCAGCGCCTTGTGTTCTTGCATAATCATGCTGACGTCCGGCAGCTTCACTTCCTCCGCCCGGCCCAGCAGGCTCACCCCGTCAATATAGATATTGGCGTTGGTGATACGGTTCACTTCAATTTTCCCGGCCATCAGCTATTGCCCTCCAACGTAACCAGATATTCGGAGGTGATCTCCGTTTCAAACGTCAACCGCTCCAGCGGCGGTGGCGGCGTGTATTTGTAGCTCAACAGCAGGTGGCCCGCCGCCAGCTCGGTTTCTTCGTTGCGCGCCGGATCAAACCAGCATTTGAAGCCAAGCAACGCGCCGTCGCCAATCAGTTTGCGGCCATAGCTGTTGACCGATTCGGTCAGCGCATCAATCAGCGCCTGGCTGATTGGCATATCAATGTACTGCTGGCTGAAGTAGCGGATGGATTCGTTAATCACATCACCGGTGCGGCGCACATTTTCAAAGTTGCGCATGTGGGTGACGGTCGGCCACGCGGCGCAGCGGTTGCCCCACAGACGCAACCCGGAGCCGTAGGAGTTGAACACCGTGGTGACGCCTTGCTCGTTCAACAGGTTCACCTCGCTGTTCGGGTCGTCAATCATCGCCGATAGCTGACGCTCCACGCCGGTGATGCCCAGCAGTTCCTGATTGGAAGACGACCACCAGAAGCCTTTTTCCAGGTCGACCTTCGCCCGCAATCCTGCGGCACGCTGACTAAGCGGCTCCAGCCGTTCGCTGTTGCTTTCCGCGTCATACACCTTGACGTGCGGATAACACAGTCGCACGCGATCCGAACTGGTATTGAAGTTGATGGTGCCGTCCGGCCCGCGACCTGCCAGTACCTGTGCGAAGGTGGTGCCAATCGGCGCATCAACATAGGTGATGGCATCCAGTTTGTCCGCCAGCGCAATCAGTTCCACGCTGACGCTGTTCTGGGTACAGAACACCGGGGCGATCAGGATTTTGGCGAAGAAGCCGAACTGGTTGTAGGTATCGTGCAGCAGCTTCATGCCGGTGCGATTGCCCGCCGCGTTGACCGCGCCGATAATATCCGCCGCCGTCACTTTGGTCGGGTCGGCATAATCGTAGCTGGCCAGCACCGCCTCATCCGTAAGGATGTTGTTGTTCAGGCGGGTGATCACCCCGGTTTGCGCATCAAGCTGGTAATCCGTATCGGCAATATAAGGCGTGGTTTCCGCCGACTGACGCAATACCAGATTAGCCACCGCACGATGGGCCAACTGCGCTTTGCCGGTCGCGGCGTCAAACGTCACGCTGGCGCTATCGACATGGGTTTTATGTACTTCCGGGTCGAGTACGTTGATCACCAGCACCGTTCCCGCGCCGTGGTCATAAATCGCATCCAGCGCCTGCGGGATGGTAAAGCCGCTGTATTGGCTGCCGAACTGCGCGGCGTCCTTCTCAGACAGGCACAAGGCAACCTCATTGACCGGGCCGATTGGCGCGGTGCCGATCAGGCCGATCACGGCGGATTTGACGGTTTTCACCGGGCGTGCGCCGTTTTCCACCTCGGTGGTTTCCACGCCGTGTAAGTAGTTAGCTGCCACTGTTCACCTCCGCTTTATCCTCGGTCACCACCGCCGTGACGTCAGGCTCGGCGTGCAAACGCTTCAGCGCCACCAGCGTTTTGACATAGTCGTGCGCCTCCGGTAGCTCAACGACACTATCGGGCCACAACAGCACCTCAGTGCCGTCGGCCAGCGTCACGCCGCTGGCCGGGCCGGTATAACGGTATTTCATCATTTGCTTTCCTCATAATTGGCGACGGCCAGTAATGGCCCGTCAGGTAGTTCAATGTCCTCAATCAGGACGGACTCGGTGGCAAAGTTCAGCGCGTGTTGCCACAGATCGCCGACATTGCCGAGAAACGTATCCCGCACCAGCCAGATTTTCCGGTGACAGTTCGGGGGGGTATAACCGCACAACGCCTGGCGTACTGAATCGAGTATCGCCACTGCGCCCTGGTTTCCATTTGATTGTCTGAATACCACCGTGGCATTCAGGGTGATGATGTGTGACTGCATCAGCGCGCCGGTATCTTTTGGCCTGCCGAAGCGGGAGCCGGGATAACCCACCAGGATGGCGCCCTCTGGATTTCTGAGCTGAAAATCAGCCGGTTTCCCCGGAAAATACTCAATCTGCATCGTGGGAAACTTTTCTTTCAGGCGGGCTGTTACCGCATCGATAATCGGGCTAACGTTCATCAATCTGTCCTGGTGTTGAAAACTGCGGACAGTGTCGCGGAAACAGGGAAAAACGGCTTTTAATTCAGTTTAGAAAAGCACATGGGTCGAGGCGGGAAAGGATGTGGTCTGTAAAGCCTTTATAAAGATGATTTGACGCTTTTTTCGCGCCAGCGGCACATTGGCTGAACTGTGCCGCTGTGGTTCAACACAGCGCCGTAGGCTTAAAATGGCGCGGCATTGTCGTCTGTCTCCGAACGCCACGGCCCGGCGCCGCGTCTGGCCATCATTCGCTCCAGTATTTTTCAGGGCGGGCAATGCCGGGGCCGCACTCCACGGTGTATTCCACCAGATCGACGCCGAGGCGGGTCAGGTCGGCAAACCAGATGCCGCTGGGCTGTTTGATCAGATCAATCATCTTGCGGTCGGCCAGATAATCCAGCTCGCGCCGCAGCTCCAGCGCGGTGGCATCCGGGTAAATCGCCCGCATCACATCCAGCAAAAAGGCTTCGTTCGAGGTATAAGGCCGCGCCTTATTGAGCGTCGCCATTAAATTCCAGCGCATCGACTCGCGGCGCACGCGTAACATATCCACCATCATTGCCTCCCGCGCTGCTGCACCAGCTCCAGTTTGTTGTAGAGCGCGTCCAGCTTGGCTTCGATCACCGTCTGGCCGCGCACGTAGTCTTCGCGCCGTACATAGTTGAGCGGCAGGTCGGCCTTTAGCGCCATCAAGTCACGCTCCAGCCCGGTCAGGCTGCCGTTGAACTCGCGCAGGCTGTTTTCCAGCGTGTCCACCAGTTCGGTCTGCCGTTTTTCCAACTGGGCTAAAAACATCCTGGCGACGGTAAAGACAAAGCCGAGAAAACCCAGCAGCAAGCCCACCAGTTGCCAGAATTCCACTTCCATTTTCATTGTTGTAATCCTTCGATGTAATCCAGCAGGCCGTTTACCTGCGCGGCTAATTGTTGGCTGCGCTCACCGGCGTCGGCGCTGTGGGCGAGGATGTCGCGCTGGGTGACGCCGGAGTCGCGTAGCCGGGCGTTAATGGCCTCAGCGGCTGCGGACGTAGCGCCAGCCCCGCCGACAGCGGCGGCAGAACCGGTTTCAGAGTCGGTTGATAATCCGTAGGCGGCGTTGTATTGCTGCACGAAACCAGCAGTAAACACGCACTGCACAGGGTGAGATTTGCCTTGTTGGTCAATCCAGCGTTGGGTGACATCATCCATTCTCCGTTTCAGGTTTTCATTCTGCCGGCGCAGGTCGGTTGTTTTAGCGAGATAGCGCTGTTCCGCCTGATTAGCGGCATTGACCTGTTGCTGATAGCGCTGCTGCCCTGCCAGCAAAGCGGCCTTTTCCTGCTCGGCGCGTTGCTGCGACTGCCGGGCAAAATCCGCCTGAAGCGAGGCCAGCGCCGCCTTACTTTCGGCCTGCTGCTGTTGCAGCGCGGCGTTGCCGTCGGATTCCGCCGTGGAGAATCCGCGCCGATAGCCGTGCTGATGAATCAGCCATAGCGTAAACAGCGCGGCGGCAATCCATAACAGCGGTTTCCACGGCAGGTTTTTAAGCAGGTTCAGCACAGCTACGGCCTCCCCAGGTCAGATAGCGCGGCGCTAACTCCAGCAGGATGCGCTGCGGATAGTGGCGATTCTCGCGCCAGTTGGCCTTGCTGCGCCCGGCGTTGACGGCGGCGACATGACCAAACCAGCGCTGACTGTCCAACCCGCGCTGCGCCGCCAGCTTCTTATCGCGCTGAACCCAGCCCAGCCCGCCGTTATAGCCGGAGAGCGTCATCGCCATGCGCTGGCAGTCATCAGCCGCGTTGACGCGCTGCCAGATCCAGCGGTTATATTTGGTCAATGCCCGAATAGACCACGCCGGGCTAAACGGCTGATTGGCTTGCAGTTCCGGCATAAGCTGGCTTATCCATTCGGAGGTAGACGGCATAAACTGCGCCAGCCCCTGTGCGCCAACGGGCGACACCGCACGCGGATTCCAGCCGGATTCCTGATGGAGTTGGGCGGCAAAATCCGCTACCGGCGCATTCAGCCCCCAGTCCAGGCGGGCGTTGCGGATCAGGTCGTTGCGGTATTGCTGGGAGGCGGCGGGTGGTTGGGCGGCATCACTATCAAACGCACCTGTCAGTAACAGAATCAATAGTAAGAGCAACTGGCCAGGGCCTGAATCGCGGTTGCGAATTCGATTAGCCATTTTACAGTCCCGTCGCCACAGCCAGACAGACCGCCGCCACAATGATGGCGCGTCGGATCTGTGCGGCGGCGAATACCCGGTGATAACCGGATTTTACCGGGTATTCGCCTTGCTCCATCCATTCCGGCTCATGTACCAGATACTGCGCCAGTCCGGCTTTGGGAAATAACGAGCGATCCAGCCAGTAACCCAGTACAGCGGCCAGCGTGATCAATGAAATTTTGTAGATAACCACGGGAAGCTGTTGCGGCGATACCAGCGCGATAACCACCAGCAGCAAAACAGCGGTAATTTGCCAGCCCAGCAGGCGTTTGATACGAATGTTGAGGTTCATGAACTGTCTCCTGTGAAGAGTAAGTGGAGACATCATCACCAGGATAGCGTAGAGGGGATTTTAAACGGCGTTAATAGTGGGGGCGGCAGCGTCACGGCAGTATGGTGGGGAAGAGAGCGGCTTTGTATGTTGGCTTTGTTACTCAGCCCATCCGTGGGCCTTGCTCGTAAAGGGCCAGCGCTTTGCGTTGTTCAGAACGACAACGTGTTGCCCTGCAACTCGAATTATTTAGGGTATATATGAAAATGTCGGATCTGCCTGACTAAATATCCCTTCGCCGAAAGATAACATCAATGGAATCGATAGTATGCTGATTTTCATTGATAATCCTGGATTCTATTTTTCTTATTTTATCCATTGATTTCCCCGCCAACATAACCAGCGATGCCCAACCGAGAAAAAGGAACAGCGTGTTCTCGCTGAGAACCAGCCAGTGTGACTCACCGTTATACATAAGAAAAATGTTCCAGAGAACAAAACCAAACGCCAATAAGGCAAGCCCCACAAATAAGGCTGAAGGAATGTTGAAATAACTACGACGTTTTGATTCATTCCTTTTTGAAATAAGCTCCCTTTTAATTTGCTGTAATGTGTGGTCATCCATCTCATGAAGTTCAGGAGGGCGTTTAGGGGCGTGGTTTATGTTAACAACGGAACCGACATGAATAGACCCTGGATTATTACCGCCAACGCTAATCGTTATCTGCCTTTCCTGCCCATCGTATGGGAGTTGTTTAAGACTACCAATAACTTGTTCAGCTAATGTGTGTAGCTCTTCTTCTCTTCTATCCATGATAGATCCCTTTTTTATTAATTATTAACAACCAGTTTCAATACGCTATCAATCCTATCGTCATCAACCTCTGACTCTTTAATTAAAAAGTTATATATTTTAGAGGATAGCAAAACGAGTTCGCCGGGTGTCCACCGACGATTAGCCTGTCGCGCCAGCGAGTCCAGCTTGTGCACGATCTTTCCCAGTAATTCTTCGTCTATTTCACTGTTTTTTCTAATGTTAGACGCCAGTACCGGAGCTTGTCCCGTGATCAGATATAACACATCAAGACCGGCTTTTGCCCACAGGCTTATCGCGTCGGCGCCTGGTGCAGACTCATCCTTTTCCCATCTTATCTGTGATTTTCTTGATGCGCCGACCATTTCAGCAAAGTCAGCCTGACTGAACCCCAATCGCTCGCGTTCTTGTTTTAATCGCTCACCGAGAGACATTTTTGTCACCAAAACCCTTTACAAGTCCCATTAATGGGACAATAATCCATTGCGTATTCTACTTAGATCATTGCATAACCGGAGGCCGTAACATGACACCCGAGCAAGTTAAAAACCGCTTTCAGCAGCGCGGTATCACCGTCACTCAGTGGGCGCGGGAAAATGGTTATTCCCGCGAAGCGGTCTATCGCGTACTGAACGGCATCACCAAAGCCAAATACGGGCAGGCGCATGAAATCGCCGTCAAACTCGGCCTGAAATCAGCCGCGCAAGCAGCCTGATAATTATCCGCCTACGTAACAGATTATCACATATTGCAAAAAGAGGAATGTGACATGAGTAAGGCAAATGTTTCCAGCTCAGGCGCACGCATTCTTCGCGTTCTCAAGGCGTTGCGCGGCCATACCCTGAACGGCGTTTCCAACGGTGAACTGGCGGCGGCGCTGAACGATTCCCCGGCCAATGTTAACCGGGCGCTGAATACGCTGATTGAAGAAGGGCTGGCGCAGAAACTAGATAACGGACGCTTTGCGCTAAGTATGCAAACCCTGCAAATCGCTCAGGCGCACGCCAACGAGATCGCCCGTGCGCAAGACCGGATTAACGAAATGAACCAACGCCTGCTGGCTGGCAGTCGCTAAGGATAAAAAATGGCACGTACAAAATCACAATCTGTTGAATTAATGGAAGATGCGCCGTTAGCCGGGGATCTGAATATAAAGCTCAATGCGCTGACCAAGCACCGGATGCAGGTGATGAATCAATTTGGCGACGGCCTGCCGTATGAGCGCGATCGCATCGTGCATGAAACTAAATTCTATATGGCGCAAAGCGCGGAAGCCATGCTGGAGGCGGGTAAGCGGTTGGTTATTCTCAAAGAGAATGAACCGCATGGCGAGTTTATTGAAATCGTTGAATCTCAACTGTCACTATCGAAGCGTACAGCACAAGTCATGATGCAGGCTTCCCTTAAGTACCTATCACCCAAATTGGAACCAAAAGCGCAGGCGCTTGCGCTTTTGGGCAAAACCAAGCTGTTTGAACTGATGACCGAAAGTGATGACGAACTCATCGAACTGGCCGAAGGCGGCACAGTCGCAGGCATGACGCTCGACGATATCGATCGCATGACCAGCCGCGAACTGAAAGCCGCCCTGCGTGAAGCCCGCGAAACCAACGCCGCCCAGCAGCGTGTGCTGACCGACAAGAATCAGAAGATTGACGATCTCTCCACCAGGCTGGAGAAAAAATCCCGTATCCAACCGCCCGCGCCCGATCAGGAAGCGGAAAAACTGCGTAAAGAGGTCAGCGCTATCGCGTTTGACGCCGAAGCGGCGATCACCGCCAGGCTGCACACTGCCTTTTCAACACTCACCACGTTTACTTCCGAAAACGAGGTCGAGCCGCCTTACGACTTTATGGCCGGGTTAGTGTGCCAGATTGAGCGGGCGTTACACCGTGTGCGTGAAGTTTTTGACCTTGAGGCCGCGCCTACCGGCAGCGAACGTCCGGCATGGCTGGACGCGCCTGAACCCCAGATTCAGCGCACTGACGCGTAAGGGATGACCATGAGTGCCGCCCTGACGGAAAGATTAGTTACCGTGGCCCGCGCCGCACGACAGGCCGGGCATGGTGAACGCGGCGCTATCTATGCTGCCGCCTGTATGGAACTGGGCTTATCCCGCGCCACGCTGCTGCGCAAGTTAAAGGAGGTTGCGGTGACTGACAAACGTAAAAAACGCACCGATGCCGGACAAAGCGCCTTAACGCGTGATGAGGCGGCAATGATTTCCGCCACGCTGATGGAAGCCACCCGTAAAAACGGCAAGCGCCTGTATTCCATCGCCGACGCAGTGGAAACCCTGCGGGCAAATGACATGATCACCGCAGGCCGCATGGTTGAGGAAACCGGCGAATTTCTGCCGCTTTCTGAAACCGCCATCAGCCGCGCCCTGCGCAATTACGGCCTGCATCCTGACCAGTTAAATCAGCCTGCGCCGGTGACCGAACTGGCCAGCCGCCACCCTAACCATGTGTGGGAAATCGACGCCTCGCTCTGCACCCTTTATTACCTGAGTAACGGTCATAAGGGGCTGCAAGTCATGGACAACGCCCGTTTCTACAAGAACAAACCGGCCAATCTGGCGCGCATCGCCAGTGACCGGGTGTGGAGTTATGAGATCACCGATCATGCTTCCGGCTGGATCTATGTCGAGTATGTGCTGGGCGCGGAATCGGGCGAAAACCTGTGCTCGGTATTGATTAACGCCATGCAAGAGCGCGGCGGCGCGGATGTGCTGCACGGCGTGCCGAAGTTGTTGTACCTCGATCCCGGTTCCGCCAACACCGCTGGCATGACGAAAAATCTATGCCGTGCCCTGGGTATTGAACTACTGGCGCATAAAGCCCATGCCGCCCGCGCTACCGGCAGCGTGGAAAAAGCGCGTGACATTATCGAACGCAAGCTGGAGCCGGGCCTGAAGTTCCAGCCGGTTTACAGTCTGGAAGATCTGAATGCCCTGGCGCAGAAATGGCGCGCCCACTTTAACGCCACCGCCATCCACAGCCGCCACGGTAAAACCCGTACCGACGTCTGGCTAAAGATTACCGCCGAACAGTTGGTTAAAGCGCCGGCTATCGAGATATGCCGCGAACTGGCGGTGGCGACGCCGGAAGAACGCAAGGTCACGCCGAAGCTGCGCGTGTCGTTCCGGGGCATTGAATACGATGTGTCCACCGTACCCGGCGTGATGGTTGGCGAGAAGTTACTGATTACCCGCAATCCGTGGCGCACCGACGCCGCGCAGGTAGTGCTGACCGGCGAGGACGGGCATGACATGTTCTTCCTGGTTGATGAGGTCATCAAAAATGAACTGGGCTTTGCCGATTCCGCGGCGGTGATTGGAGAACGCTACAAAACACAGCCCGACACGCCCGCACAAACTGCTGCGAAACAGATTGAGCAGTTGGTGACAGGTACAGATAACGCGACGGACGCCGCCGCCGCCCGTAAAGCGAAAGCCCTGCCGTTCGGCGGCAAACTCGACCCGTATAAACATATTGACGACAGCACACTGCCAACCTTTATGCCGCGTCGCGGCCAGGCATCAGAGGTACGCGGCCCACGTGTTGAACAGCGTCCGTTAACCCACGTCGAAGCCGCCAAAGCGTTACGTGAACAGTTTGCGGCGCGTAGCCAGATATGGACGGCAGAGTACTACCGCCGGTTAAGTGTGCTGTACCCGGATGGCGTTCCTATTGACGGGCTGGAGGGGGCCGCCGATGCGCTGCTGACGCCGGTTTCCGGCAAGGTTATCAACATCGTCAACGGTAATTAAGGAGGGAACATGCTGGTATTGAAACAACAGTTAAAACAGGCGCGGCTGTCGCAGGCGGCGGTTGCCAGACATATCGCGGTGTCAGAGGCCACGCTGGCGCAGATTGTTAACCATAACCAGTGGCCGCGCACCAACGCCGGGGAAATCCGCCTGCGCCTGCAAAACGTGCTGGCGGGGCATGGCATTGAAACAGAAAAGAGTTTTGACACGGTACGGGACGGCACACCCCGCACGGCGAAAACCACAGACCTCAATACGGAGGAGAATATGTTACTTAAAAAGCAGGTGTTATTTCCCGCCGCAAAAAAGGCATTCGGGCTGTTCCGCGACCCGTTTGCCGACGATGCGCTGCAAGGCAATGAAGACGTGTTCACCACGCCGGATATCCGCTATGTGCGCGAAGCGCTGTACCAGACGGCGAAACACGGCGGGTTTATGGCGGTCATCGGCGAGTCCGGCGCGGGTAAATCCACGCTGCGCCGCGACCTGATTGACCGAATCAACCGCGAAAACGCGCCGGTTATCGTTATCGAACCCTACATCATTGCAATGGAAGATAACGACGTAAAAGGCAAAACGCTGAAAGCAGCATCCATTGCTGAGGCAATCGTCAACACCATCGCCCCGCTGGAAGGCGTCAAGCGTTCGCAGGAAGCGCGTTACCGCCAGTTGCACCGGGTACTGAAAGACAGCAGCAACGCCGGGTATAACCACGTTCTTATTATTGAAGAAGCCCATAGTCTGCCGATCCCCACGCTCAAGCATCTCAAGCGATTTTTTGAGCTGGAAAGCGGGTTTAAGAAGCTGCTTTCCATCGTCCTGATTGGCCAGCCAGAGTTGGCCGTCAAACTGAGCGAACGCAATATGGAAGTGCGTGAAGTCGTCCAGCGCTGTGAGGTTGTCGAACTGCCGCCGCTGGACAACAGCCTGGAAGCGTTCCTGACCTTCAAAGTGGAGCGTACCGGCAAGAAGCTGGCTGACGTGATGGACGCCAGCGCCATTGACGCCATCCGCGCCCGTCTTAGCAATCAGACCGGCGGACGTAAAAATGTCGTCAGCCTGCTATACCCGCTGGCCGTCTCCAATCTGGTGATTGCCGCCATGAATCTGGCCGCTGAAATAGGTGTGCCGGTGGTGAATGCCGATGTGGTTAAAGGGGTTTAATCGTGAAAGCTATCCCGAAAATTAAAAAAATTTCGACATTATTCCGTTTGAACAAGAGGTGGAATAAATGTCACTGAACTGCATGACGTGCAAAATAGAAATCGACTATCTAAACCCGGAACAGTCGGACATTACCGGGAATACGGTTGATGGCGGCTGGCTTGTCGACGTGATCCTGTCCTGCCCATGTTGCGGGCAGAAATACAACGCCTTTATTCCTGCGGATGATTTTGACCTGTTAACTGAAGACTCACGTGACGGATGTGGGGATGAAGATGAATAAACCTCAGTGGATCACCCTCATCCATATCGCAAAACGCAATCTGCGGCTGGAAATGGCGGATGCAGGCATCATTCTTGACCGTTCTGAAGCGGCGCTGGCGCGTTGGGCAAAGCGTGAAACCGGCATTGATAGTCTGCAATGGCTGAGTTCACAACAAGCCAGCGTCATCATTGAAAAGCTGAAACAGTGGCAACGCCGGACGAGGATAACAGCATGAGCAATGATACCAATAGCTTCCGCAGCAAAGGCCCTGAACTGCTGGTCGAACTGGCACAGCATACCGCCTGCATCATCAAAGAGGTGGTCGAGATCGACACCACCATCGCCGATCAGATTGGCGAAGCAGTGGCCAACCGTATGATGCAGGTATGGGGCGGTCAGAACGTCTATTTCCCGATGGGTATGGCATGGAAAGTCAGCCAACGTGATCTGGAGATATTTCACGAGTTCAACGGCAGGAACCATCACGAACTGGCACGTAAATTTGGCGTCTCGCTGCAATGGATTTACAGCGTCGTCAAGCGTGTCAGAAAGGAGGAACAAGACAGAATACAGGGTAAGCTATTTAATGGTGAACCTGATGACGAGCCAGCGCCGGTGGAGTAAAACCAAACAGGCTGAACGATAAATTTCTTAATTTTTTGTCCGGCCTGTTTTTTTCACATACTGTAAGAGAATTACAATTATCATCTTGTTTCTCCCCAGCCCACCCCGCTTAGTCCCACAATTATCTCGCAGACTCTGTGTTATTTATCTTAGTTTTGATTATCTATGTGGAAAAGAATATAACTATCTGTAAAAGACCGAATATCGATTTTCGGGGGAATTTCGGGATTTTTCGGGATCTTGAGAATAAAAACTTTATAAATCAATAGATTAAAAAAAGACCGAATACGATTCCTGTATCCGGTCTAGGGAAATGGCTCTTGGGAGAGAGCCGTGCGCTAAAAGTTGGCATTTATACATGCTGAACCAGCCTTGTCACTTAAGCGTAGTCAACTCCCATGTATTTTCCAGTTTCCATCTCCTTGTGATTATCATAAATGGAACATATTTCACACTTCATAGTAACCACTAACAATTATTTAATTAACATTAAATTAAAAATCAATCACTTTACGGTTTACTGTTGGGATCACAAAGTTGTTCGGCACGCTCAACAAAAGGCTGTAGACTTTTCTTCTGTCCAGGATTGTTGGCATCATCCAGCCAGATGGCGTCTACCGGCTGCGCGTTGATCAAACCTGCCTTCATTTGTGCGGTAGCGATGTCGTTGAGTGGATACTGCATTAAGGTGCCGGTATGCAGGGCATACAGTGCATTCCCAGGGCGGCATATAAGCTGAACCTCTTCCCGCGTAAAAGCCCACTTATCTCCGTACTGTAAACGACTTACATTCGCCAGTTTTGCTGCGGAAAAAACATTCACGGACAGTGAAGCGAGAACGAGAGATAGCAATAATTTCTTCATCATGATGTTCCTAAGCATGATTATTCAGATACTCATGCCCCGTCACGGTTGCATAATTGACTGAGTCAGAAAAGATAGATTTCATACCATATAAAACAGAAGGTTACTAAGTAGATGCTATAAGCGATCATAACGATAGTGTCAGATGAAGTCGAGCGGCAAAGCCAGTATCGCATCCGGGCATGTCGAGTGGATGATTGGGTAGAGAAAGCTGGAGGGAAAAACCTGAGAAATGGGTATCACAAATTTAGAGGCTACCGGGTTTCCACGGGATGAAGCAGTAAAATCACCACTTCCCCCGTATATACCCTTCTTACTTGAAATTGCAGGTGTATTGCCTGCAACGTCACTTTCTTTGGATATAAGTCAGAACGATGAGCATGACAGATTTAGTCAACGCTTCATGCAGATGTGCTGCCAGCCACATTTGACGCCATTTTTTTCAGATCCTGATCGATAAAGAACAGGCCACCTTCGCTGGTATTAACCAGTGCCAACTTATCAAGGATGGATCTGAACAGTTTTTCTTCTTCATGCTGCTCTGCCACGTACCATTGCAGGAAGTTGAAGGTTGAATAATCCTGCAAAGCCATTGCAGCATGGGCCAGTTCATTAATTTTTGCGGTAATTAGCTGCTCATGCTCATACGTCAGTTTGAAGACATCAGCCAACGACGCAAACTCTATCGGCGGTGCGGCAATGGCGCCCAATATTGGCATACTGCCGGTGTCATCCAGATAGTTGAACAGGCGCTGCATATGCTCCATTTCTTCCTGAGAGTGAACTTTCAGAAACGCGGAAGCGCCTTCAAAACCTTTATCGCCGCACCAGGCGCTCATCTGTAAGTATAAATTGGCGGAATAAAACTCCAGATTAAGCTGCTCGTTTAATTTTTGAATCATTTCTTTTTTTAACATCATCATTCCTTATTTCTCTGGCGGGTAAATGTATTGCGACTCATTATGCCTGAATAATCAAAATAAAAACATCTCATTAACCAAATTAACAACAAATATTTTTACGTTTAAAATCAAATTATTATAT
>NZ_MJLZ01000013.1 GCF_003666245.1 Brenneria alni
GGCGCCGTCCATCTGCGCAGCACCGGTGATCATGTTTTTCACATAATCGGCGTGCCCTGGGCAGTCAACGTGTGCATAGTGGCGAGACGGGGTATCGTATTCAACGTGAGAGGTGTTGATGGTGATACCACGGGCTTTTTCTTCTGGTGCGTTGTCGATCTGGTCGAATGCACGGGCAGCGCCACCGTAGGTTTTAGCCAGAACGGTAGTGATAGCTGCGGTCAGCGTCGTTTTACCATGGTCAACGTGGCCGATAGTACCGACGTTAACGTGCGGTTTTGTACGTTCAAATTTTTCTTTAGACACGGCGATATTCCTTACTCTTATACTCTCCCCTATGGAGAGAGCACGGGATCAATGTGTTAAACCCGGATTATTTACCACGGGCTTCAATAACGGCCTGAGCGACGTTGTTCGGCGCTTCGCTGTACTTCAGGAACTCCATAGAGTAAGAAGCACGGCCCTGGGTCTGCGAACGCAGATCGGTAGCATAACCAAACATTTCAGACAACGGTACCTGAGCACGAACAGTCTTACCAGTTGCAATATCTTCCATGCCTTCGATTATACCACGACGGCGGTTAAGGTCACCGATGACGTCGCCCATGTAATCTTCAGGCGTTTCAACTTCAACCTTCATGATTGGCTCAAGCAGAACTGGTTTCGCTTTATTGAACGCTGATTTAAACGCCAAAGACGCAGCCAGTTTAAACGCCAGTTCAGAGGAGTCGACATCGTGGTAAGAACCGAAATGCAGTCGAACTTTGATATCAACAACCGGATAACCAGCCAAAGGACCAGATTTAAGCTGTTCCTGAATACCTTTATCAACGGCAGGGATGAATTCTTTAGGAATAGAACCACCCACGATATCGTTGACAAATTCGTAACCGACGCCACCTGGCTCCAGCGGAGACATGTCGATAACGACATGACCATACTGACCGCGACCACCAGACTGTTTGGCGTGTTTACCTTCAACATCCGTTGCAGTTTCACGGATAGTTTCACGGTAAGCAACCTGCGGTTTACCGACGTTCGCTTCTACGTTGAACTCCCGACGCATACGGTCAACCAGGATTTCCAGATGAAGTTCACCCATACCTGCGATGATCGTTTGGCCAGACTCCTCGTCAGTCCATACGCGGAAAGACGGATCTTCTTTCGCCAGACGCCCCAGAGCCAGACCCATTTTTTCCTGGTCAGCTTTGGTTTTCGGTTCAACCGCAACAGAGATAACCGGTTCCGGAAATTCCATACGTTCCAGGATGATCACATTGTTTGGATCACAAAGGGTGTCTCCGGTGGTGACGTCTTTCAGGCCGATTGCCGCAGCAATGTCACCTGCACGAACTTCTTTGATCTCTTCACGTTTGTTGGCATGCATCTGAACGATACGACCAAAACGCTCACGCTGAGTTTTCACTGAGTTCAGTACGGTATCACCGGAGTTAACTACGCCAGAGTACACACGAAAGAACGTCAGGTTACCCACAAACGGGTCGGTAGCAATTTTGAACGCCAGAGCTGCAAACGGTTCTTTGTCGTCAGAATGACGTTCAGCCGGCGTATCTTTACCGTCGTCCAAAATACCGTTGATTGCAGGTACGTCGGTCGGCGCCGGCAGATACTCGACAACGGCATCCAGCATTGCCTGTACGCCTTTGTTCTTAAACGCAGAACCACAGGTAACCAGGATGATTTCATTGTTCAGAACGCGTTGACGCAGTGCTTTCTTAATTTCTTCTTCGGTCAGTTCTTCACCGCCCAGGTATTTGTCCATCAGCTCTTCAGATGCTTCAGCTGCAGACTCAACCAGATTCTGGTGCCATTCCTGGGCCAGATCCTGCATATCAGCCGGAATCTCTTCATAAGTGAAGGTAACGCCCTGATCGGCTTCATTCCAGTTGATCGCTTTCATTTTCACCAGGTCGACAACACCAGTGAAGCTGTCTTCTGCACCGATCGCCAACTGAATGGGAACCGGGTTTGCCGCCAGACGCGTTTTGATCTGGCTGACAACACGCAGGAAGTTCGCGCCCATACGGTCCATTTTGTTAACGAACGCAATACGCGGAACTTTATATTTGTTAGCCTGACGCCATACAGTTTCAGACTGCGGCTGAACACCACCAACTGCACAGTAAACCATTACTGCACCGTCAAGAACACGCATGGAACGTTCCACTTCAATAGTGAAGTCAACGTGTCCGGGGGTGTCGATGATGTTTACGCGGTGTGGCTCAAACTGTTTAGCCATACCAGACCAGAAAGCCGTAGTCGCAGCAGAGGTGATAGTGATACCACGCTCCTGCTCCTGCTCCATCCAGTCCATAGTTGCCGCGCCGTCATGAACTTCACCGATTTTGTGGTTTACACCGGTATAGAACAAAATACGTTCAGTTGTGGTGGTTTTACCGGCGTCGATATGTGCACTAATACCGATGTTACGATAACGTGCAATGGGTGTTGTACGAGCCATTTGTTTCCTCTATATCCTAGGGCGTTCAATTTAGTTAATCCAAGCGGGCTGGTTTTTGACGCGCCCGCCTGGTTAGCAAAACTACAGCGAAGGGATTACCAACGGTAGTGAGCGAACGCCTTGTTGGCTTCAGCCATACGGTGAACGTCTTCACGTTTCTTAACAGCAGTACCTTTATTCTCTGCTGCATCAGAAAGTTCGTTCGCCAGGCGCAGAGCCATGGATTTATCACCGCGTTTACGAGCAGCTTCAACGATCCAACGCATTGCCAGGGCATTACGACGAACCGGACGGACTTCTACTGGCACCTGATAAGTAGAACCACCAACGCGACGCGACTTAACTTCGACAGTCGGGCGAACGTTGTCCAGAGCTACTTCAAAAGCTTCCAGATGATCTTTACCAGAACGCTGAGCCAGGGTCTCCAGCGCGGTATAGACAATTGCTTCAGCAGTAGATTTTTTACCATCTACCATCAGGATATTTACAAATTTGGCCAACAGCTCTGATCCAAACTTAGGATCCGGCAGGATTTTACGTTGACCAATGACGCGACGACGTGGCATGGAAATACTCCGTTGTTAATTCAGGATTGTCCAAAACTCTACGAGTTTAGTTTGACATTTAAGTTAAAACGTTTGGCCTTACTTAACGGAGAACCATTAAGCCTTTGGCTTCTTCACACCGTATTTGGAACGGGATTGCTTGCGGTCTTTAACACCAGAGCAGTCCAGCGCGCCACGAACGGTATGGTAACGCACACCTGGCAGGTCTTTAACACGACCGCCACGGATCAGGATCACGGAGTGTTCCTGTAGGTTATGACCTTCACCACCGATATAGGAGGTAACTTCAAAACCGTTAGTTAAACGAACACGGCATACTTTACGCAGTGCGGAGTTCGGTTTTTTCGGGGTGGTGGTATATACACGAGTACATACGCCACGTTTCTGCGGGCAGGCTTCCAGCGCCGGAACGTTGCTTTTAGCAACCTTCAGGGAGCGCGGCTTGCGTACCAGCTGGTTAATTGTTGCCATTAAAAAAGCTCCTGGTTTTTGCTTCGTAAACACGTAGTGAATCGTCTCGTAGTTGCGCAGGGCAAAGTACGAGGACGCAGAATTTTAGGGCTGGCGGTGGAAGGAGTCAAGAAATATACAAAAATTCAGCGTTACCAAGCCAGCTGTTGCGGGTGTTGAACTGTCAGTTGAACAAACTGATTATAGTCAATTAATAAAAAATTGTTTGAAATTTGTGCAGTCACGCCCCTGGCGTCTGCATCATTTTGCAACACATATAAAGGGATGGATGTATTAAGGAAGTGGTTTACCATCTTGGTATCCGCCAACGCGGCGATAACACCGTCCTGCAATAGCACCAATGCGTCCTCTGGCCCCAGACAACGTAAAAGCGCATCAATATCACACTGGTAAGGAGAATGGGAAAGAGTATGTAACATAAACAAAACGCCTGCCGCTAAAATGAGAATATTGAATGGTAATCCGCCAGCCTGCTTCGTAATGCTTCGGGGGCCAGAAGCTCAACATCCAGAACCCAGTCTGTCTCAAAGTCGATACCACGTTGCTGAAGGGATGTTTCACATACATAACAATGTTCAATGTCATACAGCGGCAGTACGCCAAAGGTCACAATATAGTTGCGCATCAGAATCTTTTCCGGCTGCTGCCCCGGCAATAATTGTAATACGCCATCACCGATAAAGAACACGCCAATCTCGTCGGTCAGCGCGGACATGGCGAGTAGCGCATCCAATCCTTCCCGACCGGACGCGCTACCGTGAGGCGAATGCGTAAAAACAAAAGCGATACGCTTCATAACGTTGCCTTAAAGAAGAGTTAAAACTGTATGACCCGATCGCAAGTCAGAACGGACTGAGCCAGTTCGCCAAGACCGCTCAGGGTAAAGCCATCCTGTAAATTCGCCGCCCCCAGCTTTAGCTGTTCAGCTTGTTGCCGATCGGTAACGCCGCGCCGCAAAGCCGCAGCAATGCAGACATTCAGCGCCACACGATGCTCTTGCCCCAGGCGCTGCCAGGCTCGTACCAGGTCAAACTCATCATTCGCCGGCGCGGTCAGCTGATTGGCATTCAGCACGCCCTCACGATAAAAGAAAACGCTTTCCAACTGGTGACCTTCAGCCAATAAGGCCTTAGCGAACTGCAACGCGCTAGTCGCTTGCTGCGTTCCATAAGCGGGGCCGGTGACCAGCAGGCAATAATTCAACATCCGCGCTCGTGTCCGCTGAAATCACCGCTTTTAAACTGGCGGATATAGAGATACACGGTATGTTTGGAGATATTAAGGCGCTCGGCAACCTGATTAATCGCATCTTTAATATCAAAGATACCTTTCTCATACAGACTCAAAACAATCTGTCGGTTTTTCGCATTGTTAGATACATTGCGGTCTGCATTAACTTCTTCAATTGAGAACTCCAGCGTTTGTGCCACGAGATCGTCAACTGATGAAGCAAAATTCACTGATGAGGCAACTTCATGCGTTTCAGGTGGAATAAACGTCTGAACAATCTGAGAAAAAGGCACATCCAGATTCATGTTGATACATAGCAACCCAATCACGCGCTGATCGCGGTTACGAATTGCAATGGTGACAGACTTCATCAATACGCCGCTTTTAGCACGGGTGAAATAGGCCTTCGACACACTACTGTCTTCTCCAGCCATATCATGCAGCATACGTAATGCAAGGTCAGTGATTGGCGAACCTATTTTCCTACCGGTATGTTCACCATTCGCTATACGCACGGCAGAACATTTAAGATCCTCAAGGGAATGCAGCACGATCTCACAGTGCTCACCGATCAACATGGCCAAACCATCGACCACCGCTTCATACGATTTCAGGATCTCATAATCCGTCTGGCAAAACGGACGTTCATCCAGCAAATCAAGGTCATAAGATTCGCCAGATACAAGCGAATTAGACATGGCAGACTCCATCCTCAACGTGATCTATTCATTGTATTGACAGGAGACACAGTCTAGCAAATGTCCACTCGCTCGTCCCTGAAATTAACGGTTTCGTTTCTGAACGGTGAACTCACTCATCTTTATTGGATAGGACAAAAAACCGCAGGCACATGGCCTGCGGTTAATACATCATCATGATCTTAATTTGATGAATTACTTTGCGCTTTTCTCAGCGGCTGGTTTTTCTGCTTTCGCATCGTCCGCGGCTTTCACCTCGGCTTCAGATTTGATATCCAGCAGTTCAACATCAAAGACGAGCGTAGAGTTTGCGGGAATACCCGGCACACCAGTTTCACCGTAAGCAAGGGCTGGGGGAATTACCAGTTTAATCTTGCCGCCCTTCTTCACGTGTTTTAGCCCTTCGGTCCAGCCAGGGATGACACCGTCAAGACGGAAAGATAGCGGCTCGCCGCGCTTATAGGAGTTATCAAACTCGTTGCCATCAACCAGCGTGCCCTTGTAGTTAACGACAACCGTATCGCTATCTTTCGGCGCATTACCGCTGCCATCTTTCTCAACCTGATAAAGCAGACCGGATTCGGTTTTCTTCACGCCTTTTTCTTTAGCGAAAGTATCACGATATTTCGTGCCTTTATCGGCGTTATCTTTGGCGTCCTGCTTCATCTTGGTTTCAGCTGCGGCTTTTACCCGGCTTTCAAAGCCTTGCAGGGTCTTTTCAATCTCTTCGTCACTCAGTTTGCTCTTATCGGCAAACGCATCCTGAACACCGGCAATCAGTTGATCTTTATCCAGCTTGATGCCCAGCTTTTCCTGCTCTTTAAGGGAGTTATCCATGTAACGGCCCAGAGATGCGCCTAACGCATAAGCTGCGGCTTGTTCATCATTCTTGAATTTGGCGGCTGTAGCAGCATCCGACGCTTCCGCCGCCAGAGCCTGACCGACGTTCAGAGTCAGAGCCATTGTCGTTGCTAACAGCGTTACTTTAAACAGTGATTTCATCCATTTCTCCAGCATCTGGAGCAACACGCTCCAGCCATAATTAAAAATAAATTCGCGACTACTATAACCGTGCGCGCAAAGACAACACAACGACACGCACGACAAACTTTTGACAAAAAAATCGCCAGATAGCCTATTGCGCTCTATTCCGACCGTTTTTACTACCAGAAGTTTCCGCTTTCTGACAAACTCACAGGGAATAGGAAGTAAGAGGAAAACCGATGACACCGTCTTTACTTGAAGAACGGCTCGAACAATTAGAAAGCCGTCAGGCTTTTCAAGAATTGGCGATAGAAGAGCTGAACCAGACGATTATCCAACATGAGCGGGAAATTAGCCGAATGCGCGAGCAAATGCGCCTGCTGACGGAGAGGTTACGCACCCAGCAAACCTCGTTAGTCGCCCCACAGTCTGAAGAAACACCACCGCCGCACTATTGATGCGGGTATAACAACCGTCGGAATGCTTTTTAACGGCGCAGACGGCAGCCTGAAGGATAGTGAGCAGACGAACCGCCAAAAACATCAGGGTAGAGCCGCAGCTCTGCCCTGAAGTGATGTGCCGGGTAAACCAACAGACAATTTACCCGCAAAACGCAAACGAATTAGTGGCAGCCGCATCCGCCGTGCCCACCGCAACCGCCTTTGCCGTGCTGGTGATCGTGGTCATGACCGTGACCTCCGCAGCAGCCATCACCGTGTTCATGATCGTGTTCGCCATGAACGTGACCGTGAGCCAGTTCTTCTTCAGTTGCTTCACGGATCGCGATAACCTCAACATTAAAGCTCAGGTTCTGGCCAGCCAGCATGTGGTTGCCATCAACCACGACGTGGTCGTCTTCCACTTCGGTAATTTCAACCGGCACCGGCCCCTGGTCAGTTTCAGCCAGGAAACGCATACCGACCTGAAGCTCGTCCACGCCCATAAAGACATCTTTAGGCACACGTTGAACCAGGTTTTCATCATAATTGCCATAAGCATCGTTTGACGCGACATTGACATCAAAACGGTCACCGACGGCACGGCCTTCCAAAGCATTTTCCAGACCGGAAATCAGTGAGCCGTGACCATGCAGATAGTCCAGCGGCGCACTCACCGGAGACTCATCAACCAATACACCGTCTTCTGTACGCACCTGATAGGCCAGACTGACCACCAGATCTTTTGCTACTTTCATGATATCTCCTACGGTTGGAAACCAAATTGGCGCAAATTGTAGCTGAAAAAAATCCCCATGTACCTTCTGGAATTAAAAATCGTCGGGAACATTTTGCTTTTTAACGTCACGCAGTAACGGCCCGAAGGACGACAGGCAGGATAACCCTCTTACTCAGGATGAAAGATACCGATAATTTCATCCGCCGAACGCCCCGCCACTGTGGCGGGTTCATCCGTTCGGCTTTGTTGGTAGCCGCACTTTACGCAGACAACGATTTCCATCTGCTCTTCTCGTCCGACCGCCAGCGTATCCTGCTGTTGGCATTTAGGGCATACCGCCCCGGCAATAAAGCGTTTACGCATAGTGTCCTGACCTGATTCAACTTCAACATTATTCAAACTCATCCCAGTCGCCCGGTCGGCGCCGCTCATGCTGCATCTCCCGTTGAAAAATATCCTCCAACTCGCGCCGGGCCTCTTTCACCCGGGATATCTGCGCCACATCGCTCTGTAACTGCGGCATCAGCTCCCGCAGCATCCTCATGTCCAGACGGCGAAAGTGTTGTTGAGCACGAAAGGCCTGATGGGGATGCATCCCCAATGACATCAGCGCCTTACGGCCCAACTCCAGTGCGCTGGAGAAGGTTTCGCGGGAAAAATTCCTGACGCCTGCCTGCAAAAGTTCATGGGCTTCCACACGCCCGCGGGCCCGGGCCAGAATTTCCAAATGCGGAAAATGCTGCTGACATAGATGCACAACCGCCATCGTATCTTCCGGAGCATTACAGGTAATCACTATCGACTGAGCCTTTTCCGCCCCCGCCGAACGCAGTAGTTCAAGCTCCGTTGCATCACCATAGTATACTTTATAACCATAAGTTCGCATCAGGCTGACAGCGCTGATATCACGTTCCAGTACCGTAATCCGCATCTTATTTGCCATCAGCAGGCGGCCAATCACCTGCCCGAAACGTCCAAATCCCACCACAATGACCTGCGGTTCATCATCGGCAACATAGGGCTTTTCGTCAGGAACCTCCTGCATGTTGTAGCGGCGAGCCAGAATACGGTCGATAAGCT
Source organism: Brenneria alni (assembly GCF_003666245.1). GTDB lineage: Bacteria > Pseudomonadota > Gammaproteobacteria > Enterobacterales > Enterobacteriaceae > Brenneria > Brenneria alni. Next base: position 8,688 of record NZ_MJLZ01000013.1, read on the forward strand.
GCATTAACAGAGGTGTCGTCATCATCGAGAGCGTGACCGCAACCAACAGCAACGGCAGTTGGTCACCCTGCAAGACGTTGTAGGCTGAAGCGGCTGAAAACAGGACAAACGCAAATTCCCCTCCCTGGCTCAATACGCCCGCAAACTGCAAACGTTCCGACCGACGCATTCTGTTAATACGCGCCAGAACGTAAAGCACGGTTCCTTTTACGGCGACCAGCACCAGTACCGCAATCAGCACTTTCACAATATGGGTATAGAGAATGCCCAGATTGAGCGCCATACCGACGGAAATGAAGAACAATCCCAGCAATAGCCCTTTAAACGGCTCAATGGCAATTTCCAACTCATGGCGATATTCGCTCTCAGCCAGCAGCACACCGGCAATAAACGTCCCCAACGCCATCGAAAAACCCAACGCTTCCATAAAGAGCGCCGATCCAAGCACCAGCAGTAGCGCCGCTGCAGTAAATACTTCACGCACCCCGGAGGCGGCGATAAAACGGAACAACGGACGCACCAGATAACGGCCACCAATCAGCATACCGGCAAATGCCGCGACCTTGAGCGCCACGTGGTTCCAGTCGTCGATCTCGCCCTGTACGCCAGCCAGAATGGGGATTAGGGCAAGCGCCGGTATCACCGCCAGATCCTGAAACAGCAGGACGGAAAAACCCAACTGCCCGGATTCACTGCGATTCATCCCTTTTTCACGCATCAGTTGCAACGCCATCGCCGTCGATGACATTGCCAACCCCACCCCGCCAATCAGCGCTGACTGCCAGGAGAAATCGGTCAGATAAAGCGCGCCTCCCAATATCAGCGTACTCAGCCCGACCTGTGCGGCGCCGACGCCAAAAATGGAGCGTCGCAGCGTCCACAATTTTTTCGGATTCAGTTCCAGCCCGATGATAAACATCAGAAAAACAACGCCAAGCTCAGAAAAGTGCAGAATCGCGTCGACATCCCGAATAAACCCCAACCCCCAGGGGCCAATGGCGATCCCCGCGATCAGATACCCCAGCACGGCGCCAATACCTAATCGTGCGGCAATCGGCACGGCGACCACCGCCACAAACAAAAACAGCACGCCGGCGGTAAGTAGCGCGGAACTTTCCATCATCAGCGCTCCTCATGAGCAAAAGGGGAAGCCAGCCACTGGGCATAGGTCAGCCCATAGCTGGACAATACGTCAGGCGGCAGTCGGCGCGCCCAGTAAACAATCATCGGTTTAATCCAGTGCATACGACACAACGACGCGGTCATTTCGAACGGACGCAGGAAATCCTCCATCGGATAATGACTTTTACCACCGGCTCGATAGGCTTCTTCCGGTTCACCGGTAGTAATCACCGAACGCCAATACTTTCCCGCCAGCGCATTGCCGCCAACCCCATTGGCGAAACCACGCGATAACACCCGGTCGAGCCACTCTTTCAATAAAGCCGGACAACTATAGGTATAGAACGGATGCTGAAATACAATCACCTGATGCTCGCGCAACAGTTGTTGCTCATGGTAAATATCAATGAAGAAATCAGGATAGTGCGCGTAAAGATCGTGCACGGTGACATGCTCTAACTGTTGTGCCGGTTGCAGTAAAACCCGGTTCGCCACCGAGTCCTGTGATTCCGGATGGGCATACAGCAGCAAAATCTTGGGTGGCTGCGACATCACTCCCCTCCAAAGCGTCGTCATGGTTGTCGTTTTCCGTTACCATGCAGCGCGAAGACTACAAAACAGGACACGACTGTCCTGATATCATGTCCATAATTTAACATACTCTGAACATACGGCGCTTTATGATTGTTTTCTCCTCGCTGCAAATTCGACGTGGTGTACATGTTCTGCTGGATAACGCAACGGCGACCATTAACCCCGGCCAGAAAGTTGGGTTAGTGGGTAAGAACGGCTGTGGTAAATCTACCCTGTTAGCATTACTGAAAGGTGAAATCAGCGCCGACGGCGGCAGTGCGACGTTTCCTCAGGGCTGGGCGCTGGCCTGGGTTAATCAGGAGACGCCGGCGCTGGATGTCCCGGCTCTGGATTATGTTATTGACGGCGACCGCGAGTTTCGTCAGCTTGAAGCCGCGCTGCATATCGCCAACGAAAACAACGACGGCCATGCCATCGCGACGCTGCATGGCAAGCTGGATGCCATTCAAGCCTGGACGATCCAGGCCAGAGCATCCAGCCTGCTTAATGGGCTCGGGTTCTCTCAGCAACAATTACAGCAGCCGGTCAGCGCTTTCTCCGGCGGCTGGCGTATGCGCCTCAATCTGGCTCAGGCGTTAATCTGCCGTTCCGATTTACTGCTGCTTGACGAACCGACAAACCACCTCGATCTGGATGCGGTGATCTGGCTGGAAAAGTGGCTGAAAAACTATCCGGGAACGCTGGTGCTGATCTCGCACGACCGTGATTTCCTCGATCCTATCGTTAATAAAATCGTACATATAGAACAACAGACGCTTAACGAATACACCGGCAACTACACCGCTTTTGAACGGCAGCGGGCCACCCGGCTGGCGCAGCAGCAGTCGTTATATGAACATCAGCAGGAACGGGTCGCCCATCTGCAACATTATATTGACCGTTTCAGGGCCAAGGCGACGAAAGCCAAACAGGCGCAAAGCCGGATAAAAATGCTGGAACGGATGGAGATGATTGCGCCCGCCCATGTGGATAACCCCTTTCGGTTCAGCTTTCGGGCGCCGGAATCGTTGCCCAATCCTTTACTCAGAATGGAAAAAGTCAGTGCAGGCTACGGCGATACGCCGATCCTGGAGTCGATCAAGCTGAATCTGGTGCCAGGCTCACGTATCGGGCTGTTGGGCCATAACGGGGCGGGGAAATCCACGCTGATCAAGCTGTTAGCCGGTACGCTGGCGCCGATGCAGGGTGAAATCGGCCTGTCCAAAGGGGTGAAGCTGGGTTATTTCGCCCAGCATCAGTTGGAGTTTCTGCGTGCCGATGAATCGCCATTGCAACACATGGTGCGTTTGGCGGAACGGGAAACTGAACAGCAACTGCGCGATTACCTCGGCGGCTTCGGTTTTCAGGGCGACAAGGTGACGGAAATCACCGAACGGTTTTCCGGGGGTGAAAAAGCCCGGCTGGTACTGGCGCTGGTCGTCTGGCAGCGCCCGAACCTGTTACTGCTGGATGAACCCACCAACCATCTGGATCTTGATATGCGACAGGCGCTGACGGAAGCACTGATCGATTTTGAAGGAGCGCTGGTGGTGGTCTCACACGACAGGCACCTGATCCGCTCCACAACCGACGATCTCTATCTGGTACATGATCGGAAGGTTGAGCCGTTTGATGGCGATCTGGAAGATTACCAACAATGGCTGATCGACAGGCAACGTCAGGATAGCAACGCCGATGAGACGCCGAAAGAAAACACCGCCAACAGCGCGCAAGCCAGAAAAGACCAAAAGCGGCGTGAAGCCGAGCTAAGATCCCAGACGCAGCCGCTGCGTAAACAAATCACCCGGCTTGAACAGCAAATGGAAAAACTGGGCACCACGTTGGAAGCCATTGAGGCCCGGCTGGCAGACAGTGGGTTGTATGATATCAGCCGCAAAGCGGAACTCACGGAATGCTTGCAGCAGCAGACAAAGGTGAAAACGGATTTGGAAGAAACCGAAATGGCGTGGCTTGAGGCTCAGGAGCAGTTGGAACAGATGAACCAGCAATTCTCGTCTTAGCATTTCTTTGGCGCAGGCCGATAGGCAGATTACCGGTCTGCGCCAGATGACTAATGCCAAATCAGCAGCACACAGGCCGCAGTCAGCAATCCCATCGAAACGTTGAAGATAATCCAGGCTTTTTTACTGCGTAACAGCCGGCCAATCAGCGTGCCGAACCCCAGCCAAATAACGCCCGACACCACATTGACCAGTACAATTCCCAGGCTTATCGCCACCACCGAATGGTTGTATTCATCACCCGCCAGGCTGAAGCTGGCGACCGCCCCCAGTGCCATCAGCCAGGCTTTGGGATTCAGAAACTGTAGCAGCCACCCCTGATAAAGCCGGATAGGCTGCGGCGGCGCGTCCAGGGTTTCCAACTTTTCATAAGAGGCGGTGGCAATTTTCCACGCCAGCCAGAGCAGATATAAACTGCCTAGCACTTTGAGCGTGAAATGCAATGAAGGATAGACCAGGATCAGGCTGCCGACGCCAAACGCCACCAGCAGTAAAATACTCTGCATACCGAGCATGATACCGAGCATCAGCCACAGGGAGCGATAAAAACCAAAGTTGGCGCCGGAGGTAGTCAGCAGCATATTGTTCGGACCTGGCGTAATCGCGGCAACCCAAAGAAAACCCAACATCGAAAGAAACAGGCTTATTTCCATGTAACGGGCGCCCCTCACCCTGACGTATTTTTGCGGTATAGTTGGCAATAACTTGATGGTTAATTGACACTACTGAAGCTAACAGTGTGATATTGATCGCACAACACTTTTTCTGGAAAACTATCGTGATCATTCCCTGGCAACAACTCGATCCTGAAACGTTGGACAATCTCATCGAATCTTTCGTGCTCAGAGAAGGGACCGATTACGGTGAACAAGAACGAACACTGCCGCAAAAGGTTGCTGACGTTCGCCGGCAACTGGAATCCGGCGACGTTGTTTTAGTCTGGTCTGAACTGCATGAAACGATCAACATCATGCCCCGCAGTCAGTTTAACGCTGGCGAGTATCGCCATCACTAAACACGGCAAAAGTCATGAAAGAAGATGTATCTGTATCATTAAACATGCTAACAATGATGGCAGTCTATTCCCTTTTCTGACGACGTTTGATGCCGGTGATCGACCTGGAAAAACGTTACCATTACGGAGTGAAGCGTTTCATGTCACACAAGCATCCGATTATTGCTGTTACCGGTTCCAGCGGGGCGGGAACCACAACAACCAGTCAGGCATTCCACAAGATTTTTCAGCAGTTAAAAATGCGTCCGGCTCAACTTGAAGGCGATAGTTTCCATCGTTATACCCGCCCGGAAATGGATATGGAAATTCGTAAAGCGCGTGATCTCGGTCGCCATATCAGCTATTTTGGCCCGGAAGCCAATGACTTCAGCCTGCTGGAACAATCCTTTATCGAGTATGGTCAACATGGGCGCGGGAAGACACGTAAATACCTTCACACCTATGATGAAGCGATTCCCTACAATCAGGTTCCCGGTACGTTTACGCCGTGGGAGCCGATGCCCGAACCCACTGATGTTCTGTTTTATGAAGGGTTGCATGGCGGCGTCGTTACCGATCAGCACAATGTGGCGAAACACGTCGATTTATTGGTAGGCGTAGTGCCTATCGTCAACCTGGAGTGGATTCAAAAACTGATCCGTGATGTGAACGAGCGCGGGCACTCGCGTGAAGCGGTGATGGATTCGGTGGTGCGTTCTATGGAAGACTACATTACGTACATTACGCCACAGTTTTCACGCACACACATTAACTTCCAGCGCGTTCCTACCGTTGATACCTCTAACCCGTTTGCGGCCAAAGCTATCCCTTCATTGGATGAAAGCTTCGTGGTGATTCACTTTCAGGCACTGGATAATATTGATTTCCCTTATCTGCTGGCGATGTTGCAGGGGTCGTTTATTTCTCATATCAACACATTGGTGGTACCCGGCGGGAAAATGGGGCTGGCGATGGAATTAATTATGGCGCCGCTGGTGCAGCGATTGTTGGAAGGGAAGAAAATCGAATAGCCCGGTCGAAAAAATGGCACGGCTTGATAAACAGCGGCAATACCATGCCAGCGCCAGCCCAGAGCAGTGCGATTAAATTACGCCAACTCCCTGACTTCATGGCTATGAGTCACTTCCACCGCTTTACCCATCATCAGCGCCACAGAGCAATATCTTTCCGCAGACAGTGCCACTGCACGCTCTACCGCTTTTTCCGTCAATCCTTTTCCCGTCACGATAAAATGCAGGTTGATATGGGTAAACAGGCGTGGCGCTTCGTTTCTGCGCGCTGATGTCAGTTTCACCTCGCAATCAGCAACATCGTTACGGCCTTTTTGCAGGATCGATACCACGTCAATCGCGGTACAGCCGCCAACCGACATCAACAACATCTCCATTGGGCTAGGTGCCTTATCACCCGAATTTCCATCCATCAAAACCTGATGTCCGGAAGCTGATTCGCCAAGAAACGTTAAACCTTCAATCCACTTCACTCGAGCCTGCATGACGCCCTCCGCTAAAAGAATTTTGAAAATTTATATCGTTACTGTACAAAAACAGCTTATAACCAGAGCGTTATCATGCTGAAGTGAGACAACACAAGACACATCCTTCAAGCTGTGTTAAAAACGAGAATAGTATCTGCCTTTTCTGGACAAACTCAGATATCAGGGAGATGATGACGTCGCCAGATAGAGGTTCCAGTATATTCCCTGACGTCATTCTGCCTACTACGGAGTTTGAATTTTAGCAGTAAAAATACGCCGTACAGGGAACTCTGAGCCCTGTGATTTGCGCAGTGAATTACAACAGAGGATGATAGCGAATGGTTCTCGGCAAACCGCAAACAGACCCCACTCTCGAATGGTTTCTTTCTCATTGCCATATCCACAAATATCCATCGAAGAGTACGCTTATTCACCAGGGTGAAAAAGCAGAAACGCTTTACTACATCGTGAAAGGCTCTGTCGCAGTGCTAATCAAAGATGAAGAAGGCAAAGAAATGATTCTCTCTTATCTCAATCAGGGAGATTTTATTGGCGAACTTGGCTTGTTTGAAGAAGGTCAGGAGCGTAGCGCCTGGGTACGGGCGAAAACGGCTTGTGAAGTTGCTGAAATTTCTTATAAAAAATTCAGGCAACTGATTCAGGTCAATCCCGATATTCTGATGCGCCTGTCCGCACAGATGGCAAGCAGACTGCAAGTTACTTCAGAGAAAGTCGGTAATTTGGCATTTCTTGACGTAACGGGGCGCATTGCTCAGACCTTATTGAACCTGGCAAAACAACCCGATGCCATGACTCATCCAGATGGTATGCAAATAAAAATCACCCGTCAGGAAATTGGGCAAATCGTTGGCTGTTCACGTGAAACCGTGGGCCGTATTCTTAAAATGTTAGAAGACCAGAATCTGATCTCCGCACACGGCAAAACGATTGTGGTTTACGGTACACGTTAAGCAGCATGACCCTACAATAAACAATGCCAGTCACCTTAAATGACTGGCATTACAGTTAGTAACCGCTTTCACCGTCGAACCCTGCAACAATCAGGGCAAGACTTTCGCTGACTGGATAACGATCGGTTTGGTTGGCACATTCTGATAAGGGCCGAGGTTTTTGGTCTGTACCTGAGCAATTTTATCCGCTACATCCATACCTTTTACCACTTTACCAAATACCGCATAGCCAAAATCACGTTGTCCGTGGTCAAGGAAAGCATTGTCTGCGATATTGATAAAGAATTGGCTGGTCGCGCTGTCTTTTTCTGAAGTACGCGCCATTGAAATGGTGCCACGCAGGTTGCGTAACCCATTATCCGCTTCGTTTTTGATCGTCGGGTTAGTCGCTTTCTGCTTCATGTCGTCGGTAAAACCGCCGCCCTGAATCATAAAGCCGGGGATTACCCGATGAAACGTCGTCCCGTTATAAAAACCGTTATTAACGTACTCAACAAAGTTTTTCACCGAAATCGGTGCTTTTTGATTATCCAATGCCAGTTCAATATCCCCAGCCGAGGTCGTCAGCAAAACATTCGTTGTGCCGGAGGCTGCGAACACCGGAGAAAAAATCGTGAGGGAAATAAAGGCCGCCGCGGCAACCAGAGTACGTTTGAGCATGATAATTCCTTTTTGAAGAAACCGACTACAGAAAGCGTAATGATTGTAAATACCCGCCTTCATCAACGCCACCCATTTACCTTTTTTTACGTACTGATTACCTATCGTCACCCATTATTAAATGCAAGATAAGGTCATGTGAGAAACCTTACCCCATACGTTGCGAACGAACCGCCAAATCACGGCTGTATTGCCGACTGGCATCCACCAGCATGGTGGTGTAAGCGGTTTTCGGCGTCTCACAGGTCAGTTCGTTGATCTCCAGCGTTTCCAGTATCCGGCCATACTGCATCACCGCGACCTTATGACACAGATGAGAAATGCCCCCCAGATCGTGCGTTACCAGCAGGTAGGTTAATTTTTCCTGCTGTTGCAGCTCCGCCAATAGATTGAGAATTTCCGCCTGCACGGAGACATCCAACGCCGAGGTCGGTTCATCGGCATTGAGCAGATTAACATCAACGAAACGCATTCTGTCTGCGGTGATACGCGCACTGTGCGGATGAGGATCCACCCCACTGACGCCACGGCTATCCCGTCATTGACCGGCGCCGCATCAAAACGAATTATTGATCACCAGCCCATTGAAAAAAAAGCACTTTCACCTATATGATGATCGCTACCTGAAAAAGCTAACCCCATGCATTTCGCATTCTGTTTTTACGACAGAACATTTTTTAACCTGAACCGACCAAGAGGCATCATATGGATTACCTGCCGATATTCTGTCAATTACGCGATAAACATTGTTTGTTGGTAGGGGGAGGCGAAATAGCCGAGCGTAAAGCCAGACTTTTGCTGGATGCCGGGGCGATGCTCACGGTGAATGCTCTAAATTTCAATGAACAATTTGTTCGCTGGCAGGAAGAAACACGGGTTACATTGGTGCAAAGCGGTTTCAATCCAGACTTACTGAACAATACCTGGCTGGTGATTGCCGCGACTGACGATCATGACATCAACAGGCAGGTTTATGAAAGTGCCAGTAAGCAACAGATCTTCTGCAACATAGTAGACGACGTAGAGAACACCGGCTTTATTATGCCTTCGATTGTCGACCGTTCTCCGATTATGATTGCCGTGTCATCTGGAGGAACCGCGCCGGTGCTGGCACGCATACTCCGTGAAAAATTGGAAAGTATCCTGCCACAGCACCTTGGCAACTTAGCCACATTAGCAGGCGAATTGCGCCAGCGCGTAAAAACCCGTTTCAGGAATACCAATATCCGCCGCCGTTTCTGGGAAAAACTGTTTATTCACGATCGGCTGGCGCAGTCGCTGGCCAATAACGATGCCACCAGTGTACATCAGCTCACCGAGCAGCTTTTTTCCGCCCCATTGGATGACCGGGGTGAAGTCGTTCTGGTAGGGGCAGGCCCTGGCGATGCCGGATTACTCACCCTGAAAGGCTTACAGCAACTGCAACAGGCCGATATCGTGGTTTACGATCGCCTGGTTTCAGAAAGTGTTCTTAACCTGATAAGACGCGATGCCGAGCGTATTTTTGTCGGTAAGCAGTCTGGCAACCACTGTATTCCCCAGGAACAGATTAACCAGCTATTACAGGAGAAAGCGCTGGCCGGGAAACGGGTTGTCCGGTTGAAGGGCGGCGATCCCTTCATCTTTGGCCGCGGCGGTGAGGAGTTGGAGCATTTGCAGCAAGCGGGTATTCCTTTTTCTGTAGTACCCGGTATCACCGCGGCCTCCGGGTGTTCCGCCTATAGCGGCATTCCCCTTACCCACCGCAATTATGCTCAGGGCGTGAGGCTGATCACCGGACACGTCCAACAGGACACTGAACTTGACTGGAACAGTCTGGCTGTCGAAAAGCAAACGCTGGTGTTCTATATGGGGCTCCAGCAGGCTGATTATATTCAGAGCAAATTGATAGAACAGCGGCTGCCTGAAACCGTTCCTGTGGCGCTGATCGAAAATGGAACATTCACGACACAACGGGTATTAACCGGGCAACTGTCACAGCTTGGGGAACTGGCAAAACAGGCCGTCAGCCCAAGTTTGATCATCATTGGCGACGTGGTCAGCCTGAGAGAAAAACTGAACTGGTTTAGCCAGAAGCCAGAATAAAAGCCACCCCTTGCTCCCTTCTTTATCGAGCCACTATTTGGATAGTGGCTACGCGTCAACCTGAAGCACCAAATGAATGCATCAGGCCAATCCTGAGCATAATAATGCACCGCTTTGGTTATTTTTTATTTTAAAGCCTCATTTTAGTGCCATATCACCTGCCTTGTCTGGCTTGGACTGACTAAACCCATATTGATTAATAAGCAAAAGATATGAATAAATAGTCAATGACAGCATAAACAAAACATGGCCTGAATATTGCTTTGCATCCTAAGTACTTCCGTAGGGGGAACCGTGCGGTAGCGGGTTGATAACCTATCATTTGTTACTGTATCTCTATTGCCATGACAGAACATTCCCGCCTGAGAAGTTATCGGTTCCCGAACAGGGGGCAGATCCTCTGAACACAAAAAATAAGCAGTTGGGAGTTATTTGTGGAAGATGTCACTTTTTGGCAGCTCATCAGTTTTGGTGAACATGGCTGGGGTAAATTATTACTGATTGGTACGGGAATGACACTCGCGCTGGCGAGTTGCGGATTCCTGCTCGGCGCGCTTATCGGCACGATCGGCGCCTGGTCAAAAATCTGTGGTAATCGTCCGGTACGTTATCTTGCTGACGGCTATACCACCATCACTCGCGGCATACCGGACCTGCTCATCATTTATCTGCTTTATTTCGGCGGCAGTTCAGCATTAACCATGATGGCCAGGCTATTTGGCAGCAATGAGTTTCTGGGTTTTCCCGGCTTTCTGGCCGGGGTGCTTGCGGTGGGTATCGCGTCCGGCGCACAGCAGACAGAAGTTTTCCGGGGCGCCTTTTATGCGGTCCCTAACGGTGAAATTGAAGCAGCCAAAGCCTGCGGTATGCCCACCTTACTTCGCCTGCGGCGCATCATCATGCCGCTTTTGCTGCGTCATGCGATACCGGCCTTAGGCAATGTCTGGCAACTGGTGTTGAAAGCCTCGGCGCTGGTATCGGTAACCGGCGTGGCGGAACTGCTGACCCAGTCGCAAACCGGCGCCGGTTCAACAGGCAAACCGTTTGATTTCTTTATGGCGGCGGCGGTGCTTTATCTGCTTATCTCTATCTGTTCTGGCTGGATCATGCGTCGGGCAGAGTCATATTATTCCCGGGGTGTAAAACGCTGATGGATTTTCCTTTTATTTATGCCACCTTTCTGGAAATTATCCCCGGCATTCCCCTGACCCTGCAACTCGCCGTCGGCTCCGTCTTTCTGGGTTTTTTTCTGGCGCTGGGGCTGGCGTTAATGCAGATCTCCGGCAATCCACTGCTGCGGAGCATTGCCCGTACCTATGTTCTGTTCTTTCGCGGTACGCCACTCTTAGTGCAGTTGTTTTTAATCTATTACGGGCTGGGACAATTTGTCTGGATCCGGGAAAGTTTTCTGTGGCCTCTGCTGCGTGAACCTTATTGGTGCGCCTTGCTGTCACTGAGTTTATGTACCGGGGCCTATGCCAGTGAAATTATCCGTGGTGGATTGCAGTCCGTACCTGCCGGACAAATAGAAGCGGCTCGCGCCTGCGGTATGTCTTCGCTGATGATCTTTAAACGCATTATTTTCCCGCTGGCTTTACGTCAGGCTTTGCCAGCCTACGGTAATGAACTGATCTCCATGATCAAATCAACCTCACTGGCATCCATTATTACCCTGATGGAAATTACCGGTATTGCGGCACGCATCATCTCGGAAACCTACCGGGCGCTCGAAGTCTTTCTGATTGCCGGGGCGATCTATTTATTTATCAATCTTATCCTGACTCGTCTGCTGATGTGGGCGGAGTTCACCGTCACCCCGCATTTACGTGCGCCCGGCGCACAATCGGCGGCAAAGAAAATCAAGAAATTGGGAGATCTTCAATGACCACACCCGCGATCAGCTTGCGCAACATTCACAAAAGCTTTGGTTCTCTGGACGTGCTGAAAGGGATCTCTTTTGCAGCCAGCCAGGGTGAAGTGGTTTCTATACTTGGTTCATCCGGTTCCGGGAAATCCACCCTGCTGCGCTGTATCAACATGCTGGAATTTCCCGATCGGGGCGAAATCATCGTCGCCGGGGAATCCATTGAAATGAAGCAAACCCGCAAAGGGCAAAGCCGTCCGTCCAATCCCCGGCAGATCGACAGGATCCGCACCCAGTTAGGGATGGTATTTCAAAACTTTAATCTGTGGTCGCATAAAACCGTGCTGGAAAACGTGATTGAAGCGCCGGTGCATGTGTTAAAGCGCCCCCACGCGGAGTGTGTGGAACATGCTGAACAACTGCTGGAAAAGGTCGGGTTGTCAGACAAGCGACACTACTACCCCTCCCACCTTTCAGGCGGCCAGCAGCAGCGGGCGGCCATTGCCCGTGCGCTGGCGATGGCGCCGAAGGTCATGCTGTTTGATGAACCCACATCGGCACTCGATCCCGAATTGGTGGGTGAGGTTTTGCGCGTCATGCGCACTCTGGCCGATGAAGGCATGACCATGCTGGTGGTCACCCATGAGATAGGTTTCGCCCGTGAAGTCTCTAACCGCGTAGTGTTTCTGCATAAAGGGGAAATTGAAGAACAAGGCGCGCCGGAGCAAATTTTCACCGCCAGTCAATCAGCCCGCTTCAGGCAATTTATTGCCAGTTGGTAAGTCATCTATTTGATATATAACACCGGGAGAACACCATTATGTTGAAGTCAAAATTAAAAATGATCGTCTGTTCACTGTGTCTGGCAGGCACGCTGGCCGCCTCATTCAGCGCATCGGCTGAAGAGAAAAAATGGACAACGGTACGTATCGCCACCGAAGGGGCTTTCCATCCTTACAATTTTACCAAGCCTGACGGTACGCTGGATGGCTATGAGATCGATCTGTATAAAATCCTGTGTGACACGATGCAGGTGAAGTGCGAGATCATCGTGCAACCCTTTACCAGTACCATTCCGGCACTGAACGCCGGCAAGTTTGACGCCATCATTTCCGGGATGTCCGCCACAGACAAGCGTCGGGAAGTCATCGACTTTAGCCAGCCATACACTCAGGCCGGGCAAACGTTCGCCGTATTGAAGTCCAGTCCACTCGCCAGGGAATTTCCTGACGCGGGCAAACGCTTCTCACTGAAACCCGCCGATGAAGCCACGGCAATAGCAGAAATTGAAAAACTGAAACCGCTGCTGAAAGGCAAAACCATTGGCGTACAGTCCGCCTCTATTGCCAGCACCTTTCTGGATAAGTATTTAAAAGGCGTCATGACCGTTCGTGAATACAAAACCACCCAGGAACACGATCTTGATTTGAAAGCAGGCCGTGTCGATCTGGTAATAGCCTCTGCCGCTTATCTGAAAGGGATTACGGAAAAACCGGGCAATACCGACATTATTACGCCGGGGCCACAATTTATCGGCGGCATTCTGGGTAGCGGCTCCTCTGTTGGCCTGCGCAAAAGCGATCCTGAATTAAAAGCCATGTTTAACGCCGCCATTGAGAAAGCCAGAAACGACGGCACCCTGAAGCAATTAGGCGAAAAATGGTTTCACATGGATACCACACCGCTCTGAGGTTTTCAGAAAATACATTGTCGATTTCTTTGCCTTTACAGAAAATAAAGAGCATCCAGCACATGAATTCAATACAGACAGAAGAGACGTTGCCGTCTATCGATCGCCAAACCGTGGAAAGACTCTGCGGACTCATCGTGGCTAAACGGCAACAATTTTTTACCCTGAGTGACGGCATCTGGGATACCCCGGAACTGAACTATACGGAATACCGTTCCGCTGCCCAGCATGAGTCGATGCTCAAGGCGCAAGGTTTCCGCCTGACAAAAAACGTTGCCGGTATGCCTACCGCATTATTGGGCGAATTTGGTTCAGGCTCACCAGTGATTGCGATCCTCGGCGAATATGATGCGCTGCCGGGCTTAAGCCAACAGGCGAACGTTGCTGAACCCAAGCCGCTGGAAAATGGCGGCAACGGACACGGTTGCGGACACAACCTGCTTGGCGCCGCCGCATTACAGGCAGCGACTGCCGTTAAAGATTACCTGCAACAATATTCTCTTCCGGGAACCATCCGTTTTTACGGCTGCCCCGCCGAAGAGGGCGGATCGTCAAAAGGCTTTATGGTAAAAGCCGGCGTGTTTGACGATGTGGATATCGCTATCTGCTGGCACCCGGCAACTTTTACAGGCGTAAACAGCCCGGTATCGCTGGCCTGTAACGAACTGAATTTCTACTTCAAAGGTCGGGCGGCCCATGCCGCCAGCAGCCCGCATCTGGGGCGCAGCGCGCTGGATGCGGTAGAATTAATGAACGTTGGCGTTAACTATATGCGCGAGCATATGCCCTCTTCCGCCCGTGTTCATTACGCCATTACCGACAGCGGCGGTCATGCGCCTAATGTGGTACAGGCCAATGCAACCGTTAGGTATCTTATTCGGGCCAGACAGTTGCCAGAGCTGCATCAGTTAGTGAAACGAGTGAAAAAAATCGCCGAAGGCGCGGCGCTGATGACGGAAACCGAAGTCAGTCATGAAGTGATTAGCGGCGACGCCAACCTGCTCGGTAATGCGCTATTGGAACAGCGGATGCACCAACATTTGCTGACGCTGGGGCCGGTTGAGTTTGATGAAAACGATCGCCAGCTTGCCGCGAAATTTCAGGCCGCAATGACAGCAGAGGATATTGCGAACTCCTACGCCCGATTTGGGGTAAAACCACAGCCGGGGCTGGTGTTGCATGACGATATTTATCCTCTCTACAGCCCCAATGAAGCCTTTATCGGCTCGACGGACGTCGGAACGGTAAGCTGGGTCGTCCCTACCGTGCAGATCCGCAGCGCCACATATGCCATCGGCACCCCGGCGCACTCATGGCAACTGGTGGCGCAGGGTAAAACGGCGGCGGCGCACAAAGGGATGGAGTATGCCGCCAAAGCGATGGCGTCGCTGGCGGTAGACTTGCTGCTGACGCCAGACTTAATCACTCAGGCAAAGGCCGATCATCAGGCCAGGTTGCAGCAAACGCCGTTTGAAAACCCGATCCCGGATGATGTTTTCCCACCGCTGCCGCAGTAATTTACCGTAGGGGAGTAGAAACAGGCGTCTGGAGACATGCCTCCAGACGCCCTTAACACTTATGGGCGGGAGACAAAACCAACGGCTTGATACACTTTCTTCAGCGTTTCCTGCGCACGGGCGCTGGCTTTTTGCGCCCCATCACGCATAACCTGCTGCAAGAAGGCTTCATCATTACGAAAACGGTGATAGCGTGCCTGTAGTTCCGTCAACATGCCGGATACCGCATCAGCGACGGCACCTTTCAAATGACCATACATCTGGCCGCTGAACTCCTGCTCCAACTCGACAATGGATTTACCCGTTACCGCAGAAAGAATATCCAGCAGGTTCGATACCCCCGCTTTATTCACCACATCATAACGAACGACGGGCGGCTCATCAGAATCCGTCATCGCACGTTTGATTTTCTTCACCACCGACTTGGGATCTTCCAGCAGGCCAATCACGTTATTACGATTATCATCCGATTTGGACATCTTCTTGGTCGGTTCCAACAAAGACATCACGCGGGCGCCAGACTTCGGAATAAACGGCTCAGGAATGTTGAAAATATCACCGTAAAGCGCATTAAAGCGCTGGGCGATATCACGGCTCAGTTCCAGATGCTGTTTCTGATCTTCACCTACCGGCACCTGAGTCGTTTGATACAACAGAATATCGGCGGCCATCAGCACCGGATAATCAAATAAGCCAGCGTTGATATTTTCTTCATAACGTGCTGATTTATCTTTAAATTGCGTCATGCGGCTCAGTTCGCCGAAATACGCGTAGCAGTTCAGTACCCAGCTTAACTGGGCATGTTCAGGGACATGCGACTGAACGAAGACCGTACTCTTCTGTGGATCGACACCGCAGGCCAGATAAAGCGCCAGCGTATCCAGCGTCGCTTTTCTCAACTGCTGCGCATCCTGACGTACCGTGATGGCATGTAAGTCGACGATGCAATAGATGCAGTCATGGTCGTCCTGCATATTAACCCACTGACGTAACGCACCCATGTAGTTACCAATGGTCAATTCACCAGACGGCTGCGCACCGCTGAATACAATGGGCTTACTCATACTAATGCTTCCTGATTTTTTGAAGATGACGGCCCGACGAGGGACAATAGGTCGGCAAAACAATCCAGCACAATGTCTGGATGACTCAACTCGATCGCTTCACCATAGTTGTACCCATAGGTCATGCCGACGCAAGGGCAGCCGGCAGCCTGGGATGCTTGAATATCGTTACGCGAATCACCGACGAACAGCAACTCGCCGGCCCGTAATCCTAACTTGCCCAGCACCAGATACAGGGGGGCCGGATGCGGTTTTTTGGCGACAACATCATCACCGCCGATAATAAGGGAAAAATAGGCGTCAATATCCAGCGAGGCCAGCAAAGGCGCAACAAACGGCGTCGGTTTATTGGTCACCACCGCCATCGGAAACCCCTGCCGGGCCAGATGGGCCAGCGTCTCTTTTACCTGGGGGAACAACTCGCTGCCGCAGTCAACCGTTTGCGCATAGTAACAGTCAAACTGCTCACGGGTATCGCGGATCTGCACCGGGGTTGGCTCCACGCCAGCCCAGCGCAGCGCACGCTCCACCAATACATCGGCGCCGTTACCAATCCAGGTGGCAACCCGTGCCTCCCCCGCTGCCGGAAGAGACTGTGCCTGTAACGCCAAGTCCACCGCCGCAGCCAGTCCTGGTGCGCTGTTAATCAGAGTGCCATCTAAATCAAACGCCAGCCCGCGAATCGGCATGGTGTTGTTATTCATGCGCCACCTTTGCCAATTCGCCCCGCATCTGCTCAATGACCGCCCGGTAGTCAGGCTGGCTGAAAATTGCCGATCCTGCCACAAACATATCCGCTCCCGCTGCGGCAATAGCGCCAATGTTATCAACCTTGACGCCACCATCCACTTCCAGGCGGATATCGCAGCCGCTTTCATTAATCCGCTTGCGTACCTGCCGGAGTTTATCCAGCGTGGACGGAATAAATGACTGCCCGCCAAAGCCGGGATTGACGGACATCAGCAAAATAATGTCCAGCTTATCCATGACATAATCGAGATAACTGAGCGACGTGGCGGGGTTGAAAACCAGACCGGCCTTGCAACCGTGGTCTTTGATCAATTGCAGGGAACGATCGACATGCTCTGAGGCCTCTGGATGGAAAGTAATAAAACTCGCCCCGGCCTGCGCAAAGTCAGGAATGATGCGGTCAACCGGCTTAACCATCAAATGAACATCAATAGGCGCCGTAATGCCGTAGTCCCGCAGAGATTTAAGTACCAGCGGGCCGATTGTCAGATTAGGCACATAGTGGTTATCCATCACATCAAAGTGAACCACATCGGCGCCTGCCGCCAGCACCTTAGCAGTATCGTCACCAAGCCGGGCAAAGTCAGCCGACAGAATAGACGGGGCGATTAAAAACGGTTTCATTCGCTTCTCCAAACGATCAAAGTCTGATTCCTGCTGCCGGGATATCCGTTGATCCCTCACCCCGATCAGCGATGGTTTTTGAGCAACGCTAACTTTCAGTCAATCATATTTATCTGGTTGCCGCTTTGCTTGCTGGCCATCCCCATCTGTTTACAAAACGGGGATCACGAATACAGGGCCAGAAGCTCGTTTACTTTACTACGACCCAGAATATTGCGGCTAATTGTTCGACGCGCTTTTACCACATAAAGTGAAGCATCCTGATACCACTCACGAGTCAGCACCGTATCGTGATTAGAAATCAGCACCGGGATCTGATTTTCAACCGACAAACGATGAGCCATCCGGGCCAGGTCTTGCTGGTCAACATTATTAAAATTATTGGTGTGGTACGCCGTAAAGTTAGCGGTCGCCGATAACGGCGCATAAGGAGGATCGCAATAAACAACGGACCCCGGCACGGCTTTAATCAACGTTTGCTGGTAATGTTCACAAACAAATGTTGCATTCCTGGCTTTAAAAGCAAACCAGCGAATTTCCTCTTCCGGGAAATAAGGCTTTTTATAACGCCCGAACGGCACATTAAATTCACCGCGCATGTTATAGCGGCACAGGCCGTTATAACAATGGCGGTTCAGATAAAGAAACAAGACCGCACGCCGATAGGCGTCCGTACAGAGGTTAAACTCTTCACGCAGCAGATAAAAAACCTCTGAAGTATTCACTTCGTCAGTAAAGAGTTTGCGGGAGTCGTGGACAAAATCGTCAGTATTCGATTTGACGATTTTGTAGAGATTGATGAGGTCACTATTAATATCAGCCAATATATAGTTGTCGTACTCTGTATTCAGAAATACAGAACCCGCGCCAACAAAAGGCTCGATAAGGCAGTCTCCTTCGGGTAAATAGCGACGAATCTCTTCTACCAGCGGATATTTACCACCAGCCCATTTTAAAAAAGCGCGGTTTTTCTTCATGCCGTCGTTAGTTACTCATACTTTTCAGAGCCGCGGATTGTACTCTGTGTCAGACAGCACATCAGGGCTAAAATTGGTGTTACTTATTCAAGTCCTGCTTCACCTGACGGATCGGCTTAACCCATGGTTTTTTCGCTTGTACATCGGCAGGTAGCGTTGCAATTGCCTGCTTTGCTTCTGCAGAAGAAGCATAGACTCCATTCACTAAAACATACCAGGATTTTCCGTCACGTTTAGTTTCATACACCCATGAATGAACCAGATTATGCTGTTTAGCATACGCTTTCAGCGTGTCTGAACGGGACGCGCTGCTCAGTTGCAACGTAAAATGGCTGGCTGGCGCGTTTTGTATTGAACTACCTTGTCCAGCAGGCACATTTGCCGCTGGTTTACCCGTAGCGGTTGGTGCTGCGACTTTCTGAGTGTTGGTTGCTGATGGCTTATTGCTACTGTGAACCGAATTATTGCGCGTAGATTTCTCAGCCGGTCGCAGCACAGGCGTTTTAGCCGTTGGCGCCACCGTGGCTGGCGCCGTTGGCAGTGTTGAACTGCCTGTCGCACCCTGAGAAAATTCGTTAACGCGGCCCTGCTGCTGAGTAAGCGCGTCGGTCATATTACCCGGCAACTCGATACGTTGCTGGCCACTTACCGGTGGTTGAGCCTGTGCTTCCGTTGGCGTACTGGAAATAGGTGGTGCACTCAGCGTTTGTGGCGGCTGTCCGACTACGGCAGAAGGGTTATCAACCGGTGCGGCGGATTCCGTTTGCGTCATCGGGGATGATGAAGAGAGATCGATACTCTTTTCACCATTTTCACCACCAGTTTGACTTTGAGGCTGAGAGGTCTGCGGATGAGAAGGCGCCTGCAAAGCAGAACCAATACCAATAATCAGCAACAGCAATACCAGTATCCCGATGGCTATCATCAGGTGTTGTCTGGAAAGCGCGATTTTCGGTACGGAAAAATGACTGCTTCTTTTCTGACGTGTTGGTCGACGGTCACTGGTATCAGGCTTCAGTTCATCTTCCGGCTTAAACTCATCCATTTAAAACCCCCCAACTGAAAGGCTAACATTCGCAACATGATCTCCAGAGCGAATTATCAATTCATAACGCATTGTATTTTATTAACCATAAACCATCAGCGCTTATCTGTCGTTAACGCATCTGCCGTTAACAAAAACAATAAAGCGCTTAGGCAAGACAATCAGCTATCGACGCCAGCACAATATCATGAGCTACGCCACCACGGACTTCAGAATGACCAATAGAGGTTGGCAGCACGAGACGCAACTCGCCTGCCAGCACCTTCTTATCACGCATCATGTGAGGAAGATAAGATTCCGGCGCCATCTGCTCCGGCCCGTTAACAGGCAGACCGGCCCGAACTAATAAGGACTTGATACGTTCAATATCATCAGCAGAAAACTGCCCAAGACGCCGTGCCGCCTGCGCGGCCATAACCATACCCGCAGCAACGCCCTCTCCATGCAGCCAATTGCCGTATCCCATTTCCGCTTCAATAGCATGACCGTAGGTATGCCCAAGGTTAAGCAGTGCCCGCATACCACTTTCACGTTCATCGGCAACAACAACCGCCGCTTTCAGTTCACAGCAACGGCGAATACAGTAAGCCAGAGCGTCATGCTGTAATGCACGCACCGCTTCAATATTCTCTTCCAGCCAGTGAAAGAAATCACGATCCAGAATAATGCCGTACTTGATTACTTCAGCCAGCCCGGACGAGAGCTCCCGCGCAGGCAAAGTTTTCAGGCAATCCAAATCAACAACCACGGATGCCGGTTGATAGAAAGCACCGATCATATTCTTACCCAGCGGGTGATTCACTGCGGTTTTACCGCCAACGGAAGAATCAACCTGCGCCAGCAACGTCGTCGGCACCTGGATAAAACGGACGCCGCGCTGGTAACTGGCTGCGGCAAAACCGGCCAAATCACCAATCACACCGCCACCTAATGCGACAATCGTGGTGTCACGGCCATGTGGTTTAGCAAGCAGCGCCGTAAATACCTGATCCAGCACCGTCAGAGATTTATATTTCTCCCCATCCGGCAATATAACCTGATCAACATGCACACCGCTTTGCTCCAGCACGCGACGGACGTGGTCGAGATAGAGGGGGGCCAGTGTCTGGTTTGTCACCAGCATGGCCTGTTCCCCGGCTTTCAACGGCATAAAAGAAGCCGAATCATTAAACAATCCGGCGGCTATCGTAATAGGATAACTTCGTTCCGCTAATGTTACGGTAATTCTTTCCATGCTCGTTCAAATAACCTGTTCAAAACCCGCATAACACGGATGATGTATTACACTCAGTTACTTTCCAGCATATTGATAATCTGGTTAGCAACTACCTTAGCGCTTTGTTCATCGGTTCGGATGGTCACATCAGCGATTTCCTCATACAACGGATTCCGCTCTCTCGCCAACTCTTCCAGAACTTCACGCGGAGGTGCTTCAACCTGAAGCAACGGACGCTTTTTATCGCGCTGTGTACGGGCAAGCTGCTTCTCAATCGTCGTTTCCAGATAAACGACTACTCCACGTGCGGAGAGACGATTGCGTGTCTCGCGTGATTTGACCGAACCACCGCCTGTCGCCAGTACGATACCTTGCTTTTCCGTTAATTCATTAATGACTTTCTCTTCACGATCACGGAAGCCTTCCTCGCCTTCCACATCGAATACCCAGCCCACATCAGCCCCGGTGCGTCGCTCAATTTCTTGATCGGAGTCGAAAAACTCCATATTGAGTTGTTGGGCTAACTGACGGCCAATAGTGCTTTTGCCGGCACCCATAGGCCCAACCAGAAAGATATTGCGTTTCTCTGCCATGTTTTTTGGTATTACTAAGACAATTCGTTAATGATAACCCGCCCCGCCAATCAACCCAGCGACGGGACCTAAACTGAAACCTCATGAGCGATAGTGCGAGAATCAGACAAAAAATTATCTCAATACTCAGGGTAGTTTGGCAACCGAATAAAATGTCACACGATCTACAGGTGGTAATATAGTGTGTTTTATCGACATTTTCGGTGGAACAACACTTCTTGTGCTCAATTCGCTAACCCTTGTAAGCTAAATCCGCCGCAGCGTCAAACTTAGAAGACACGAATCAATCAAAATATTGCGCCACTTTCATGAAAACGTCACTTTCCTTATTACTTAAAAAGAGGGAATTAATGTCGGCGTGATAAAAATGACCAATTCCCGCCGGGTAAGCTGCTGTGTACTGTTCTTGAACAAATATCCCAGCACGGGAATATCGCCTAAAGCTGGAACCTGACTGCCGCTGCGCTTTTTCTGCTGCTGAAATATACCGCCCAGAACGATGGTTTCACCATCAGCAACGGTTACCTGCGTTTGTATTTCCTGCTTGTCAATCGCCAGCGCTTCTCCGTTATCGCCCTGCTTTATCACCTGTCCCGGCATATTCTGGCTGATCTTCAGATTTAGCGTAATCCGACCGTTGCGCAAAACGCTGGGGGTCACTTCCATTCCCAATACCGCTTCTTTGAATTCAATAGATGTCGATCCGCTGGCGCCGCTGGAAACCTGATACGGTATCTCTGTACCTTGTTTAATACTGGCCGTTTGCTGGTGAGCCGTGAACAATCGTGGACTGGCAATGATTTCAACCTGATTTTCCTGTTCTAACGCCATGAGTTCCAAATCAAGCAGGCGACCATTCAGCCGAGCCAGATGAAAGCCAGCGTTTACTGCAGGCGTTTCTACCGGCAAACTAATATTAAAATTATTCAACCGCAGGGCTTTATTAGCCGCGTCACCTGTCCCCACCCCCCAATTAACCCCCAGCTCCTGCAAATTTTCACTGCTGATAGTGACAATATGCGCCGCTAACTGTACCTGCGATAACGGTAAATCCAGTTCTCTCACCCATAGTTTGAGCTGCGCCAGCGCATCTTCCGTATCGCGAAACAGTAACGTATTGGTACGTTTATCCACCGTCACGCTACCCCGCTCGGTCAATAACGCACCGCGCTGGGCCTGAACACTGGTGGCGACTTCGGCGGCATCAGCATGCTGCAAGGTGACTGAAAGGTTCTGTAATGGCTGATTGTGCGCCTGTAGGGCCAGGTGTTCTTCTTTTTGCCATTGCCATTCTTCAAGGCGCCCGGCGGGATAAACCAGTAAAACATTACCGTCCCGCTCCACCGTGAGCTGCCCCATATGTAAAACGATATCCAGCGCCTGCTGCCAGGGAACCTCTGCCAATCGCAAACTGAGTTTCCCCTCAACCCCCGGCGCCACGACCAGATTTAACTGCTGATGATCTGCCAAAGCCTGTAATATTCGCGTTATGGGCGAATCGTCAAACGCTATTGATACCGGTTCTTCACTCTTCGCCATTGCTAATGTGCTGATAAAAAGCAGCAAAGCCAAGATAAGCATGGTCTGAACAGATTGAAACGTCATAACACTCCCTGTTATAGAAAGAAGTCGGTTTATATCCTTGGGATCCGCTGGTTTGCCGTCTGGCGGCAACGCCAATTACGTTGGGCATATAGCGACAGGATTTTCTATTGTGCGATACGCTTATTAATGAAAGGCGAGGACAGAGTAACCACCGATGGCATTCCATCACAGATCGCGGCATGGTCGATCGATGTTAACCTCATTCCCGACTTATCCAGACGACTGACCTGCCAGCTTCCCGGCGGGATTGCCTCACCCTCTTTTACTCGCTGCCATTGGCTTTCCGATTGCGCCAGCCACCCCACCCATCGCTCACCTGAACCAATAACACCTTTTAATTGCCACTGTTGCATATCGTCGACCCGGGTGCAGCGCTCTGCTGATACAGGATGGAAAGGATCACGGCTAACATTCGCTGCCACTCCCGCCACTATGCTGAATAAGACTATAAAAAACAGTACGACATATATTGCTCCGATAATCCTATTCCACATCTTCCCTCCGTTGAGCCACCGGTTTCACCAATGTCATTTCAATGTGCAAAACACCGTCCGTCGACTTCATTGCCAATTGCTCAATTCGTAAAACATGCGGTAGCCCGATAAACTGACGCAACATATGCAAGAGTGCCTGATAGTCAGCGCTAAAGGTTAATAACCACGCCCTGCGATTGCTCTGTTGACCATCGAGTTGCCAGGAAAGCAATGACGCGCTGGATTGTAACAACATCGTCGAGACCAACTGAGCCGCCATATCTGCATGGAATGGCGTATTTGCTGCTTGCCACTCAGCTAACTGCCTCTGCATGACGATAAGCGTCGGCATCGTTCGCTGTTGCTGCTGAATATGTTGCACAGCGGTGTACTGCTGCTTAATCTGCTGTTTAACTTCTGCTATTTGCTGCTGTTCCCCCCTCAAAACCAGCCATATTCCCAGCAATAAAAAACCGCTAATCAGGACAATTTGCGCTATCACCAATACCCACAGTGGCTTACTTATCCAGACAAGCCAGTTAAACATCGAATTAGTCACCGTTCCCCCCACCACCGGTTGAGTCAGTGGACGCCCAATCCGCCTGAAGAGAAAAACGCAATAACGAGCGATCGCTCTGCTGTCTTAACGCCTGGAGAAGTTGAACTCGTCCCAACGCCGGATGGCGGCCCAGTGAGCGATTTAACGCCACAATATCGGTATAATTTTCACTCAACCCGGAGATCAACAGATGTTCTCCGCGATCGGCAATATCTGTCAGCCAGAGACGCCGGGGTATCATTGACGCCATCTGTTCCAGCAGACTCAGGTAGCGTTGGTTGTGCCGCACCCCTGCGGTATCGGCATCACGTTGAGCCTGATAATCCCGCAATGTATTCCACATCTGGCGGGTTTGCTGGTAGTGCGCAATCCATTGCCGCCGTTGCTGCGATATATCACTCAGTTCACGCTGTAACATTAGTCGTTGCTGATGCCAGACCGTGTAAAACCCACCGAGCGTTACCGTGATTAATGCCAGTTGCAGCAGCAATAACATCAGCCAGTTGCGCGCTCGCCGACGTAACCGTTGCTTACGCCAGGGCAAAAGATTAACCAGCAGCATTTTCAGTTATCTCCAGGCCGCAAAGCTAAACCGCCCGCAATAACAAATGCGGTTGGAAAATCAGGTAAAGGTGGCTGCATCTGGTCAAAAGCAGCCAGCGGAGACCAGGGAATCAACACGTCGGGTGTGTTGTTGGTTAACTCCGGCAATGTGCTGCTGTAATAGACTGCATCGTGGGCGGCTTTAGGATAGCGGGCGCTTACCAACGACAAAATATTCTCATAAGATATCCATTCATCAGGGGGTATTACGCCAAACTCAAAGGCATGATTCAGCGGGGATATCCATAACCAACTGTCCGCCAGCCGATGCAGTAACACATGGTTATCTTTAAGCCCCGCTGACTTCGCCATACCACGAATGGCACAGGTTGAAACATCGACGATTTCGGGATGTAAATCCGCAGTACGTAGACATTCAAGCCAATTATTCAGCTCACGCCGCCGTGCAGCGGTAATCAATAAAGCGCCCGGCGTATGGGGATCCTCACGATAGTCCATTGACAATAAATCACTGCTTACCGGCATCTTACGTGCAGCCAGGGTTTCTATGTACCTGTTGCGCTCAGGCTCTTGCAAACGGCTGTCCGGCATAGGCAAACGCTGCTGTAATACCAACTGGGCGGGAAACCCTACCCGCAGTGAAATATGGCGGGGCAATAGCCTTCGCCATTTTAGTAAAGTCTCACAAAGCGCCTCGGTATGGTGTAAACTACCTGTACGTAACGTGTCGCCCGGTAGTGGGAACTGCCACCAGTGGCGAAGCTGCCAGCCGTAGCGACGGCGCTGAACCGCCAGGGCACGCATAAACCCGTTTTGTATATCTAACCCAACCCGCCAGATGTGATAAGCCATGTTCAAACCGATCTCCTTATCTGTTACAAAGAACGCATCCACAGTTAAAAGAACGTATCCACAGTACTGGCTTACCTTTATACTAGCGCGCGATTGTTTATAAACTGTCCAAACGCTATTGAATGGAAAATCTCAGGTGAAGTTCGTAAAGTATTTATTCATCCTTGCAGTGACTTGCATCCTGCTGGGAGCTGCCTCGATATATGGTCTGTACCGCTATATCGAACCACAATTGCCCGATGTCGCCACACTGAAAGATATTCGGCTGCAAACGCCTATGCAGGTATACAGCGCCGATGGCGAATTGATCGCTCAGTTCGGTGAAAAACGCCGTATTCCACTGAAGCTGGAACAGATTCCGCCGGTATTGATACATGCGTTTATTGCGACCGAAGACAGTCGCTTCTATGAACATCACGGTGTCGATCCGGTGGGGATTATCCGTGCCGCGTCGATTGCGTTGACCTCCGGTCATGCTTCCCAG
Organism: Brenneria alni; assembly: GCF_003666245.1. Taxonomy (GTDB): domain Bacteria; phylum Pseudomonadota; class Gammaproteobacteria; order Enterobacterales; family Enterobacteriaceae; genus Brenneria; species Brenneria alni. The sequence goes on from NZ_MJLZ01000013.1 coordinate 34,489, forward strand.
GGCGCCAGCACCATCACGCAACAGCTTGCCAGAAACTTTTTCCTTAGCCCGGAACGCACCCTGATCCGTAAAATCAAGGAAGTCTTCCTGGCTATACGTATTGAACAACTCCTCACTAAAGATGAAATTCTTGAGTTATACCTGAACAAAATCTATCTCGGTTATCGCGCTTATGGCATTGGGGCGGCCGCGCATGTCTATTTTGGCCGTCCGGTCGATCAGCTTACGCTCAGTGAAATGGCCATGATTGCCGGTTTACCGAAAGCGCCTTCCACCTTTAATCCACTCTATTCCTATGATCGCGCAATAGCGCGGCGTAATGTGGTTCTGGCGCGAATGCGAGATGAAAACTACATCACTCAGGCTCAATATGATGAAGCGCGTAATGAAAAACTGGTGGCCGACTACCACTCACCGCAGATTTCGTTTTCCGCCCCTTATCTGGCGGAAATGGTGCGCCAGGAAATGGTCAAACGTTATGGCGACAATGCCTATAACGATGGTTACAAGGTCTATACCACTATCACCAGGAAATTGCAGTTAGCCGCACAGGACGCTTTACGTAACAATGTCCTCGCGTATGACATGCGCCACGGCTACCGCGGCCCGACCAAAGTACTGTGGAAAATTGGCGAAAGCGCCTGGAATCAGGCCAGAATCGTCACCACACTGAAAAGCCTGCCGGTTTATGGTCCGTTGTTACCGGCAGTTATTATCGATACCGACAGCGACAAAGCCACTGCGATGATGGCTGACGGCAGCAATATTTCATTGCCGATGGCAGGTATGCGCTGGGCCCGACCTTATCGTTCCGATACGCAACAAGGCCCTACGCCCAAACGGGTGACCGATGTTGTGCAGACCGGCCAGCAGGTGTGGGTACGGAAAGTGGACGACGAGTGGTGGCTTGCTCAGGTGCCGGATGTGAACTCGGCTCTGGTGTCTATCAACCCGACCGACGGTGCGGTTGAAGCACTGGTAGGCGGGTTCGACTTCAATCAAAGCAAGTTTAATCGCGCAACGCAGGCGCTGCGCCAGATTGGCTCCAACATTAAGCCATTCCTCTATACTGCCGCAATGGACAAAGGTCTGACGCTCGCCACGATCCTCAATGACGTGCCGATTACGCGTTGGGATCCGGGTGCGGGTTCAGACTGGCGGCCGAAAAACTCACCGCCAACGTATGACGGCCCTATCCGTTTGCGTCAGGGGCTGGGGCAATCCAAGAACGTCGTGATGGTGCGCGCCATGCGCGCCATGGGCGTGGATTACGCCGCAGAATATTTGCAGCGTTTCGGCTTTCCGAAACAAAACATTGTCCCGACGGAATCACTGGCGCTGGGTTCCGCCTCTTTCACGCCACTACAGGTGGTTCGCGGTTATGCGGTAATGTCGAACGGGGGCTATCTGGTCGATCCCTATTTTATTACCAAAATAGAGAGCGAGGCAGGCGGAACCGTCTTTACCGCCACGCCCAGGGTGGTCTGCGATACCTGCAATTTACCGTTGGTTTATGGTGAAACACAGCGTGCCGCGACACTGTCTGTGGATAGTATGGAAAATGTCGCCACATCCAGAGAACGCCCGATGCAGAATGCATTGCCGATGCCGCAACTGGAGCCAGTTACGCCGCTGGCGGCCCAGCAAAATACCGCACAGCCTTATGCGCCGCATGTTATCAGTACCCCGCTGGCTTTCCTGATTAAAGACGCGCTTAACAGTAATGTGTTTGGCGAACCGGGCTGGATGGGGACGGGCTGGCGCGCAGGCCGTGAACTGAAACGCCGTGATATCGGCGGTAAAACCGGCACCACCAACAGTTCCAAAGATGCCTGGTTCTCGGGTTATGGCCCTAACCTTGTTACCTCTGTTTGGATCGGTTTTGACGACCATCGCCGTAACTTAGGCGCCAGCAGCGCTTCCGGCGCTATCAAAGATCAGATATCAGGCTATGAGGGTGGGGCGAAAACAGCCCAACCTGCCTGGGATGATTTTATGAAAGCGGCGCTGGATGGCGTTCCCGAACAGCCGCTGACACCACCGCCCGGTATCATCAGCGTGGCTATCGATCGCAGCAGCGGCAAGCTGTCTAGCGGTGGCGGCAACAGCCGTTCCGAGTTCTTCATTGAGGGGACACAGCCAACGGAATATGAAGTACATGAGGTTGGAACGACATTGATGGATAACGGGCAGAGCGAAGAATTGTTCTGAGCGTCCACAAAAAGCGCAGGAAACTGCGCTTTTTATTCACAGGTTACTGGCGACTTAGCCAGTCCTGAGTCAAAAACAACGCACTGACATTACGCGCTTCCCGAAAATCCGGGTCCTGTAATAACGACATCATATCACTCAATGGCCAGCGCACTTTCGGCATCGGTTCCGGCTCGTCGCCTTCACGACTTTGCGGATACAGCCCACGCGCTACCACAATATTCATCTGGCTGGAAAAATAGGACGGCGCCATCGTCAACGTCGCTAACAGATCTATTTGCTCCGCGCCAAATCCCGCCTCCTCCATCAGCTCCCGGTTGGCTGCTTCAAATACCGTCTCGCCGGGGTCAATCAGCCCTTTAGGAAAGCCAAGCTCATATTGCTCAATACCCACCGCGTATTCACGGATTAGCAGCAGTTCATCATCAATAATCGGCACAATCATCACGGCTTCCCGCCCGGTTGGGCGCATTCGCTCATAAACCCGACGTGCACCATTACTGAACTCCAGATCGATGGATTCAACATTAAACAAGCGCGAACGAGCAACCGTTTCTACCTTGAGAATTTTAGGTTTCTGCAGGTTATGACTCATAATGGCCCCATAGAGAAATTACGATCAGGCCGACACCTTAATTAGCCAAGCCATAATTATCGGTAACGTTTACCTTCATTAAGGATGCCGGGGTGCCGCAGAATGAAAAGAGATCGTTAATATTCTTTTTTGATCTTGTTCACATTGTGCGTTAACAGTAGCCCCCGCTGCAACTCTCATGATCATGAATTTACTTTTTTATAACATGGGAAGTGCATTACCTTTATTGAAGTAAAAAATAAAAAGTCAATAACCTGTCGAAAAATCAGATTATCCTCATGTCAGATACCTTATCTGATTGTTACTATCATCTCCTTGCGTGGATCTTTCCTGTTATTTTTCTGCTAAAAATCTAATAAAACAAAGCCATACGGGTTATCATCGATTGGATAAGTTTGTTAAAATCCGGCACAAACAGGGAGTAAGTCACATTGGAATGGAGATGACATGAGCACAATATTTACCCTATTGGCTATATTGTTTGCCTGTCTGATCGCTGTCGGAGGTTTTATCAGCTACCGTATGCGCTGGCGCTTACCGTTCGTTCACCCTTTACCGGTGACGCCCTCGTTACTTCGTCAACTAACGCCTGAAGAGCGCGTCGCCGTTGAGCATTATCTTGCGCAGGAGAATAACCAGAAAACGACGCCACTTGATACACCTACCGCTCAACCCAGACTTCCCCGTTCATTACAAAGCAATCGCGTCTATCCGATCACCCATACCATTACCCGTTATGGCCTGAGTACCGACTCACAGAATAATTGGCGATATTATATTGATACGCAGGAGATTCACCTGCCCCCCTGTTGGGAACAGTATATTACCGAGAATAACACCGTTGAATTAATTAAAACCCGTTCAATTCCGCTGGTTATTTCCCTGAATGGACACTCATTAGTGGAATGCATCGATAACCATCCGGTAATGTCCGTCCCTGAAATTCCAATGCCCAACGCCTCCATTCATCATGAAGAACATGAAAACGCTGAACTGGTGACCATTCGTAAGGAAACCAGGGAAGAACATGCCATACACCACTCGGCTGGGCTGAAAGAAGCTGGCGTTCTGTGTCTGGCATTCCTGTTGCTGTTAATCAGTCTTAACAGCCCAATGGCCCTTCTGCCCTGGTTGACCGGTACGGCAGCGCTGCTCGCAGGCTGGAGTCTCTGGCAGCTTTTCCGATCCCCTTCAGAGCACGAGTTGCGGGATGTCCATTGTCTTCACGGCACACCGCAAGGTCTCGATCTTTTTGGTGAATCTAATCAAAATCAGTCCGGTAACATCTCGCTGGGTAATATCGACCTTATCTATCCCCCACACTGGCAACCCTATATCGCGCTTGATTTAGGAAGAAAAACGGATGTCGATATTTATCTTAACCGGCAGGTTATCCGTCAGGGTGAACACCTTTCGTTACATGACGAAGTAAAAAATTTTCCCCTGCAACGATGGGGTAAAAACCTGCTGCTGGCTGCCGGATCGCTTCTCAGCCTGATCCTCTTATTGACCTATGTGCCGCTAGGGCTGCCATTAAAGCTCAGTATGGCCTGGCTACAGGGGGCGCAACATATTCAGGTCACTCAGGTTGACGAGTTGGAAAAAATGCCGCTCAAAATTGGTGACACCCTGGAAATCCAGGGGACAGGGATGTGTTATGTCCCGTTCGGGATCCGTCCCTCAAGTAACGGCCCGGCCTATGCTTTTACGCCTTTTGACTGCTCCGCGATTTACTGGAATAAGGCCGATCCTTTACCTTTGCCGGAATCCGATATCATTGAAAAAGCCTCGGCACTGCATAACATAGTCAATAGCCAGTTACACCCACAGACAGATAAAGAAGGCCAGGTTAACTCACAGTTGGCCTCCGCCATTCAGAAATCAGGCATGATCCTGCTTAATGATTTTTCCGGTATTGTGCTCAAAACACAGGATCTTTGCGAGCAGGAAAGGGACTGTTCCCGGCTGAAAAATGCATTGATCAATCTGGGCAATGTGAAGAACTGGGATACGCTGGTAAAACAGGCCAGAACGGGATCGCTTAAGGGCATGAACGTCTTGCTGCGTCCGGTAAGCGCAGAGACGCTGGAATCACTGGTTAACAGCTCAACTAACTTTTTCTTCAACCAGGAAATCAACAACGCCGCTGATTTACTCAATAGCCCTCCCCCTGGCGGCTTTTTAATTCGTAGTGATGAAGGACGCCAATTTGTCAGTCATCCATTACCTCCCATGCCGCTGCATGAATACCGGGCCTCAGACCAGTGGCAAGAACTCCAGCGGTTGTCAGCCATGTTGTTACACACACCGTTTAATGCCGCTGGCATCATCACTAAACTCAGCACCGATGCCAATGGCACTCAGCATATTGGCCTGCACAGCGAACCAGATGTTATAACACTGTGGCGTTATCTCGGCAGTTGCCTGCTATTGCTGATTTTTTCCGCTACGCTTTCCATCAATGCCGTGCTGTTGGGAATAAAAGTACGCAAGAGTAAGCAGCGGGTAACTCATATTCAGCATTATTACGCCAAACGTTTTGGCTCCGCAGTATCATCGGCATCCCTGATGGATAACCGCACGAACCTACCCAGATAATCGCGAAGCTCGGTGACGTTATGTTATTCTGACAGGAGCGCCGCATTAATTTCCCCACCACGATTTCTGGAATCATTCTGTATCTGGAGTATTTATGAGCCCCCATGTTAACTGGCACGATATTGACACTGTTATATTAGATATGGATGGCACACTGCTTGATCTGGCTTTCGATAACTACTTCTGGTTGCAGCTAGTCCCGCAGTCACTCAGTCATAAACGCGGCATCAGCCTTGAACAGGCACAACAGCTCATCACCACAGAGTACCGGGCGGTGCAGCACACGCTCAACTGGTACTGCTTCGATTACTGGAGTGAGAAACTAGGGCTGGATATCTATCAGATGACCACGGATATCGGCGCCCGCGCCCGCCTGCGAGAAGATACTACCCCATTCCTGACAGCGCTGCGCAACAGCGGAAAACGGACGATTCTGCTGACTAATGCCCACCCGCATAGCCTGGCGGTTAAGATTGAACACACCGGGTTGGATCAGCACCTTGATTTATTACTTTCCACCCATACTTATGGGTATCCGAAAGAGAATCAGAGGTTATGGCAGGCCGTGCAGCAGCAAACCGGTTTCGATCCGGCCAGAACGCTGTTTGTTGATGACAGCGAACCGATTCTGGACGCCGCCAAAGCCTTCGGCATACGCTATTGTCTGGGCGTCAGTAATCCTGATTCCAGTCAGCAGGAAAAATCATTCCAGCAACATCCATCAATGAATGACTATCTTGGGCTGTTACCGTCGTTGCATCAGTCGGTAAATCCCCGTTAATCAGGAGGATTCATGATGAAAGCACGCGAGAATTCTGGCGAAACCATCCGTCTGGACAAGTGGCTTTGGGCGGCCCGTTTCTATAAAACACGGGCTATTGCCCGCGAAATGGTTGATGGCGGCAAAGTTCACTACAACGGGCAGCGCAGCAAACCCAGCAAACTGGTTGAACTGAATGCCGAAATTACGTTACGCCAGGGGAACGACGAGCGCACCGTTATTGTTTGCGCGCTCAGTGGTCAGCGTAGAACCGCCGCAGAAGCACAGGCGCTGTATCAGGAAACCACCGGTAGTATCGAAAAACGGGAAAAGCTGGCGCTGGCGCGAAAAATGAATGCGCTAACCATGCCGCACCCGGATCGTCGTCCTGATAAAAAAGAACGGCGGGATCTGATTAAATTTAAATACAGCGATCAGCAATAACTGTTACCCAGCGAGAGAACACTATGTCCACCCATGACCAACTACACCGTTACCTGTTTGAAAATTATGCCGTCCGTGGCGAGTTGGTGACAGTAAGCGATACCTATCAGCACATTCTGACCAATCATGACTACCCGGTTGCGGTACAAACGCTGCTGGGAGAAATGCTGGTTGCCACCAGCCTGTTAACCGCGACGTTAAAGTTCAGCGGCGATATTACCGTTCAGCTCCAGGGAGACGGCCCGCTGAAACTTGCGGTGATCAACGGTAACCATCAGCAGCAAATGCGCGGGGTTGCCCGTCTGCAAGGTGACATTGCCGCCGGAAGTTCCCTCAAAGACATGGTCGGTAACGGCTACCTGGTCATTACCATTACGCCGAGCGAAGGCGAGCGCTATCAGGGCGTGGTTGAATTAGCTGGCGAAACGGTCGCTGATTGTCTGGAAAGCTATTTCCAGCAGTCCGAACAGCTCCCCACCCGGTTATTTATCCGTACCGGCCAGCATCAAGGCCGTATGACCGCCGCAGGCATGTTGTTACAGGTATTGCCCGCGCAAAATACCGATCGTGATGATTTCGATCATCTGGCGCAACTCACGGCAACGGTTAAGACCGATGAGTTATTTACGCTTGCCGCCAACGATGTTCTCTACCGCCTCTACCATCAGGAAGAGGTAACGGTGTATGAACCGCAAACGGTTTCTTTCCAATGCCATTGTTCACGTGACCGTTGTGCAAAGGCATTAATGACGCTTCCCCATCAGGAAGTGACCGAAATGCTGGAACAGGACGGTAAAATCGATATGCATTGTGACTATTGCGGTAATCACTACCTTTTTAACGCCGACGACGTTAAGGCATTCAGACAGCATTCATCAGATAATCTCCTGCACTAACCCTTAAAACGGGTACAGGCGTACCCGTTTCACCCCATGCATCAAAACGCGCTAGATCAAATTGGTTATTTTTTCAACACCAAGAAAAACAAAGTTATTAATTAATTTATTTAACTTTATGATTGCTATCGCGGTTAAAATAAGCTCACTCCCCTACAATACTTGTCAGTGCGAATATAACAATTGAGGAGTAGCTATATGTCTGTCAAAGGTATAACCCCGCAAGCTCTTAACGCTTATGGAATCCAGGATGTGCGCGATATTGTCTACAACCCAAGCTATGAATTACTTTTTCAGGAAGAAATCGACCCAACCCTGCAAGGCTATGAACGCGGCATCGAAACCCAACTGGGTGCGGTAGCCGTTGACACCGGTATTTTTACCGGTCGTTCTCCAAAAGATAAGTACATCGTTCGTGATGACGTCACCCGCGATAGCGTATGGTGGTCGGATCAGGGGAAAGGGAAAAATGATAATCACCCTCTGAGTCAGGAAACCTGGACGCATCTCAGGCAGCTCGTCACCAGACAACTCTCCGGTAAGCGCCTGTTTATCGTTGATGCTTTCTGTGGCGCAAACCCGGACAGCCGCCTGAAAGTTCGCTTCATTACTGAAGTTGCCTGGCAGGCACACTTCGTCAAAAACATGTTTATTCGCCCGAGCGATGAAGAATTACAGGGCTTCGAACCTGACTTCATCGTCATGAACGGCGCAAAATGCACCAACCCGCAATGGCAGGAGCAGGGGCTGAACTCTGAAAACTTTATCGCCTTTAACCTGACGGAACGTATTCAGCTTATTGGCGGCACCTGGTACGGCGGCGAAATGAAAAAAGGGATGTTCTCTATCATGAACTACCTGCTGCCGCTCAAAGGCATCGCCTCTATGCACTGTTCGGCTAATGTTGGCGAGCAGGGCGACGTCGCCGTCTTCTTTGGCCTTTCCGGTACGGGTAAAACCACCCTGTCAACCGACCCCAAACGTCAGTTGATTGGTGATGATGAGCACGGCTGGGATGACGACGGCGTCTTCAACTTTGAAGGCGGCTGCTACGCTAAAACCATCAAACTGTCCAAAGAAGCCGAACCGGACATTTATGGCGCGATTAAGCGTGATGCGTTGCTGGAAAACGTCACGGTGCTGGCCGACGGCAGCGTCGATTTCAACGACGGTTCAAAAACCGAGAATACCCGCGTTTCCTATCCGATCTACCATATCCACAATATCGTCAAACCTGTGTCTAAAGCCGGACATGCAACAAAAGTCATTTTCCTGACGGCTGACGCGTTTGGCGTATTGCCACCGGTATCACGCCTGACATCAGACCAAACCCAGTACCATTTCCTGTCTGGCTTCACCGCCAAACTGGCGGGAACCGAGCGCGGTGTGACCGAGCCGACTCCGACCTTCTCTGCCTGCTTCGGCGCCGCCTTCCTGTCGCTGCATCCCACGCAATACGCAGAGGTGCTGGTGAAACGAATGAAAGCGGCGGGCGCCCAGGCTTATCTGGTTAATACCGGCTGGAATGGAACCGGGAAACGTATCTCAATTAAAGATACACGCGGGATTATCGACGCTATTCTGAATGGCAGTATAGATGATGCGGAAATGCAGACGCTGCCGATCTTCGATCTGGCCATTCCTACCTCATTGCCAGGTGTTGATCCTGACATTCTCGATCCGCGCGATACCTACGCCAATCAGGCCCAATGGCAGGAAAAAGCGGAAGATCTGGCTAAACGGTTTATCACCAACTTTGATAAATATACCGATGCGCCAGCAGGCGCTGCGCTGGTGACGGCTGGGCCAAAGCTGTAGCTTATCCGGCTCGCAAAAAAGGCGCGGATATCCGCGCCTTCAGACTGCCGACAAAGTCCGATATTAGGGACAGCGTGCCGATGGGGCCGTAGCGGCGTAAGCCGCCGACAAATTTGCCGGGAGCAAAATTTGAACAGCATTTATGCTGACCCGCAGGGTGGGACACAAGGATGTGTCCCATAATGGCCCCTCGGTGCGATAAGCCCGGGTATCTCGATCTCACCGCTATGGGTTTGTCATCAACCTCGCCTTTTAACTGTCTTTTACCGGGCCGCTGTCCGAGCCGGAAAGATCAAACGGCAAGGGTAAATAGGCCCGAACACACAGCCCTCCGCGTTCGCTGGCGCCAACGTCAAGTATGCCGTCGTGCGCATCAATAATTCGCTGCACGATCGCCAGCCCCAGACCTGTCCCACTGGTGCTGCGAGCGCTGTCACCCCGGACAAAAGGCTGGAAAAGATGCTTGAGTTGAGCAGGATCGATACCAGCGCCATCATCCTCAACCTGAAACCATGCGCGTTGCAGTTCCCGTCCGGTGCTGACTTTGATCCAACCATTACCATAACGGGCGGCGTTCACCACCAGATTCAGCGCAGCGCGCTTAATTGACAAGGGGCTGACGCGGACTAACAGTTCACCGCTGGAAAAATCGCTGTCGATCTGGCGTTCGTAACCGCTTTCTGCCGCGACCACCTCACCCATAATGGCATTGAGGTCAGCCACTTCGGTCTGCATTTCCTGACCGGTACGTAAATAGTCAATAAACTGTTCAATAATCGCATTGCACTCTTCAATGTCTTTATTGATCGACTCCGCCAGATAGTCATCATCCTTACTCATCATTTCCGTTGCCAGGCGAATGCGCGTCAGTGGTGTCCGCAAATCGTGGCTTACCCCCGCCATCAGCAGGGTTCGATCGTCAGCCAGCAGCTTCACGCCGGATGCCATCTGATTAAAAGCGCGGGTAACCGAGCGCACTTCCGAAGCGCCATATTCACGCAACGGCGGCGGAATAATCCCTTTACCAACCTGCAAAGCCGCATGTTCCAGCTCAACCAGCGGACGGTTCTGTACCCGGATAAACAGCCACGCGCCGCCGATCACCAACAGCATGATCGCCAGCGTGTAACGAAAGAGCGGTGAGAAATCACCCTGATGAATTTCAGTCAGCGGCACTCGCACCCAGATATCCGGCGACAGCCAGGTTTTCAGCCAGACCACCGGGGTATTTTTACTCAATTCGATCCGCACATCGGTCGGACCGCCCAGTTGTTGCGCCATCTGCTGGCTCAAAAATTTATAATGCTGGGCCCAACGCAGGCCACTCTCCTCCGCCGCCGTATTGGTATATAACGATATACCCAGCTCACGGTAAATCTCACGCCGGAACGCCGGCGGCACCTCCAGAGTGGTGCCATCCTCCAGTTGCAAACTGTCGGTCATCAACATTCTTACCTCGTAGGCCAGCACCTTATTAAACTGCTGCAAACTCGGTAAAATAGCGAAGTTCAGTACCACCAGATAGGTGGTTACCAGGCTGACAAACAACAGCGTGACAATCAGTAACAGCGTCCGGGCAAATGCGCTGCGCGGAGAAAAGCGCCACCGACTCATGCCTTACTGCCGTCCGGTACAAAGACGTAGCCCAGGCCCCAAACCGTTTGGATATAGCGCGGGTGCGCCGGATCTTCTTCCACCATGCGCCGCAAACGGGAAATCTGTACGTCGATAGAACGCTCCATCGCGCTGTATTCGCGGCCACGCGCCAGATTCATCAGTTTGTCACGAGACAGCGGCTCACGCGGATGGCTGACCAGTGCTTTCAGGACGGCAAACTCACCGCTGGTTAACGGCATGGGTTCGTCATCACGAAACATTTCACGCGTTCCCAGATTCAGTTTGAATTTACCAAAGGCAATAATCGCCTCTTCCTGCGAGGGTGCCCCCGGCAGCTCATTGGCCTGACGGCGCAACACCGCACGAATACGGGCTAACAGTTCGCGTGGGTTAAACGGCTTGGGAATGTAATCATCCGCGCCTATTTCCAGACCAACGATGCGGTCAACCTCTTCCCCTTTCGCCGTCACCATAATGATGGGCATCGGGTTACTCTGACTACGTAAACGGCGGCAAATGGACAAACCATCTTCGCCCGGCAGCATAAGATCCAATACCATCAGGTGAAATGACTCACGGGTCAGTAAACGATCCATCTGTTCAGCATTGGCAACGCTACGTACCTGAAAACCCTGCTCTGTCAGATAACGTTCCAACAGCGCACGCAAACGCATATCGTCATCTACAACCAGAATTTTATAGTTCTCTTGCATTCTCTTTCTCCAAAGGCGTATAGCCGCCGATGCCGCTATTGTTCAGAAACATACGAATTACTGACAGTCGTTTCTGGTATACATTCCAGGCAAAATTGTTACAAAGCATATTAAAATACGTGTAATCAACTATTTCCTTGAGGTAATTATAGTTACCTTGCCACAAACCCACGGTAATTCGCTATGTGCAGCCACCGATTCGACGTTATAAAGATCCCAATTCCTGTTAAATTCCGGCAACACCGCTGAAAACCAATGTAATTAACCCTGTTAGGGATGGCGCACTGCCTGCGAATTACTTGATATAATGCCGGGTCATATTCTCCAACATCATCATGAGATTGAATACGAGTGAAAACCAATCTGATCACCCGCCAAGGATATAACAAACTCAAAGCAGAACATGATCATCTCTGGAATGTGAAACGCCCGGAAATAACCAGGATTGTGTCATGGGCCGCCAGTTTGGGGGATAGATCTGAAAATGCCGATTACACCTACAACAAGCGGCTGCTGCGCCAGATTGACCGGCGTGTCCGTTACTTAAGGAAGTGTCTGACCGAGCTGCAAATCGTCGACTACTCTCCCCAACAGGATGGAAAAGTATTCTTTGGCGCCTGGGTCGAAGTTGAAAATGAAGAAGGTCAGGTAAAGCGCTTTCGCATCGTCGGGCCGGATGAAATTTATGGCGACAACGCGAAAGATTACATCTCTATTGATTCGCCTATGGCGCGGGCATTGCTGAAAAAAGAGGTCGAGCAGGACGTTACCGTCACCACGCCGGACGGGATAAAACAATGGTTCGTCAATTCCATTGATTATGTCAAAGACGATGAGAAGTAAGCATCTGCTGTTAACATAATCCGCCTCGGCGGGATATGTCGTGAGGCATTGCCGCTATTCACCCTTGCCGATTGACATCAACTGGAACAATCTGAATATTATTTCTACACTGAAATAAATGTGTCACCTCCATCCCTTACTTTGACAACGGTAAGCTACGGAGAACTCTTTATGTTTAGTTTAGATGCCATTCTTCAAGATCTTGCACCTCATCGCCGCACCCCAGCCTGGCAGCGAATGTTATTACGCGCTCTGCTATTCGAAAACAAAATTCAGCAATTTTCTCAACGTTACCCTTATTTGAAAGGATTGGATCTGGTTGAGCAAATCCTGGATCACTTTCACCTTAACTGTGAAATGGTCGAGGGGGATTTAGAAAACATACCCAGCCAGGGGCCGGTGGTACTGGTGGCTAATCACCCGATTGGTTCGCTCGATGGTCTGGCGCTGCTGCGCACGGTTGCCAGCGTCAGACCTGACGTCCGTATTGTAGCCAGCCAGTTGCTCTCTTACGTTGAACCGCTGAAAAATCTATTTTTTTCGGTTGATAACTTCAACAACCGCACCAAGCGCCAGCAAATTATCGCCATACAGCAATATCTGGATAATGGCGGCGCGATTATTGTATTCCCGGCGGGTGAGGTTTCCAGAATCAGTCTACAAGGGATCCGCGACGGCCACTGGCACAGCGGTTTTATCCGAATGGCAGGTAAAGCCCGTGCGCCGGTGGTGCCGATACACATCAGTGGACGTAACAGCAGCCTGTTTTATCTCTCCTCGTTGATGTACCGCCCCCTCTCCACGCTGCTGCTGGTCAGGGAAATGTTCCATCAGGAAGGCCACAAAATCAAAATACGCATCGGTGCGCGTATTCCTTACACAAGCTGGAGCCAGGGGAATGAGCAGGCTAACGATCTGGCCGCCCGTTTCCGCCGTCATGTTTATCGACTGGGGCAAGGCAAACCCGGCTGTTTTTCCGTTGAGAAACCCATTGCGCTGGCGGAGGATCGTATCCTGTTAAAACGTGCGCTGGCCGATTGCGAAACGCTGGGAACCACGCCTGACGGGAAAGTGGTGTATCTGTATCGCCGCGGAGAAGAAGATTTTTCACCGCTGCTGCGCGAACTCGGACGGCTGCGGGAAATCGCATTTCGCGCCGTGGGTGAAGGATCGGGCCAGCGGCGCGATCTGGACAGCTACGATGATGATTACCTGCATCTGATTCTATGGGATGAAGGCGAATTGGAGATTGTCGGCGCCTATCGATTTATTCCAACAGCGGAGCAAATCGCCCAAAAAGGTAAAAATGGCCTGTACAGCCACAGTCTGTTCCATTATGGCGAAGAGATGAACCCGATACTGGCATCCGGCCTTGAACTTGGGCGCAGTTTCATCCAGCCCAAATACTGGGGTAAGCGTGGTCTGGATTATCTCTGGTTGGGTATCGGCGCCTATGTGGCCCGTTATCCACAGTGTCGTTATCTGTTTGGCCCGGTGTCGCTGTCCGGCACGCTGCCGCCAACGGCGCGGGATTTACTGGTTGCGTTTTACCGGCTGCATTTTGCACCCAGTCAGCCGCTGGCCCATTCACGACGCCCTTATCCTGCTTCACTGCCCGGCGTGCTGCAACAATTTGAAGGCACCGATTACCAGCAGGATCTGACCTTGCTGAAAAGTATGCTCAACAATATAGGATGCGCTATTCCCACACTCTACAAACAGTATTCGGAAGCCTGTGAACCAGGTGGCGTACAGTTTATCGACTTTGGTATCGACCCCGATTTCAATAACTGTATCGACGGGCTGGTGTTAGTCGATCTTCAACAACTGAAAGCATCCCGTTATCAGCGTTATATCGCGCCGTTTATTGCTGAAAATTCTGCTGAAACGCCAGCCGTCGCCACCGCGCCATAACACGACTACGTGCTGCCCCCGGCCAGTAGCGATGCAGTACGCCGTCCTTTCTTTGATTTATTTATCCAACCGGGAAGCATAATCCCGGCGGGGCTGACCGGTGTAGACCTGACAAGGACGATAGATTTTTAGCTCCTGCTCATGCATTTCATTCCAGTGAGCAATCCACCCAATCGTGCGGCCAACGGCGGAAATCACCGTAAACATGGAGGATGGAAGTCCCATCGCTTTCAGGATCACTGCCGTGTAAAAATCGGCGCTGGGGTACAGTCTTTGTTCCAGGAAATAGGGGTCCGTCATGGCAATATGCTCCAGTTCAATGGCAACCTGAAGCAAGCTATCTTCCATCCCCAGTTCACTGAGCACGTCATAGCAGGTTTTACGCAGAATGGCGGCACGCGGATCAAAATGGTGATAGACCGAATTGCCGAATCCCATCAGCCGCAGCGAATTGCGCCGATCTTTTGCGCGCTTCACAAATTCAGGAATACGATCAACCGTTTTGATCTCTTCCAGCATACGCATACAAGCTTCGTTAGCCCCCCCGTGCAACGGCCCCCACATGGAGGATAGCCCTGCCGCGATACAGGCGAACGGATTGGCTCCAGACGAACCGGAAGCCCTGACCGCCATAGTAGACGGACACTGACCGTGGTCGGCATGGAGGATCAGAATTTGGTTCATGGCGCTTTCCAGCACCGGATTCACCTCATACTTTTCCGCCGGAATAGAAAACAGCATATGCAGGAAATTGCCGGTATAGGAAAGCGAATTGCAGGGATAAACGGTCGGCTGTTCGATGGAATATTTGTAACACATCGCCGCCAGCGTCGGCATTTTCGACAGCAGCCGGACAGCCGCCAGTTCACGATGTTCTGCGTTATCAATATCCAGCACATCATGATAAAACGCGGCCAATGCCCCCACTACCGCACACATCAGCGCCATAGGATGGGCGTCGCGGCGAAAACCGTTGAACATACGGCTGATCTGCTCATGAACCAGAGTATGGCGGGTGATGGTATTTACAAATTCGGCATACTCTTCTGGCGAAGGCGCCTCGCCGTGCAGAAGGATAAAACAGACTTCGGTAAAATCACATTGATCTGCCAGTTGCTCGACAGGAAAGCCCCTATGCAGCAACACGCTGTTCGCTGCATCAATGTAGGTAATCGCAGATTCGCACCCTGCCGTATTGGCAAACCCAGGATCGTAGCTGCATAACCCATGAGCGCTAAACGGGCGGATATCCACGGCATCTTTTCCCATTACCCCCGAACGAATATCCAGCGTGACATCTTCCTGCCCGTCTAACATAAGGGTGGACTTTCTTACTGTCATTGATCTTTTCTCCTGCCCGAATTCATGGTGGTTACTATTTAATACGCTAAAAATGCCGCGCCGTTATAATAATCTTACCTAATATTGATTCAGATAAAGTTTACCTTACCCTCAGCCCCCGGTTTTTACCATGCTGCGCAGACGGCACCACGGTGATAACCGTTTTCCTCCCTGGCGGGTACAGCTGGCATTTTCTGTTATCAAACCGTATAACTATCCTCCAGTTATTTAACCCATTATTTGATGACTATCGATATCAGACCTATGAATGATTCATTAAGCCAGATTATCGCCAGCGAATTGCAGGCTCGTACGGAGCAAGTGGACGCCGCCGTCCGCCTGCTGGACGAAGGAAACACCGTCCCTTTTATCGCACGTTACCGTAAGGAAGTGACCGGCGGGCTGGATGATACCCAGTTGCGTCAGTTGGAAACCCGCCTGAGTTACCTGCGTGAACTGGATGAAAGACGCCAGACAATTCTGAAATCTATCGAGGAGCAAGGAAAACTGACCGGGCAACTCGCCAGCGCGATCGCCGCGACGATGAGCAAAACCGAACTCGAAGATCTGTACCTGCCTTATAAACCCAAACGCCGCACCCGCGGACAGATTGCGATTGAAGCCGGACTGGAATCGCTGGCTGACAGTCTGTGGCAGGATCCCAGTCAGGAGCCGGAGCAGGTCGCCCGGCGCTATGTTGATGCCGATAAAGGTGTGGCGGATGTGAAAGCCGCGCTGGATGGCGCACGCTACATTCTGATGGAGCGCTTTGCAGAGGATGCGGCGCTGCTGGCTAAAGTGCGTCATTACCTGTGGAAAAACGCCCATCTTGTTTCCCGCGTAGTGGAAGGCAAAGAGGAAGAAGGGGCAAAATTCCGCGACTATTTTGACCACCACGAACCGATTGCCCAGGTGCCTTCCCACCGGGCGCTGGCCATGTTCCGGGGCCGCAATGAAGGGGTTTTGCAGTTATCGCTGAATGCCGATCCGCAGTTTGCAGAAGCGCCGCGTGAAAGTTACTGCGAGCAGATTATCGTCGACCATCTGAACGTGCGTTTGGGTAATGCTGCGGCAGACAGTTGGCGACGTGCGGTGATTAACTGGACCTGGCGCATCAAGGTGCTGCTGCACCTCGAAACCGAGTTGATGGGCAGCGTGCGTGAAAAAGCAGAAGATGAGGCGATTAACGTGTTCGCCCGCAATATGCACGATCTGCTGATGGCGGCGCCAGCGGGGATGCGCGCCACTATGGGGCTGGACCCCGGTTTACGCACCGGGGTAAAAGTCGCGGTGGTGGACGCCACCGGTAAACTGGTGGCAACCGATACCATCTACCCGCATACCGGCCAGGCCGCCAAGGCCGCCGCCATCGTTGCCGCCCTGTGCATCAGGCATCAGGTCGAGCTGGTGGCGATCGGCAATGGCACCGCGTCGCGTGAAACCGAGCGTTTCTTTCTGGATACGCAAAAACAGTTCCCGGATGTCAAAGCGCAGAAGGTGATTGTCAGCGAAGCTGGCGCGTCGGTGTATTCGGCGTCAGAATTGGCCGCGCTGGAATTTCCCGATCTGGACGTTTCCTTGCGCGGCGCAGTATCTATCGCCCGCCGATTGCAGGATCCGCTGGCCGAATTGGTGAAAATCGACCCGAAATCCATCGGCGTCGGTCAGTATCAGCATGACGTCAGCCAGAGCCTGCTGGCGAAAAAACTGGATGCGGTGGTGGAAGACTGCGTAAACGCCGTCGGCGTCGATCTGAATACCGCGTCAGTCGCCTTGCTGACCCGCGTAGCGGGCTTGACGCGAATGATGGCGCAAAACGTCGTGGCATGGCGTGACGAAAATGGCCGTTTCCGCAACCGGGAACAACTGCTGAAAGTCAGCAGGCTAGGGCCGAAAGCCTTTGAGCAATGCGCGGGCTTTCTGCGGATTAATCACGGGGATAATCCGCTGGACGCCTCCACCGTTCACCCGGAAGCCTACCCGGTGGTGGAGCGTATTCTGGCCGCCACCGAACAGGCGCTACAGGAGTTGATGGGTAATCCCGGCGCACTGCGCAACCTGAAAGCGGCGGATTTTACCGATGCGCGTTTTGGTGTGCCGACCGTCACCGATATTCTTAAAGAGCTGGAGAAGCCGGGGCGTGACCCGCGGCCAGAGTTTAAAACCGCCAGCTTTGCCGATGGTGTGGAAACCATGAGCGATCTGTTGCCAGGCATGATTCTGGAAGGTGCAGTCACCAACGTCACCAACTTTGGCGCTTTCGTGGATATCGGCGTACATCAGGATGGGCTGGTACATATTTCCTCCCTCGCTGACCATTTCGTTGACGACCCGCATAAAGTGGTGAAAGCCGGGGATATCGTGAAAGTCAAAGTGATGGAAATCGACCTGCAACGTAAACGGATCGCCCTGACGATGCGACTGGACGAACAACCCGGTGAAACCGCCGCACGCCGTGGCGGTAACGGCGGCCCACGAGAGAACCACGCCCCGGCTAACCGGACGGTGGGCAAATCCCGCGCCCGCCCGGCCAGCACATCAACTACGGGTAACAGCGCCATGAGTGACGCACTGGCCGCAGCGTTTAAAAAGCGCTAAATATTGTACCCCCCTCCCTTACACACCGGGGAGGGCGTAAATCCCCGATTCCGTTTTTCACAATCCCTGCGCCCCATGATTATTGTAATGCTGTTAATCATGGGGTAACGGCCAACTAAAAACGATAATGACATAACGAAAATGCGTAGCGCTACGCATTAGTTATTCTGATTTGCCTAAATCCGATATGTCACAGCCAATACAGATTCACATCATTCTCCGCGCAGTGCCACCGCCGGCGACTGCCGGTAAGCCAGCATGGCGGGAAGAGTCAGTACTGCGGCGGCAACGAACAGCAGAATCAGAACAAACCTCACGTCCTCCTGTTCCAGCGTGACGGGGAGGACAAAACCGCTCTTCTCACTCATTATCACGGCTATGACTTGAGCGGCGACGTAGCCTACTCCCACCCCCAACAGCACTCCGGCGCTGACCAGCGACATCAGCCCGCACCAGATAAGCGCAAAAATGCCACAGCGCGGTGCACCGAATGCACGCAGAGCGCCAATTTGCCTTTGTCGCTGTTTAAGGTGAATCACCGCCACCATCGCCACGGCCACTCCCACCAGCGCCTGAGTTCCCAGTGAAATGTAAACCAGCAATTGCCGGATATCGCCCAGAACAGAATAGAGCTTCACCAGTACCTCACCGGGAAACACCGCCTGAGTGACGTTATTGCGGTACAGCGAACGCAACTGATAGGCGCCGGCAATGGTTTTGGGCTTAACCACAATTGCCGGTACACCCGCCTGATGCGTGTGCTCCTGCTCATCCGCGTGATCCTGTTCAGCATCGTCGTGATGTTCGTGCTCACTCTCTGCATGATATCCATCATCGTGATCGTGGTGCGGCGGCTGAATGCCATGTACCTGCCAGACTGCGTTCACCGGCACCAGAATCGCGTTATCCCACGCGCTGCCGTCAGCAGGTAAAATCCCCACGACGGTATAAGTCACACCTTCATGGGCATGTACGCTTTGCGTACCCATCTGTCCATGAATAGGACTAAAAGTATCGCCCAGTGCTAAACCGGTATGCGCCCCCACCACCGCTTCAAAGCCGTGATCAAATAGCCGTCCGGCCACCAATTGACGCTTGCCGTTATCCGTCACCAGCGGCGCGGTCGTGCCGACAATCGGCATCCCCTGATAGAAATCGCCAAACGCCACCGGCGACGCCCAGGCCACCAGCGGATTTTTCGCCAGATCATCCAGTACCTGCGCCGGGATCAGCGTCAACGCGGCGGGTTGCAGGAAAACCGACGACAGTACCAGTTGCGTTTCGCTGCCTGGCGCGCCGATGACCAAATCAAAGCGATCCGCCGCTTTGGCGCTCCCCATACGCAGCGCTCTCTCCTGTAGGCTGACGGAAATACTCAATGCTGTCGCCATTGCAATCAGTAAAATCACGACTAGCACGCCCGGCCATAATCGGCGCCAGTCAACCCAAATCAGACGCCACGGGATCATGGTTCAACCTCCGGTTGAGCGCTATCTGCTATCAGTCGCCCTTTTTCCAGTTGCAGACAACGCGTCATCTGAGATGCCAGACGCGTATCGTGAGTAATGGCGATCAGCGTGGCATTGTTTTTCCGTGCCAACGTGACCAGTAAATCAGCGATTTGCTCACCGCTACGTGCGTCCAGACTGGCTGTCGGTTCATCTGCAACAATAATTTTCGGTGCGCTCAACAGCGCTCTGGCAATGGCGACCCGCTGTTTTTCACCACGGGACAGCACTTCAACCGGGCGCTTGCCGGTAGCCAGCCCAACTTGCGCCAGCAGATCGATAGCCCGTTGTCTTAATGTTGCGGGTAACCGCCAGTGATGAAAATGCGCGGGCAGCAATACGTTCTCCAATGCGCTTAAACCGGGGAATAAATGGAAATCCTGCATCACCAATCCTACGTATCTGGCCCGCCAGCGATCGCGCCCCGCTTCGTCAAGCCGCCGGATATCCTGCTGCGCCCAGTACACGCTCCCCGTTCCGCTGTTATCCATGCCGGTGATGGCATTCACCAGCGTGGTTTTGCCTGAACCGGATGGCCCCATTACCGCAACCCGCTCTCCCGCAGCAATATGCAACGCCGGAATATCCAGCACGGCATCCGGCGTATCGGGGAATGTGACGCTCATACTCTGGATCAACAATTCGGCCATTGGTTCTCCTACAGCGTGTCGAATGTCGCTTCTCGCAGCCGCAACAGACTGACGAACCCGGTCTCCGGGTCGGTCCACGAACCATATTCCAGCACACCTTCCACCTCAATCATGGTGTTGTTCTGCACGAAAGTTTGCCGTTTAGCCAGATAGACCACCACAATGTCTTCCGGCCAGTCGGCATCGGATGAACAAAAAGGGCATAGCGCCATTGGCATTTTGGTTAGCACGAAAAATTGCGATTCCGCCTTTAGCGGCGGCGCCATGAAGCCGCGCATCGTCACCCGCTTGCCGGATAACGTTTTAACCTCATCGGAAAATTCCAGTCCCAATACGCCATAGGACGCATAAAGCCTGTCAAATGAGAGTGCAGGCGGAGCCGCTTTTACGGGAAAGGCGCATACCAGAGACAACAGAACCCACATCGTCAGCAGCCAGAAAGATAAAAGCGGGGTTTCCCCCGCCAGTTTGCGATTAATATGACTCATACTGAAAATTATTTCTTATCCTGCGGTTTTACCGCCAGGGCATCCACAATCACCCGGAACAGTTCGGTATTTTCCATATAGCCACGAATGCGCTCGGCCCCCGGCCCGCTGGCCTGAATCACCATATCGTCCACCGAATGAACCCCGGTATCGGAAGAGCGCGGCAAGATGCCTTCACGGAACACAGCGCCCGGTACGTTTTCATAGGCTTTGTTGGCGACATACTCATCTTTCTCGTTCTTGATGGCCGGCACAAAGGTGCCATCCAGTTTCGGACGGAAGGTTTCATAGTAGTCAGGGTAGTTGTTGAAGAACACCGCCAGACGTTTGGAAACATTCACATCATCCGGGTAACCATCTTTATTGGCGTCGTGGTAGTTCGGGTAGCCAGCGTCTTCATACACGCCCACTTTTTCGCGCATTTCCGTACCCGGTTTGTTGTCATCCACTGTGCCGATAATGGAAATACCGTGCGTATGGTCGCCCGTCACGATAATCAGCGTGTCCGGGTTTTTCTCAGCGAACTTTTGCGCCAGCGCTACCGACTGATCCAGCATGATGGTGTTATAGAACGCCCGTTCCCAATCCAACGGATGCGAGGCTTTGTCGATCAGCGCCGATTCCACCATCAGGAAGAAACCGTCCTTGTTTTTGGACAGTACATCCAGCGCCGCCTGCGTCATCTCGGTCAGATCCGGCTGGTTGGGGAATTTTTTGACCGTATCGTTTTTCAGGAAACGACGATCCAGCACACCATCCATATTGCCGGTATGGAACAGCCCCAGCAGTTTGGTGGCCTGTGAAGCATTTTTCTTCAGCGTGTCGGCATCGGTCGCCAGCGCATAGCCAGCCTGCTGGAATTTTTCAACGTAGTTGTTTTCATCTTTACGTTTGGAGCCAGGCGTACTCTTGGGCAGGAAATAGGCCGAACCACCGCCAAGAATCACGCTGGGTTGCACGTTGTAAAACATACCGACGATTTCAGCTTTATCAGCACGACGACGGGTATGGGAGACCACGGCGGCTGGGGTCGCATCTTCAAGTTCAGCGTCACTAACCACGCCGACGGCCATATTGGTCGAACGGGTAATCAATTCGCCCAGCGTTTCCTGTTTCGGATGCTCCAGCGAGTTTTTACTGCGGCTGACGTAAACGCCCAGCGCATTCACACCGGATTTGTGGCCCGTCATGTAGGCGCTCATGGTGTTGGCGCTGTCCGCCGCGATCGAATCGGTACTGGACGTCCCGGCAAACGCCATGTATTGCAGATCGTCGATCGCCAAACGACCGTCGGCTTTCCCTTCGGTAACGCCTTTGGACAGGATACGTGCGCCGGTACGGTGGGCAACCGACAGGCCGTCGCCAATAAACAGGATCACGTTTTTGGCTTTACGCTTATCCGATGTCTGGTAGACGTCCCACGTTACCTCAGAGGTTTTTCCTTTGGCCTGTGCTTTCACAACATATTTGCCCGCCCCCGGCAGGTTGACATCCCGTACCCAAACGGCAGATACGTTTTCGCCATCTTCACGTTCGACAAAGGTGGCCGATTTCCCCAGCACCTGCTGATAATCTTTACCATTGATCAGGATACGAACGTCTTCAGGCTTGAGTACTTCATCAAATTCGACTTTAAAATCGAACTTCCCACCAGCCAGAATGGTGGCGCGATCGATAGGGTAAATAGCCTGCGCCTGGGAGATTCCCGGCAAAGCGGCAGCAAACAGTACAGGCAGTAACCAACGAGCTTTCATCGAGATGTCCTTGATTGCAGAATTAGCAGGACATAACGTAGTTATTTTTTCTTACAGTTTGATGAATATGGATATCATTTCCGGCATTTGCTCACAGGCGGTCAGTTACTTGCGTCCGCTGGCTGAATGCCAGCAGTTGTTCAACAACGGCATCAGGATGGGAAATAAACGGCGCATGGGCGGCTTTCGGGATAACCGCGGAGCAAGACTGCGGCCATAGCTGATCCAATAGCCCTGCCACCCTGCGCGGCACCAGCCCATCCAGCGCGCCATAGAGCCGCAGAAAGGGTAACGATAGCGATGTCAACGGCTGGCGCAGATCCGCCCGGCGCAGGATTTCCAGTCCGCCGTTCAGCGCCTCGACCGGGGGCATAGCCTGCTCCAGCACCACGCGCTTCAATAAACGCGCATCTTGCCGAGCAGTGACCGTCCCCAGCGTTTGCAGTGCCAGGAAACGTTCAACGGTGCGCTGAAAATCCTCACTAAGCTGCTGCTGCAACCCGTGCAACACTTCCGATTTAATGCCGGGCCATTCCTCTCTGGCGCTAAAACAGGGGGACGAGGCGACGGTAATCAGCCCGCTCACCCGCCGGGGCGCGTTTAATGCAATCTGGCTGGCGACCAACCCGCCTAGCGACCATCCCAGCCAGATAGCGCGTTCAGGCGCCTGAGCCAGCACCGTTGCCGCCATCTCTTCCAGCGACATCGCGCCAAACCCCCGGCTTCTGCCATAGCCGGGCAAATCCACCAGATGCAGGCGAAAATGCGGCGCCAGTCGCGGTGCAATGCAATGCCACACCTGCGCATTCAATCCCCAACCGTGCAACAACACAATTTCCGTTTTTCCTGCACCTTCCGTCTGCCAATACAGCGGTTTCATCAGTTATCTTCCTGCCTCGGGATCTTTATTTCAGGGACAAGCCTATGTTAACCATCGCCGCCCACTGCTGGCTATGCCGACTACCGCTTTATCACAGCCGGCATGGAATTTGTTCATTCTGCCAGCGTCATTTACCTCAGCGTCCTTTATGTTGCCCACGCTGCGGCCTGCTTTCAGGCGATCCAACACGCCAGTGTGGCCGCTGCCTGAAAAATCCACCGCCCTGGCAGTCCATTACCTTTGTCAGTGACTATGTTCCACCACTCAATACCTTGATGAAACAATTTAAATTTAACGGTAAAACGGAACTGGCCCCCGTTCTTGCCCGGCAAATCTTATTACGCTGGCTGACAACCTACCGTGAACACGCGTTGTCGGCCCCACCACACCTGTTCCGGCCTGACCAGCTATTCACGGTGCCGTTACATCAACGACGTCACTGGTCGCGCGGATTCAATCAGACCGAATTATTAGCCCGCTGCCTGACTCGCTGGCTGAGATGCGATTATCAACCACGGGCGATTGCGCGAATCCGTCAGACCCGTATTCAACAAAAACTCAGCGCCAGTGCCCGGCGTAAAAATTTACGGGGCGCTTTTAGTTGTAACACCGCATTAACAGGAAAACAGGTGGTATTGCTTGATGATGTGGTGACAACAGGCAGTACCGCGGCGGAAATCAGCCGGGTATTGCTGGCTCAGGGGGCCGCAGGTGTTCAGGTATGGTGTTTGTGCCGCACCTTGTAGTTCACGGGAGGATGGGCGTATTATAACCGATAAGTATGGTCAACATTGAGTTTAACATTATGATCCGTATTACTGACGCTGCTCAGGAACACTTTCTGAAATTGCTGGCAAAACAGGAAGAAGGCACGCAAATCCGTGTTTTTGTCATCAATCCCGGCACACCAAATGCGGAGTGTGGCGTTTCCTATTGCCCTCCGGATGCCGTTGAAGCCAGTGACACCGAATTGAAATTTGAAAAAATTTCCGCCTATGTGGATGAACTCAGCGCCCCATATCTGGAAGATGCCGAGATTGATTTCGTCACTGACCAACTTGGCTCTCAGCTCACGTTGAAAGCGCCCAATGCCAAGATGCGCAAAGTGGATGATGACGCGCCGTTAATTGAACGCGTGGAATATGTGCTGCAATCGCAGATCAACCCGCAGTTGGCAGGACACGGCGGTCGCGTCACACTGATGGAGATTACCGATGACAGCCTGGCGATCCTGCAATTCGGCGGGGGTTGTAACGGCTGTTCAATGGTCGACTACACGCTGAAAGAAGGGATTGAGAAAGAATTACTGGAAAAATTCCCCGAGCTTAAAGGCGTAAGGGATCTCACCGAGCACCAGCGCGGTGAGCATTCCTATTATTAATATCCTGATGATTACGCCGGGTCATTGCACCCGGCATCTTCCTCGCAGGGTGTGACAGGCAACGGTGCGCCGCGGCGCAAATCGATGTCGCGAATCAAACGTTCAAGATAGCGATCGGCAAATATCAACTCCAGCGTCCGACTAAGTTTTCGCCGCCAGTTCGGATATTCCCGGCTGGTGCCAGGCACATTCACTGGCATTGCCATATCCAGCCAGTCTTCCAGTTGAAACCCGACCAATGCGCTGGCGCTGTCGGCTATATAACGCTGAACTCCACGGTTAAGCGGCGTCCCCATTGTCGTCAACGATGAATTGCGCCCCACTCTCTGTGGCAACAGCCCGTGCTGATGTAATGCATTCAACAAACCCTGTTTCGATTTTTCACGCAAGTGAATTTGCTGTTGCAATAATGCGGCATTCGGATACAACCCCAAATCCCTGCCCAACGATAAATCCACCCCTTGCCAGTAACCACGCAGCGTGGGGAGATCGTGGGTGGTAATGGTTGCCATCGCCTGACGAGGATACTTGCCGGGTGAGAGAAAGCGGTGCTGCTCATCCTTTTCAAAGAACAACACTTTATAGGAATAGACGCCACAGTCGTGCAGCTTGCTGACGATCTCCGGCGGCACCGTTCCCAAATCCTCACCAATCACCAGACAGCGATGACGCTGACTTTCGAGCGCCAGTATCGCCAGCAGGTCATCCAGCGGATAGTGCACATAGGCGCCGTTAACCGCCGATTCCGCTTTGGGTATCCACCATAAGCGCAGCAATGCCATCACGTGGTCGATACGCAACGCTCCGCAACTCGCCATGTTGCTGCGCAACACATCGATAAACGGCTGGTAGCCGCGTAGCTGCATCATCGTGGGGTTCATAGGGGATAACTGCCAGTCTTGCCCCTGCGGCCCCAGCGGATCCGGCGGTGCGCCGATGGAGGCATCCAGACAATAAAGCTGGCGCTCATCCCAGGTTTCCGCGCCACCTTGCGCTACGCCCACGGCCAAATCCCGGTACAAGCCAATAGGCAGACCAAGCTGTTTACTGTGCGCATAGCATTCCGCCAATTGGTCATAAGCCAGCCATTGCAGCCAGCAATAAAAATTAATCTCATCAGCGTGTTCATGGCGAAACGACTTAACCGCCTCGCCATGAACATCATGATAGCGGGCCGGCCACTGTAGCCAGTCCGCATAGTTTTCCCCCTGGCGTTTCAGGTAAGCCTGTAAGGTATCGAACGTTGCCTGCAACTGTAAACTCTGCCCGCCATTTATCACAAACTGGCGAAAAGCACTGATCCGCGGGTCCAGCGTGCTGCGGGTATTAAAATAACCAAAGGCCAGCCGCAAAGCGTTCAGCTTGAGCGCAGTGACCGATGCATAATCGACCCAACGTTCCGCACGCAGCGCCGCCACCGCGTGTTGCGTCTCTTCCAGCAGCCACCAGCGTTGAGCCTCTGCACTTTGCTGAAAATCGTCCACCCGATTGACATCAATATAAATCAGATTCAGCCAATGGCGGGAAGAGGGACTGTAGGGGCTTGCCGCGTCAGGCGCCGCCGGGTACAGAGAATGAAGCGGATTCAGCCCGACAAATGCCCCGCCGCGGCGGGCAATCTGTTCCACCAGTTGGCGTAAATCGCCAAAGTCTCCCACTCCCCAGTTTTTTTGCGAACGCAGGGTGTAAAGCTGAACGGTAACCCCCCACCAGCGCTTGCCTTGCAACAGGGCTTCCGGCTCGTAACAGCGGGGAGGCGCCACGGTGATCAGGCAGTTCCAGCGCTGATCGGCCTGCGTTAGCGTAAGGTGATGATAGCCCAGAGGAAGTGCGGCAGGGAGCTTCAGGTTAGTGCCGCCGGTCACCTGTCCTTGAATCTGTCCGCCATTTTCATACATCAGCGTCCAGTGAAATTCTCCGTTACCGGTCAGCGTAATGACGGCATCCCGCCCCTGAAGAAAAACTTTTACCGGAGGCAAAGGCGCACCATCACTCCCGGAGACATTCATCATCGCCAGCAGCCTGTCCTTTACCGACGCGTCTATAATGTGCTCATTGCCATAAGCATCCGTATATTTTTCTGCAATACCCATCTGTTGCATTGCCGAGTTATCCGCCTTGAATGCCATCTTCCTTTTCCTTAACGACGCACTTGCCAAATACGCTTCTGGTAGTCATGAATCGCCCTATCCGAGCTGAACATCCCCATGCGGGCTGTATTAAGTACACAACGGCGAGTCCATTCCTCCTGTTCATGATATTGCGCATCCACCTGCTTCTGCGCCTGACAATAAGGCGCGAAATCAGCCATCAGCAGATAGGGATCGCCATCTTCCAGCAGGCTGTTCAACAGGGGGGCAAACGCTTGCTTATCTCCCTGACTAAAGGCCCCGCTGGCCAGTTCATCCAATATTTCACGTAACAAAGGAGTATCAGTTATGTAGTCAGACGGCGTATATCCCTGCGCCTGTAATGCTTTTACCTGCTCGACCGTATGACCGAAAATAAACAGGTTCTCTACGCCAACCTGCTCCGCTATCTCGACATTGGCGCCATCCCATGTGCCCACCGTCAGCGCACCATTCAGCGCCAGCTTCATGTTGCCCGTGCCAGACGCTTCTTTGCCTGCCGTCGAGATTTGCTCGGACACATCGGTAGCGGGGATCATCCGTTCGGCCAGCGACACACGGTAATCGGGAAGAAATATCACCTTAAGACGATCGTTGCAGCGACGGTCCCGATTTATTTTTGCTGCCACCTGGTTAATGGCATAAATAATATTTTTTGCCAGCACATAGCCCGGCGCAGCCTTTGCCCCAAACAGAAAGACGCGCGGAACTATATCCAGATGCGGGTTATCACGCAATTGCCGATAAAGAGACAGGATATGCAGCAGGTTCAGGTGCTGACGCTTATATTCGTGCAGCCGCTTGATCTGCACATCAAACAGCGCATTAGGGTTGAGCGTCACCCCATAACCCTGTTGCAGAAAATTCGCCAGCCTCACCTTATTGTCATATTTTATCTGCCGGTAACGCTCGCGAAATCCAGCATCATCAGCATAAGGTTCCAACCCTTTTAAGGCGGGTAAATCGTTCACCCATTCGGTGTTCAATGTGTCATCAATCAACGCTGACAGTGCCGGGTTACACTGTTTCAGCCAGCGGCGCGGCGTAATCCCGTTGGTCACATTGTGAAATTTATTTGGCCATAGCTGGTAATATTCAGGAAACAGATCCTTCACCACCAATTCGGAATGCATTGCCGCCACGCCGTTTACCGCAAAACAGCTCACCACGCAAAGGTTAGCCATGCGGATTTGCCGCCGGTGACGAACAGCAAGTTTTGCCCACACCTGACGATCGCCGGGCCACTGTTGCGCGACCTGAATGTTAAAATGCGCATCAATTTGCTTAATGATGGAAAGATGGCGCGGCAGTAAACGAGCGAACAGTCTTTCGTCCCAGCACTCCAGCGCCTCCGGCATTAACG
Source organism: Brenneria alni (assembly GCF_003666245.1). Lineage (GTDB taxonomy): Bacteria > Pseudomonadota > Gammaproteobacteria > Enterobacterales > Enterobacteriaceae > Brenneria > Brenneria alni. The sequence continues at coordinate 62,990 of NZ_MJLZ01000013.1, forward strand.
TATGATTGGTATAGGCAAAAGTACGCCCGGTTACCGACCAGGCATCGTCCCAGCGCATGTGATGTTCATCTAACAGTAGCCGCATCAGTTCCGGGATCGCCAGCGTCGGGTGCGTATCATTAAGCTGGATGACTTCGTAATCGGGCAGTTCAGACAGCTTCCGCCCTGCCTGTAAATGCCGGCGCAGAATATCGGCCACCGAACAGGCACACTGGAAATATTGCTGCATCAGCCGCAACCGTTTACCCGCCGCGTGGTTATCGTTCGGGTACAGCACGTTGGTCAGGCTGGCCGCCGTCACCCCGGCCTGCCCGGCTTTAAGATAGCGCCCCTCATTGAACAGCTTTAGGTCAAAGGGCTGGCGGTGAGTTGCCAGCCAAAGACGCAGCGGCTGGGTGAGGCCGTTGCGGTAACCAATAACCGGCAAATCACAGGCTTCTCCCCGCAAGAAAAAGTCAGGCTGCCATAACTCGCCGCCATCATCCTGCTGCTGGAGTTCGCCGCCAAAACCGACATCCACCGCCAGTTCAGGACGCTGAAAAAACCACGGGTAGCCATCACGATGCCAGTCATCGGGGGTTTCCTGTTGCTGTCCCTGAGCAAAGTGCTGGCGGAACAGGCCGTATTGGTAATTGAGGCCATAGCCGGTGGCCGATTGTCCGACGGTTGCCATTGAATCCAGAAAACAGGAGGCCAGCCGCCCCAATCCACCATTGCCTAAACCGGGATCGGTTTCCTGTTCCAGCACATCACTCAGGTTAATCCGTTGCTCTGCCAGAACCTCGGCGGCGGCGTTATACCATCCCAGATTCAACAGGTTATTGCCTGTAAGACGACCAGGTAAAAACTCCATCGACAGATAATTGACGTGGCGCTGTGCTGGCGGTCTGCTCGTTTCGTTCAGAGGAGTGGAGAAAGAGGACTGTGCGGCCAATTGTTCAGCCAGTGCGATGCTAACCGCACGCCAACATTGTTCCGGCGTCATCATACTCAGGGAAGAAATACCATAATATTGCTGTTGACGAAGTAATGCAGCCGCAAACTGTGATTGGTTAAATGCAAATTGCGGCATAGCGCCTCTCCCCTCTAGTCCGTCACGGAAAAAGGCACGCCTGGATCAGCACAACTCCAACTGCACCTTATGTTGTTCAATGATTTTCAGCACGCTAGGTGGTGGTGGTTGATCGGTAAAAAGATAATCGATCAAATCCATGTTGCCCAGATTTACCATGGCATTGCGGCCAAACTTAGAATGATCCGTCACCAACATGACACAACGGGAGTTTTCAATGATTGCCCGCTTGGTACGAACTTCATGGTAGTCAAACTCCAACAATGAGCCGTCCATGTCAATGCCGCTGATACCCAAAATACCGAAATCCAGACGAAACTGAGAAATAAAATCCAGCGTCGCCTCACCCATAATACCGCCGTCCCGGCTACGCACTTCCCCCCCGGCGAGGATTAAGCGAAAATCTTCTTTTGCCGTCAGCAACGTCGCCACATTCAGGTTATTGGTCACTACACGCAGGTTTTTGTGCTGCATCAGCGCATAAGCGACGGCTTCAGGCGTGGTGCCGATATCAATAAACAGCGTCGCGCCATCCGGGATCTGGCAGGCGACCTGACGGGCGATGCGAGCCTTCTCTTCAGACCACATCATCTTGCGGTCGTTATAGGCGGTATTAACCGAACTTGAAGGCAATGCCGCGCCACCATGATGACGATGGATCTTATTCTGTTCAGCCAAATCGTTCAGATCCCGGCGAATCGTTTGCGGACTCACCGCAAAATGCTCGACCAGTTCCTCTGTACTGACATAACCCTGACGACGCACCAGTTCAATGATGGCTTCATGTCGTTGTGTTTGCTTCACGTTCGTCCCCTAAGGCTCACGGATTTACCGGGAGTCGGTTTTATTATAAGTATCCCAAAAGGCCATCAATATCCCTGCGACTAACCCTGCCACATGCGCGGCATTGGCTATCGACATGCCTAAAATATCGAAATATCCGGCTATCAGCCACAGTAAAGCAAAAACCATCAGGCTTCGCGGCATAAATAAAGCGCCTTCAGGTTCTCTTTCCCCCCGCAGCCAGACGTATCCCATCAGCGCATACACCACGCCAGACAATCCGCCAAAGTAGATACCGCTGAACCAGGATTGCGCCCAGCCACTCGCCACCGAGGAAATCAGCGTAATCATCAGCAGCTTACGGGTGCCCAGCACCTTCTCAACCGGCCCCCCCAAATACCACCACCACATCAGATTAAACAGAATATGTAAGACGGAAAAATGCAACAACACGTGACTGAACCAGCGCCATAGCTGCAATCCCTGCCCGGCATCAGGATAAGACAGCCACCCCATCACCGACTCATAGCCTGAAATCTGCATCAGCAGAAAAACCGCGATAGCGGCAATGATGACAGTTAACGTCAACGGCCCCGCCCGTTGCGTTAGCGTTTGCAGATAAGAAAAACGTTTATACCGGATACCGGTATCGGTCGATCCCGACTGCCAGCTTGCCGCCTGATAGCGGGGGTTGAGTGGATCGCGCAGAAAAATTTCCAACGCCTGCTGTACTTTCGTCAATTGCGTCTCATCTGCCAGCCACAGCTCGGCTTCTTGTCCGGTGGTGCGCATTTCCAGAGTGACATTGTGCGTCTGCATGTAATCAACAAACGCCTGGGCAAGACGCGGGTTGGAGAGAGCAATAACTCGGATCGTCATGTTAGTCATAACCACATAATCTATTGATTTATTATAAGCATCTTAACACTGCTGGCCTTACTGGCAGAACCAAAACTCTCGCTAGCAATGCAAATCAGCCGGGCTATTTTCAATGAGCAAACAGAAAAACAGATTATAGTTTAACAACATAAGATGTGACTTTTGTTTACTTCCGCTTTACCCCAAAACCTACGATCCCAATCACTTTTTATTCAGTGTGGCTCTTTTAACCTCACAGCACAGGCAGGGTGATTATGTTTCTAGAAGAACGACGAAATCAGATTTTGGCATATCTGGACAAATACGAACGCGTCAGTGTGGCGTATCTGGCTGAGGCTTTTTCTGTGACCAAAGAAACCATACGCGGCGACTTAAACGCACTGGCGCGGTTACATCTGATCCAGCGCTGCCACGGCGGCGCCGTGATTATACGGCGTAGCCTTCAGTCGAAGCTGATTACCGAAACCGGTGAAAGTTTTGAAGTGCTGCTTGAGCGGCTGGAGAAGCAGAAAAAGCATCAGGCTTCACACAACAAGAAGGGAAATAAGATGAGTGGTAAGGTCTGTATTCTCGGTTCATTTAACGTCGATATTGTGGCGAACGTCGCCCGTTTCCCGAAAGGCGGAGAGTCGCTGCTGGCTCTGAGCAGTATGCTGGGGCCGGGAGGAAAAGGCGCCAATCAGGCGATGGCGGCCAGCCGCGCCGGAGCCTATGTGCATTTCGTCTCCAAAGTGGGCAAAGACCAGTTCAGCCAGTTTGCCTATGATCACCTCGCTTCGTCAGAAATTCGCTCTTTCACACTCTATCAGTCAGAAGACGAACCCACCGGAAATGCGATTATCTATGTCTCGCAACAGGATGGCGAAAACATGATTGCCATCTACTCCGGGGCCAATAAAACCGTTACCGATGACGAAGTGGCGGCAATCACACCGGAATTGGCGAATTCCGACGTGTTGTTGCTGCAGTTGGAAAATAACTTTTCAGCTACCCTTAATGCCATGAAGCTGGCAAATGCATTAAATGTCAAAGTGATTCTCAACCCTGCGCCTTATTCCGGCGATATCCTCTCCTGCCTGGAATATGTCGACGTTATTACGCCCAATGAAACAGAAGCATCACTGCTTTCCGGTATTGAAGTTCAGGATCTGAAAAGCGCCAGAGAAGCCGCGCTGCAAATCGCCGCATTAGGCGCCAAAAAGGTCATTATCACCATGGGATCGCGCGGGGCGCTGATCCTGGACGGGCAGCAATTCCAACACATTCCCGCTTTTCCGGCGTTAAGCATTGATACCACCGGAGCAGGTGATGCATTTAACGGCGCCTTTGCCGCCGCAACGGCTAACGGTCAGAGTACCGCACAGGCCGCGACCTATGCCACCGCGTTTGCATCACTGGCAGTTGAACGGGAAGGCGCTTCCAATATGCCGGAACATCAACAAGTTATGACGCGGCTGTCATCACGTTAGTTATCACAGCCATGTTTCCCGACCAGACTAAAGGCAAGGAATAAAATCATGAAAAAAATCAACGGTATTGTCCCGGTCATGTTGACCCCTTTCACTCAGCAGAATGAGATTGATTATCCTGGTCTGGCAACATTGATTGACTGGTATCTGGCGAAAGGCGTCGATGCGCTGTTCGCCGTCTGTCAATCCAGCGAGATGCAATTCCTGACACTGCCGGAGCGTGTCGAACTGGCGCGCTTTGTTGTCAACCATGTCGGTGGACGCGTGCCGGTGATTGCCTCTGGCCATATCAGCGACGATCTCAATGAACAAATTACCGAACTGTCGGCCATGTCAGACACCGGGATCGACGCACTGGTGCTGGTCACCAACCATCTAGATCCCGCAAATGAGGGAAGTAAGACATTCTTTGCCACATTGGATAGGCTGTTGCACGCCCTGCCGACCACCCTGCCGCTTGGGCTGTATGAGTGCCCGGCGCCTTATCGCCGCCTGTTGAGTGATGAGGAACTTGCCTATTGCGCCAATACCGGGCGATTTACGGTATTGAAAGATGTCAGTTGCGATCTGCCTACCGTCGCCCGCCGGGTTAAGTTGGTTGCCGATACGCCGCTTAATATCATCAACGCGAATGCGGCTATCGCTTTTGACGCCATGAAAGCCGGGTCTAAAGGTTTCAGCGGGGTGTTCACCAACTTTCATCCTGAGTTGTATGGCTGGCTTTACCATCACCATACCAGCAACCCGGAACTGGCTCAGGAGCTGGCAAATTTCCTTTCCCTCGCCGCTGTGACAGAAACATTGGGCTATCCTAAAAATGCCAAAATTTATCATCAGCGCCTGGGGACATTCAGCAGTGAATTCTGCCGGGTTAATAAAGATGATGTTTTGAATAAATACTGGGGGTTGACCGTCATACTCGATCAAATTCGCTCCGGCACCGAGCACTATAGAAATAAAATCAAATGATATTAATTAGATAGACACCTCTATATCGCCAACAAGGAAACAATGACAATGAAAACTATCCGCTTAACCGCTTTAGCAACGTTATTGATATCCAGTTCAGCATTCGCCGCCTGGCCGGAAAAACCCATCACGATTATTGTTCCCTGGGGAGCCGGGGGAAATACCGACACGGTTGCCCGACTGGTGGCCCAGGGATTACAGAAAGAGTTAGGCGTTACGGTCAATGTGGTCAACCGCACCGGGGGCAGCGGGGTTGTCGGTCATGATGCCATTAAACGGGCGAAGCCGGATGGCTACACGCTTGGTATCGTCACCGTAGAAATTGCCATGATGCATCATCAGAAAATGACCGCGCTCAGTTACAAAGACTATACCCCTATCAGTCGGCTGGCGGTTATTTATGGTGGTCTGCAAGTCGCCAAAGATTCCCCTTATCAGGATGCAAATCAATTGATTGATGCCATCAAGCAGCAACCCGGTAAGTTACGCGCTTCAGGAAGCGGGTTAAAATCGGTCTGGCACCTCAACGCCATCGGCATGTTAAAAAGCGCTGACCTGCCGGAAAATGCGATTAAATTTATTCCTTCACAGGGCGCCAGCGCCGCGCTACAGGAACTGGTATCAGGCGGCGTAGACTTTGTTACCTCTTCTCCCGGCGAAGCCAAAAGCATGGTTGATGCCGGGATGGTACGCCATCTGGCCATCATGTCCTCCCAACCTTCCGAACTTTATGCAACTATTCCGCTGTTTAGTCAGGTCACGCCTTATGACTGGTCGCTGACCACCTGGAATGTGCTGGCCGCGCCTCAGGGGCTGCCCCAGGAAACCCAGGACACGCTGACTGCCGCCATGAAAAAAGTCTATGCGTCCGGGGAGTTACAGAAATTCGCTAATAATCAAGGATTTGAAGTCGGCGCATTGTATGGCGATGAACTTAAGCAGTTTATGCAACAAGAAGATGCGCGGTTTGGTGACTTGTTGTCCGCAGACAAATAAAAACAGGCAGGTGTTATGTAAATAGCACCTGATATAACGATGAGATTATCTATCTTTCTGCCAGTGCTTTTCTTGCTCTTCGGGGGAGGCATCCTCCTTTATTCACTGATCGCGCTTGGCGATATCACCGATTTCGGTGCTGGATTTATGCCGGCGATAATAGGATGTCTTATCGTTTTATTATCCGTTTTAGATTTCATTATTTCCTGGATGAAATCGAAGAAAGAAAAAGATCCTGGCATACCAGTCCCCTGGAGAGATTTAGCCAGCGTAGGTATGATAAGTATCGCCGTTATCTTTTATATATTCTTTGTTGATACGCTGGGTTTTATTCTGACATCGAGCGCAATTATCATTTCACTTTTACTTTTATTCCTGAAGAAAAATAAAATCATTGCATCAATTGCCGCTATAGGTATCTCTACAGGGATTTATTACCTGTTTGCAAAAATCCTATTAGTACCTTTACCTTCCGGTAGTTTTTTTTAATGGGGCCAGATTATGGATATCCTGATCAATGCCAGTGAATATATTACCCTGAGCGCCATCATCGCTATTTTAGGCGCAGGGTTGTTTGGTTTATTTGTTGGAGCCATACCTGGGCTTACCGCAACGATGGCGGTTGCGCTGTTAGTGCCATTTACTTTCTTCATGGAGCCGATTCCGGCGCTGGCCATGATGATCTCAGTGGGCGCCTCGACTATCTACGCTGGCGATATCCCCGGCGTATTACTGCGCATTCCGGGTACACCCGCTTCCGCCGCTTATGTGGATGATACCTACGCATTAAGTCAACAGGGCAAAACCAATTACGTTCTGGGCCTGGGGCTAAGTACATCAGTCATCGGCGGCATTATTGGCGCGATTGTACTCACCTTCGCATCGCCCTTGTTGGCGTCATTCGCATTAAAATTCAGTTCGTTTGAATATACCTGGCTGGCCTTGTTGGGTTTAAGCTGTTCAACCTTGATATCCGGGCAATATATTGTCAAAAGCCTGCTGGCGCTATTGCTGGGACTGGCTTTAGCCACCATCGGCTACGATGAGTTCACCGGACAACCCCGCTTTACCTTTGGTCAGGTTGCCCTGCTGGAAGGAATTAGTTTTATTCCCGCCATGATCGGCATGTTTGCCATTGCCAATGCCATTGAATATTACGCTAGTCGTAGCAAATCCCGGCACACCGCCGCTCCCCCTTTGCAGAAGGTTGAAAAAGCCTCATTCAATATTCTTTCCGGTATCAGCCCGGCGCTGAAGAAAAACCGTTTGGGGATTGCCCGCAGCAGCGCCATTGGTACGCTGATTGGCGTGCTCCCCGGCGCCGGGGCGGATATTGCCGCCTGGATCTCCTATGCCGTCGCCAAAAAATTTTCCCGCCACCCGGAAAAATACGGTAAAGGCTCAGAGGAAGCCGTTATTAATGCCTCATCAAGTAATAACGCCAGTCTGGCTGGCAGTTACATTCCTACGCTGGTATTTGGTATTCCCGGCGACTCGGTGGCGGCCATTGTTATCGGCGTACTCTATATGAAAGATATGCAACCGGGGCCATCTTTATTTATTTTTCATCCTGAAAAGTTATATGCCATATTTATCCTGTTTTTTATCGCCAACCTCGCATTACTGCCATTAGCGCTAATTGTGGTGAATTTCCTGAAGCGGCTTATCTCAATAAATAAAGATATTATATATCCGATCGTCATTGTCTTTAGCATTGTCGGCGCCTTCGCCATGAATAATTCTATGGCTTCGGTTATTGTTATGCTGGTTATGGGGATCATCGGCTATTATTTGCAAAAACATAATTACCCAATTGCGCCCATTATTTTAGGCATGGTGTTAGGCCCTATGTTTGAAAAAAGTCTGTTGGCCTCGCTGATAAAATCCGACGGAAATTGGATCGCCTTTGTCGAACGCCCAATATCTGCATTCCTGGCTATTCTCTTTCTTATCGTGGTTATTATGCAGGGCAAAAGCATTATCCAGACATTCAAAAACCAGTAGTGATCAAGCATCGTTAAATAACATTACCACTACAAAGAAAGTTCACAGGGTCTGAATGCAGACCCTGTTTAACATCAGGTTTCGCTGCTGTTGATCGCCTGCGGATAGCGGTTTTGCCAGGCCTCAAAACCGCCGTCAATGCTGAATACCGCATCAAAACCCAGGCTGATAAGGTACTGTGCCGCATTACGGCTGCTGATACCGTGATAGCAAATAACCATCACCGGCGCTGCAAGATCTGCCCCGCGCACGAAATCTGACAGTGTTTCATTGGTCAGATGTATCGCCCCGGGCACATGAGCCACCGCAAAGCTCTGCGGATCGCGGATATCGACGACAACGCCGCCTTGTTGCCAGCGGGAATAGGCCTTTTCAATATCAATCGCTTCAAATTGTTCCATTAAGGGTTACAGCCTGGTTAACCATAAAGAACACTATTCTAACCTGACCGTTCGCAGATTAAACCTTGCAGTTAAAATGGATATATGAAAAGCCCTGCCGTTACACCAATATCACATCCACGTTCTGATCGCGCAGTTGCGCCACTATCTGTGCATTAGCCTGTTTGCCGGTAATGACAACGTCAATCTGCTCCACCCGGCTGAACAACATACCGGCGCGTTCGCCCACCTTGCTGCTGTCCACCACCACCGCCAGCTTACCGACATAGTTCAGCATATTTTGTTCCGCCATCGCCGTCAGCATATCGGTTTTGTACAACCCTTCCGCCGTCAACCCTTTGCCGCTGGTGAACATCCAGTGCCCGGCATAAAGGCTGGCATCCCCCTCTTGCGGCGCCAGCGTAATGGACTGACTTTTGTTATATTGTCCACCCATGATGACGACGCTTTCGTGTTCCTGCTCAATCAGATAATTCGCCAGCGGAAGATAGTTGGTGATCACCTGAACGTCTTTACCGCATATTTCCTGCCCCAGTAAAAAGGCCGTAGAACCACAGTTGATCACCACGCTCTCCCCCGAACGGCACAGTTGCGAGGCGGCTTTGGCAATACGCATTTTTTCATCCAGATTTTGCGCCTGATAAATGTTGAGCGGCGTCCAGGCAGGGCGCGTAAAATTCACCGCTTCGGCGCCATTGCGAACTTTCCGCAACTTGCCTGACTCGTCAAGCTTATTAATATCACGCCTTGCGGTGGCGGGTGAGACATCAAAATGCGCGATAAGATCAGCAACGGTAAGCTGTCTTTGTCGTTGCAAAAAATCAATGATGGCATTATGGCGCTGAGATTCAGTCATGCGGACTCCGCTAAATGGATTCTAAAAACCGATTATAATAAGCATGATTGGTAATTTGAATCATAACTTGTCAAAAGTACGCACGGGGTATCGTCTACGGATAAAAGTGCGACGGAAAAATGAGTGATAAAAAGGGCGGACTACGCCGCCTTGTGGTTTTACAGGAAAGATTTAAACGGTAAATCCGGTTCGATAGTAAAACAATCATCAAACCCACGCGGATAGTGATACTCCAGATTATCCTTATCCTGCGGCCAGGTAAACTTACCGCCGACCTGCCAGATAAAAGGCTTGAAGCCATATTTCAGGCGATCTTTTTTCATCTCCCACAGCACACGAATTTCCCGAGGGTCGGCCTGAAAATTCGACCAGATATCATGATGGAACGGGATAACCACTTTGGCATTCAGTGCCTCCGCCATACGCAATATGTCGGAACTGGTCATTTTATCGGTGATGCCACGCGGATTCTCACCGTAGGAACCCAGCGCCACATCTATCTGATGCTCGTTTCCATGCCTGGCGTAATAGTTTGAATAGTGCGAGTCCCCGCTGTGGTAAAGATTGCCGCCCGGCGTTTTAAACAAATAGTTCACCGCCCGCTTATCCATGCCGTCTGGCAGTACGCCCGCTGCTTTCTCCTCTACCGGGAGCGTAATCAACGCCGTGCGGTCGAACGCGTCCAGCGCATGAATTTCAACATCCTTGATGGTGATGACATCCCCCGGTTTTACTACGATGCAGCGTTCACGCGGCACGCCCCAGCCAATCCACAGGTTCACACAGCTTTCCGGGCCGATAAAGGGCACGTTGCGGTCACCGTTTTTCATCACGGCGGCGGCCACATTCACATCGATATGATCATTATGATCATGCGTCGCCAGCACGGCATCAACCTGACGAATGGCAAAGGGATCGAGGACAAAGGGCGTGGTACGTAAATTAGGCTGTAGTTTTTTCACGCCCGCCATACGCTGCATTTGATGACCTGATTTCATCAACGGGTTATCGTGACTCTGTTTGCCCGTACCGCACCAGAAATCCACGCAAATGTTTGCCCCCTCCTCCGATTTTAACCAGATGCCGGTACAACCCAGCCACCACATAGCAAACGAACCGGGCGCCACCTGCTCCTGTTCTATTTCTTCATTCAGCCAGGTTCCCCATTCCGGGAAGGTATTCAGAATCCATGACTCACGGGTAATGCTCTCGATTTTACTCATAGTGTGAACCTCATCATCGGTCGTTTTGGCGCGTTGTTGAATAAAAAATCATAATTAGATCACAAAAATCAATATAATGATTTTATAAATCAAAATATCATCATAATGTCACACAAACAATCATGAAAAGTGATATAAAAATCATGCAGGACAAATAATTCTTTTGGTAAAGGTTATAATTAGCCTTCAAATAAATGTTAATTTAATAAAATTAAATGATGAAAATCACATTATCATTTAATAAATAACGCAAAATTTTACTTAAAAAAGCTTTTTTATTTTTTATCACAAATAATCAACAAATGACTTTTAATGATTTTAACTGGTTGATAAAGTAACTTTGCCCGCGCCAAAGCCATTCAAATATGGCGCGTAACAGAATGACCAAAAGCCGAACGGAGTGCTTATGGAAACCCTCTATAATGTCTTTACGATTTTCTTTAATCAGGTCATGACGAATGCCCCGCTGCTGCTGGGGATAGTGACGTTTTTCGGTTATTTACTGCTGCGTAAAAGCACCACCGTCATTATTAAAGGCACGATCAAAACCATCATTGGCTTTATGCTGTTACAGGCAGGTTCCGGCATTCTGACCAGCACGTTCAAACCGGTAGTCGCCAAAATGTCTGATGTTTATGGCATCAACGGCGCTATATCAGATACTTACGCTTCGATGATGGCGACTGTCGAACGCATGGGCGAGGCCTACAGTTGGGTCGGCTATGCCGTGCTGCTGGCATTGGCGCTGAATATTTTTTACGTCCTGCTACGCCGGGTCACCGGTATCCGCACCATCATGCTCACCGGTCACATAATGTTCCAGCAGACGGGGTTGCTCGCGGTCTTCTTTTACATCCTCGGTTATCCGATGTGGACCACCATCATCTGTAGCGCCGTACTGGTTTCCCTTTACTGGGGCATTACGTCGAATATGATGTACAAACCCACACAGGCGGTAACCGATGGCAGCGGTTTCTCCATCGGGCACCAGCAGCAGTTCGCCTCCTGGATAGCCTATAAGCTCGCGCCTTATCTGGGAAAAAAAGAAGAGAGCGTGGAACAACTGAAACTTCCGGGCTGGCTGAATATCTTCCATGACAACATTGTTTCTACCGCGCTGGTTATGACGGTTTTCTTTGGCGCGATCCTGCTTTCTTTCGGCCTGGACACCGTTCAGCAAATGGCAGGGAAAACGCATTGGAGCATTTATATCCTGCAAACCGGCTTTCAGTTTGCCGTCGCCATTTTCATCATCGTACAAGGCGTACGGATGTTCGTCGCCGAACTCTCCGAAGCCTTTAACGGTATCTCCCAGCGATTGATCCCCGGCGCCGTACTGGCTATCGACTGTGCGGCAATCTATAGCTTCGCGCCCAATGCCGTAGTATGGGGATTCATGTGGGGCACCATCGGTCAGTTGATTGCCGTTGGCATCCTGATTGGCAATGGCTCCCCGATCATGATCATTCCTGGTTTTATTCCAATGTTCTTCTCCAACGCCACCATCGGCGTATTTGCCAACCACTTTGGCGGCTGGCGTGCGGCGCTGAAGATCTGTGTGGCAATGGGCATGATCGAAATATTTGGCTGCGTATGGGCAATAAAACTGACCGGCCTGAGCGCATGGATGGGAATGGCGGACTGGTCAATTCTGGCGCCGCCGTTGATGCAGGGGTTAACGCTCGGCCTATGGTTTATGGGGATCGTTATCGTTATTGCGCTGATTTACATGGTCTTTGCCAGCCGCACATTACGGGCTGAAGAAGATGCCAAAAAGAAACTCGCGGAGTCCACTGCGAACTAATTCTGGAGGAAATCACTATGACCGTAAGAATTCTGGCTGTATGCGGCTGCGGGCAAGGCAGTTCAATGATCATGAAAATGAAAGTAGGCCAATTTTTGACGCAACAAGGTATCAGCCACACCGTCAATAGCTGTGCAGTAGGTGAATACAAAGCAGAACTGAGTGGCGCCGATATCATTATCGCTTCCACGCATGTCGCCGATGAAATCACCGTCAGTGGCAATAAATATGTCATCGGCGTGCGCAATATGCTTTCCGCCGCTGATTTCGGGCCAAAACTGCTGGAAATCATCAATGCGCACTTTCCTGCGAACGTAAAGCAATAGGGATCAACGATGAAACTACGCGATTCTCTGGCGGAAAACCATTCTATACGCCTGCAAACCGAAGCCAGTACCTGGCAGGAAGCGGTAAAAATCGGTGTTGATCTGCTGGTCGCCGCCGATGTCGTCGAGCCGCGCTACTATCAGGCCATTCTCGATGGCGTAAAAAATTTCGGCCCTTATTTCGTTATCGCCCCAGGCCTTGCTATGCCTCATGGCCGCCCGGAAGAAGGCGTCATAAAAACAGGGTTTGCACTGGTCACATTGAAAACGCCGCTGAACTTCAATCATGAAGATAACGATCCGGTCGACATCCTGATCACTATGGCGGCGGTCGATGCCAATACCCATCAGGAAGTGGGCATCATGCAAATCGTGAATCTGTTTGAAGATGAAGCCAACTTTGACCGCCTGCGCGCCTGTCGTACCGAGCAGGATGTACTGAATTTGATTGACCGAACCGCAATGGCGGCATACTGATTAAGGAGTTTGCTGATGTCTCATTTACCGATGTTACAAGTTGCGTTGGATAACCAAACGCTGGCGGATGCTTACCAAACCACCCGGCTGATCGCCGAAGAGGTGGACATTATTGAAGTGGGCACCATCCTGTGTGTGGGCGAAGGGGTACGTGCGGTGCGCGATCTGAAATCCCTTTATCCGCACAAGATTGTGCTGGCGGATGCGAAAATTGCCGACGCAGGGAAAATTCTTTCACGGATGTGTTTCGAAGCCAATGCCGACTGGGTCACCGTTATTTGCTGCGCGGATATTAACACCGCCGCTGGCGCACTGGAGGTCGCCCGCGAGTTCAAGGGCGACGTGCAGATCGAGCTGACCGGGTTCTGGACCTGGGAACAGGCTGAAGCCTGGCGGGATATCGGTATCCAACAGGTGGTGTATCACCGCAGCCGGGATGCACAGGCCGCGGGAGTCGCCTGGAGCGATGCCGACATCAACGCGATTAAGCGGCTGGCCGCTATGGGTTTCAACGTTACCGTCACCGGTGGCCTGGCATTAGATGATTTGCCATTGTTCAAAGGTATTCCCATTCATGTATTCATTGCTGGCCGCAGTATTCGTGATGCAGCAAACCCGGTAGAAGCCGCTCGTGAATTCAAACGCAGCATCGCCCAGCTCTGGGGATAAGGTGATTTCATGCTCACGAAAGCGGTTCCTCTCGGTATTTATGAAAAAGCGCTGCCACCGGGCGAAAGCTGGCTGACGCATCTGCAACTGGCGAAAGAACTGGGTTTTGATTTTGTCGAAATGTCGGTAGACGAAAGTGATGGCCGACTGGCGCGGCTTGACTGGAGCCGTAAGCAACGCCTGGAGCTGGTCAGCGCTATTTCCATCAGCGGTATTCGTGTCCCGTCCATGTGCCTGAGCGCCCACCGGCGCTTCCCGTTGGGTTGCGAAGATGACGACATTCGCAATCAGGGGCTGGAAATCATGCTCAAGGCCATCCGTCTGGCGCAGGATGTGGGAATTCGTGTCATTCAGCTCGCCGGTTACGATGTCTACTACCAACAGGCTAACGATCTCACCCGGGAACGTTTCCGCCACGGCCTGCAACTGGCCGTGGAAATGGCCAGCCGGGCGCAGGTCACGCTGGCGATGGAAATCATGGACTACCCGTTAATGAATTCCATCAGCAAAGCGCTGGGCTACGCGAACTATCTCAATAATCCGTGGTTCCAGCTTTACCCGGATATCGGCAACCTGTCCGCCTGGGATAACGATGTACAAATGGAGCTGAGAGCAGGGAAAGGCCATATCGTGGCCGTGCATGTTAAAGATACCCGACCGGGGGTTTTCAAAAATGTGCCGTTCGGCACCGGCGTGGTTGATTTTGCACGTTGCTTTACCACACTCAGGGAAAGCGGCTACTGCGGCCCTTATCTGATCGAAATGTGGAGTGAAACGTCGCCCGACCCGGTAAAAGAAATCACCGCTGCGCGTGACTGGGTAAAACAACAGATGGCTCAGGCCGGTTTACTGATGGAGGAAGTCGCATGATAGAGCCGCTAAAACAGCAGGTTTTTGATGCCAATATGGCGCTTCCGCGCCACGATCTGGTGACCTACACCTGGGGTAACGTCAGCGCAATCGATCGGCAACGGCAGCTCATCGTCATCAAGCCCAGCGGGGTGGCTTATGACATCATGCAGGCCGGTGACATGGTGGTGGTTGATATGCAGGGAGAGGTGGTGGAAGGCAAATACCGGCCCTCTTCCGATACCGCCACGCATCTGGAGTTATATCGCCGCTATCCGCAAATAGGCGGGATCGTCCATACCCATTCCACTCACGCTACCGCCTGGGCGCAGGCGGGGTTAGCGATCCCCGCACTGGGTACGACACACGCCGACTATTTTTATGGCGATATTCCCTGCACCCGGCCTTTAACGCCACAGGAAGTGGAAACGGAATATGAGAAGAATACCGGCGTCGTCATTGCTCAAACGCTTGGCGACGGCAATCCGCTGCATACACCGGGGGTCATTGTTTATCAGCATGGGCCTTTCAGTTGGGGCAAAGACGCCGATGAAGCGGTGCACAATGCGGTGGTGATGGAGGAAGTGGCGAAAATGGCGTGGATCGCCTGTTCGATTAATCCACATCTGCATTCGATCGACGGCTATCTGATGAATAAACACTTCAACCGTAAGCACGGCCCCCATGCCTATTACGGGCAGCAATAACCTTTATAAACCTGCGCCAGCGGCGTAATTTCAGCCACAAGCCCGGGTTCGTAGGGGGGGCGCTTGAACCACCCTACGTCGGGTGCGTACTACAATGTAGTATAAAAATGGCGGCATTGTGGCGCACGAAATATTCTCAGTTGTTAAATATTTCAATTTCTGGGCAGCCATACTGCATTAATGCCAGACTCGCTCTGCTTCTTCATTCTTTCTTCACCTCAATACCCCTATTTTTAATGTGACAACCATCATCAAATTGTTAGCTGCATCACGCATAAATGTTTTTATTTGGTTAAGCATTAGCTGCCTTGTTTGTTTTCGATTATTATAATGCGCGAAAACGAACATTTTTATTTTAACGGTGGAGGTAAACGTGGAAACCAAAGATCTGATTGTGATCGGCGGCGGCATTAACGGCGCAGGCATTGCCGCAGACGCCGCTGGCCGTGGGTTATCCGTCTTGTTGCTGGAAGCACAGGATCTGGCCAGCGCCACCTCCTCCGCCAGCTCTAAATTGATTCACGGCGGCTTACGCTATCTGGAACATTATGAGTTTCGCCTGGTCAGCGAGGCGCTCTCCGAGCGTGAAACCCTGCTGAAAATGGCGCCCCACATTATTTTCCCCCTGCGATTCCGCTTACCGCATCAACCACATCTGCGCCCGGCATGGATGATCCGCATCGGTCTGTTTATGTATGACAACATTGGCAAACGGGTTAGCCTGCCTGCCAGTAAAAGCGTGAAATTCGGCGCAGGATCGGTATTAAAACCAGAACTGACACAAGGTTTTGAGTATTCAGACTGCTGGGTGGATGATGCGCGTTTGGTGGTATTGAATGCGCAGGAAGTCACCCGGCGCGGAGGGGAAGTGCGTACCCGCACCAACGTCGTCAGCGCCCGGCGGGAACAAGGTTTGTGGGTGGTGGAAGCCGTCGATTCAATCAGCGGTGAAACACTCACCTGGCGCGCCAAAGGTCTGGTCAATGCCACAGGCCCGTGGGTGAAGCAGTTCTTTGATGAGGGCCTGCAACTGAAATCGCCTTATGGCATCCGTCTGATCAAAGGCAGCCATATCGTGGTGCCCAAAGTCCACAACCAACCTCAGGCTTATATTCTCCAGAATAAAGATCACCGCATTGTGTTTGTGATCCCCTGGCAGGATGAGTTTTCTATTATCGGCACCACCGATGTGGAATATCATGGCGAGCCGCATAACGTGAAAATCGACGATAGCGAAATTGACTACCTGTTGGAGGTTTATAACGATCACTTTAAGCAACCGCTCACCCGTGATGATATCGTCTGGACTTATTCCGGCGTGCGACCATTGTGCGACGATGAATCAGACTCTCCGCAAGCCATCACCCGCGATTACACGCTGTCGGTTGACGATGAACACGGTAAGGCTCCGCTGTTATCCGTATTCGGCGGCAAACTGACCACCTACCGTAAGCTGGCGGAACATGCGCTGGATAAGCTGGAAAAATATTACCCTCAGGCGGGGAAAGCCTGGACCAGGAATACCGTTTTACCCGGCGGAGATATCTCTGGCACGCGTGATGACTACGCCGCCGCCCTGCGCCGCCGCTTTAATCTGCCGGAAGCGCTGGCGCGCCGCTATAGCCGGACATATGGCTCAAACAGCGAGCTGATTCTGGCGAATGCCAACGGTCTTGCCTCTCTGGGTGAGCATTTCGGCCACGACCTGTATGAAGCAGAACTTCGCTATCTGGTTGAGAAAGAGTGGGCGGTCGCACTGGATGATGTCATTTGGCGACGAACAAAACTGGGTATGTGGTTAAATGCAGCACAGCAACAGCGCATCAGCGAGTGGCTGGATGCCTATCGCCATCCGGTAGAAAAAGTCAGCTAACCCTTCCCCGCATAACGTTTACATTTTTGTAAACGTTATGCATCATCGGTAAGCATCAAATCCTCCCGTCTGTTATTTCTCTGGCTAAAAAACCGTTTTTTTAACCAGGACACACCCTAAAACCGAATTTATATCATTTTTAATCTATTTCCATGCCCAGGTATATTAC
>NZ_MJLZ01000014.1 GCF_003666245.1 Brenneria alni
AGAAATGCCATATAACTGAATAACCAATGGCACAATAAATATTGGTCACGTTGGTTCCCTGAATACAAAATAAAAAGGCAGCGACGATATCAACCGTGCTGCCTTACGTGAAAAAACCGTGTTGCTCTACTGGATACCCTGGCTACGCAGGTAATCCTCATAGTTTCCGGTGAAATCGATCACTTTTTTCGGCGTCATTTCCAGAATGCGAGTCGCCAGCGAGCTGACAAACTCACGGTCATGGGAGACAAACAGCAGCGTGCCTTCATACATTTCCAGCGCCATGTTCAGCGACTCAATGGACTCCATATCCAGGTGGTTGGTCGGTTCATCCATAATCAGGATGTTAGGGCGCTGCATCATCAGTTTGCCAAACAGCATACGGCCTTTCTCACCACCGGATAATACCTTCACTTTCTTCTTGATATCATCCTGACTGAACAGTAAACGTCCCAGTACGCTGCGCACCGCCTGTTCGTCATCTCTTTCCTGCTTCCACTGGCTCATCCAGTCGAATACGGTCAGGGATTCATCGAATTCGTATTCATGATCCTGCGCGTAATAGCCGATTTTGGCGTTTTCCGACCATTTAACCGTACCGCTATCAGGCGCAACGTCGCCCACCAGCGTTTTCAACAGCGTCGATTTACCGACCCCATTGGTCCCCAGAATAGCGACCTTCTCCCCCACTTCCACCATCAGGTTTAATTTGCTGAACAGCGGGCCGTTATCAAACCCTTTCGCCAGCGCTTCCACTTCCAGCGCATTACGAAACAGTTTCTTATCCTGCTCAAAGCGGATAAATGGATTCTGGCGACTAGAAGCTTTTACTTCTTCCAATTGGATCTTATCGATCTGACGGGCGCGAGACGTGGCCTGCTTGGACTTGGACGCATTGGCGCTAAAGCGGCTGACGAACGACTGTAGTTCGGAAATCTGCGCTTTCTTTTTGGCGTTATCGGCCAGCAAACGTTCACGAGACTGCGTGGCCGCCGTCATATATTCATCATAGTTGCCGGGGTAAATGCGCAGTTCGCCGTAGTCCAGATCCGCCATATGCGTACACACCATATTCAGGAAGTGACGGTCATGGGAAATGATGATCATGGTGCTGTTACGCTCGTTCAGCACCTGCTCCAGCCAGCGAATGGTATCAATATCCAGGTTGTTGGTCGGCTCATCCAGCAGCAGAATATCCGGGTCGGCAAATAGCGCCTGCGCCAGCAGCACACGCAGTTTCCAGCCGGGGGCGATTTCGCTCATCGGCCCATAATGCTGTTCTACGGGAATACCGACGCCCAGCAACAGTTCACCCGCACGAGCTTCAGCGCTGTAACCGTCCATCTCACCGTACTGCACTTCCAGATCGGCAACTTTATAGCCATCCGCTTCACTCATTTCAGCCAGCGCGTAGATACGATCGCGCTCTTCTTTTACTTTCCACAGCTCGGCATGGCCCATGATCACCGTATCCAGCACGCTGTATTTTTCAAAAGCGAACTGATCCTGACGCAGTTTGCCCAAACGTTCATTAGGATCGAGGAAAACGTTGCCGGAACTCGGTGCCAAATCACCGCCCAGAATTTTCATAAACGTGGATTTACCGCAACCGTTCGCGCCGATCAAACCGTAACGGTTACCGTTGCCAAATTTAACGGAAATGTTCTCAAACAACGGCTTACTGCCGAACTGCATAGTGATATTGTTGGTACTTAGCACAGAGTTTACTCAAGTAAGAATGTGATTTTGGTCGCATTATGCCACAAGAGCGCCTCATAATCGCGGGTAGGTTAGTTTTGATTTATATTTAATCGCTTACGCTCAACGACGGGGCTATGCTCCCCAATAACAGGAAAAGATTGCTTATGCCGCTACAACGCCGCTTTAAACAAGTCGATGTTTTTACCCAACAACCTTTCAAGGGAAATCCACTGGCCGTCATACTGGATGCCGACGGGCTGACCGATGAACAAATGCAGAATATCGCCCGCTGGACCAATCTGTCGGAAACCACCTTTGTGATTTCACCAACCAATCCGGTAGCCGATTATAGCGTGCGCATCTTTACCCCTGAGCTGGAAGTGCCATTTGCCGGACACCCGACGCTGGGCACCGCGCACGCGTTGCTGGAATCCGGTTTGCAGACCAAATCCCCAGGACAGATTATCCAACAGTGCGGGATTGGCGTAGTACCGATCAATATTGATGATGATGGATTATTGGCTTTCCATGTGCCGCCGGTGACTATCGATCCCTTTGATGCCACCTTATCCCCATTGCTGGAGCAAACGCTCGGCAGTACCAGGATCGATAAGTGTTACCCGCCCGCCACCGTACGTATGGGGATCAGTTGGCTGATTATCCGCATGGATTCCGCCAATATTTGTCTCGATATTACGCCTGACGCTGAATCGCTCGCCATGCTGCAACAAGCCTGCAAAACCGATGGCATCGCTATCTATGGCCCGCATGATGACGGCGCCCTTACGGCAGATTACGAAGTCCGGGCGTTTTACATTGAGAATGGTTATCTGAAAGAAGACCCCGTGACCGGTAGCGCCAATGCTTGCATAGCAAGCCTGCTGCGTCAGCAGCATTATCCCGATAATATCGCCGATCAACTGACATACCGCGTTCGTCAGGGGATCAAACTCCAGCGCAACGGTCAGCTATCGATCACCTATCTCAATGATGAGCCGTGGGTCGGCGGATATAGCGTGACGATTATTGACGGCACGCTTTCGATATAAGTTGCTAAAGGATAAGGAGCCACAATGGAAACACTTTATGAATTACACCATCATCCACATCTGCATTTGAGCATACAGGATGCGCGCGATGCAGGCGCAATTTTCGCGCTGGTTCAGGAAGAAAAACCCCGCCTGCGCCGTACCTTGCCCTGGCCTGATTCCGTCAAACACATCAATGACACGTTGAGCACCATCAAGGCCAATCGGGATAAGTTTGCCGCTGGTAATTCAGCGGTCTATGTCATTCGCTGGGACGGCGTCATCGCGGGTATCGTCTCATTCAATACCCTTCAGGACCAGGAAGGCGTGATTGGTTACTGGATTGCCGAAAAGTTTGAAGGCAAAGGTATCGCTTTCCAATCCGTCAGCACCCTGATCCAGGCCTACGTCAATGCCGGAATCATCAACCGGTGTGTGATAAAAGCCTCGGTGGAAAACGCACGCAGCAATGCGCTGGCGCAACGCCTTGGGTACGTTTTTTACAAACGGGAAAAAGAAGCCGAAAAAATTGGCGATCGCTATTTCGATCAGAATATTTACCGTTATCAAACCTGATGTCGCACTGCTGCAAAATTTCCGTTAAAAAAAACTAATACACTATACTCAGACTGCTGACAAAGTCCGATATTAGGGACAGCGTGCCGATGGGGCCGTAGCAGCGTAAGCCGCCGACAAATTTGCCGGAAGCAAATTTGAACAGCATTAATGCTGGCCCGCAGGGTGGGACACAAGGATGTGTCCCATAATGGCCCCTCGGTGCGATAAGCCCGGGTATCTCGATCTCACCACTATGGGTTTGTCATCAAACTCCTATACTTCATTCGGTTGACGCTCTAAAACATAAGGAACATTGATATGAGCAAGGTTAAACAGCAGGACATTGATCGTCTGATCAAACTGGTTGGCGGACAAGAGAACATAGCCGCCGTCACCCACTGTATTACCCGCCTTCGCTTTGTGCTGCATGACGCATTAAAAGCCCATCCCAAAAAGATCGAAGAATTAAAAATGGTGAAAGGTTGTTTCACCAATGCCGGACAGTTTCAGGTCGTTATCGGCACCGATGTGGACGAATATTATAAGGCGCTGCTGGCAACCACCGGACAGAGCCAGATCAATAAAGAAGAAGCGAAGATTACCGCCCGCCAGAACATGAACTGGTTTGAACGCAGCATTTCCCATTTTGCGGAGATCTTCTTTCCATTGCTACCTGCGTTGATCAGCGGCGGTTTAATTCTGGGCGCCCGCAACGTTATCGGTGAAATTCCTTTGCGCGACGGCCAAACGCTGGCGCAACTCTACCCCATCTGGCAAACCATTTACGATTTTCTCTGGTTACTGGGAGAAGCCATTTTCTTCTATCTGCCCGTCGCTGTTTGCTGGTCAACCGTCCGAAAAATGGGCGGTACGCCGATTCTCGGTATTGTTCTGGGGATTACGCTGGTTTCGCCGCAGTTGATGAATGCCTATCTCATTGGTCAGCAAACACCTGATGTATGGCGTTTCGGCTGGTTTACCATCGAAAAAATCGGTTATCAGGCCCAGGTGATCCCCTCAGTGCTGGCGGGTATGGCTCTCGCTATCATTGAAACCCGGCTGAAAAAATGGACACCCGACTATCTCTATCTGGTGGTGGTTCCCGTGACGTCATTAATTTTGGCTGTTTTCCTGGCTCATACACTCATCGGCCCATTTGGGCGCAGTATCGGAGATGGCGTCGCCTGGGCGGTGAAAGCCGTGATGACCGGCAGTTTCGCCCCCATTGGCGCGGCATTTTTTGGTTTTCTTTACGCCCCGCTGGTGATTACCGGCGTTCATCAAACCACGCTGGCTATTGATATGCAGATGATTCAAAACATGGGCGGTACGCCGGTATGGCCACTGATTGCTCTCTCGAACATTGCACAGGCTGCCGCCGTGGTCGGCATTATTATGGTCAGCCGCAAAGAGAATGAACGAGAGATCTCCGTGCCTGCCGCCATTTCCGCCTTTCTGGGTGTCACCGAACCGGCAATGTACGGTATTAACCTGAAATACCGTTTTCCGATGCTGTGCGCCATGATCGGTTCTGCTGCCTCCGCGCTGATCTGCGGGATCTATGGCGTTACGGCCAACGGCATCGGCGTTGGCGGCCTACCGGGCATACTTTCCATCAAACCACAGTTTTGGAGCATATTCCTGCTGGCCACGGTCGTCGCAACCTTCATACCCCTGATGCTGACGGCGCTGGTCTATAAGCGCAAATACCGCAACGGCACGTTAGCATCGGTATAACACCTTGATTAAAGAGGACTGAGTCATGTCTACCTCCTTGCCCTGGTGGCAAAACGGCGTCATTTATCAGATCTACCCCAAAAGTTTTCAGGACAGTACCGGGAATGGCGTCGGGGATATTTCCGGCATCACATCGCGCCTTGACTATCTGCAACTGCTGGGCGTTGATGCAATCTGGCTTACTCCGGTGTACCTGTCGCCACAGATTGATAATGGCTACGATGTTGCTGACTACTGCGCGATCGATCCCGCATACGGCAGCATGAGCGATATGGAAACACTCATTGCCGAAGCGCATCAGCGCCGTATACGTATTGTCATGGATATGGTTTTCAATCATACCTCGACAGAGCACCGCTGGTTTACCGCCTCGCGGGATCGTCGTAGCCCATACCGTCAGTTTTATATCTGGCGCGACGGCAAAGAGAATGGTTTACCAAATAACTGGCGCTCCAAATTCGGCGGCAGCGCCTGGCAGTGGCACGCCGAGAGCCAGCAATACTATTTGCACCTGTTTGCGGTCGAACAAGCGGATCTCAATTGGGAACACCCGCAGGTGCGCGAGGAGTTGAAAAAAGTCTGTGAGTTCTGGGCTGATAAAGGCGTAGATGGATTTAGGTTGGATGTGATCAATCTGGTATCCAAGCAACAGGATTTCCCATCAGACGAACAAGGGGACGGGAAGCGCTTCTATACAGACGGGCCGCGTATTCACGATTATCTGCAAGAATTCAGCCGTGACGTTTTCCAGCCCTGGGGTTTGATGAGCGTCGGTGAAATGTCTTCCACTTCCCTTGAGCACTGCCGCCGTTATGCCGCGCTGGATGGCAGCGAACTGTCCATGACCTTCAATTTTCACCACCTGAAAGTCGATTATCCCAATGGTGAAAAATGGGCGCTGGCCAAACCCGACTTTGTACAGCTCAAGCAGATTGTTAAACAATGGCAACAAGGGATGCATAACCACGCCTGGAACGCCCTGTTCTGGTGTAATCACGATCAGCCGCGCATTGTTTCCCGTTTCGGTGATGAGGGGAAATACCGCGTTCAGTCGGCTAAAATGCTGGCAATGGCACTGCATGGAATGCAAGGGACGCCCTATATCTATCAGGGTGAGGAAATCGGTATGACCAACCCCGGCTATACGATGCTAAGTCAGTATCGGGATGTGGAGAGCCTGAACATGTTCGCCGAACGCAGCCGCAACGGCCAATCAGAACAGGAGTTACTGGCGATCCTGGCCGAAAAATCCCGCGATAACAGTCGAACCCCGATGCAGTGGAACAACGGTGAACATGCGGGTTTCACCACTGGCACACCGTGGCTCCAGCCATGCTGGAATTACCCTCAGGTCAATACGGAACAAGCACTGGCAGACAAAGACTCGATATTTTACACCTACCAACAGTTAATCCTGATGCGTAAAACGCTGCCGTTGCTGACCTACGGCGACTACCAAGACTTACTGCCTGAGCATCCTTCTCTCTGGTGCTATCAGCGACGCTGGCATGATCAACAATTACTGGTTGTGGCCAATCTGAGTGATGCGCCTCAGCGCTGGCAGTTCACAGCCGCCAAAGACCATCACCGCTGGCGGCTGTTACTGGGCAACTACCCCGATGCCGCCGCCCAGCCCTGTACGCTGACGCTGCGTCCTTACGAAGCAATCTATTGGGCGCACGGCATACCGGAGAAAGAAGATAAGGTGGTGAACCACTGAGAGCGCCATAGATAGAAATATTGTCATCGACAGAGCGTTTGTTGCATAGTCGAATTTGCGTGACGGCAAACTCAATTTGGTTGATATGCGTAAAAACATATCAACCAAAAATCTTTCAACTACCGTTTGGCTAACAACAACCCAAGCACTAACCCGACAGTTGCGCCTATACCGATACCATGCCAGGGCTTGTCATGTACATAGACATCCGCTTTGTCAGCGACCTGTTTAGCCCGTGCATAGTAGCTATTAGTTGCGCCGATTCTCGCTTTGACCTCAAGCAGTGCCTTCTCCGCGTTTTTTTTCAGATCAAGGTAGGCTTTATCGGCCTGATCGCCAGAATAACGTAATACCTCATCCAGCGTTTCAGACAAGAGCTTTAGGTCGTCGTCGATACGAATATCTTCAGGTTGTTTTTTTTCTGTTGCCATAAAATGCTCCCTTGTTTATGAAAAAAGGTTGTCCTGTTAACTATAGACAATTCTGCGCTGCTGTAGCGGCTTATATGAACAGAGCATTCCTAAAGTGACCAACCAAGTCACCATAGACAAAACCGCCGCAGACCTTCATCTACGGCGGTTTTCATACCAGAAAAACACAATGATTTACGGTATTACATCATTGGTTGCGCCAGTTGCACCAAAGATATTAACGGCTGCGGGTAAAAACCGAGTATCAATACCACGATTGCCGAAATCAGCACCACTGCGCCGCCTGCCGTTAATGCCCAGTTGGCTGGTGTATCTTCATGGTTTATCCCCTGTGGCGCATTCATATACAGACTGACCATCATCCGCAGATAATAGAAAAGCCCAATCGCGCTTCCCAGCACTACCGCGCCACTCAACCACCACAACTCGGCGCTCACGCCAACGGCCAGCACATAAAACTTGCCAAAGAAGCCCAACGTCATCGGGATACCGGCCAGTGACAACATCATAACCGTCATCACCGCAGACAATATAGGCTTGTGCCAGAACAACCCGCGGTAAGAGAGCATTGCGTCGGCATCTGAGCCGCTATACGGGCTCGACATCAAGCTGACCACACCAAAGGCGCCAAGACTGGCAAACAGATACCCCACCAGATAGACACCGACGGTTTCCAGCGCTAATTGATGACTCTGTACCGCAATCAAGGCAACCAACAGGTAACCCATATGCGCAATCGAGGAGTAACCCAGCAAGCGTTTGATGCTGCTCTGTGAAACTGCCATCACATTACCAAACAGGATTGATGCAATGGCAATAACACCCAGCGCTATTCTGACCGAGTCGCTATCCACCATCGGCGCATAGAGGAACAGGCGCATAACCGCCCCAAAAATGGCGATTTTGCTGGCGGTAGCCAGGAAAGTCGAGACCGGTGCGGGCGCGCCCTGATAGACATCTGGCGTCCACAGTTGAAAGGGAAACAACGATAGTTTAAAGCCCACGCCGACAATAATCATCCCTAACCCCGCCAGCAATAACGGTTCATGGATATGAAGGTCGCTCAGACTCTGTCCCAGACTGGCAAAGGTCAGATTGCCCGAATCAGCATACACCAACGCCATACCAAACAGCAGGAAAGCAGACGACGCAGCCGAGAGCAACATGTATTTTATACCGGCTTCCAGCGAACGCTCCTGGCGGAAGGCATAACTGACGAGTCCAAACAGCGGCAGTGAAATCAGTTCAATGCCAATGAACAGAGAAGCAAGATGATTTGCGCTTGCCAGTACGATCCCGCCTAACGCGGCAATCAGCACCAACAAATAGAACTCATCACGGTTATCCTGGTAGCCTTCCAGCCACGGATAGGCAAACGTGCTGGTCGCCAGACTGGCCAACAAGACCAGTCCGGTATAGAACATGGAAAAACCATCAACCCGTAACAACGGGGTAACATCGGTCGGCCCTGCCTGGCCTGCGAAGTAAAGCGATAGCAATGCCATGCTCAGACCGATAACCGTCAAGGTTGCGTTGACAAAATGGTTGCGTCGCCACGCAATGCACAGCATCACAACCACTACCGTCAATCCGACGATCAACAGCGGCGATAGCGCGATTAGTTGTTGAGGAGTTATTGTCATGGCGAATTACGGCCTTGTTGTTGAAAGTATTGAATCTGGAGCAGACGACATAAACCACTGCTGGATATTTGACATCGCGGCACTGGAGGTATCCAGAATCGGCTGCGGGAAAACCCCTAACAACACCAGCAACACCACCAACGGCATCACGACAGACAGCTCACGCATCGTCATACCCGGCAGTGATTGTTCTGATTTTGGGGCGCCATAGTAAGCACGCTGCATCATAATCAGCGAATAAACCGACGCAAATACCAAGCCGAACGTGGCGATCACCGTAATTACCGGCACAACCTGATAACTGCCAATTAGAATATTAAACTCTCCGACAAAGTTACCGGTTCCCGGCATACCTAATGTGGCGACGGCAAAGAATAGAGAAAGTGCGGGTAAATATCTCAGGCGCGCCCACAGCCCGCCCATCTGCCGCATATCCCAGGTCTGTAAACGTGCGTACAACTGACCGCACAGGATAAACAGACCCGCGGCGGACAAACCGTGAGCAATCATCAGGATAACCGCTCCCTGGAAAGCCTGCTGGTTACCTGAGTAGATGGCGATCATCACGAAACCCATATGGGAAACGGAGGTATAGGCAACCAGACGCTTGATATCGGTCTGATTAAACGCCATCCAGGCGCCGTAGAAAACGCTGATCACTCCCAACCACATGGCAATCGGCGCAAACTCATGCGACGCATTGGGAAACAGCGGCAGGCTGAAACGCAACAGTCCATATGCCGCTGTTTTCATCAGCAATCCTGCCAGATCAACAGAACCAGCGGTCGGAGACTGGCTATGGGCATCCGGCGACCATCCATGCACTGGAACCAACGGCATTTTCACCGCGAAAGCAACGAAGAACCCCAGCATTAGCAGGTACTCAACGCCATAAGACATCTCAGTCTTCAGCAACACTTCATAATTGAAGGTCCAGATCCCGGTAGCATCGTGATGTACAAACACCAGCGCCAGAATGGCGATCAACATCACCAGGCCGCTGGTCTGGGTATAAATGATAAATTTCGTCGCTGCGTCGGTGCGGGTTTTGTCATCTGAGCCTTTATGTCCCCATATGGCGATGAGGAAATACATCGGCACCAGCATCATCTCCCAGAAGAAGAAGAACAGAAACATATCGATAGCGACGAACACTCCGATAACGCCGACCAGAGTCCACAATAGCCCCAGATGGAAAAGCCCCTGCTTGTGGTGATCTTCATTCCATGAACAGAGAATGGCCAACACCCCCAGCAATGCGGTCAGCACTACCATCAGTATCGACAGGCCATCCAGCGCCAGATGGAAATCAATACCAAAACGAGGGATCCACGGAACATTGAACTCGGCTTGCCATTGCGGCAAACCATCAGGTGTCGTCAGAAAATAACCACCTTGCAACCATAATTGCAGAGATAGCGCCAGAGTCAGCCCCATAGCAATCAACGCGATCCAGCGCGGCACTTTCGCACCAACACGCTCTGACTGCCAACAGAGCAGACCGCCGATAAAGGGGATAAGAAGTAGCCAAGGTAGTAGCATGGCGTTTTGTGTCCCTAAATTAAAGAAATCTGAAAATTTGCCGTGGTGGGCATTCGTACAGGGAATGCCCTACCTTTTGCACGTTCGGATCTGTTTTAAACCAGCAATAACAACGCCAGCACCACGACAGCACCCAGCCCCATAGAGGCAACGTACCAGCGCACTTGACCATTTTCACTCACCGTCAGCCCGCGATTACCCCAACGAGCGACCACAGCCGGAATATTCATCAGTGCGTCCAGCGGGTCACGCTGCAACAATTTGGCGATCGTCAGATAAGGTCTGACAAAGACTTTGTCATATAGCCAGTCGAAGCCCCAGGCATGGAACCACCAGGTTGAGAAGAAACGTCCTGGTGCGCTTTGCGCAACACTGTTTACCCACTGACGCTTGCCTAACCACAGCACGGCGGCCAGCAAAATACCCACAATGGCAACCACGCCTGACGCAATTTCCAGAGTTATCATCCGACCGTGTTCAAGCGCAGTCGTCTCCGGCAATACACCGTGTAAAGGCGGCACAATCAGCGCGCCAATAAAGGTGGACAGCACCATCAGCACAACCAGCGGTAAATGATGGGCAATCCCTTTACCCGCATGTGCCTTGGTTTTCGCTTCGCCATGAAACACGATGAAGATCATACGGAAAGTATACAGAGAGGTCATAAAAGCACCGGCCAGCCCCGCCAACATCAAGTTGAAGTGGCCATTGGCCCAGGCGCCGGCCAGGATCTCGTCTTTACTGAAGAAGCCAGCGGTAACCAGCGGCAGCGCAGCCAGCGCAGCCCCTCCGACCAGGAAGCAGACGTACACCAGCGGGATGGTTTTACGCAGCCCCCCCATTTTGAAAATGTTCTGCTCGTGGTGGCAGGCGAGAATCACCGAACCGGAGGAGAGGAACAGCAATGCTTTGAAAAACGCATGGGTCATCAGATGGAAAATCGCCGCATCCCATGCCTGAACACCCAGAGCCAGAAACATATAACCAATCTGACTCATGGTCGAGTAGGCAAGCACACGTTTGATATCCGTCTGAACCAGCGCGGCAAACCCTGCCAGCACCAGCGTTACCGCCCCAATAATCCCTACCAGATGCAAAACTTCCGGCGCCATAAGGAACAAACCGTGGGTACGGGCGATCAGATAAACCCCTGCGGTGACCATTGTCGCTGCATGGATCAGGGCCGATACCGGCGTCGGGCCAGCCATTGCGTCCGCCAGCCAGGTTTGCAACGGCAACTGGGCAGACTTGCCGACCGCCCCGCCCAACAGCATTAAGGTGGCCCAGGTAATCGCCGGGGAACCTTCAGCCAGTTGTTGCGGCGCCAGCACCATTAACTCACGGAAGTTGAGTGTGCCTAATTCGTTATAAAGAATGAACAACGCAAACGCCAGGAACACATCCCCAACGCGGGTGACCACAAAGGCCTTCATTGCCGCCGCACCGTTTTTCGGATTGGTGTAATAGAAGCCAATCAGCAAATAGCTGCACAGCCCCACCCCTTCCCATCCGAGATACATCAACAGCAGGTTATCCGCCAGAACGAGCACTACCATACTGGCGATAAACAAGTTGGTATAAGCAAAGAAACGTGAATAGCCCTCTTCACCACGCATATACCAGGAGGCAAACATATGGATGAAGAAACCAACGCCAGTGACGACAGACAACATCGTGGCAGACAGGCCATCAAGCGTCAGCGTAACGCCGATGTTAAAGTCTCCAACCGCCATCCATGTCCACAGATGCTGGTTAAATACATTCACGCCAGTATGCTGCTGTGCCAGAAAATCGACCACTACTGACGCTGTAACCAATGCCGCCAGCCCAACGGAACCGACGCCCACCGTCGCAGACACATTCTCCGACCAGCGGCCACGGGAAAACGCCAGCAACAGAAAGCCAAGCAGCGGGAATAGTATTGTTAAATAGAGTAAGTTCATCCGCGCATCTCACTGACCGTATCAATATTCAGGGACTGGCGACGACGATACAGTTGCAGCAGCAACGCCAGACCAATACTGGCTTCCGCCGCCGCCAGCGTAATCGCCAGAATATACATCACCTGACCGTCCGCCTGTTGCCAGTAGCTGCCAGCAACCACAAACGCCAACGCCGCGGCATTGATCATGATTTCTAGACTTATCAACATAAACAGTAAATTACGACGAATAATCAGCCCGGTCAGTCCCAAAACAAACAATATGGCGGCCAAAATCAAACCATGTTGCAACGGAATCATGCTCGTTCCCCTGTTATTTTTTTATCAATATCCTGGTTCGAGGTTTCTTTGCTGATGACCTCTCCCTGTTTGTCTTCACGACCTACATGGAAAGCGACGACCAGACCGGCTAACAACAACATTGAGGCCAACTCAACCGCGAGAACATAAGGGCCAAACAAGCTAATCCCCACAGACTTGGCTTCCACCATTTCGCCAGCGATGCGCTGACCATCCAGACTGAGGATCCCCTTTACAATCACCCCCAGCAAAGCCAGCGACAACAGACCAGGACCAATCCATACGCTAGGTTTAAGCCATGCCCGCTCCTGCTCGACCACGGAATTACCAAGGTTAAGCATCATCACCACGAACACGAACAACACCATAATGGCGCCAGCATAAACAATGACCTCCAGCGCACCGGCAAAGTAAGCCCCCAGCGAGAAAAATACGCACGCGACGGCCAACAAGGAAACGATCAGGTATAACAGTGCATGAACAGGGTTGGTATGGGTGATGACGCGCAATGTCGCCACAACCGCCACCAGACCTGCAATATAAAAAGCGAATTCCATGCTAGCTCCTTAGGGCAATAGGCCTTTGACATCAATGGGCTTGGCTTCGTTTTCGGCTTCGCCTTTTTCTTTCCCATCAATCGCCATACCGGCCATCCGGTAGAAATTGTATTCCGGATACTTACCCGGCCCCGATATCAGCAGATCTTCTTTTTCGTAAACCAGATCCTGACGTTTGTAATCCCCCATTTCAAAATCCGGCGTGAGCTGAATAGCGGTAGTCGGGCAAGCCTCTTCACAAAAGCCACAGAAAATACAACGAGAGAAGTTAATACGGAAAAACTCGGGATACCAGCGGCCATCTTTGGTTTCCGCTTTCTGCAAAGAAATGCAGCCGACCGGACAAGCCACCGCGCACAAGTTGCAGGCCACACAGCGTTCTGCGCCGTCGGGATCACGCGTCAGCACGATCCGGCCACGATAACGTGGCGACGGATTCACCGGTTCTTCAGGATACATTCTGGTTTCACGCTTTCTGAAAGCGTTCGATCCCACCATACAGATACTGCGTACCTGGGTGCCGAAACCAACCACTAAATCTTTTAATGTCATGGTTTATTCACCCCTTATTGAGCGTTGTACAAAATGACCGCGGCTGTCGCCAGCAGGTTCAGTAAGGTTATCGGCAGACAGATTTTCCAACCGAAAGCCATCACCTGGTCATAACGCGGACGAGGCAACGCGGCACGGATCAGAATAAACATCATCATGAAAAATGCCGTTTTTAGCGCAAACCAGACAAATGGCGGCAGCAACGGACCATGCCAGCCTCCGAAAAACAAGGTGACGATCAGTGCGGAAACGGTGACGATGCCGATATATTCCCCCACAAAGAACAGACCGAATTTCATACCGGAATATTCAATGTGATAACCATCCGCCAACTCCTGCTCTGCTTCAGGCTGGTCAAACGGATGACGGTGGCACACCGCCACACCGGCAATGGCAAAGGTAATGAAACCGAAAAACTGCGGGATCACGTTCCACAGATGTTCCTGTGAATCGACGATGTCGCGCATATTGAAGGAACCCGCCTGAGCAACTATCCCCATCAGGGATAACCCGAGAAACACTTCGTAGCTCAGGGTCTGAGCGGAAGCACGTACCGCCCCCAGTAAGGAATATTTATTGTTGCTCGACCATCCGGCAAACAATACCGCGTAGACCGCCAACCCGGCCATCATGAGGAAGAACAGCAGACCGATATTCAGATCTGACACGCCCCAGGTCGGGCTGATCGGCACAATGGCAAAAGCCAGTAATAATGAGGTAAACGCGATCATCGGCGCCAATGTAAAAATGACTTTGTCAGTAAACTTCGGCACCCAGTCTTCTTTGAAGAACATTTTGATCATGTCGGCGACAAGCTGTAACGAACCGCCCCAACCAACCCGGTTCGGCCCGTAACGCCCCTGGAACAGCCCAAGCAGCTTGCGCTCCCCCATACTCATAAATGCCCCGCAGGTCACCACGACCAGCAGGATAACGATCGCCTTACCGACAGAACTCA
This sequence comes from Brenneria alni, assembly GCF_003666245.1. Lineage (GTDB taxonomy): Bacteria > Pseudomonadota > Gammaproteobacteria > Enterobacterales > Enterobacteriaceae > Brenneria > Brenneria alni. The sequence goes on from NZ_MJLZ01000014.1 coordinate 14,670, forward strand.
GTATCTCCAGGAGATCCGGTGTTAACCAACTCATTGTGCAGCCTCCCGCAGATTATCAACGGTTGCGCCCACCAGCACCGGCGCAATGCCCGGCAAACCTAGCGGCAAACCAACCTGTCCCTGACTCAACCCGGTACTTAGCCGTAGCGGTAAACGCAACGTCTGCCCCTCGCAGCTCAGTTCAACCAGAGTACCAGAGTTAACCCCAAGCACAGCCGCATCAGCCGGATTAACCACCACATAAGGCTCTGGCATACGCTGTTGAATAACCGCTGAACGTTGTGACATCTCTTCACTGCCAAACAGGTGATAGTAAGGCGCGACACGCCAGTTGCCCGCCTGGGCGACAAACGCCGCCGGGATCTTATCGAAATAACCCAGCGTATCTTCACCCGCTTCAATCATGCGCACCCCCGGATCGCCGTGGCGCAGATGACCGCCGACTTCATCCTGGAACTTGTTCCACGCCTGAGGTGAATTCCAGCCTGGCGCCCAGGCAAAAGGGATCTGCTGACGATCGGCTGTCGGGCTGTTGCTCCCTTCCATAGAGAAAGCAAACATGGTGTCTTTATCCTGCGGCTGACGCGGTTCATGCACGCTGATGTTGGCACGCATCGCCGTCCGTCCACTGGAGCGGTTCGGTGAGCGAGCCAGCTTTTGCCCCTTGATCCTGAAGGATGCATCAGGCGCAGCCTGCTTGATCGCCGACAGTTGCGGCAGCGCAACGACACAGGCATCAATGACATGATCGAGCTGCGTCCAGTCAACCTGGCGGCTGTTGTAGGTAATAAATAGGGCGTGCAACCAACGCCAGCTTTCCAGCATCACGACGCTGTCGTTATAGTAAGTGGGATCATACACCTGGAAGAAGCGCTGGGCGCGGCCTTCCTGATTGATCAATGTACCATCGCTTTCTGCAAAACTGGCTGATGATAGAATCAGGCTGGCTTTATCCATGATACGTGTACGCTGATGGTCCAGCACAATCAGATTGCCGGCTCTCTCCAGCGCGGCATCAATACGGGCGGCAGGCGCATGGCGATAGAGATCGTTTTCCAATACCACCACGCTGTCAGCGTCACCGCTTTCCAACTGTACAAGGGCATCATCCAGCGAACCGCCACCGATCATCGACAGACCAATACTGTTTGCAGCAGACGCGACAAATGTGATCCCCACATCGGAACCGCGCGCTTTAAGCGCTTTCGCCACGTTAGCCGCCGCCTCGATGATCTCTTCGCTGCCTGCGTTGGTTCCAGAGATAATCAGTGGTTTTTTCGCCCCGGCCAGCGCCTGAACGATGATATCCACTTTTTGATCGAGCCCGGAAGCCAGGTCCGTGACCGCCGGTGCATGCTCATCCAGCGCATGGGCGATGGCAAACCCCAGCCGAGCCTGATCGGCCACCGGAGCACGATAATTCCAGGCGGCAATATCATCCAGACGGGTATTATCCACGTTGGTGATAAACAGCGGGTGTTTGGCATGTTGACCAATATTCATGATGGCGGCAATCTGCCAGTCGGCCACTTTTTGAGCCGCCGCCATTTCACGCGCCTTGCCTTTTACCGCCTGACGTACCGCTAATGCAATGCGGGCGCCCGTCTGAGTCAGATCTTCACCCAGAACCAGCACCGCATCGTAGCTTTCTATCTCACGCAGCGCTGGCGTGCGTACTCCGCTCTCACGTAAAACCTTCAGAATCAGTTGCAGACGATTTTGTTCGTCATTCGCGATACCGGTATAAAAATTTTCCGCCCCGACCAGCTCACGTAAAGCAAAGTTACTCTCGATGCTGGCGCGTGGCGAACCAATACCGATGGTTTTCTTTGCCTGACGCAACACATCAGCCGCTCCCCGCAACGCCTGATCGGCATTCAGCGCAATCCAGTCATTGCCACGACGCTGAAGCGGCTGTTTAGGACGATCTTTGAGATTGACGTAACCGTAACCAAAACGACCGCGGTCACATAAGAAGTAGTGGTTTACGCTGCCATTAAAGCGATTTTCAACGCGACGTAACTCACCATAGCGTTCACCTGGGCTGGTATTACAACCGATGCTGCACTGCTGGCAGATGCTCGGCGCAAACTGCATATCCCATTTGCGGTTGTAGCGTTCAGAGTGCGTTTTGTCGGTAAAGACGCCGGTGGGACATATCTCGACCAGGTTACCGGAGAACTCGCTTTCCAACGTGCCATCTTCCGGGCGACCAAAATAGACGTTATCGTGTGCGCCATAGACCCCAAGATCGGAGCCATCCGCATAATCCTTGTAGTAGCGAACACAGCGGTAACAGGCGATGCAGCGGTTCATCTCATGGGAAATGAACGGGCCGAGATCCTGGTTACGGTGAGTACGCTTGGTAAATCGATAACGGCGGAAATTATGCCCTGTCATCACTGTCATATCCTGCAAATGACAGTTACCGCCTTCCTCACATACCGGACAATCATGAGGATGGTTGGTCATCAGAAACTCAACTATCGTTTTACGGAATAGTGTGGCCTCTTGGTCGTCAATAGCAATATAAGTCCCATCGGCTGCTGGCGTCATACAGGACATCACCAGACGACCACGAGTGTCTTCCGCGTTCTGATATTGCCTGACCGCGCATAGGCGGCAGGAACCAACGCTTCCCAGTGCCGGGTGCCAGCAAAAATAAGGAATATCAAGTCCCAGAGACAGACAGGCTTCAAGAAGATTGTCCGCGCCGTTTACTTCATACTCCTTGCCGTCTACATGAATAGTAGCCATAGTCAGCATGCTTCCATAATGGCCTGTGTCGCCACAGGCACTAATCAAAAATTCAATTTATGAGGGCGGCTTGTTAGCGCCGCCCGGCGGATACATTCACTGCATCTCAAACTCATCAGGCAATTGGTTACCAGCGCTCTTTCAGCAGGTTAGGTTGAATGCCGCCAATCGCTTTGGTGTTACCCAGATAGTGGGGAGAAATACCCGCTTCAAACTCATTTCGAAAATATTTGATGGCGCTTTGCAGCGGTTCCACGGCACCCGGTGCGTGAGCACAGAAGGTATTGCCAGGCCCCAGGAAACGGCAAAGCTGTTCCAGTGTTTCAATATCGCCTGGCTGCCCTTCCCCACGCTCCAATGCACGCAGCAATTTTACGCTCCAGGGCAAACCATCGCGGCAAGGTGTGCACCAGCCACAGGATTCACGGGCAAAAAACTCTTCCAGATTACGGGTTAGGGAAACCATGTTGATTTCATGATCGACCGCCATAGCAAGCGCGGTACCCAAGCGACTGCCCGCTTTGGCAATGTGCTCGAAATCCATCGGCAGATCGAGGTGATCGCCGGTCAGGAAGTCAGTCCCCGCCCCGCCAGGCTGCCAGGCTTTCAGCTTCAGCCCATCCCGCATTCCGCCAGCATAGTCCTCAAGAATCTCACGTGCGGTAGTGCCGAATGGCAGTTCCCACAAACCCGGATTTTTAACCCGACCGGAAAAACCCATCAGCTTGGTTCCGGCATCTTTACTTTTGCCAGCGGACAACCCTTGATACCAGACCGCCCCATGCTCAATGATGGCTGGCACGTTACACAACGTTTCCACGTTATTAACACAGGTCGGCTTGCCCCATGCGCCTGCGGATGCAGGAAAAGGGGGTTTCGAACGCGGATTGGCGCGCCGCCCTTCCAGCGAGTTGATCAGTGCTGTTTCTTCACCGCAGATATAGCGACCAGCGCCGGTATGCACAAACAGCTCGAAATCAAAGCCGCTGCCCAGAATATTTTTGCCCAGGAAGCCAGCCTGTTTAGCTTCTTCAATGGCACGGCGCAAATTCGCCGCCGCCTCAATATATTCACCGCGCAGAAAGATGTAGCCACGGTAGGATTTCAGCGCAAAGGCACTGATCAACATCCCTTCCACCAGCAAATGCGGAAGTTGCTCCATCAACAGGCGATCTTTGTATGTACCCGGTTCCATCTCGTCTGCGTTGCACAGCAGGTAACGGATATTCATGCTTTCATCTTTCGGCATCAGGCTCCACTTAAGCCCTGTCGAAAAACCAGCGCCACCGCGCCCCTTCAAACCGGCATCTTTAACCAGAGAGACCACTTCATCCTGCGCCATACCGCTTAACGCTTTTTTTGCGCCGACATAACCATTTTTGCTGCAATAGTCATCCAGCCATACCGGCTGTTTGTCGTCGCGTAAACGCCAGGTCAAAGGGTGCCGCTCGGCAGTCAGAACAATGTTTTTACTCATTGGTACTGCTCCAATAACGATTCGATATCTTCAGGCGTCACATGGGTGTGGGTATCATCGTCAATCATCATTGACGGGCCTTTATCACAGTTACCCAGACAGCAGGTCGGCAACAGGGTGAAACGGCCATCAAACGTGGTTTGCCCAGGTTTAATCTTGAGTTTTCGCTCTAACGCCGCCTGCACGCCCTGATAACCATTGATATGACAAACCACGCTATCACAGTAGCGAACAATATGACGCCCAACCGGTTGGCGGAAAATCTGGCTGTAAAACGTCGCCACCCCCTCTACGTCACTGTCAGGAATACCCAGCACATCGGCGATCGCTTTGATTGCGCCATCCGGTACCCAACCACGCTGTTTCTGCACGATTTTCAGTGCTTCAATCGACGCCGCCCGAGTATCTTCATAATGATGTTTTTCGTGCTCAATCGCGTCACGCTCTGCGTCGCTCAACACAAAAACATTTTCTTTCGTCAGTGAATCGACGTCGGATTGCCCCTGAGCGTCGATATGATCGTGAGTATTGTTATGATCGTGCATAATTAGCGGTCCACATCTGACATGACAAAATCAATACTGCCGAGGTAAACAATCAGATCGGATACCAGACATCCCCGGATGACTGACGGAATCTGCTGCAAATGCGGATAGCTCGGCGTGCGAATACGGGTACGGTAGCTCATGGTGCCACCATCACTGGTCAGGTAATAACTGTTGATGCCTTTCGTCGCCTCAATCATCTGGAATGATTCATTGGCCGGCATCACCGGTCCCCAGGAAACCTGAAGGAAGTGGTTAATCAAGGTTTCAATATGCTGTAAGGTGCGCTCTTTCGGCGGCGGCGTAGTCAATGGATGATCCGCTTTGAACGGCCCTTCCGGCATGTTCTTCAGGCACTGCTCCAAAATACGCAGACTCTGGCGCACTTCTTCAACTTTCAACATCACGCGGCTGTAGCAATCACTGATGCCATTGCCAACCGGCACTTCAAAGTCAAAGTTTTCGTAACCGGAATACGGGCGACGTTTACGCACATCAAAATCAATCCCGGTTGCACGCAGACCCGCGCCCGTCACGCCCCACTCCAGCGCTTCTTTGGCATTGTAAGCGGCAACACCCTGAGTACGGCCTTTCAGGATGCTGTTCTGCAAGGCAGCTTTAACATAGGTATCCAGACGGGATGGCATCCAGTCGAGGAATTCGCGCAACAAGCGTTCCCAGCCACGCGGCAGATCGTGCGCCACCCCGCCGATACGAAACCATGCCGGATGCATACGGAACCCGGTAATGGCTTCAACCAAATCGTAAATTTTCTGGCGATCGGTAAACAGGAAGAAGATCGGCGTCATGGCACCGACATCCTGAATATAAGTGCCGATATACAGCAGATGGCTATTGATACGGAAGAGTTCAGACAGCATGACACGAATCGTTTTAACCCGATCCGGCACTTCAATACCCGCCAGTTTTTCAACGGCCAGCACATATGGCATCTCATTAACGCAACCGCCCAGATATTCGATGCGGTCGGTAAAAGGAATATAACTGTGCCAGGATTGACGCTCGCCCATTTTTTCCGCGCCGCGGTGGTGATAACCGACATCGGGAATACAGTCGATGATCTCTTCACCATCCAGTTGCAGAATAAGGCGGAAAGCACCGTGTGACGAAGGATGGTTAGGCCCCATGTTGAGGAACATGAAGTCTTCATTTTCGGTGCCACGCTTCATGCCCCACTCTTCGGGTTTGAAGGTCAGCGACTCCATTTCCAGATCTTCTTTCTGCTTGGTCAGCACAAAAGGATCGAACTCGGTGGCACGCGCCGGATAATCCTTACGTAACGGATGTCCTTCCCATGTATGCGGCATCATAATGCGCGTTAAATGCGGATGACCGTCAAACGTCATCCCAAACATTTCCCAGGTCTCACGCTCATACCAGTTGGCATTAGGGAACAATTTGGTCATGGTCGGCAAATGCATATCACTTTCGACCAACGCGACTTTCAGCATGATGTCGCGGTTACGCTCAATGGAAATCAGGTGGTAAAAAACAGAGAAATCAGCGGCAGGCAAACCGTCGCGATGCGTTCGCAAACGCTCGTCCATGCCGTGTAAATCAAACAGCATCACATAAGGCTTTGGCTGTTTTTTCAGGAAAGAAACGACTTCCAGTAATTGCTCACGCTTAACCCACACGACTGGAACCCCGGTACGTGTGGCCTGTACAGTAAATGCTTCCGGCCCAAAACGGTTACACAGTTCGCTAATGACCGGATCATCAAGGTGATCGCGGGTTTGCCACGCAGGCAGAGCGAGATCGTGCGTCGTTAAATCTGTCATAAATATGTCACCACATTAAATGTGCTATTGCTGTATCTGATCAAGGTCGCACACTGTTATCGTGATATTACGCGACCTCAATATTCACCATTTACAGATCAAATCTCATCGGGCGAACGCAGGTTGGTCACTGCGATACGCTCACCGCGTTTACGTTCCCGCTCGGACTGCATATTGGCACGGTAAACGCCTTGCTCCCCCACTATCCATGACAGCGGGCGACGTTCTTTGCCGATTGATTCCTGTAATAGCAACAGCGCTTGCATATAGGCTTCGGGCCGTGGCGGGCAGCCAGGAATATACACGTCAACAGGCAGGAATTTATCCACCCCCTGCACAACGGAGTAGATGTCGTACATTCCGCCGGAGTTGGCGCAGGCCCCCATAGAAATGACCCATTTCGGCTCAAGCATTTGCTCATATAAACGCTGGATAACGGGTGCCATTTTCGTGAACACCGTCCCTGCAACGACCATAAAATCGGCTTGCCGCGGTGATGCCCGGATAACTTCAGAACCGAAACGGGCAACATCGTGTACTGCGGTAAAAGATGTCGTCATTTCAACATAGCAACAGGAAAGACCGAAGTTATAGGGCCAAAGAGAGTTCTTACGACCCCAGTTCACCGTGTTATGAAGTGCGTGTTCCAGCTTGCCCATATAGACACTGCGGTGAACATGCTGCTCCAGAGGGTCGGAAACGATCTCCTGCCGTTGCAGGGGATAACGGTCATTCTCACCGTCCGGCTCTATGCGGGTGAGCGTATAGTCCATCTTAAATGCCTCGCTGTTACTGCTGATGATTGTTGGTGGTGCTCACGATATCTGATTTAACAACCTGTCTCTTGGAGCGTGCTGGTATCCAGTCCAGCGCCCCGATTCGAACCAGATAGATCAAACCAGCCAACAGCACCAAAATGAAAATGGCTGCTTCGATGAAACCCATCCAGCCGCTTTCTCTGATAGAGACGGCCCAAGCATATAGATATAAAGCTTCAACATCGAAGATGACGAAAAACATGGCGACCAGATAAAATTTGGCAGACAGCCGCAAACGCGCCGAACCTACCGCATCAATCCCGGATTCATAAGGTGTATTTTTAGCCCTGGCCTTTGCTCTGCCACCGAGCAAAAATCCCCCCGTCAGCATAAAGCCGCACAGGCCCACGGCAATGATAAGGAACAGCGCAAATGCCCAATGATGGGCGAGAACTTCAGTAGTTGTTGACATACTCATTGCTTACTCATCAAAAGTGGCCACTAACATCTGCTCTTTTTCCGGCAGCTAACACACCACATCGATTAAAAGGAAGGATTAATAACCATATCAAAAGCACGGAAACGTGTCAGGTAAACGGCGTTTGGTATAGTTGATTCCCTAATTTTTGTAACCTTTTTTCAACCTTACTAAAAATAACAGTATATCTGTTCACATGCACAAAGTTTTGTTAACACATGTAACGCTGCTTTCAGCTAAATCGAGTCACTGGTCATCACAGTTCAACAAATCGCTGGTACAGGCAACTCAGGTTTACGCAGCCACTATACCATTTCCAAAACGGATGCCTGTTCCCCCATAGTGTTATTAGGGTTATTTTTTGATCCAGAACACATTTTTGCCAATTTAGTTAGTAAAAAAATTGGCCGTGCTAATGCTGGATCTGAGGATTTTTTTACAAAATTAGTTTAAAAAAAGAGAACCGTAATTTCATAAAATGAGGGCATGCTGTAACGATCGTCAGCCTGCTTGCGGGAAAAGATAAACTACCTAAACCGAAATTCGTTTGCCCTGCCGCAACATGATAAAGAAGTCGCCATTATTCGGGTCACATCCTTTCTAACCCTGAATAATGGCTGACTTGTCATACAATTATATTGCGTCTTTCAGTGAAGTATCAGAAGGCGGTTTCTTAACATCGCTACTGGGTGAGGCATCCACTGGCGGTACGTAAGATTTATTGCCCGAACCAATCACACTAAAAATCGCTGTGGTCAGCTCATTTTCATGATGTGGGTTTTTGCACAGAAAATAACGGGTTTCCGGCAGTCTTGGCAACCCCTCCGCCTCACCCAACACCCTTAACCCAGGACTCATCATCTCGACCGAGCGAACTGTCACGCCCAGGCCTGCCTTGACGGCGGCGCGAACCGCTGACAGCGTCGATGCCACGTAAGCAATCCTCCAGGGGATCCCTGCCGCAGTCAGATGCTCTAATGCCAATGTCCGAAATGGGCTTGGCTCATCCAGTACCACAAGCGATATGGGTTCTTCAGGCCTGAATTGATAATCAGCGGCGCAGTACCATAGCGTTGGCGAGGTTCGTAATAGAATATGGGGAAATACCTCACTGTTCATGGTGGTAATCACCAGATCAGTTTTTCCTTGATGTAGCATTTCCAACATTTCTGGGCTACGTTTGACACTAACGGCAATTGATAATTTAGGAAAAACAGATGTTACCCGGTGTAAAATATAAGGAAGAATGGTGTCGGCGGTATCATCAGAGGCGCCGATAGTGAGCGCCCCTTCAATATCGCTGTACATTAATGACGTGCATGCCTCATCATTGAATTGTAATATTTTTCTGGCGTATCCCAAAAACTGGATACCATGTTCAGTCAGCAGCTTATTACGCCCGTGGCGGGCAAACAGCTCCTTTCCGATGAGTTGCTCTAAACGTTGCATCTGTTGGCTGACTGCCGATTGTGTCCGGCGTACAGCAACAGCAGCGGCTGCAAAAGTGTTCAAATCTGCAACAGCGACAAACGTTCTCAGTAGATCAAGATCGAGATTAAGTACTGGTCGATTTGCGTTGGTCATACGATTCATCACTTATCTATTTTAATTTTTAACAAAAATATTCCTGGTGTTTTATTGCATGTATTGGTAACAACCCATACATTTTAAAGACACTATCGCAGACGCACGATAAGGGCAAAAAAATACTTATATTTCGTTACCACAATCGCCTTTTCAATTGATGTGTCGTCATTACTTTAAGTGATTCACCCCCTTAATTTTTAAATTCTCAATCTGATAAAAATCACTTTTTCTTTTTTCATTCCGCAAAATAAATCATCTCAGATTTTTAAATAACTAGAGGCATATTTTCATAGTGAAAACATTCACTGACTGACAACGCGCCATCTCATCTGCCTACCATATCGCACCACCAGACTAGTACACAACCATCGCAGTGCATTAGCATAATAATTCGCAGAGAAAGCAATAATCATTCTTCAAAAGGCTCTACAGGAGGAGTACATTAAGCAGGTTATGCTATTCCACACAGGAATACGCTTTTCCCGCAAAAGGTTTGTGATATTTATGTCCCCGATTGAAAAATCCAAGAAACTGGAGAATGTCTGTTATGACATCCGTGGTCCGGTTCTGAAGGAAGCCAAGCGTCTTGAAGAAGAAGGCAATAAAGTCCTCAAACTAAACATTGGCAACCCAGCCCCTTTTGGCTTTGAAGCCCCTGATGAAATTCTGGTCGATGTTATCCGCAATTTACCGACGGCGCAGGGTTACTGTGATTCCAAAGGTCTTTACTCAGCGCGCAAAGCCATAGTACAGCACTACCAGGCCAGAGATATGCGTGATATGACTGTCGAAGACGTTTACATCGGCAACGGCGTCTCCGAACTGATTGTGCAAGCCATGCAGGCGCTGCTGAATACCGGAGACGAAATGCTGGTTCCTGCGCCAGACTATCCGCTATGGACTGCTGCCGTATCGCTATCCAATGGCAATGCCGTACATTATTTATGTGATGAGGAGTCTGACTGGTTTCCCGATCTGGATGATATTCGTACAAAGATCACGCCGCGTACCCGTGGTATTGTCATTATTAATCCTAACAACCCAACTGGTGCGGTTTATAGTAAAGAACTGCTGCTGGAAATCGTGGCAATTGCCCGCGAGCATAGCCTGATCATTTTCGCCGACGAAATCTACGACAAAATCCTGTACGACGATGCCCAGCACCACTCTATTGCCGCGTTGGCTCCGGATCTGCTGACCGTAACGTTTAACGGATTATCGAAAACCTACCGTGTTGCAGGTTTCCGTCAGGGTTGGATGGTGCTGAATGGGCCGAAAAAGCACGCCGGAGGCTACATTGAAGGGTTGGAAATGCTGGCATCAATGCGTTTGTGCGCGAATGTTCCAATGCAACATGCCATTCAGACCGCCATTGGCGGTTATCAAAGTATCAGCGAGTTCATTCAACCCGGCGGACGGCTGTATGAACAGCGTAACCGGGCCTGGGAGTTAATTAACCAGATCCCAGGCGTATCCTGCGTTAAACCGCGTGGGGCACTCTATATGTTCCCGCGCATCGATGCCAAACATTTTAACATTCACGACGATCAGAAATTAGTTCTGGACCTTCTTTTGCAGGAAAAAGTATTGCTGGTCCAGGGAACGGCATTCAATTGGCCCTACCCGGATCATGTTCGTATCGTAACCCTGCCCCGCATTGACGAACTGGATATGGCTGTGCACAAACTCGGGCGTTTTTTGGAAGGTTATCGCCAGTAACCGACTCGGTTCATTGCCGGACAGAGAACTGCCCGGCGATATCTTGTCTGATTGCATAATCTCGCCCAAGTGCCCACAATGGATCCCCTTAGTGCTGTTGTCTGAGAGATTGTTATGAATCAGAGTCACTTTTTTGCCCATTTATCCCGTCTAAAACTCATTAGCCGCTGGCCGCTGATGCGCAACGTCCGCACAGAAAATGTCTCCGAGCACAGTCTTCAGGTCGCTTTTGTCGCTCATGCGCTGGCGGTGATTAAAAACCGCAAGTTTAATAGCAACCTCAATGCGGAACGTATTGCCCTACTGGCGATGTACCATGATGCCAGTGAAGTCCTGACTGGAGATATGCCAACGCCTATCAAGTATTACAATGCGCAGATTGCCCACGAATATAAGAAAATTGAAAAAATAGCCCGGCAGAAGCTGATCGATATGCTGCCGCCTGAATTACAGCAGGATTATCAGTCTTTACTGGATGAGCAGCACATGAGTGAAGATGAACGAGTGGTCGTCAAGCAGGCCGATGCGCTGTGCGCCTATCTGAAATGTCTGGAAGAGTTGTCGGCGGGCAACACGGAATTTACCTTGGCCAAAGCCCGACTGGAAAAAACACTACAGCAGCGCCAAAGCCCGGAAATGGATTACTTTATGACCGTATTCATCCCCAGCTTTAGTCTATCGTTGGATGAAATCAGCCAGGACTCACCGCTGTAATACTTATCGATACCTGAGGTTCTCTGTGTGAATCAAAAAGGGTAAAGCCACGGAACCATCATCACACTGACGATCATCACCAGTACAGTGAATGGCACACCGATACGCACAAAGTCACCGAACTTATACCCTCCCGGCCCCAAAACCAGTGTATTCACCGGTGATGAAACTGGCGTCATGAAAGCAGCGGAAGCCGCAATCGCAATGATCATGGCAAAAGGGTAAGGCGACACCCCCATCTGTTTCGCCGCCGCAATGGCAATAGGCGCCATCAGCACCGCTGTCGCGGTATTTGAGATAAACAGGCCGATAACGGCACACAGGATAAACAAACACACCAACATAACATGAGGCCCGGAGTCCCCCGCCACATCCATAAGTCCATTGACGATCAACGTTACGCCCCCGGTTTGCTGCAATGCCAGCGCGAACGGCATCATGCCCACAATCAGGATAACACTGGGCCAGTGAATTGAGCGATAAGCCCCTTCCATATCGATGCAGCGAAATTTGCCCATTAATAAGCACGCAATCAGCGCCGCAATTGCATTAGGGATTTCATCAGTCAGCATCATCGCAACCATCAACGCCAGACAAAACAGCGCATGGGGAGCCTGACTGATGGCTGGGGCTACATCATCCACTTCAGCGGGCAAATTAAGCAGCAGAAAGTCATTTTTCTGCATATGCAACTGCCGAATCATCCGCCAGTCTCCGATGACCAGTAAAATATCCCCCAACTGGAGCTGTTCGTCGGCCAGAATCCCGTCCATCGCTTCACCATTACGCCGGATCCCCACCACGGTAAGGCCATAGCGACTGCGAAAGCCGACATCGTAAAGCGTTTTCCCTAACAGTTCGGAGTCAGGTATTAAAGACACCTCAGCCATACCCACATCACGCGCCTGCTCAGAGAAGTACTCACCGCGCAATACCATCGGTTCCAGACGCTGCGATGTACAGAATTCGCGTAAATCAACTTCTGAGGCAGACATATCAATCAACAGAACATCATTAAGCCGCAGTTCGGTATTTCCCGCCACACTGACCATAACGCGTCTGAATTTACGCCAGCGCTCAATCCCGACGACGTTCGCACCGTAGCGCTGGCGCAGCCGAAGGTCATCAAGCCGGTGACCAATAAAAGGAGAGCCGGGACGGATTGCCAAACGACGCGCCCTGCCCGTTAGTTTGTAGTCCCGGATAAGATCGCGGAACGTTCTTCTTTTCCAGCTATCTTTTGTCGTTTCCGCCCTGGCATCACTAAGCCAGTAGCGGGCGACCATCATGTAAGCGACACCGATCAACAGCACCACGGCGCCAATAGGCGTCATACTGAAAAAACCAAACCCCCCGATCCCTTCACGCATCAGTTCGCTGCTCACAACCATATTGGGCGGTGTAGCAACCAGCGTCATCATCCCGCTAATCAGTCCGGCAAAACTCAGCGGCATCATCAACCGTGCGGGAGATGTTTTCATTCGGGCAGAAACACTGAGTACCACAGGAATAAAAATAGCCACCACCCCGGTTGAGCTCATAAATGCGCCCAGCAGCGCAACAGTGACCATCAGCAGTACCAGCATTTTTATTTCGCTGTTGCCGGCAGCCCGCACCAGCCAGTCGCCAACCTGATAAGCCACGCCAGTACGCACCAGACCTTCACCAATAACAAACAAGGCGGCAATCAAAATAACATTAGGATCGCTGAAGCCCACCAGCGCTTCAGGTAATGTCAATGTTCCGCTCAGTACAAAAGCGATAATGACCAATAGTGCAACAACATCCATGCGTAATTTATTGGTGGTAAACAACACAATGGCGATCAGCAACAGGGATAAGACCCAGAGAAGTTCGCTATTCAAAACGGTTCCCCTGATGGAAAACTACTTATTGATAGGTATACCTGCAAATGCCATAAAAAAATGCAGGAGCATTTTTTAACGCAGCGTTACTGCGGCCTATAAGAGTGCAGACAAGCATAGTCTGCCATAAAAAAAACCCCGCGGATGCGAGGTTTGATCATATTTAGTCATGCTTTTATCAATAAGTTAAGTGGAACTATTGGTCAAGAAGGATGACGCAGGCGCCGTCATAAGACGCGTCTATCCGCACTTGCTCCAGCGAATCCAAAATCAGGTCAACTTGCTCAAGCTTCGGCGTATCTGACGGGGCTTTTACCGCAATAACCTGACAACCCGCCGCCAGTCCGGATAACACTCCTGCGGGCGCGTCTTCGACCACCACACAATCCTCGGGTTTCAAGCCTAACTGCTGCGCACCTAATAAATAGGCGTCAGGATGAGGTTTTCCCAGGGCAACCTGCTCCGCGGTAATAAAGGCTTTCGGCGCGGGCAACGCACCAGCCTGATGTCGGGCACTCGCGATAGGCACAGTACCAGAGGTCACGATCGCCCAGGGAATGTCCAGCTCATCCAATCGTTCCAGCAGGGCTTTAGCCCCCGGCATGGCCACAATACCTTGCGTATCGGCAGCCTCGATTTTTTCCAACGCCTCAAATTCTTGCTGAATCATTTCCTCACTCTGGCCATTGAGGAAATGACGCAGAGACGTAATAGCCTGTTTGCCGTGAATGAAATCGAGAACGTCCTGTGGCTCGATACCATGCGCTTTCGCCCAGTTAATCCAGGATCGCTCCACGGCAGGCAATGAATCAACCAACGTGCCATCCAAATCGAACAAAAAACCTTTACACTCCACAACAAACCCCTTTGCAATTAATCAGGCGTTAATGATTTGCGCGATTTCGACAGCACTCAAATGATATTGACGTGGGCAAGACTGCCAGATAGCCAGCATCCGGCCATATTTGTCCCACATTTTAGTCTGAGCATTAAAACCATGTGTTCCTGAATCGAAATGAGGGTAGCGCCCTTCCACATGCACCATAAAGCGGACAAACCCGAGATAACGCGCTTCAGTCGCGGCATCAAAGCCCAGGAAAGTCAGGCGACGTTCATCCAGATCCTGTTTATCCTTCAAATTTCCCCAAGACACCTGCAACGCATGGTGCATTTCCATGATATTGATAATCGTGCGGCAGACCTCTTCGCTCAGATCACCGAACTCACGATCCAACTCACGCATCTGTAAACCGTAACCACGTTCAATAATGGTTTGCAGCCGGCGATAACGCTCTGCATTCTCCGGATCAAGCATTGTCATCATTTTATATTGATTTGAAAGGATCAATCTCTGGGCATTCGTCATTTCCATCGTGCTCTCCCGAACCTCATTCCGGCATACCGCCGATCGCTATATTATATTGAAAGCAGAATCGCATACTGAATCGTGTCGCGGTAGCAGCAACACTCCATTTTTTGATTTAAAACAGCGGGAAGGATAAAAATAGCATTCGCTCATCATCCCTATGATGACAATCACAGATCGTCCAGAAATGTTTTGTCAAGTTGCTTAAAAGCACGTTTCAGCACATCTGCCAGCGCTTGATAAGTCGGCTTTTCTTCCAGCGGAGCAAGCGCCAGACCCGAGTCAAGCAGCTTATGGCGGATATCATGAAACCACTGCAATAACGTGGGCGGTAAAGGGGTAACAGAGCGGCGCCCCAGCCACCACAGCCCTTGCATTGGCAGGCTACAGGCAAAGAGCGCGGTAGCTATGGCAGGACCAAGCTGCCCGCCAAGGGCAATCTGCCACGTCAGGGTAAACACCGCCAGCGGCGGCATAAGCCGAACTGCAAACTGAGTGGCGCGCGCCACCCGGTTTTCAGGGAACACCGGAGCCAGACGTTTATCGGTGGGCCAGGTCTTCATATAGTGCTGCCCACGCTGGAGTAACTGTAGCCAACTGATTCGACCGCTAGGTTTCGCTGCCATAGTCACACCTCAACTTTACAGATAAAAAATAAAACTTTTGCACAAATCAACAACTCAATTTGATGGGATTAAAATATATTTTGTGTTTGCCGCACGCTATCGGTATCCTAGTTCGGCCTTTTAGCCGCCATATATTAACGCAGTATGACTATACGCCGGGATATATTTCCCTTGGCAAAACAAACACGGTCAACAGCCACCAGCGGTGACTCATCGCTTATTAAACTGCGGCTTCTATAAGGCCAGTGTCATGTCATTATACCGTGATTACGGTATAACATACTTGATAACATCGACACTTTTTCACCGTCATGTCAGGTGTATCACACCAGGGTATGATGTTAATCATAAATGCCAACGGCGATATGCGATAAGCTGCGTTTGTTTGGCATTTTTTTAACCATATATAACAACAAGTAGGTACTTCCATGTCGAGTAAGTTAGTACTGGTTCTTAACTGTGGTAGTTCATCCCTGAAGTTCGCCATCATCGATGCTGTTAACGGGGAAGAATACCTGTCTGGTCTGGCCGAGTGTTTCAACCTTCCTGAAGCCCGTATCAAATGGAAAATGGACGGTGGTAAACAGGAAGCCGCACTGGGTGCTGGCGCAGCTCATAGTGAGGCGTTGAACTTCATCGTTAATACCATTCTTTCCCAAAAACCAGAGCTGTCTGCCCAACTGGTTGCTATTGGTCATCGTATTGTTCACGGCGGCGAGAAATTCACTCAGTCAGCTATTATCAATGACGATGTCCTTCAGGGTATCAAAGATTCCATCCCTTTTGCACCTCTACATAATCCGGCCCACCTGATCGGCATTGCCGAGGCATTGAAATCATTCCCGAAACTGGCTGATAAAAATGTGGCTGTATTTGATACCGCCTTCCATCAGACCATGCCGGAAGAATCCTATCTTTATGCTCTGCCGTACAAATTGTATAAAGATCACCATATCCGCCGTTATGGCGCACACGGCACCAGCCACTACTATGTAACCCAGCAGGCTGCCAAAGCGCTGAACAAGCCGGTAGATGAAGTAAACGTTATTACCTGCCACTTGGGCAACGGCGGTTCCGTTACCGCAGTGCGCAACGGCAAGTGTGTTGATACCTCTATGGGTCTGACTCCGCTGGAAGGTCTGGTGATGGGGACTCGCAGTGGCGATATCGATCCCGCTATCGTATTCCACCTGCATGACTCACTGGGCATGAGCGTAGAGCAAATCAACACACTGCTGACTAAAGAATCCGGCCTGTTAGGTCTGACTGAAGTCACCAGCGACTGCCGCTATGTTGAAGATAATTATACGACCAAAGAAGATGCTAAACGGGCAATGGACGTATATTGCCACCGTCTGGCTAAATACATCGGTTCGTATAGTTCGCTGATGGAAGGCCGTCTCGATGCCGTTATTTTTACCGGTGGTATCGGTGAAAATGCGGCAATGGTTCGTGAACTAACGCTGAACAAACTGGGTCTGTTGGGCTTTGAAGTTGATCATGAGCGTAATCTGGCCGCTCGCTTTGGTAACGGCGGTAACATTGCTAAAGATGGCAGCCGCCCGGCGCTGGTCATTCCAACCAATGAAGAATTGGTGATCGCTCAAGATGCCCTCCGTCTGACAGCATAAAAATGAAACCCAACTCCGTCAGCTCAGGCTGACGGAGTTGTTTTTGACTAACGAGCAACCGTAAAGAGGTTCAGCCGTGTCCCGTATAATTATGTTGATCCCAACTGGCACCAGCGTCGGCTTGACTAGCGTCAGCCTGGGTGTCATTCGTTCCATGGAACAAAAAGGCGTGCGCCTGAGCGTGTTCAAACCTATCGCCCAGCCCCGCTCTGGCGACAACACGCCAGACCAGACCACTACCATCATCCGTGCCAACTCATCCATCAATGCTGCTGAACCGCTTGAAATGAGCCATGTGGAAGCCTTGCTGAGTTCTAATCAGCAAGACGTGCTGATGGAAGAAATTATCGCCCGCTACCACGAAAATACCAAAGATGCAGAAGTGGTTCTGGTTGAAGGTTTGGTTCCAACCCGCAAACATCAGTTCGCTAATGCGCTGAACTATGAAATTGCCAAAACTCTGAATGCCGAAATCGTTTTCGTGATAGCGCTGGGCAACGACTCTCCGGCGCAGTTGAAAGAGCGTATCGAACTGGCGCGCTCCAGCTTCGGCGGCAGCCAGAATAAAAACATCACCGGTGTGATCATCAACAAGCTAAACGCGCCGGTAGATGATCAAGGCCGTACCCGCCCTGATCTGTCTGAAATTTTTGATGACTCATCCAAAGCCAGCGTGGCGAATATCGATCCTAAACAACTGTTTGCCAATAGCCCGTTGCCGGTGCTGGGCAGTATTCCGTGGAGCTTCGATCTGATCGCCACCCGCGCAATTGATATGGCGAAACATTTGAATGCTCGCATCATCAACGAGGGTGACATCCAGACGCGTCGTGTTAAATCCGTCACTTTCTGCGCACGCAGCATTCCTCATATGCTGGAGCATTTCCGTCCAGGTTCTCTGCTGGTCACCTCTGCCGACCGCCCGGATGTACTGCTGGCCGCCTGCCTGGCAGCCATGAACGGCGTTGAAATTGGCGCCCTGCTGCTGACCGGCGGCTATGAAATGGACCCCAGCATCAGCAAGTTGTGTGAACGTGCTTTCCAGACTGGCTTGCCCGTCTTCATGGTTAAAACCAACACCTGGCAGACCTCTCTCAGCCTGCAAAGTTTCAACCTTGAGGTGCCGGCGGATGATCACCAGCGTGTGGAGAAAGTACAGGAATACGTGGCAAGCCATATCGATCCCCAGTGGATTGACTCACTGAGCGCTGAATCTGAACGTTCACGCCGCCTGTCCCCACCTGCGTTCCGTTATCAGTTAACCGAACTGGCGCGTCAAGCGGGCAAACGTATTGTTCTGCCGGAAGGTGATGAGCCACGTACGGTCAAAGCCGCGTCTATCTGTGCTGAACGCGGTATTGCTCACTGCGTGCTGCTGGGCGACCCGGAAGAGATCCAGCGTGTTGCCGCCGCCCAGGGCGTGGAGTTGGGTAAAGGTATTGAGATCGTTGATCCGGTAGCGGTGCGTGAGCGTTATGTTCCGCGCCTGGTTGAACTGCGTAAGAGCAAAGGCATGACCGAAGTGGTTGCCCGCGAACAACTGGAAGACAACGTTGTTCTGGGTACGCTGATGCTGGAACAAGGTGAAGTTGACGGTCTGGTTTCTGGCGCGGTACATACCACGGCAAACACCATCCGCCCACCGTTGCAGTTGATTAAAACCGCGCCGGGAAGCTCGCTGGTATCTTCCGTCTTCTTTATGCTGCTGCCTGAACAGGTTCTGGTTTATGGTGACTGTGCCATCAATCCGGACCCAACGGCAGAGCAACTGGCTGAAATTGCTATTCAATCCGCAGACTCCGCCACCGCTTTCGGTATTGACCCGCGTGTTGCGATGATCTCCTACTCCACCGGGAACTCTGGCGCCGGTAGTGATGTGGAAAAAGTGCGGGAAGCGACTCGTCTGGCACAGGAAAAACGCCCTGATCTGGTCATCGATGGTCCGCTGCAATATGACGCCGCCATCATGGCTGACGTGGCGCTATCCAAAGCGCCGAACTCGCCGGTTGCAGGTAAAGCAACTGTATTCATCTTCCCTGACCTGAACACCGGTAACACTACTTATAAAGCGGTACAACGTTCAGCAAACCTGATTTCCATCGGGCCAATGTTGCAGGGGATGCGCAAGCCCGTCAACGATCTGTCACGCGGCGCATTGGTAGACGACATCGTTTACACTGTTGCGCTGACGGCGATTCAGGCAACCCAGCTTTAATTCTGCTGCCTGATAGACGCCAAAACGCTAACCCCCCGGTTGGCGTTTTTGCTGATGTAATCGAACTTACGCAATGCATCAACTACTGCTCCCCGGATCAAACCGGTAACTGAACAGGCGGCTGACGGGTTCACCCATTCCGTCATTAAGCATAGAGGTGAGTAGCTTACCCGTCTCCCTGCCCATTTTTTCATAATCCACCCGCACAGAGGTCAATACCGGGTAGGTTTGATCACAATTCTCACTGCCGTCCAGACAGGCTATTGCCAGATTCCCCGGCACCTTAATCAACCGGCGCTGACACTCAAATAACAATCCAAGCGCAATGTCTTCGTGGCTGCATACCACCGCATCCAGCTCCGGTTGCCTGAGCAGCAATTCTGTCAAGGCATAGCGCCCAAACTGCATACTGGATGCGCCAGGTGTCGCCACCACCAGATCGGCATTCTGATAGCCTTGCAACATGGCTTTATGCCAGCCGTTCAAATGCTGTCGTTGCAGCCGGTTATCCATATGCGCGCAGACGTAACCGATATTCTTATAACCCTGCGCCAGTAAATACCGGGTTAACTCCCCGGCAGCGGCGGCAAAATCAACGTTGAGAGTCAGACTGGCATTCAGGTTACCAGATCCGGCAATATTGAAGGTCGGCACTGACGCCCGCTCAATAGACTGCCGGGTGTTATCGGCAAGCTGCGATCCAAATACCACCAGGGCATCGGGATTATTCTGCAATAGCGTCACCAAAATACCGGCTTCGAGCTGCTGGCTATAATCATGGCAACCCAGCAACAGTTGGTAATTGTTGCGGTTAAGCACCTCTTGTAACGATTGCATAAATTTCGAACTGGCCTGATCGGCCAGAGAAGGGATCAGTACCGCAACGGTATTACTATATCCTGAGGCCAGCGCCCCCGCCGCACGATTGGGAATGTATCCCAGAAATTCCACCGCCTGGTCTATTTTCTCACGCAGCTTATCCGACACCTGCTCCGGCGTTCTCAACGCACGCGAGACAGTCATCATACCAACGCCGGCATAATTCGCGACATCCTGAAGAGTAATCCGCCCGGTTGTACGGCGCTTGCGCAATTTTTCTATTCTGGTATTCCCTGTTTCCGACATAATGCCTCGCCATACCGCCAGTCATCGATTGACATACCTCTCCATTGTAACCGCCTTCAGTACGTATCCTCAAACGCCATCACTTAATTAATGATAGCGCTATCACACTATCTGGTAGCGCTACCAGATAGCGCTACCAAATGGGATTTGGCTCACATTAATCGTTGACTAAAGCCACTACGCTTTACAGCGTGACGTAACAAGAGAGAAAAATATATGTTAAAAGATCTGTTAACGGCGGAGGTTATCCAACGAGTAGACGGTGCCGATAACTGGCGGAGCGCCCTTGCCGTTTCCTGCCAACCTTTGATTGACAACCACGCTATCGAACCGCGCTATCTGGAAGCCATTTACCATTTACATCAGGCTATTGGTCCGTATTACGTCATTGGTCCTGGCATCGCCATGCCGCACGCACGCCCGGAAGACGGTGTGAATCGTCTGGCATTAAGTCTGACGGTGATCAGCGATGGAGTTGATTTTGATGCGGGCGAAAACGATCCGGTTAAGTTGCTGATTGTTTTAGCCGCAACGGACAGTAACAGCCATATCGATACGATTTCACAACTGGCGGCGTTATTTGACAACAGTGATGATACCGCCGCCATCATTCAAGCCAACACCACGCAAGATATTCTTTCGATTATTGCGCGCTATTAATCACCGGTTACGGAGTATACAAAAATGAAAATCACCGTCGTGTGCGGTAACGGTTTAGGCACCAGCCTGATGATGGAAATGAGCATTAAGACCATCATCCGGGATCTGGGCGTCAGTGCCGAAGTTGATCATGTCGATTTGGGATCGGTCAAAGGTATGCAAAGCGATATTTACGTCGGCACCAGAGACATCGCAGAGCAACTGGTTGCACTGTCCGTTAACGGAAAAATCGTCTCTCTCGATAACATGATCGACAAAAACGCCATGAAAGAACGTTTGTCCGTTGCGCTTACCGAACTGGGCGCCCTGTAAACCGGAGGTCAATATGGATTTCTTTCATTTTTTGATGAGTGACGTACTGTCTGAGCCGTCGATCCTGGTCGGCCTGATCGCGTTGATTGGTCTTATCGCCCAGAAAAAGCCGGTGACCGAATGCATTAAAGGTACGGTCAAAACCGTTATGGGTTTTGTCATTCTCGGCGCGGGCGCGAGTCTGGTGGTTGCCTCGCTGGGCGATTTTGCCAACGTCTTTCAGCACGCATTCGGTATTCAGGGCGTCGTACCGAACAATGAGGCCATTGTCTCGGTTGCCCAGAAAAGTTTTGGGAAAGAGATGGCAATGATCATGTTCTTTGCCATGGTGATCAATATCTTGATCGCCCGCTTCACACCGTGGAAATTCATCTTTCTGACCGGTCACCATACGCTGTTTATGTCTATGATGGTGGCGGTTATTCTGGCCACAGCCGGTATTTCCGGCGTGACGCTGATTGCCGTCGGCTCGGTGGTGGTGGGTGCAGCGATGGTGTTTTTCCCGGCAATTGCCCATCCGTACATGAAAAAAGTCACCGGCTCCGATGAGGTGGCCATCGGTCATTTTTCAACACTGTCATATGTACTATCCGGTTTTATCGGCAGCAAGTTTGGCAACAAAGAACACTCTACTGAAGATATGAACGTGCCGAAAAGTCTGCTGTTCCTGCGGGATACGCCGGTAGCAATTGCGTTCACCATGAGCATTATCTTCATTGTTACCTGCCTGTTTGCCGGGCCGGCATTCGTCAAGAGCATGAGCGGAGGCAAGAACTGGCTGATGTTCTCGCTTATCCAGTCAATTACCTTTGCAGCAGGGGTCTACATTATTTTACAGGGGGTACGGATGGTGATTGCTGAAATCGTACCGGCCTTTAAAGGCATCTCTGACAGGCTGGTGCCTAATGCCAAACCGGCTCTTGACTGCCCGGTGGTCTTCCCTTACGCCCCAAACGCGGTATTGGTCGGTTTCCTCAGTAGCTTTGCCGCCGGTATTCTCGGCATGTTCGCGCTGTATCTGCTCAATATGACCGTGATTATTCCCGGCGTCGTTCCGCATTTCTTCGTCGGCGCGGCTGCCGGGGTATTTGGTAATGCAACCGGTGGGCGTCGCGGGGCGATCCTGGGGGCTTTTGCGCAGGGCTTGCTGATAACTTTTCTGCCAGTATTTCTGCTGCCGGTGCTGGGTGAAATCGGTTTCGCCAACACCACGTTCAGCGATGCGGATTTCGGCGCGTTGGGGATCTTGTTAGGTATCATTGTGCGTTAACTACACGAGCTGACGGAGGTCAGCTCGTTTTTTACGTCAACAGCCAGCCTGCCGGTTGGCTTTTTTAGAAGCTCACTTCTCCAGTTCGATCAAGCCGCCGTCTTCAGCATTGTGGCGGCTATCACGGTCGACGTCGCTTTCACGCGCAAGCGGTTTGCCATAGTTTTGATCGTTATAGCGTGTTAACCACAGCGACAATGCTTTAAGCGAGTCAGGCGTAAACTCGTCACAGCGAGCCGTAATCTCTTCTGGCGTCAGCCAGCTTACCTCATCAATTTCTGATTCCTGGAGTGCAAACGGCCCATGAGAAACACAACTGAACAGCGCCCCCCACACCCGGCAGTTTTCCCCTTCGTAGTAAAACAAACCATGTTCAGCAAACGGCACTCCGGCAATACCTAGCTCTTCCTCCGCTTCGCGGCGGGCAGACTCAAGCATATTCTCTCCACTTTGCACCACGCCACCGGCTGTCGCATCCAGCCATCCCGGATAGAAGTCTTTGCTTTCAGTCCGGCGCTGAATCAGGATTTTGCCCATGCCGTCATGCACCACAATATAAGTAGCCCGATGGCGCAGACACTGAGCACGCATCTGCTGACGACTTGATTGGGCAATCACCTCATTGTTTTCATCGACGATATCCACCCACTCTGTGCCTGCTGACTGACTTTGTTCCGCCATCCTCTGAAACCCTTTAGTATTGACGCATCACTGTGCACGTCTGTTTTAAATGACCGATTTTGACTACTACGCACCCAATAGACTTCAAGATGAGGGAAGACAACGCCTGCAACTCGAATTATTTAGGATATACGCTAAATTAGTGCTGAATGGTCACCTGTGCAATAGGCTCCCCGCCTGGCAGCGGCAGAACCTGCAAAGTTCCTTGCTCCAGCATCCCGTAACTTGCGGGATAGCCGCCTTTGGGCAGACTCACCGAACCAGGATTAAAGTAGTACAGGTTTCCCCGTTTTTCCGCTACCGGAATATGTGTATGACCATAAACCAGCACATCATCAACATTTAGTGGTGGAAGATTGCCCGGATGATAGAGATGACCGTGCGTAAGGAAAAGGCGATTTTGCGGCAATAGCACATGTTGCCAAGGTGCCGTCACCGGAAACTCAAGCAGCATCTGATCCACTTCACTGTCGCAGTTTCCCCGTACCGCAATGATGCGCGGCGCATAGGCATTCAGCCGGGCGGCAACATCCGCAGGCTGGTAGCGTTCAGGTAACGGATTCCGCGGCCCGTGGTTAAGGAAATCCCCCAGGAGAATCAACCAGTCGGCACCGCTTTGCTCAAAAATATCCAGTACCCGATTTGTCGCGGTTAAAGATCCATGTATATCTGATGCAAACATCAATTTCATCGTTTAGCCCCACAGCGCATTTATCAGCAATTCAAGCCTAGTTTAACAAAGTTGCGGAACCGGTCTTATGATAAATCGCGCCATAGCGCACAGGGAGATCACCTGCAACTATCAGGAAAAACGGCTAGCGTGGTAGCAACCAGGAAGACGGCGGCGTGATTCGCCCGTGCAGTGCGGGATTATCGCTTTCGTCTTTGAGCTGAACTCCCGACACGCGCCGCTGGAAACTCTGTTCCAGCAGCCAGGCCAGCTTAAAGGCAGCCAGGGGATAATCCAGCCCTTCAGGACGAATATTCGAGATGCAGTTACGTTCCGATTCCAAACGCCGGGTATGAGGCCCCCAGGTCATATAGACACTCAGGCTATCCGGTGAAGAAAGCCCGGGGCGCTCACCGATCAGGATGGCAACCGCTTTTGCCTGTAAACACTCGCCAATGTCATCTCCCAACGCCACCCGCGACTGATGCGCCAGCACGATGGGCGCCAGCGAGAGGCCTAACTGCGAAAGATAAGGCAGCAGTGCGGTGATCAACGGCAAAGCCTGCCGGTGCACCGCTTTCGAAGATAAACCATCGCCCACCACCACCAGCAGATCGGCTGGCTTGCCAGACGCCGCCGACAACAACGTGCGGCTTGAATCGGCAAGCCGCCGCCCTAAATCGGGCCGACAGAGATACTGTTCCCGGCTCTCTGCGGCGCTATACACAGTAAGTGTTTTTAGTCCCTCACGCTCCAGTTGGCGGGCAAGCGTTTCACTGTCAAACGCCTGATGAACGGCATCACGCGCCTGAGCATGGGCCATACCGAACTTCAACAGTTCACTGGTCGGCAGACTGGCGCCCGTCCGCCCCAGGGCAATGCGGGCGGCGGTAAACTCGCGCAGCGCTTCCCAGGAATTAGCGTGGATCACCTTACTCATGCGCTCGTCTCCAGATAGGGTTGATGTTGTAATAACGGGTGCTGGCTGTCGGTATCACACAGCCGGTCTTGTGTATCGATGATCCTCATCTGTTCCAGCCATGCGCCAAATTCCGGCGCATGTTTCAGCCCCAGCAGTTCGCGGATGTAAAGCGCATCATGGAAAGAGGTGCTCTGATAGTTGAGCATAATATCGTCAGCCCCCGGAACCCCCATCAGGAAGGTCAGCCCGGCGTTGGCAAGCAAGGTCAGTAGCGTGTCCATGTCATCCTGATCGGCCTCGGCATGGTTGGTGTAACACACATCACATCCCAGAGGGACGCCCAACAGCTTGCCGCAGAAGTGATCTTCCAGACCGGCACGGATAATCTGTTTGCCGTCATACAAATATTCAGGGCCGATAAAACCCACCACCGTGTTCACCAGCAAAGGAGAGAAGCGCCGGGCAACCGCATAGGCGCGGGCTTCACAGGTTTGCTGATCGACCCCATGATTGGCGTTGGCAGACAGGCAGCTTCCCTGCCCGGTTTCAAAATACATGACATTGTTCCCCACCGTGCCACGCTTCAGGCTTAACGCCGCCTGATGCGCTTCTTCCAGCGTGGCAAGATTAAAACCAAAGCTGGTATTGGTGGCTTGCGTACCGGCGATCGACTGGAACACCAGATCGACAGGCGCTCCCCGCTCCATCAGTTGCAGAGTATTGGTAACATGCGTCAGCACGCAGGATTGCGTAGGGATCTCAAAACGGCCAATCACATCGTCCAGCATATAATTCAACTTTTCCAGCAGCGGCAAGCTGTCGCTGGCAGGGTTAATACCGATTACCGCGTCACCACTGCCATACAACAATCCATCCAACATACTGGCGGCAATACCTTTCAGATCGTCGGTCGGATGATTAGGCTGTAGTCGCACGCTGATATGGCCGGGCAAACCAATGGTGTTACGAAATTTCGTCGTTATCCGGCATTTTTTTGCCGCCAGAACCAGATCCTGATTACGCATAATTTTACTGACAGCCGCCGCCATTTCCGGCGTGATTCCTGGTGCAACCTGAGACAGCAGTGCACTATCGGTGCGTTCATTTAGCAACCAGTTGCGAAAATCACCCACCGTCAAATGAGAAATTGGAGCAAAGGCCGTCCGGTCATGACTATCGATAATAAGCCGCGTGACCTCATCATGCTCGTAAGGAATCAATGCCTGCTGCAAAAAGGTATCCAGCGGTAAGTCGGCCAGCGCCATACGGGCGGCCATACGCTCTTCCGCGCTTTCTGCCGCCACGCCAGCCAAAATATCACCAGAACGTGCCGGTGATGCCTTTGCCATCAGCTCACGCAAATCATTAAAACGATAACTGCGGTGACTCAGCGTAGTCTGATACATACTTTCGCCTCAATGGTGTTGGCAACAGCCCGCTATTTGGATAACGGGCTGTTTTTTTTATGTATTTAAGCCGGTTCGTTACTTGGAAACGGTCAATTGTGGATCAAACGCGGCGGTATCACGCGCTCCACGCGTCAGGCGGAACCAGCCGTAACCCAGCAGCATCATGGCGGCAAAAATGGTTGCCAATAACGTATTGTAATAAACCATAGCAGCCAGACAGATCACCGCCATCACCAGCGCAAATGCCGGGGCAAACGGATACCAGGGCGCACGGAACGGACGGTTCAGCGCCGGTTCGCTACGGCGCAGTTTGAAGAGTGCGGCCATTGAAGTGATATACATCACAATAGCACCGAATACCGACATGGTGACGATATTAGCGGTCAATGGCTGTCCGCCGATGGTTACCAGCGAATCAGAGAAAATGGCGGCGATACCGACAATGCCGCCTGCCAGAATCGCCCGGTGTGGTGTACGGAAACGCGTGTGAATACGCGCCAGAGGCTTAGGCAAATATCCGGCGCGCGCCAGGGCAAATATCTGACGGGAATACCCCATGATAATACCGTGGAACGACGCAATCAGACCAAATAACCCCAGCCATACCAGCATATGCAGCCAACCGCTGTTGCTGCCGACAATCAGCTTCATTGCCTGAGGCAGCGGATCGTTGATATTCGATAGTTGACGCCAGTCTCCCACGCCGCCAGCAAACAGCATGACGCCAAGCGCCAGCAGGGTTAGCGTCAGAATACCGCAGATAAACGCACGTGGAATGGTCCGGCGAGGATCTTTAGCCTCTTCGGCGGCCATTGCCGCACCCTCAATCGCCAGAAAAAACCAGATAGCAAATGGGATGGCGGCAAAAATACCGGAGAGCGCCACCGGGCTGAATTCATCAGCGCCAGCCCAGCCCAGATTGGTGAAATTGCTCCATTCAAAACCCGGTGCCACCACGCCCATAAACACTAACAATTCAAATATAGCCAGCAATGTAACCAGCAGTTCAAACGTGGCGGCGATGCCTACGCCAAGAATGTTGAGTCCCATAAAAATAAGATACGCGCTGACGGCGACCCATTTAGGATCCAACGACGGGAACTGCACATTCAGATAGGCGCCGATAGCCATCGAAATAGCTGGCGGGGCAAACACAAACTCAATCAGCGTAGCGAACCCGGCGATAAAACCACCGGTTGGACCAAAAGCACGGTAAGCATAGGCAAATGGCCCGCCAGCATGAGGTATTGATGTTGTCAGTTCGGTGAAGCTGAAGATGAAAGCACAATACATAGCGGCGATCGCCAACGCGGTGATTAAAAAACCCAGCGTACCAGCCTGTGCCCAGCCATAGCTCCAGCCAAAATATTCACCTGAAATAACCAACCCGACCGCTATTCCCCATAAATGGAAACTGCCCAACGTACGTTTTAACCCTGGTTCTGCCTTGTTATTTTTCATACTGTCATCCCCGATATCAATACAATATCAGGGGGAATTGCAAAGACTGTACCATATAGCAAGATGCAGGACAGGCCAGCAAGAGACTCGCTCTGTAAACCGCTTATCACGCGCCCCTGCACTATACTGAAACATCCTGACCCACAATGCGGCATTCAATGCGTAATAGGAGGGCACCTATATTTCATTACCCTGATATAGCCTCATGCGGAGAAATCGCCACGGTCTTAATGACGGTGCGTCTCTGCGTCATCGCCACGTCTGCATCAGTTGATCCACGCCGCAAGATTACATCGCAACAGCTTATTTTCCCGCCGGAGAAGTGGTAGGGTAATCTCCCGGCTTTTCAGAAATACCATTTTGACCTAGCATTTAATCCTGACCGAACAGCAACGTGATCGCAAAGTCACGCAGTTCAATTATGTTTTTCTGAAGTGAAACGGAGGCACTATTCATCATGATTGATCTCTATTACGCCCCTACCCCCAACGGGCATAAAATTACGCTTTTTCTTGAAGAGACAAACCTTCCCTACCAGCTTCACCACGTTAATATCGGCACCGGTGAGCAGTTTAAGCCTGCATTTCTGGCCATCTCTCCTAACAACAAAATCCCGGCGATTGTCGATCAACGGCCTGCCGATGGCGGTAGCGCTATCAGCCTGTTTGAGTCAGGCGCGATCCTGCTGTATCTGGCTGAAAAAAGCGGGGCATTGTTGAGTCAGGATCTGCGCGAACGCACGGCTACCCTGCAATGGCTATTCTGGCAGGTCGCTGGCTTCGGCCCCATGCTGGGACAAAACCACCATTTTAACCACTACGCCCCCCAGCCTGTTCCCTACGCCATTGAACGTTATCAGCAGGAAACTCAGCGTTTATACCGCGTGTTAAATAAACAACTACAAAAGAGTCCCTGGCTGGCGGGTGAAAATTATAGTATTGCCGATATTGCAACCTATCCGTGGGTTGTCTCTTATGCTCGTCAACGTATTGATCTTGGTGACTATCCGGCGGTGAAAAGCTGGTATGAACGGATTAGCGCTCGTCCGGCAACGGATCGCGCCTACAAATTAGCAGAACAGTAATCATTCATCCCATTCGGCCTTCGGTTATCTTCTGATATGGTTATAGCAACATAAACATTACTGAGGGCTGATGAATGTCACAAAGCAATACTGATGCCATTATTCGTATAAAAAACTTACGGTTACGCACGTTTATCGGGATTAAAGAAGAAGAGATCAATAACAGACAGGACATTGTCATCAACGTTGTGATCCACTATCCGGCAGAGCACGCACGCAATAGCGAGAATATCAATGATGCATTGAACTACCGCACCGTCACCAAGAATATTATTCGTCACGTTGAGGAGAACCGTTTTGCTCTGCTGGAAAAATTAACGCAGGATGTGCTTGATATCGCCAGCAATCATGACTGGATCACCTATGCTGAAGTTGAAGTGGATAAACTGTTTGCCCTGCGGTATGCCGACGCTGTCTCCATGACAATGTGCTATCACAAGGCGTAGACCTGTCAGGGGCCAAAGAGCAATGAATCCTCCCTGATTGGAATAGGTTCCATACCCATAGATTTCAAGATACTACAGGGCATCTTGAAAGGTGAAAGGGATAAGCGAGGCCAGACATGCAATTATTAATTACCGGTGGAACCGGACTTATCGGACGCCATCTGATTCAACGATTACAACTGCTTTCTCACCATATTACCGTATTAACCCGCGATCCGCAGCGCGCCCGCAAGCTGTTAGGTAATCAGGTAGAGTACTGGTCAACACTCAATAATCAAACCTCTCTGAACAATTTCGATGGCGTGATTAATCTGGCAGGTGAGCCGATCGCAGATAAACGCTGGACCCCGCAACAGAAACAACGCCTGAGCCAGAGCCGCTGGAACATTACCGAACAACTCGCCAAACTGATTAACGCCAGTAGCGAGCCGCCTTGCGTTTTTATCTCCGGATCCGCCGTGGGGTATTATGGCGATCAGGGGGCGGCGCTGGTGACGGAAGATGAAACGCCCGCCAACGAATTCACCCATCATTTGTGCGCTCGCTGGGAGGCACTGGCGCAGTCTGCCGAGAGCGACAAAACCCGCGTCTGTCTGTTACGTACCGGTATCGTGCTCTCCGACCAGGGCGGCGCACTGGCAAAAATGTTACCGCTGTTTCGTTTAGGCCTCGGTGGCCCGATGGGCTCCGGCAAACAGTACATGCCGTGGATTCATCTCGACGATATGGTGAACGGAATTATTTATCTGTTGGATAACACGGTACTCAGCGGGCCGTTTAACATGGTTTCGCCTTACCCTGTGCGTAATGAACAGTTTTCCGCCATGCTGGCGCACGTACTGGATCGGCCAGGCTTTGTTCGCGTACCGGGTTTCGCGCTAAAGTTGCTGATGGGCGAAGCCTCAACACTGGTGCTAGGCGGACAGCGTGCGATTCCACAGCGGCTGGAAGCGGCGGGTTTCGGCTTTCGTTTCTTTGAACTGGAAGAAGCGCTGCAAGATGTGACGAAAAAATCTGGCTGACATCATTTTGGCCAGAGATGAATTCCCTTCAGCGTTCCCGCTTCGTTCTGCCTGCACAAGCAGGCAGAAACCAATAACAGAGGTGTTTAGCCGCCGTAGACATCAAAATCGAAGTATTTTTTCGCAAAAGCGTCATAGGTGCCGTCTTTGCGCATTTCATCAAAAGCCTTATCCAGCGCTGCTTTCAGCTCCGTATCCGTTTTGCGCAGTCCCATGCCGGTCCCTACGCCAAAATATTTGTCATCTTTTACGGCAGGACCAGCAAATTCGTAGTCTTTACCAACAGCCTGTTTCAAAAAGCCTTCGCTGGCCGCAACTTCATCCTGAAACGCCGCATCAATGCGGCCTGATATTAAATCGGCATAAATAAGTTCCTGATTCTGATAAGCGATAATATCAATCCCTTTGGGTTGCCAATACGCATTGGCGTAACTTTCCTGTGTGGATGCCTGCAATACGCCGATTCGTTTCCCCTTTAATGACTCTGGCGTTGGTTTGATATCCGTACCTTTCTTGGCAATCAGCCGGGCATTCGCCGCATAAAGTTTTTCAGTAAAGGAGATTTCCTGCTGGCGTTTCTCAGTGATGGAGAGCGAGGAGATAATGGCATCAATTTTCTTGGCTTTCAGAGACGGGATTAATGCATCAAAATCACTTTCGACAAATGTACAATTAGCGGCGATACGCTTACACAACTCTTTTGCCAGATCGATATCAAACCCAACCAATTCACCGCTGGCACTCTTTGATTCAAAAGGCGCATAGCTGGGGTCAGTGCCGAGTCTAAGATTCTTAGGGATATCAGCCACGGCATTTCCTGCTGCCAGAACGAAAGCCAACGGTAAAATTTTTATCAATTTTTTCATATTATTACCCCTACCATGAGTGATTGAAGATCCAAAATTAGTAATCGACGTCAGAACGAGCGACGAGGTTAAAACAAAGCATGTGATCACGGTACATTGTCCACTACGGAATGTTGCAGTTTTCATGCCACAATGAAAAAACTGAATCGATAAGCTTATATGACGCGAACAGTGTGAAGTAACCCGTCGCTTTTGTGATTTTATCTGTGAACCTGCAAGGCTGGAGCAGGCCGCAGTGTCATCACTGCGTCAAATTTGGGCGCCATTAAAGTGCAATGGGGATTAAAAAGCAATATAACGCCGGGAAAAGCCCCAAAATAGGGCAAGGCGGTTATATGACCAGAATCAATGATATTTAGGCCGCGCATAGAAACACGCCGTAATCACGCTCCCTGCCAGCGCGTAAAGAGATCTTCCGGCAGCGTAATGTCGAACTGATCGAGGACACGGTTCACCGTCTGATCAATGATATCCTGCACACTTTGTGGGCGATGATAAAAAGCAGGCACCGGCGGCATGATGATCGCCCCTAACTCTACTGCTTCAGTCATCATTCGCAAATGTCCCAAATGCAGCGGTGTTTCACGCACGCAAAGCACCAAAGGACGGCGCTCTTTCAGCACGACATCAGCAGCACGCGTCAGCAAATTATCGCTATAGCTATGAACAATGCCTGACAGGGTTTTTATCGAACAAGGCAAAATCACCATCCCGGCGGTTTTAAATGAACCGGAGGAGATGCTGGCTGCGATGTCACGCGTATCATGCACTACATCCGCCAGCGACTGAACGTCGCGCAGGCTGAAATCAGACTCCAGAGACAGCGTTTGCCGGGCTGCCTGACTCACAATCAGGTGAGTTTCTATGCCTTCTATCGCCTGTAAAACCTGCAACAGACGAACGCCATAAATCACACCGCTGGCACCGGAAATACCAATAATAAGTCGTTTCATTAATCCTGCCTCTGACCGTTCGCGCCAGATGGTTAACGCGGGTTTGTAGTTAGCACAGCGAGTGCCTGCGCTGACTTTGCCGTATTGATTGCCGAGAAGCAAGAATAAGGAAAGGGAAGACGCATAAACGCCCTCCCTTTCAGTTTACTCATGTCTCAGCGCAGCCATACCAGTGCGGCGACTGAAAATTGAGTACTCAGCCTTCGTTATGTAACTCCAGATCTTCCACTTCGTTCTGGCTACGCAACGCTTTAGCATCGTCGTTACGCAGCACTTCCAGATAATCCAGATAGCTCTGATCGACATCTTTCGTCACATACACACCATTGAATACCGAGCATTCAAATTGGGTGATATCCGGGTTATCTTCACGGGCTGCGGCAATCAGATCGTCCAAATTCTGAAAAATCAACGCATCCGCGCCAATGAGCTGGCGGATTTCCTCCACTTCACGACCGTGGGCAATCAGTTCGTTCACGCTCGGCATATCGATGCCATAAACGTTAGGGAAACGGATTTCCGGCGCAGCCGATGCCAGATAGACACGCTTGGCGCCAGCTTCACGCGCCATCTCGACAATCTGCTCTGACGTAGTACCACGGACGATAGAGTCATCGACCAGCAGGACATTTTTATCACGGAACTCGGCACGGTTGGCGTTCAGCTTACGGCGTACTGATTTACGGCGCGCCTGCTGACCCGGCATGATAAAGGTACGCCCCACATAACGGTTTTTCACAAACCCCTGACGATATGGTTTGTTAATAATACGGGCGATTTCCAGTGCGATATCACAGGAGGTCTCAGGAATGGGGATAACCACGTCGATATCGAGATCTTCCCACTGGCGTGCAATTTTCTCACCCAGTTTCTGGCCCATACGCACGCGTGCGCTGTACACAGAGATTTTATCGATGAAAGAGTCAGGACGCGCAAAGTAAACATACTCGAACAGGCAAGGATTGCTTTTCGGGTTTTCGGCGCACTGACAAGTAAACAACTGCCCTTTCTCCGTGATGTAAATCGCCTCGCCCGGCGCGACATCACGCAAAAATTCAAAACCGAGCGTATCCAGCGCCACACTTTCCGACGCCACGATATATTCACTGCGGCCATCTTCCAGACTGCGTTTGCCGATAACCAGAGGACGAATGCCATTAGGATCGCGGAAAGCCACCATTCCGTGTCCGATAATCATGCTCACGCAGGCATAGGCACCACGAATCTGCTGGTGCGTCGCAGCAACTGCCGCAAAAATATTATCAGCCTCCAGAGGATAGTGCTGAAAACGATCCAGCTCTCTGGCAAAAATATTTAACAGAATTTCAGAATCGGACGTGGTGTTAACATGACGGCGCTCTTGCTCAAACAGCTTCTTGCGCAGTTCGTGAGCGTTGGTCAGGTTGCCGTTATGCGCCAGCGTGATGCCAAACGGTGAGTTAACGTAGAAAGGCTGTGCTTCCGAGGCGCTGGAGCTGCCTGCGGTAGGGTAACGTACATGACCAATGCCCATATTGCCTTGTAAACGTTGCATGTGCCGTGCTTCAAACACATCTTTCACCAGGCCGTTGGCCTTGCGCAGACGAAAACAGTTTAAGGCGTCAATGGTGATGATGCCTGCGGCATCCTGCCCACGGTGTTGCAACACCGTTAACGCGTCATAAATCGACTGGTTGACCGGTGTAAAACCGGCGATACCGACAATACCGCACATGGTGTCTTTTCCTCATCAGCGCTACCGCAGCTTATAGATGCTGCGGCAAGAAACTTGACGTGCTTTGCAGGTAGTCAAAAAACCACCTGATAATGTAACTGAACTGCGGAATTAACTGGGACTGCTTCCAGTCGGAACTCTGTGAAAAACCGGTGAAGGTATCCAGAAAGAATAGCAGTGCGGAAACGATCAACACACCACGCAGCGCACCGAAACAAATGCCCAATACGCGATCGGTGCCTGATAATCCGGTGCGTTCAACCAGTGAACTAATCACATAGTTAACAATAGCACCCACAATCAACGTCGCAATAAACAGAATGGCAATAGCGATACCATTACGTACCAGTTCGTCATCAAAACGGGTGAAATGTACCGCGAGATAAACATAATAATGGCTGGCGACAAAAAACGCGCATCCCCAGGTCACCAGCGACAACGCTTCACGTACAAACCCCCGGATAAGGCTAACCAGCGCCGAAAATCCGATGATGCCAATAATGACGTAATCAACCCAAACCATGAGTCATCCTAATAATGAACGATGCCAACCGCTAAGTCGCCACGTCATCCTGTTCGCGGCGCATTTTAACAGAAAAAGAAAACGTTTGCGTAGCGTATTTCCGCCAATTTCATCAATAGATAATCAAACCAAAAAACAGCCCGCAAGCATGTTGATTCCCTAACGCACGCTATACGATCTCACCTGGCCGCTCAACCCACTGAGCTGTTGTAATTCCGCCAGCGAAGATTGCAATTTCTGTTTTGACGCATCCGGGCCGACATAAATACGGGTAATCTGCCCCGCCACCGGGGTAGTCGGTACGGTATAAGCCCGATAGCCGGAAAGACGAAGTTTGGCGACGATTTCATGAACCTTATCGGCATTTTTCAGTGCGCCCAGCTGCACAACATAGGCTTGCCCGACAGGTGCCTTTTCTGTGGCCTGCGGCTGTGGTTTAGTTCCAGAGTACGTTTCTGAATTGACCTCAGGTTTTGGTTTAACCTCCGGTTTCGGCTGCGGTTTTGGTTCAACCGGCGTCTGAACGGGCGGGCGTTCAACGACAGCAGGCGGCGCCACTACAGCGGGGGCATTCGCTACAGGCGGCGGGCTTTCTGGCGGGGCATTTATATCGGGGTTTTCCGCACCAGCGTCTGTACGCTTATCCTGCATGGCGTTCTCCGCCCCTTCCGGCGGCTGGCTGGGCAAAGATTGAGTCAGCGCGGGCAGCGCATCCATTTCAT
Organism: Brenneria alni; assembly: GCF_003666245.1. Classification (GTDB taxonomy): domain Bacteria; phylum Pseudomonadota; class Gammaproteobacteria; order Enterobacterales; family Enterobacteriaceae; genus Brenneria; species Brenneria alni. Next base: position 50,050 of record NZ_MJLZ01000014.1, read on the forward strand.
TGCTGTCTCCCGGCTTAGGAACCAGAGGGATAGCCGCGAACTCATCTTCATAATGCTTTTTCTTACCATCCAACAGACCGGGCAGCACAATGACACCCAGCGCAACCAGAATGATAGTTCCAACCAAACGATTCTGAAATTTACTCGCCATACGCTTTCCCCTCATCCAGCGCTTCCATGACATGCGCTACCGTATGAAAAGATCCCCACACAATGACGATATCCTGTTCGCCCGACTCTGCCATAGCCTGCCGCCAGGCACTGACCACATCAGCAAACGACCGACACCTCGCCAGGTGTTCCGCCAGTTGCGCCGCAGTCGCGCCGCGAGGGCCTTCCAGCGGTGCGCAATACCATTCGTCCACCAACGGCTTCAAATGACACAGCGTACCGCCGATGTCTTTATCTGCCAGCATTCCTATCACTGCACGGATATTCCCGGTTCTTGGCAACATCGCCAACCGACTCGCCAGATAAGCGGCGGCGTGAGGGTTATGAGCAACATCCAGAATCAGCAGCGGTTTTTCACTGACAATCTGGAAACGTCCAGGCAGAGCGGCCTGAGATAACCCCTGACGAATCGCCTCTTCATTGACGTTTAATGGTGAATAATTTAACGCGGCCAATGCGGTCGCCGCATTGGCCAATGGCACATTCGGCATCGGCAATCCCGACAGTTCGCGTTGCTTATTCTGCCAGCTCCAGCCGTTGCGCTGAATGGAGAAATCCCAGTCCCGGCCACGGCGTAATAACACGGCGCCTTTTTCACCGGCAACATCCGCAATAGCGCCCGGCATATCCGGCTCACCGACCACGGCAGGCTTACCCTGCCGGAAGATACCCGCTTTTTCTCTGCCGATGCTATCCCGGTCGTTACCCAGCCAGTCGGTGTGATCCAGCGCAATGCTGGTTACCACGGCAACGTCTGCATCGATAATGTTGGTGGCGTCAAGACGCCCGCCTAAACCCACTTCCAGAATCACGACATCCAGCTTTGCCTGCTTAAACATCTGCAACGCGGCTAAGGTTCCAAACTCAAAATAAGTGAGTGAAACATCGCCTCTTCCGGCTTCAACACTTGCAAATGCCTGACAATGCAGCGATTCAGGTAACTCTTTACCCTGAATTCTCACCCGCTCGGTGTAACACAGCAAATGAGGCGATCCATATACACCCACCCGCAATCCGGCGGCCAGCAGTATCGATTCCAGCGTACAGCAGGTCGTGCCCTTGCCATTGGTCCCTGCGACAGTAAACACCACATTGGCGGGCTGTAATAATTGAAGATTCTCAGCAACCTGCTTTACGCGATCCAGTCCCAAATCGATGGACTGGGCGTGCAGGTGCTCAAGATAATGAAGCCACGTGACCAAAGGTGACGTGGCTTGGGGTATTTGAAGATTATCCATGAGTCCCGTTCACTGGCTTACGGTTCATTTTATACAGGAAGCCTGATTTCTGCTCAGTGCAGCGCTCACGCTTCCTGTTCATCGGTTCAGTTATACTTCATCCTGCGATTCAGATGCAGCATCATGGCGAAGTTCCGCCACATCATTGCCCGGTTCCGGATGATTGGTCAACTTGGCAAGAATCGTCGCCAGTTTATAGCGCATGTCCGGGCGGCGAACGATCATGTCGATAGCGCCCTTTTCAATCAGGAACTCACTGCGCTGGAAGCCCGGCGGTAGTTTTTCACGCACCGTTTGCTCGATCACCCGCGGCCCGGCAAAACCAATCAACGCTTTAGGCTCGGCGATATTCAGATCGCCCAGCATTGCCAGACTGGCGGACACACCGCCCATCGTCGGATCGGTCAGCACAGAAATATAAGGCAAACCACGATCGCGCATTTTTGCCAATGCCGCGCTGGTTTTTGCCATCTGCATCAGCGACATCAGCGCTTCCTGCATACGGGCGCCGCCGCTGGCGGAAAAACACACCAGCGGGCACCCCTCTTCAAGCGCCTGCTCGACAGCACGGACGAAACGCGCACCGACGACCGATGCCATCGAACCGCCCATAAAAGCAAATTCAAACGACGCCGCAACCACCGGCATACCATATAATGTGCCTTTCATCACCACCAGAGCGTCTTTTTCATTAGACTGCTTTTGCGCAGCAACCAGACGATCTTTATATTTTTTAGAATCCCGGAATTTCAGGATATCTTTCGGCTCCAGTTCGCTACCTAATTCCACAGTCCCTTCTTTATCCAGAAAAGATTGCAGACGAGCACGAGCGGAGAGGCGCATATGGTGATCGCACTTAGGGCAGACTTCCAGATTACGCTCCAGTTCCGCACGATAAAGAACCTGACCGCAACTATCACATTTCGTCCAAACCCCTTCAGGAATGTTCGCTTTACGGGTCGGCGTGATATTGCTTTTGTTAAGAATTCGTTCAATCCAGCTCATTGATAACCTTTCTGTTTGAACCTGGCAAACGCCAGTCCGCTGTTCACGTTAACTATTTCCCTGACACACCGCCAATTAAAAAATGCCTGAGACACGCGTTGCTTGCGGTACTAAGGCATCGGCACCAGGGATTGTTCCAGGAACAGACCATAAATGCTGCCCATTAAACCATAACGTTCCGGTACTGTGGATAAAAAACTGGTCAAACCGGATGTTAAAATTTATACCATTTACTTCACATTGCCACGTGTAGCCGCTCTTCTGTGCCGGGCAATCTCAATAATGCCTGGCAGAATAGAGACAAAGATAATCGCCACAATCAGTAATTTCAGGTTTTCCTGCACTATGGGTAAATCGCCGAACAGGTAACCCGCATAGGTAAACAACAGTACCCATAGCAGAGCGCCTGTTACATTGTAAGCCGCAAAGTGCCGATAGCTCATATGTCCCATTCCCGCCACAAACGGCGCGAATGTTCTCACGATAGGGACAAAACGCGCCAGAATTATTGTTTTACCCCCGTGACGGGCATAAAACTGGTGCGTTTTATCCAGATAACTTCGGCGGAATATTTTTGATTCCGGGTTACTGAACAGCTTCTCACCGAACAACCTGCCAATGGTGTAGTTCACCGCATCCCCTGCGATCGCCGCAGTAACCATCAGCAAAACCATCGTATGCACATTCAGGTCATTCGATGGCAATGCAGCCAGCGCCCCCGCAACAAACAATAAAGAATCACCCGGCAAAAACGGCGTCACCACCAATCCGGTCTCACAGAATAAAATCAAAAATAAAATGGCATAAACCCAGACACCGTATTGCGCGACCAGTTCCGCCAGATGAACGTCAATATGCAGGATAAAATCAATAATAAACCGTATAAATTCCATAAAAACATCCCTTCCCCGATGTCGCCTTTTTGCCTCCGACCATCAACGTAGTCAGCCAAAAGCTAATCATTTAAAAACAGAGGCCCCATCACCGGCTGTGGTAAAGCAAAACGTGCGGGGTAATCTACCGCGACCAGATACAACCCTTCAGCCCTGGCCGTGGCCGCCGCCAATGAGCGATCTTTTGCCGCCAGCAGTTGCGCAATCCACCCTTCCGGCTGATTGCCGCACCCCACTTCCATCAGGCTACCGACGATATTACGAACCATATGATGTACAAACGCATTGGCCTTAATATCTACCACGATATAAGCGCCGTGACGCGTAACCTTTAAATGATTTACATTGCGCCAGGGGGTGCGCGACTGGCACTGTACGGCACGAAACGAGGTAAAATCGTTCTCACCCAGCAGACATTGACCGGCACGTTCCATCCGCCCGGCATCCAGCGGCAGGTAATAATGTGTAACGCCCCGTGCAAGTATTGCGGGGCGATAGCGATGGTTAAAGATGACATAACGATAACGGCGCGCCGTGGCGCTGAAGCGGGCATGAAAATCATCACTGACCGTTTTTACCCAGCGCACCGCGATATCCGGCGGTAAGTTGGCATTAACCCCCATCGTCCAGGCTGCGTCTTTGCGCGCCGCCTGCGTCAGAAAATGCACCACCTGCCCCGTGGCGTGCACACCGGCATCGGTGCGCCCGGCGCAAAATACGCTAATCGGCTCATTGGCCACCCTGGTCAGCGCCTGTTCGAGACAGGCCTGAACGCTGTCAACCTCAGCCTGACGCTGCCAGCCATAATAGCGGCTGCCGTCATACTCAATCCCCAGCGCAATTTTCAGCGGAGAACTTTCCCCCGCCAGAATCGGTTCCGACATTACCCCAAATACTCCTGCACCAGACATTCTGCCGTTTCCACGGCCATCAGCGCGCCGCCGAAACGGACGTTATCCGCCACAGACCAGAATTGCAACAGTTCTGGAATACCGTAATCATTTCGCAAACAGCCAATACTCAGCAGCACATTGCCGGAAGCATCGCCAACCTGTGTCGGGTAATCCTGCTCTTCACTGAGTTGGATATCACCGGCCTGCAACAGTTCATCCCGCGCTTCCTCCGCCGAAAGCGGACGCAACGCTTCAAGGTGAACCACCTGCGCATGTCCGTAGAAAACCGGCGACTGGATGCAGGTGACGGAAACCGGCAGCCCTTCGTCCTGTAACACTTTACGCACCTGATCCACCAGACGCCGTTCTTCACGCACGCTGCCTTCATTATCAGGCAACAGCGGCAACAAATTGAACGCCAACTGCTTAGGGAAGATACCGGTCTCAGGCGGAATACCGTTCAGCAAGCGGGCGCTTTGCCCGGCTAAGTCATTGACCGCCGCTTTGCCGAGTGCGGAAACCGACAGCATATTCGTGACATGCAGGCGGGATAAACCTGCGGCTTCCGTCAAGGGCTTAATCGCCGTCAGCAGTTGGCTGGTCAGGCTATCCGCCACCGCGACGATATTACGGTTACGATAATCAGCCAGCGCGTGGGCGTTAACACCCGGCACCACCAACGGCACATCCGGTTCCAGGGCAAACAAGCCGCTGCTGTCGATAACCAGACACCCGGCATTACCCGCCTCTTCCGCGTAACGTTCGCTGGCTTGCTGATCGGCGACAAAGAACGCCAGTTGCGCCTGTGACCAGTCAAAAACCGCCGCATCTTCCACCGGACAGGATTTACCGTTAAAACGGATAATTTCCCCCACGCTCCGTTCGCTGGCCAGGGGGTACAGTTCACCTACCGGAAATTCACGTTCCTGTAGCAATTCCAGTAATGCCGAACCCACTGCGCCCGTTGCGCCCAGCAGGGCAATATTCCAACCGTCAGACATGTGGTTTTCTCCCCAAACGTGTAAATGAAATATCCACGGGCGCTACGCTATCGCCCGTAAATTGAGTGCTGACTAACAGATTTCAATAAAAAATGTGATTAACGATCAACCCCGACTGAGGCAGTAAACCCCAGTTTATTCAGACAGTCTGCGCTGGCGCTGTCGGCGCAGACAACATGGAGTGACGACCATTCGCGTCGTTCCTGATAATGTTTGCGCAGGCGATCAAATCCGCCTTCCTGACGCACGCTGTGGCGTAACAGGGCATCATCCCGGCGCACATCATACACCAGATGCACCAGACGCTTTAATAACGCTTCATTCAGCGGCGACGTTAATATCACTTCCGCACATTCCGGTTCTGGTAGCAAAGCAGACAATGCCACTTGCTGTGGATTATCGATAAACTGGCTCCAGGCTTCAAAAACCTGGGTGGTGCCGCGGGCTTTGCCTTCCAGCGTATAGCCGGCGATATGGGCGGTTCCCACATCCACCAACGCCAGTAGTTCCGTGGATAAAGCAGGTTCAGGTTCCCAGACATCCAGAATGACGCTGAGTTTTTTCCCCTGTGTCAACACCTTAAGCAGAGCGGCATTATCCACCACCGGCCCCCGGCAGGCGTTAATCAGAATACGCCCATCGGCGAAAGCATTCAGCACCGACGCATCAACCAAATGGTGGGTTTTATACGGCCCGTCAAGGTATAACGGCGTATGCAACGTCAGGATATCGGCATCCCGCATCAGTGCCGCCAGCGGGAGGAAATTTTCATCCTCTCCCCGTTCCGCCCTGGGAGGATCACACAGTAAGGTTTTTACGCCCCAGGCTTTCAGACGTTCATTCAGCCGCCCCCCCACATTACCGACGCCGACAATACCGACGGTTTTGTCACGCAGTTGGAATCCATCACGCTCGGCAAGCATCAGCAAAGAAGAAAAGACATATTCGACAACGGCTATCGCATTGCAACCCGGCGCCGCTGAAAAGCGAATACCGTTAGCATCAAGCCAGCGCTGGTCAACATGATCGGTGCCCGCAGTGGCGCTGCCGACAAACTTCACGGCGGTTCCGGCCAGCAGTTCGGCATTCACTTTCGTCACCGAACGCACCATCAATGCCGATACCTCATTCAGCGCTTCGCGCGGCAGCGGTCGCCCCGGCACGGACTGAACCTCGCCCAGACGGCTAAACAACTCGCGTGCATACGGCATATTTTCATCAACCAGAATCTTCATTGTCTTCCCCGATGAGCGATTACCCTGAAAAAAGAGGGAGGCCATTTTGCCACTGAATGGTGAGGAAGCCCAACGCTATTGGTCATCGTCTTCTCCCTTTAACCACAGTAAACTACCGGCTTGCTTTAGCCGTAAAAGAGAGTGATTAGTTTGAACATCTTATTTCCCATTATTGCGGTGCTGATCTGGTCGGTGAATATCATCGTCAACAAACTCTCCGCCACCGCAATCGATCCGGCTGCTATTTCTTTTTATCGCTGGTTACTGGCCCTTATGGTGATGACGCCGTTTATGTTGCCGGGCGTCAGCAAACATCTGGCGACTATTCGTCAATATGGCTGGAAACTGCTGGTGCTCGGATTGTTGGGTATGGTGCTGTATCAGAGTTTGGCTTACTACGCGGCACACACCATCAGCGCATTAATGATGGGTATTCTGGGATCGCTCATTCCACTGTTAACCGTGTTAATCAGCATTCCGCTGCTGCGTATTGCGCCCACGGTCGGCATCGTTGCAGGCGGGGTGATTTCATTCGGGGGTATCGTCTGGCTCATTAGTGCGGGCCACCCGGAGCAAATCCTGTCACAAGGTATTGGCGCTGGTGAAATAATGATGTTTGCCGCCGCCAGCGCCTATGCGCTCTATGGCGTATTAACCAAACGATGGAATATTCCATTGCCCAATTGGCTGTCGCTTTACGTGCAAATTGCCTTTGGCGTGGTACTGCTGCTGCCTAATTTTTTGTTGACGGACAATGTGCAACTCACCGGTCAGAATATCCCATTAGTGGTCTTTGCCGGTATCATGGCATCGATTATTGCGCCTTTCCTGTGGATCCAGGGGGTTATGCGGCTGGGAGCCAGTACCACTGCGATATTCATGAACCTGACGCCACTATTTACCGCTGTCATCGCCGTTGCATTCCTGAATGAGCAATTACACGGTTACCATCTGATAGGCGGCGGGATCACCTTGCTCGGCGTGATGCTGGCACAGCGATTGCGGATACCATTAATCAAAGAGAAGTAGCCAGACGGATACGGCAATCGCAGGGCTTATCGATGACTATCGAATAGCCATAGAGCTTGCTATGATTCCTTTCAATCATTGAGGTTGCCTGCGCGCAGTCAGGCTCCCATTAGCAGCCAGCGGTGAGGAAAATCAGTATGCAACCTGTCAGCGGCCCAGGTGTCCCACAGCCAGGCGAACGTTCCGTCAGTCCAACCACAACATCACCGACGACAAATGCCTCTGGCGCCAACAGCGGCGATCAACCATTGACGCCAGCCCAGCGCACGACGCTTGAAAATCTGATTGTTAAAATCGTGGCCCTCAGTACATTAAAAACCGCCGAAGTCTGGAGTGGCGTGAAACAGGGACTGGGGTTACAGGAAAATACCGAACTGATGTCGCGCCACTATCAGCCTGCGGAACAGTTGCTGCAAACGCGCTTAACGCAGGTACAAACTCAGGATAATGGTGGACGCCAGCAGCTTATGCAACGTTTGACGGACATGCTGCCACAGGGAAATAACCGCCAGACCGTCAGTGATTTTATCCGCCAACAGTTCGGTCATACCGTACTGAGTTCGCTGAATAAAGCACAGCTACAGCAGGTGGTGACGCTGTTACAAAACGGGCAAACGCCTCAATCAGCCGCCAATACGGCATCAATTCAGCAGCAATCTGTTGCAAACCCGCTTGAACGCCCCTTGTTACCCACTGAGCAAACCAGCCTGAACCAGTTGGTCACCCGGTTGGCCGCGCAGACCGGGGAACAACCGGCCAAAATCTGGACCACGCTGATGGCGATGCAGAGTTTACATGCGGGCGAGGCGATCCCAGTCAAGCATTTGCCATTACTGACTCAGTTCCTGCAAACACAGGTGTTATTGCAACAGTTGCAAACCTCTTCACCGTCCTCTTTACAACAACTACCACGAGCGACGCCGATACCCCTTGCCGCTTCCGATAGAGCGCCAGACCAACTGACGGCAAATAGCACGCTGACGGCAGCCAATTCACCCAACACGGCGCCGACATTGACGCAATCCGCCGCTGCACAGGCACCGAATCTCACGACGTTACTGGCGCTCTTGCCGCAGCCGCTCAATGAGCAGGAACAACAAATGCTGCTGGATTATACGCAGAACCGTTTTAACGCCGGATTACAGACGCCGCTGATGCCGATACAGCTCAGTGAGGTTCTCACTTTTCTGTTCACTCAGCGCATACAGCGCTCACAGGAAACCGACTGGGCAGCGCCACAGCCGTTGCTGAACCCATTAATCGCCTCGCTGCCGCTTAACTGGCAAGCGTTATTCCACAAACCGATGTTTTTGGCGATCGCCAGCGTTTTTGTCGCGTTATTTCTGCTATGGGTTTTAGTCTGACTACCGGCTTGTGGAAAAAGGAGTACCCGAATGGTAGAACAAAGGGATGTAAATCACCGCGGGCATGTCGCCCGCCCGCGATGATGATTTATTGATTACTTCTCGAACTTACTCATCACCAGCGTGGCATTGGTGCCGCCGAAACCGAAACCGTTCGACATCACGGTAGTCAGCTTGCGCTCCGTCGGTTCGGTAATGATATTCATGCCAACCGCATGTTCATCCAGCGTTTCCACGTTGATGCTCGGCGCAATAAAACCGTGCTCCAGCATCAACAGGGTATAAATCGTTTCATGAACGCCCGCCGCCCCCAGGGAGTGACCGGTCATCGCTTTGGTGGCGGAAATAGCCGGAATGTTGTTGCCGAATACTTCACGAATCGCCCCCAGCTCTTTCACATCACCGACCGGGGTAGACGTACCGTGGGTGTTGATGTAATCAATCGGCGCATCCACACCCTGCAATGCCATCTTCATGCAGCGCATAGCGCCTTCCCCTGACGGGGCAACCATGTCCGCACCGTCAGACGTGGCGCCATAGCCGATAATCTCAGCATAGATGTGCGCACCACGCGCCAGCGCATGTTCCAGCTCTTCAACCACCACGATACCGCCACCGCCGGCGATAACGAAACCATCACGGTCGGCATCATAAGTACGGGACGCTTTTTCCGGCGTCTCGTTGTATTTGGTAGACAGCGCGCCCATAGCGTCAAACTCACAGGCCATTTCCCAGCACAACTCTTCACCGCCGCCAGCAAATACCACGTCCTGTTTGCCCAGTTGGATCATCTCTACCGCATTACCGATACAGTGGGCGGAAGTTGCGCAGGCGGAACTGATGGAATAGTTGACGCCACGGATTTTAAACGGCGTGGCCAGACAGGCGGAAACACCCGATGCCATAGATTTAGTGACCATATACGGCCCCACGCCGCGCAGGCCTTTCGCCCGCATACCGTCGGTGCCGGCAACCTGGTTACGCGGAGAACCGCCGCCGGAACCTACGATCAAACCGGTACGATCATTGGAAACCTGATCGTCGTTCAGCCCGGAATCTTTAATCGCCTGTTCCATAGACAGATAGGCATAAATCGATGCATCACTCATAAAACGCACCACTTTGCGATCGATGAGGCCGGTGGTGTCCAGTTTGACATTACCCCAGACGTGACTACGCATACCGGAATCTTTCAGCTCCTGAGAGAAAGTAATACCCGAGCGGCCTTCCCGCAAAGATGCCAGAACTTCCTGCTGGTTATTACCTATGCTTGATACGATCCCCAGGCCAGTAATCACTGCACGTTTCATTCAATACCTCTTCCACTTATAAAATTTGGGATTTCGCCTCGCACTTTAGCGTACAGTTGTAAGCTGAACAAGTCCGATCAGCCGAACTTTTACTAAATTTGCGCCCCGACATTCAGCCCGTTAAAATCGCGTCACCGCTTGAATAATGAGTCAGTTGCCGTGAATAACCGCCGCATCCAACAAGCATCATTGAGCTGGAACGAACAGGGTACACCTGTATCGCAACAGTTTAATGACGTCTATTTTTCCAATCAGAATGGGCTGGCGGAAACCCGTTATGTGTTTTTAACAGGTAATCAGTTTCCCGACCGTTTTATCACGCATTCGCGTGCAAGTTGCGTGGTGGCGGAAACCGGTTTCGGCACCGGGCTTAATTTTCTGGCGCTGTGGCAGGCCTTTGACGATTTCCGCACTCAGTCACCGCAGGCAACCTTACGCCGCCTGCATTTCATCAGCTTCGAGAAATTTCCGCTGCGCCAGCATGATCTGGCGGCGGCACATGCCCAATGGCCCGAATTGGCAGGCTATGCTGAAGCATTACGCCAGCAGTGGCCGTTACCTTTGCCGGGCTGCCATCGTCTGATACTGGCGCAGGGGAGCATCACACTTGATCTCTGGTTTGGTGATGTGAATACGCTATTGCCAACATTGGATGACTCGCTGAATCATCAGGTTGATGCCTGGTTCCTCGATGGTTTCGCGCCGTCCAAAAACCCGGACATGTGGACGGATAACCTGTTTCACGTTATGGCGCGCCTGTGCCGCCGACAGGGAACTTTTGCCACCTTTACCGCCGCCGGGTTTGTGCGCCGGGGGTTACAGCAGGCGGGTTTTATCGTCGGTAAAGTCAAAGGATTTGGGCAGAAACGCGACATGTTGAGCGGATACCTGCCCGAATGCCTTCCTGCCCCATCCCCATCGCCCTGGTATGCACGGCCAGCAGCCACGGCAACCAATGATATCGCCATTATCGGCGGCGGTATTGCCGGTATTTTAACCGCGCTGGCCCTGCAAAGGCGCGGCGCAAAAGTGACGCTGTACTGTGCCGATCGGCAACCGGCACTGGGCGCTTCAGGTAACCGGCAGGGCGCGCTGTATCCGCTATTGAACAACCAGCATGATGCACTCTCACGCTTTTTCGCCGCCGCATTCACTTTTGCCCGTCGTCAATATTCTGAATGGGCGGCGCAGGGATTATCCTTTGAACATCAATGGTGTGGCGTGAGCCAACTGGCCTACGACGAAAAAATCGCCGGCAAAATCGCGCAGATCTTACAGGGTGACTGGCCGCCGGAACTGGTCTATGGCGTCACGGCGGAGCAGTTGGAAACGCTGAACGGCTTAACGCTCGGCGCGGGCGGTATTACCTACCCCGATGGCGGCTGGCTTTGCCCGGCAGAACTCACCGCATCGGCACTGCTACTGGCCCGGCAACAAGGGCTGGTTGTCCATATGAAAACCGCCGTTTCAGCGTTTGAACACACCGCCGCCGGCTGGTTATTAACCCTGAATGACAGCCAGCAGGCCGGGCATTCCACGCTTATTCTGGCTAATGGCTATCAGTTGCCGGACTGGGAGCAAACCCGCCATCTACCCTGCTACGCGGTTCGAGGTCAGGTCAGCCATATTCCGACCACGCCGGCGCTACGGCGGCTGAAACAGGTGCTGTGTTATGACGGCTATCTGACGCCGGTCAGCCCGCAGCATCAAGGGCACTGTATCGGCGCCAGCTACCAACGCGGCGATACCGCCACCGATTACCGGGAAAATGAGCAACAGGAAAATCGCCAGCGGCTGCTGAACTGTCTGCCGCAGGCGCAATGGGCGCAGCAGATTGATATGAGCGGCCGTCAGGCCCGTCAGGGGGTACGCTGCGCGCTGCGCGATCACTTACCGTTAGTGGGCGCGGTTCCCAACTATCAACAAACGCTTGCCTGTTATCAGCATCTATTACCACAGCGGTGTGCCACAGAAAAACTCCCGCCAGCGCCAGTCTTCCCTGACCTGTTCATCATTGGCGCTTTAGGTTCGCGTGGACTATGCTCTGCGCCGCTGGCGGCAGAGATCCTGGCCTCCCAAATTTATGCGGAACCTTTGCCGCTGGATAGCGAAACGCTGGCCGCGCTGAACCCTAATCGTTTTTGGATAAGAAAATTACTGAAAGGCAGACCGGTGTAGAAACAAGCGTTACGCTTTAAAAGGAATGGTGCTGGCAGAACCAGCACAGCACCGGAAGATATTAGTGTGTTTGCTGGCTCTGCGCCTGTTGGAACAACGTCTCCCACATGCGGTTGACCAGAATCTGATCCGGCGGGGAAAGCTCGCCGTTTTTTATTGCTTTATCAATATTTTCACTGACCCGCCTATGCAGATCCTCTAGCGTATGTTCGCCGTTTTCCTCGACTTGCGCCACTGATACAGTCAAATGACCTCGCAAATAGCCGCTGGCAAAAAGTTCATCGTCGCTGGCATGTTCCACCATGTCATCAATCAGCGCCAGAATACGCGTCTCAAATTCTGCGATCATCTATCATCCTCGATTAATCAGTGCCTACCCTTATTCAGCAGAGATCGGCGGGGTACGGAAAGCTCGCTGCCGTCAGCGGCGGCGTATGGTAAAACGATTGTAACGCGTTAATAAAGCGGGCAGGCCGCGGCGGGATCCCCTGCTGTAGATAAAGCATCACCTGCGCATGAACCCGGCGTTGAAAATCAATGCGATCCGGTTCGCTGTCGCCGTTCAGGTTGTCGCAACTGACGTTAAACGGAAAACCGGCTGCCACGCAGAATAGCCAGTCGAACGCCTGGGGTTTAATCTCGACGGACTCAAACCGGGACTGCGTATCAGCATCACGCCCGTCCGGGCAATACCAGTAGCCAAAATCGACCTGCAAGCGCCGTTGCTCACCGGCAATACACCAATGAGAAATTTCGTGTAGCGCGCTGGCATAGAAGCCGTGCGCAAAGATAACCCGATGATACGGCACCTGCTCGTCGGCGGGCAGGTAGATTGGCTCATCGTCACCTTTAATCAGGCGCGTGTTGTACTCAGCGCTGAAGCAATCATCAAAGATATCAATTAATTGCTGGTAATGGTGGAGATCCATATTGTTCGTCGTCATGAGAAAAATTGCCCCAGCCAGCCTGCGATCTCACCGCCGTGGCTGTCATAAATCAGTTTGCAACTCATGATGGCGGAAACCGCCACCAGCATAGGACGGATCAGTTTTTGTCCTTTGCTCAATACCATGTTGGCGCCGATACGCGCGCCAATAAACTGCCCCGCCAGCATCACCATGCCCAGTCCCCACACCACTTTTCCGCCGAGCATAAAGAACAGCAGCCCACCGAAATTAGAGGTGAAATTGAGGATTTTGGCATGTGCCGTCGCCTTTGCCAGATTAAAACCGCTCAGGGTGACAAAAGCCAGCGCATAAAAAGATCCGGCGCCCGGCCCGAAAAATCCGTCATAGAATCCGACGCCGCAGCCGGCAACTATCGCAAAAGGCACGGCGGACAGACGGCGCTGGCGGTCTTCATCGCCGATCTTTGGCGACAGCAGGAAATAGAGCCCGATGCCAATGATCAGCAGCGGCAGCAACTGTCGCAGAAAATCAGCATGGATCTGCTGAATCAGCCAGGCGCCAAAGGTTGAACCCACAAACGTCAAGGCAATCGCCAGTTTTTGTTCGCTCAGATTGACCGCCCGGCGGCGGATAAAATACAGACTGGCGGAAAACGAACCGCCCATCGATTGAAGTTTATTGGTCGCCAACGCCTGTGCGGGCGACAGCCCAACGGCAAGTAAAGCAGGTACGCTCAATAACCCGCCGCCACCGGCGATGGAATCAATAAACCCGGCCAACATGGCGACGAAAAACAGAATACCCAACATTTCAGGCCCGACGACAAACCAATCCATGACTTATTCCGCTGCAAAATGTCTGTCGACCAAAGCCTGACAAGACGGTGGTAAAGGGGGAGGAGCTGTTTTGACCGGTGCTTCACGCCCCGGCTGCTTAGGCTGGAACCAGCTGGTTAATTCAGCGCCGCAGCCATCACCGGCTGGCGGCAATTCCTGATCCTGGCACTCCAGGCTATCAGCCGGACACCGCAGGCGAACGTGCATGTGCGCACGATGCCCAAACCAGGGGCGAACCTTGCGCAACCAGTCACGATCCTGACCGGCCTCGCTGCACAGTTGTTTTTTTATCGCCGGATTGACGAAAATACGCGTCACTTCACTATCTTGCGCGGCCAGCTTCACCAGCGTCGTCACTTCCGGCTGCCAGACGCGTGGATTAATCTGGCGCCCGTTTGCCATCACCAGATCAATCGGCTGAGGGTTTAGCAGTTGCTGCTGGCTCCAGCGCTGTTTTGGTAATTGCAGCCAGATATCCACATCCAGACCGGACTGATGGCTGGCATGGCCGCTACTGAAGCGCCCGCCGACCGGCATCCCCATATCGCCGATTAATACATTGCCCGCGGTACGCCGCTTGACCGCTGAACTCAGACGGGTAATAAACGCCAGCAGATCAGGGTGGCCAAAATAGCGCCGTTGATCGACGCGCATAACCTGATAATCAGGCGATAGCAGCGGCAGTGATTGAGCGCCAATAATACAACCATTGGAAAAACTGCCGATGGCCTGAGACGTTCCCGCCACCGGGTGCGTCATTTCCTGCCAGGGGGTTTTTGCCCACCCTGTTTTCATCCACAATGGCGCGCTGAACGCCAGGGCGATAACCCCAATTAACCCTTTTCTCATTATGTGTTACCAACGGGGAACCTGACTCACCACATCCCCACACTGCGCACGCTGGCGCAGCAGGTGATCCATTAGTACAATCGCCATCATCGCTTCGGCGATCGGCACGGCCCGGATACCCACGCAGGGATCGTGACGCCCACGGGTGACCATTTCCGTCGCTTCCCCCTGACGGTTAATGGTCTGTCCCGGCACCATAATGCTGGAGGTCGGTTTCAGCGCCAGATGAGCAATAATCTGCTGTCCGCTGCTGATGCCGCCTAAAATACCGCCGGCGTGATTGCTCTGGAACCCCTGCGGGGTAATCTCATCGCGGTTTTCACTGCCGCGTTTCGTCACTACCGCAAAACCGTCGCCAATTTCCACCCCTTTCACCGCATTGATGCTCATTAGCGCATGGGCCAGATCGGCATCCAGACGATCGAACACCGGTTCGCCCAACCCGGCGGGAACAGACTCGGCCACCACACTGACCCTGGCGCCGATCGAATCCCCCTCTTTTTTCAATGCCCGCATCAGTTCATCCAATGCCTCCAGCTTGTCGGCATCCGGGCAGAAGAAAGGGTTTTGCTCAACCAGATCCCAATCTTTTAATTCACAGCTCACATCCCCGATCTGGGCCAGATAGCCACGGATCGTCACGCCGTGTTGCTGTTGCAGATATTTTTTCGCTATCGCGCCAGCGGCAACGCGCATCGCGGTTTCGCGGGCTGAAGAGCGGCCACCGCCGCGATAATCCCGCAGGCCATATTTTTGTTCATAGGTGTAGTCCGCATGACCGGGGCGAAAAACATCTTTAATCGCACTGTAGTCCTGCGAGCGCTGGTCGGTGTTTTCAATCAGTAAACCAATACTGGTTCCGGTGGTGACACCATCAAAAACGCCGGACAGAATGCGCACCTGATCAGCTTCACGACGCTGCGTCGTATAACGGGACGTTCCCGGCCTGCGGCGATCCAGATCGTGTTGCAGATCCGCTTCCGTCAGCGGGATCCCCGGCGGCACGCCGTCAACAACACAACCCAAAGCAATTCCGTGGGACTCACCAAATGTGGTGACGCGGAAAAACTGCCCAATACTGTTTCCTGCCATCACGACTCCTTAGCGTATGCATCTATAGTTAATGACCACGGGTTAGTCGCGGTAACTGCTGAAATATTTATTACCCTCAATCAACTGAGACTTGGTCAGCATAAACACCCCTTCCCCGCCGTTCTCAAACTCCAGCCAGGTGAAGGGGATATCAGGGTATTGATCGATCAGGTGCACCATACTGTTGCCCACTTCGCAAATCAGCACACCGTCGTCACTGAGGTAATCCGGCGCACAAGCCAGAATACGGCGCACCAGCTTCAGGCCATCACTGCCTGCCGCCAACCCCAATTCCGGCTCATAGCGGAATTCCTGCGGCAGATCCGACATATCCTCTTCATCGACATAAGGCGGATTGGTGACAATCAGGTCGTATTGGATAGCGGGCAATTCGCGGAACAGATCGGAACGAATGGGAGTAACACGATGTTCCAGACCATGTTGCTGGATGTTCTGCTCGGCAACCGCCAGCACATCGCTGGAGATATCCACCGCGTCCACTTCCGCCTGCGGAAAAGCGCTGGCGCAGGCTATCGCAATACAGCCACTGCCGGTGCACATATCCAGAATATGGCCGGGCGCTTTTGGCAGCAGTTGGCCGAAATAATCGCTGATGAGTTCGCCAATGGGTGAACGCGGCACCAGAACCCGCTCGTCAACATAAAATTCCAGACCACAAAACCAGGCCTTATTGGTCAGATACGCCACCGGGATGCGTTCATTTACCCGGCGGATAACGCGCTCAACAATACGATGACGCTCGCTGGAGGTTAAACGGGAAGTATACATATCTTCTGGAATATCAAGCGGTAAGAACAGGCTGGGCAGAACCAGTTGGACAGCTTCATCCCAGGGATTATCCGTACCGTGACCATAATAGACATTGGCTGCGTTAAACCGACTGACCGCCCAGCGCAACATATCCTGAATGGTATGAAGATCGCTGATGGCTTCATCGACGAAAATTTTGTCCAAGGTTGTCCTCCGCAGACACATCTGAATGGAAAAACGGCGTCTAGTTTGCCATGAAGCCCACGACAAATCAGTAGTTATAACGCGTAGCACTAAAGGTTAGGCCGACTTTTATTTAGCGACGGGAGAGAGAAAAGGTAAACTGACTGAATGTTGATGCAGGGTGAACGACCGATGAATAATAAATATTCGCTGAATGACGAAGAATTGCAGCTTTTTCGTACATCCGTCTCCGGCACTAAAAAATTACGCCAGGATACCTATACTCATAAACCCGTGCGTCGCAAACCCGGCGAGCTGCCTCCCAGGCGGGTATTGCAGGAACAGGTCGATGCCAGTTTTTACTTTTCAGACGAATTTCAGCCGCAATTGGAAAGCGAAGGGCCAACACGTTACGTTCGCCCTGGCGCCAGCCATTATGAATTGAAAAAACTACGGCGAGGGGATTATTACCCGGAGTTGTTTCTCGACCTGCATGGCCTGACCCAGTTGCAGGCAAAACAGGAACTGGGGGCATTACTGGCCGCCTGCCGACGGGAACATGTGTATTGCGCCTGCGTGATGCATGGTCACGGCAAGCACATTCTCAAACAGCAGACACCGCTGTGGCTGGCGCAACATCCCGATGTTCTGGCTTTCCATCAGGCGCCCAAAGAGTTTGGCGGGGACGCCGCCTTGCTGGTGCTGGTCGCGCTGGAAGCCCCCACGATTGAGTAACCCGGGCTGCATTAAATCAATGCAGCCTGATAAACGGTACGGCGGCTATAAATGCCTCACACCGGCAACTGAGAGGGACTCATCTGCCAGTCGCACGCACCGTGACCTGATTGCGCATCAATGCTCACACAAGCAATGGCAGAGGTAGCAAACATGGGGGCGGTTTCATCAGGGCATAATTCCGCCACCAGATAGCCGACTAAAGGGAGATGAGAGATCACCAGCACGGCTTCCGTCCCTTCCCTTGCCAGGGTTTGCAGGTAATAACCGACTAATTTGGCATCTCCGCCGGGGGTCAGCTCAGGCAAACATTCATCACCTTCAGGCAGAGACAAAATACTCCGAATCGCGGCTAACGTTTGCTGCGCCCGCAGGTAAGGGCTTACCAGGATACAGTCAATATCAACCGCCTGGTTATCCAGCCAAAACGCCATTTTTCGTGACTCATCACAGCCCCGTGCGCTCAAGGGGCGCTGCGCATCGCTGGCTGCATCGGGTACTGCATCACCATGACGCATAATCAAAACTTGCATATTACACCGCTATGTTGACGAAAATACTGTAATTAAAACGCTTATAAAGCAGTGACTTGAATTAGGATAATGGTTCAAGCCAGCACCATTTTAAGCTCACAAGGAGAGGGGATTATCGCAGATATACGCGGTAAATTTAATTGCTAAATAAACAGAGTTTTGCCTGAACGCGTTCATCAGTTTGAAAAAAACATAACAAGGTGATTTTTAGATAAAAAAACCAGACTTTAAACACAATCAAGAACAAAAAACCAATTAATAATCAATTAATATTAATTAAAACTTTTTTAACCAAAACCAAAGCAATACTGTTGAGATATTTTGATTCAGCTTCTATCTTTATCTTTATATGGTTAATTTTCTTATCAAATAACAACGAGTGAAAAATATGGCATTAAACTGAATGCAGGAGTAAATAGTTAATCTTTTAAAGGATAAACAAGATAACGGAAGCCACGATATTAATTATTTCCCCCGCAGTCATTCTCTTGTTTTTTTCGTCAAGCATTACCATTATCGCTGCTCAAAAATAATTAATACCATCTGCATAATGAATTAACTGAATAGGGATTAATAAAACTGAATACGCTGATTTTATTAACCGGCATCAAATTAAATTTGACCTTATTTCTTTACTGGCAAAATACATGCAGTGCCAATATGAAGGAATCGCAATGAACACGATGAAAACCCTCTGGTCCCCTCTGGCGGCGTTGCTGACGCTGGCTGTCGCATCAAACGCTCACAGTGAAACCATCACCGGCAATATCGGGGTGACACTAACCATTACTGCAGCCTGCACCGTGGATAATGGCGCGGGCGCGGGCGGCACATGGGGCACCATCGACTTCGGTTCTTACAGTAGTCTGTCCGCCAATATTGACGGAGAAACAACCAGTACGGCGGGAACGGGTCTGACCGTTACCTGCTCGGCGGACACGCCGGCTACCGTCCATATCGGCGCCGGAGCAAATGACGACACCACAAGGAGACTGGCTCCCCCCAGTGCAGGCGGCTATTTTATCCCTTATCGCTTGTACACTGACGCTGGCAGGGCAACGGAAATCCCCCTTTCCAGCGCAACCGGTATTTCATTGACCTCCACCGGCGTCTCCCAGTCTGTTCCTGTGTATGCCCGCATCCTGCCCAGCGATCAAACCGTTTTAGCCCCAACCGCCGGCACCTATACGGATACCGTTGCCGCCACTATTGAGTGGTAACAACCGTTTGCCCAGGTTCAGGAATAGCAGGATGTTTACCCAGCAGACGCCGACACTGCTCTTGTCTGTTGCCCTTTGCTCTTTCCAGAGTGCCGCACTGACGGTAAGCAGCACGTTTATCGTCAGTGCGGACATACAGAAAGGGTGCGCTTTTGGCAGTGATGTCAGTAATAGTCAACCAGACATGGGCGCCATTAATTTCGGCACGCAAAGCGCATCAGCAACCAATGTCGACGTAGCCAGCACCGCGGGAGGCGGTTCGATTGTCGTCACCTGCACACCAGGCATAGCCATCTCCATTGAGCTGGATTACGGGCTGCACAGCACAAGCAGCTCGCAGCGTTACGTGATGAATACGACGGGGACCACCTCCCTCCCTTATCAGCTTTACCGTGATTCGGCCCGTACGCAGGTGTGGGGAACCGGTGATTTGGCGATGAGCATTTCATCTTTTCCCACCACGACCCAGACCTACACCGTTTATGCACGATACTTTGGCGCCACTCCCCTGCCATCGGCCGGGGAATATACCGATAACGTGACCATCAGTCTGACCTATTAAAATAAGCATGGTAGGCGTATGAAAATAACAGTAGTGAAATTTATTCAATTAGTTACCTGGCTTTTGGCTATCATGAGCACCTCATGTTTTGCCGCCAGCAGTATTCTTGTCTGGCCTATCTATCAGGTTATTGAATCCGATGAAAACAGTTCTGCCTTATGGTTGGAAAATAAAGGCAGCGCACCGGTCAGGCTGCAAATTCGGATTATGTCCTGGAAGCAAATTGATTTTAAGGATCGCTACGCAGAACAAAAAGAAGTCATTGTCACACCGCCGTTTACCACACTGGAGCCGGGGAAACGTCATATGGTGCGTCTGATGCGTACCGCACCCGCCCCGGCCAATACTGAACGTTCATACCGCATTATCATTGATGAAATCAGTGATCCCTATGCCAAAGAGCAGGCCTCCCCTCAGATGGGGATCCAATTTCAGATGCGCTATCTGCTGCCGCTGTTTATTGACGGAGAAGGAATATGGACGCAAGTGCGCCCAGGGAAAAAACGTGTCAACAGCCAACCCGCCATGCCCGATCTGTACTGGAGCATCACCTCGGTCACGGGGAAACCCTACCTTTATATCCGTAATCAGGGAGCAGTACACGCACGACTGAGTCATGTGTTCTGGTCATCATCCCAGGATGGAAAAGGCAGCAAGATTCTGATGACCGAGGGTTTTTTAGGGTATGTCTTGCCAAAACAGGAAATGCGCTGGCCTTTACCTGCCGGTATACCCACACCGGGGGCGTCCCTGCAACTCTTTACCAATTTGTCGGATATTGCTGACCCGGTACTGATTAAACGTAAATAACGCGCTTTTATTAGCAGGGATACCATGAAGCCCGTCATCAATATGAGAATTTATGCCATTTTGACACCGGACTTATTGTTGGCGACGGTCATCTGTTTATTTTTTTATTCATCTTCTCTTTATGCTGAAGAATATACCGATTTACCCGCGCCCCCACGCGCCCAGCCATCGAACACCGACGCCATCTACTATTTAACCATTGCGGTTAATGGTCAAAGTAATCGTACCGTTGTGCCGGTTAATTATCGCCAGGGCGATTATTATATAGAAGCCGCAGTGCTTATCCAAAACAACATCAGGTTGCCCGCACAGACATCGGGCCTGGTTAACGTAACTCGTCTGCCTGAGGTTACGGTGGAATATGATCCCAGTCAGCAACAGCTAAAACTGACCGTCCCCGTCTCCTGGTTACCTGCTCAGAATGTTGAAAACAGCAGTACGGGTACGGAACGTATATTGCCGCGCAGCAGTCCGGGCCTGCTGTTTAACTACAATGCCTACTATTCTTCCCCGTCTGGCGGTAGCAACTCGCTTAATACCTGGATGGAGCAACGCTTTTTCAGTGACTACGGCATCTTATCCAACACCGGTATTTACAACATCACCACAGGAAACAGCGCAAGTGGCCGCCGTGATGGTTACCGCCGTTATGACACCTACTGGCGATACAGCGAAAGCGAACGAATGCTCACCTATCAGGTGGGCGATTTGATCAGCAATTCGCTGACCTGGAGTAACTCGGTGCGTATGGGGGGGGTACGCATCAGCCGGAATTTTAACCTACGTCCCGACATCGTAACCTATCCGCTATTGCAGTACAGCGGTTCAGCGGCGGTTCCCAGCACGGTGGATCTGTTTATCAACGGGTATAAGGCGAACAGTTCAACCCTCAACCCCGGCCCTTTCACCCTGACCAACACCCCGTATCTCAACGGGGCAGGTGAAGCGACGGTCATCACCACCGACGTTCAGGGGCGGCAGGTTTCCACCACCATCCCGTTTTATGTTTCCAATACGCTTCTGCGTACGGGACTGAGCGATTTCGACCTTTCAATCGGCGTACTACGCCAGGACTACGGATTCAGGAATGAATCCTACTCATCCGCACCGGCCTTCAGCGGTATTTATCGCTACGGACTGACCAACTGGTTAACGCTGTCAACCCATGCGGAAGCGATACAGGATCTTTATCTGGCAGGCGTGGGGACAGATTTTACCGTTGGCCGCTGGGGAACGCTCAGTTCGTCTTATAGCCAGAGCGAAAAAGAGGCCAGCGGACAGCAATATACCGTGGGCTATTCCTACTATACCCAACGGATTGGCCTGAATGTCCAGCATTCCAAACGCAGTGCCGAATATCGCGATTTAACCGTCGTCGATAATAAAAGCCATCTGAGCCGCCAGAACAATCAGGCCACCCTGAGCAGCCAACTCTTCGGCCAGGGAAACGGTACGGTGGGCATTGGCTATTTCGATATACAGTCTTTCGATCGGTCACGCGTCAAGTTGCTGAATGTGTCTTATACCCGGCAATTATGGAAAGGCAGTTCAGTCTATGCCGCCTTTAACAAAACACTGGGAGAAAATGGCTACAGCGCCCAGATCCAGTTGGTCATCCCCTTCGGCTCTAACAACACCGTCAATACGGGAGTCCAGCGTAACGCCAACGGGGATTATTCTTCGCGTATTGGCATCACCCGCTCCACACCGACCTATGGCGGATTCGGCTGGAACCTGGCTTATGCGGCGGGTAAGAATCCCTATCAGCAAGGATCATTGAGCTGGCGCGGGCCGTATAACCTGTTGCAAGGCGGCGTTTACGGTAATGAAGGCAATACCACGCAATGGGGAGAGGCCAGTGGTTCATTGATATACATGGACGGCGCGCTGTTCCCCAGTAACCGCATCAACGATGCCTTTATCGTGGTCGATACCGAAGGCTATGCAGGCGTGCCGGTCAAATACGAAAACCAGTTGGTTGGCGCCACCAACAAACGGGGTCATTTGCTGGTGCCGTGGGTAACGTCCAACTACCCGGCCAGGGTGGAAATTGATCCTTTACCACTGCCCGGCAATATTCATACCCCGCGCATAGAAGATCGCGTATCGGTAAAAGAGGGCAGCGGCATTGTAGTGACATTCCCGGTTCACAAGGTGCTTTCCGCCAATATCGCCTTACGCAATACCCAGGGGCAGCCGCTCGCTGTTGGCACCTGGATCACCGACGAGTCAAGCGGCGTCGCCAACATCAGCGGTCACGATGGATGGGTCTATTTCTCCAGCCTCGGCCTGTTTAACCGATTACGTTTTAAACAAGAAGACGGACAAAACTGCCTGGTTGAATTTTCTCTGTCGGCGTCGTCACCGGCAATGGAAAGTATCGGCCCGCTGACCTGTCAGACAGAGAAAAAAGGATAACGCTATGCTGAAAATTTCAGGATTACGCATAATGATTCTATTACTGGGGCTGGCAGGCTCGCAGTGCAGTTTTGCGGATTGCGAAGTATCATCCAGCACCACGACGCTTGGCCCGTATGCTTCTTCGGTCGTCGGGGTCGGCGGTACGCAACAGACCGTCACCTCCGGCAGCGGGTTTAGCTGTTCCGGCAGTACATTAAGCATTATCAGTACCAACACCATCAAGGCCACCATTATCGGCGATACCAACTCCAGCGGCAGCACCATGCGCTTGCGGCGTGATACCAGCAGCGACTATATTCCCTACAGTCTGTGTATGGATTCCGGTTGCGGCACGCTATATAACATTAATTCATCCTACACCTGGAGCAGCACCACCCTGCTGGGGATTCTGGGGTTATTCAATTCTTCAGACGGCACCATGCCCATCTACATCAGAACCAGCGTGGGCAATAACGTGGCGGCTGGAACCTATACCGATACAATTACCATGCAGTGGGATTACAGTCTCTGTGCTTTGGGAGTATTAGGTCTATGTATTTACGATAGTGGCACGCTCACCTCAACACTCAATCTGACACTCACCATCACCAATGATTGTGAAATCACCAGCGCCCCTGATGTCAGCTTTGGCACGGCGGCCCTGCCCGCTGATTTTCCCTCGATAAACAGTAGCCTGGGCGTACGCTGCACCAGTCTGGGCGCCTATACGGTGAAGCTGACCAGTTCGCACCCCGATGATGCCAACTGGCGCCGGATGACCGCCTCCGTTAATGGCAGCGATTATTATCTGCAATATCAGCTCTACCGTGCGGATAATACCGCCTGGACAGAAAACGCCGATTATTCAGGCACAGGAACCGGCATTGCACAGAGTATTCCCTATACCGCCCGCATCAACGCCAGCCAGGCCAACCAGCCTGCAGGCACCTATTCAGATACCGTCACCGTCGCCGTGACGATTAACTAGCGCCAGTAGGCTGCTCAAATGAAGAGATATCGTCCGTCACCGGATAAAACGTTTGCTGACAAACCCATAGCGGTGAGATCGAGATACCCGGGCTTATCGCACCGAGGGGCCATGCGGCCCCAGGGAATATCGCGAAAATTAACGCAGTCCAAGCTGGAAAATCAACGTTTCAGCCTGGCAGCTAAAAGTGAAATCAATGTCCAGCTTCACTCCGCCGTCCACGGTATCCAGCTTGCTGTCGATCTGGCACGGATCGGACTCCACCGCACGGGCTTTATCCGTCAGCACGTTCAGCATGGCTTCGGCCTCAGCCCGGTCGGTGAAGATTTTACTGTAAGACGCCGTGCAATCCGTATTATCCATCACGGTGCCAACATCTACGCAGCAGCAGGCAGCGGTTTCTTCAGCAGTACATTTGTTTATTACGTTTGTCATCATTCTTTCCTCTACGGCAGAGATCGGTACAACAGATATGGTCCAGTTCAAAAATTTCACTTTCTTGTCCATTCTACTCACCGGCTCGGTACAGCACTAGAACTTACGGCCAGCGGGGACATTTAGTGAGATCTGTCACACTCCAGTGTTATGTCAGAGTAAAATCCTGGTAATTTTCTGTCGTAAAAAATAACTAAATCGTTAAGCGGATCGATTATCACTATCGATTAACAAACATATTAATTACATTAATGTAACAATTTAATATTCCATACACAGACTTTGCCAACTGGTCTGCTTTGTCAGCGTGAGTGCGCCCCCTACAATGCGCGTCCCTTGTTACCTGGCGTAATAAAGTTAAATAACAAACCCATAAAGAGGTTTTGGTCATGAGCCAAAAAAACCTGTTACAACAATCCGCCATTGCTGTGGCAGCAGCGCTGGTTTGCACAAATGCATCCGCCGCTGGCTTCCAGCTCAACGAATATTCACCATCAGGCCTGGGGCGCGCATTTTCCGGTGAAGGCGTCGTCGCTGACAACGCCGCTTCCGGTAGCCGTAACCCGGCAACCATGACCCTGTTTGACCGCCCTTCTTTCTCTGGCGGCGTGACCTATATCAACCCGGATATTGACCTGAAGGGCGCCAGTTCATCTGGCCGCGATGCCAGCGCAAAGAATATCGCCCCGCACGCCTGGGTACCGAATCTGCATTTTATTATGCCGCTGAACCATCAATGGGCTATCGGTGCCTCCGCCGTGACCAACTACGGTCTGGCAACCGAGTTTAATGACAATTACAGCGCGGGTTCCATCGGCGGTCAAACCGATCTGGTGACGTCCAACCTGAACCTGAGCGCCGCGTATCGCCTAAATCAGCACATTAGTATTGGTTTGGGTGTGAATGCCGTTTATGCCGATGCGAAAATTGTGCGCACAGCCGGTGAATTAGGCCCTGCCTTTGGCTTGCAATCCTCATCTGAGCTTGCTCATCTTGAAGGTAAAGCTTGGGGCTACGGCTGGAACGCTGGCGTACTGTATGAAGTGGATGAAAACCATCGTTTTAGCCTGACCTATCGTTCCAAAGTCGATATCGATTTTAACGACGATTACCGCAATGACATTCCGGTGATGGCTGGCGGCACGGGTGGCGCAACCATCCCCGGCAAACTGACGCTAAATCTGCCGGAAATGTGGGAAGTGTCGGCCTACCACCGGGTCGCGCCAAAATGGGCGGTGCATTATGGCCTGGCCTACACCAGTTGGAGTCAGTTCCAGGCGCTAAAGGCAACCGGCAGCGACGGTCAGACGCTGTTCAATAAAGAAGAAGGCTTCCGTGATGCCTACCGTATCGCATTAGGCACCACTTATTACCATGACGATAACTGGACTTTCCGAACCGGTATCGCCTTTGACGACAGCCCGGTTCCCGCTGACAAGCGTTCTATTTCCATCCCGGATCAGGATCGCTTTTGGCTGAGTACAGGAACAACCTATGCATTCAACAAAAATGCGTCTATCGATGTCGGCGTTTCCTATATGCATGGACAAAAAGTGTCAATTAATGAACCAGTATCCGATACGTCAGGCTCGCCAACCTACCACCTCACCTCAAAAGGTAAAGCCTGGTTGTACGGCGTAAACGTTAACTACACTTTCTAATCCCTCGATTCAGTCTCGAACAGAAGGCGGGATCGCTCCCGCTGTCTGCGATACAAGATCTATCGTGCAGGCAGTGCACGGCGACAGTAGCGGCGTACGGGCGCCGCGTGGATGGGCAAAGAAGTGTCAGGGAGCTAGATATCAGAAAGGCCGCTCACGCGGCCTTCGACAAAGATGATACGCGCAACCGTTATTCCGGTTTTACTTCAATATAATTCAGATTTAACGTGCTGCTGGTGTAGCTGCGGATTTCATTGGTCAATTCAATATTACCGTTCAGCTTCTGACCGTAGGAAGGAATGATTTCCTTCAGTTTGGCCTGCCATTCTGGCGTGGCAACCTTATCTTTAAATACCCTTTCCATCAGGCTTAACATGATCGGAGCCGATGTGGACGCGCCAGGAGATGCCCCCAGCAGAGCAGCAATCGAACCATCCTTAGAGCTGACAATCTCGGTGCCTAACTTCAGTACGCCGCCTTTATCCGCCTCTTTCTTGATGACCTGTACACGCTGTCCGGCAACGGCCAGTTTCCAGTCCTCTTTCTTCGCCTCAGGGAAATATTCCTGCAAGGCGGCAAAGCGATCGTCATCATCCATCATCACCTGACTAATCAGGTACTTAACCAGATCGAAATTATCCAGGCCAACCTGAGCCATTGGTAAAATGTTAGACAGGGTAACTGAGTCAAATAAATCCCATAGCGAACCGTTTTTCAGGAACTTGCTGGAGAAAGTGGCAAATGGCCCAAACAACAGTACTGGCTTTCCGTCAAAAATACGGGTATCCAGATGCGGAACCGACATCGGCGGCGCACCAACCGAGGCTTTACCATAGACTTTCGCCATATGACGTTTCACCACTTCTGGATTATCCGTTACCAGGAATTCGCCACCGACCGGGAAACCACCGTAACCGTCAGCCTCTGGAATGCCGGATTTTTGCAGCAACTGCAATGCCGCACCGCCCGCGCCAATGAAGACAAACCTGGCCTTGATAACGCTTTCTTTCTCGCCGTTTTTCAGATCGGCATAGGTCACGTTCCAGGTGTTATCCGCATTACGCTTTATTGCTCTGACTTCAGCGTTGAGATGCAGCGCAAAATTCTGTTTTTTCTTCAGGGAGTCAACCAGTTGACGGGTAATTTCGCCGTAGTTTACATCCGTACCGATCGGCATACGGGTGGCGGCAATTTTCTGGGCCGGGTCGCGGCCTTCAATCACCAGAGGCGCCCACGCTTTAATCGTATTGGGATCTTCGGAGTACTCCATACCGCGGAACAGCGTACTGTGCTGCAACGCCTGATAACGCTTATTCAGGAAGCGGCTATTCTCATCCCCCCAGACGAAACTGATGTGAGGAACGCTGTTAATAAAAGAGTTGGGATCATGAAGAACACCATTCTTCACCTGATGCGACCAGAACTGGCGCGAAACTTCAAATGCTTCGCTGGTTTCTACCGCCTTACTGATATCGATAGGGTCGTTTTCATTCTCAGGCTCAGGCGTGTAGTTCAACTCCATAAAGGCCGAATGACCAGTTCCGGCGTTGTTCCAGCCGTTGGAACTCTCTTCCGCCACATTGTCCAAACGTTCGACCATATCGATTGACCAATCCGGCTGAAGCTCTTGCAAATAGACGCCAAGCGTCGAGCTCATAATACCGCCGCCAATCAGCACCACATCCGTGGTTTTATCCGTCGGGTTATTTTCTTCCGCCGTCGCCAGTGGGGAAATCCCAACCATGCTCAGGCATAAAATCATAGTGAGTAGTTTCTTCATGCTTATATCTCTATTCATTGAATTTTTATAATTGCAGGCAAATAGACTTTCCAGGCATCCCTTACCGTCAGCGAAACTATACTCCCCAAATGTTGGAAACAAATTATTGTAAGCCTTTTTTATTCATCAGGGTTTTAACAAAAAATTAGATTTCTTAGTCTTTTTCGAACTAAATGGCCCTCATATCTGTCGCGGAATGCGTACTTTTTATATCAGGGATGCCTATAAAAGTTAATGTAAAAAAATGAACACATACTACTTTAACAACATTCACTTAATAAATTAACAGTAGGTCGGTTGTTGACTAAA